>DASPMO010000141.1:0-26894 GCA_035627015.1 Thermoanaerobaculia bacterium | reverse complement strand
GGGGGGGGGGGGGGGCGGGACGCCCGCCCGGACAGCCGGCGAGGACACCGGCGGTCCGCGTTAGTTAGAGGCGCACCTGCGCGCCCAGCTCGATGGTCTGGTTCGGCGGCAGGGAGAAAAACGTCGACGCGCTGGTGGTGTTGCGGGACATCCAGGCGAAGAGATCGTGAAGACCACCACGCCGGTGAGGATCGGGAACCAGCCGCCGTCGGAGATCTTGATGATGTTCGCGCCGAAGAAGGCCAGGTCGACGATCAGGAACGGCACGGCGAAGGCCAGGACCGCGGTGCGGCTCCACCCCCGGCGCTCGCGCTCCACGACGGCCAGGAGGCCAGCGCGGCGCCATCAGGAAGAAGGGATCGCTGGCGGCGGGATTGCGCAGCAGCAGCGCGCCCTGGCCGAAGTAGTTGAGCAGCAGCGCGGGGAAGACGGCACCGAACCACGGCAGGCGGATCGGCTTCGCGCCGAAGTGCCCCATGTCGGCGTATAGCGCCTCGCCGCCCGTGACGACGAGGAAGACCGCGCCGAGGACGAGATAGCCGACCAGCTGATTGGCGATCATGAACTTCACCGCCCACCACGGATTGAGCGCGGCCAGGACGTGCGGCTGCTGCACGAGGTGGTAGAGGCCGAGCGCGGAGAGGGTGACGAACCAGACCAGCATCAGCGGCCCGAAGCGTTTCACGTTGACGATCCGCGCAACTGGGCGGCGCTGGCGGCGTTCCTCGTCTCCGCGCTGCTCGTCACCCGGATCATCCTCAACGCGCGCGGGCAGGCGGCGGAGGCGGAGCGGCGGCGGCTGGCCGGCGAAGAGAACGCTCACCTCTTCCGCGCCGTGCACGAGACGCTCCCCGCCGTGCCGGTGACGATCTCCATCGCCGGCGACTGTCCGGACGCGCAGGTCGACCCGTCGCTGGCGCTGGAGATCCTGGTGAACCTCGTGGAGAACGCGCATCGCGCCTCGCCGCCCGAGGCGCGCGCGCACGCCGATCGTGGTCATCTCCGTGCGCGGTGCGGATGCGGACAAGATCCGCGCGCTCGACCTCGGCGCGGACGACTTCGTGACCAAGCCGTTCTCCATCCCCGAGCTGCTGGCGCGCATCCGTGCGAACCTGCGCCGCACCAGCGGGGAGACGCCGGGGATCCTGCGCTTCGACGCGCTGACGATCGACGTGGCGCGCCGGCGCGTGACCGAGGGAGCGCGGGAGATCCGGCTCACGCCGACCGAGCTCGCCATTCTCGAGCTGCTGGCCGCCCACGCCGGCAAGCCGGTGTTCCTTCGGCAGATCATCGCCCGCGTCTGGAGCGCCCTGCCCGGCACGACGCACGACACCGTGCGCGTCCACGTCAGCGCGCTGCGCCGCAAGCTCGAGCCCGACCCGGCCGTGCCGCGCTACATCGTCACGGAGCCGTGGATCGGCTACCGCTTCATTGCCGAGCCGACGTGACGTGGGGGAAAAACCGCGCCGAAGGCCGTCAATAAAGCTAGAATGCTCGCGGGTCCACAAACAATCGAGGGGCTTCCCATGGAACTGATCGGGCAGCAGTTCGGGAACATCCGCATCACCGAGGTCGTCGGCCAGGGCGGGATGGGCGATGTTTACGGCGGATACGACGAGAAGCTGCAGCGCAAGGTTGCGGTCAAGGTCGTCAGTCCGGACCAGCGGCTGGAGCGGGAGGCGCGCGAGCGGTTGCTGCGCGAGGCACGGGCGCTGTCGCGCCTCGACCATCCGAACATCTGCCGCATCTACGACTACATCCAGAGCGAGACCGTCGACCTCCTCGTCCTCGAATACATCGACGGCCGCACGCTGGCCGACATCGAGGAGAAGATGTCGCGCGGCGAGAAGCTGCGCATCGCCAGCGCCGTGGCGGGCGTGCTGGAGACCGCGCACCGCGCCGGCATCGTGCACCGCGACCTCAAGCCCGAGAACGTGATGCTCACCAGGACGGGCGAGGTGAAGGTGCTGGACTTCGGTCTCGCGCGCTGGCTGCAGCGCGCGCGGACGCAGCAGCTGTCCGGCCGGCAGAAGGCCGTGAACGTCGTGCCTCTGCACGGCCGCGGCGCCGACACCATCCCGGTGCAGAACGAATACGACACCTCTCCCCTGGCCACGGCCGTCGGCATCACCCTCGGCACGCCGCTCTACATGAGCCCCGAGCAGGCGCGCGGCGAGGAGCTCACGCCCGCCAGCGACATGTTCTCGTTCGGCCTGCTGCTGCAGTTCCTCTTCACCGGCTCCGATCCCCATCCGATGGGGCTGAGCGCCCGCGAGGTGCTCCTGCGCGTCTCGCGCGGCGAGACGAATCCGGTGCAGGGTGCGCCGGGCGACGTGACCACGCTGATCAACCGCCTGAAGCAGCTCGCGCCCGCGGACCGCCCCACGGCCGGCGAGGCGCTGCGGCGTCTGAAGCGGCTGGCCAGCAAGCCGCAGCGCTTCGCGCAGCGTGCCGCCGCGGCCGCGGTGGCGGCCGTCCTCGCCTTCGGCGGCTGGCGCTACACGGTCGACCTGCAGAACGAGCGCGCCAAGGCGGTGGCCGCGCAGCAGGAGGCCGAGCGCCGCCGCGCGCAGCTCGAGACGATGGTCGAGTTCATGCTCGGCGACCTGCGCAAGAAGCTCGAGCCGGTGGGGCGGCTGGACGTGCTGGACGACGTGGGGCAGCGCGCGCTGGCATACTTCGAGTCGCTCGATCCCAAGGTGATGAGCGCGGATGCGCTGGCGCGCAACGCCAAGGCGCTGAACCAGCTCGGCGAGGTGCGGCTGGGGCAGGGCAACACGCCCGAGGCGCTGCGCATGTTCCGGCAGGCGGAGACGCTCACCACGCAGGCGGTCCGGCGCGAGCCGCGCAATGGACCCGCGCTGCTGGTCCACGGGGCCACGGAGTTCTGGATCGGCAACGCCCTCTCCACGCAGGGGCGCACCGACGAGGCGCTGCAGCACATGCAGAAATACATGCAGGTGGGAGAGACGCTGGCGAAGCTCGATCCGGCCAATCGCGAGTACCTCCTCGAGCGCGCGTACGGCAACAGCGGCGTCGCGGCCATGCTGGAGGCGAAGGGGGAGCTGGAGGCCGCGCTGCGGCATTACCGCGTCAGCGCGGACGTGAAGCGGGAGCTGGCCCGCCGCGAGCCGGACGACATCGACGCGCAGGCCGAGGTCGCGCGCGCGCACAACAAGATCGGCGTGGTGCTCTACAAGATGGGGGACGTGCGCGGCGCGCTCGAGCACGCCGAGCGCGAGGTGAGCATCTACCGGCAGCTCGTGCAGCGCGAGCCGAAACAGAACCAGTGGAGGCAGCGCCTGGCGGCGAGCATGGGCTATCTCGGCCGCGCGCTGGACGAGAGCGGCCGCAAGCGCGACGCGCTGGCGCTCTGGCGCGAGGAGCTGGCCCTGCAGCGCGAGCTGGTCGCACTCGACCCGACGAACGTGTCCGCGCGGCGCGCGCTGGCCATCTGCGCGCGGCGTATCGCCGCGGACGCGGGGCAGGATGGCGATCACACGCGGGCCGTGGCGCTCTTCACCGAGGCGCGGACGCTCATCGCCGGCGTGATGAAGCAGGCCCCGACGCGGATGTCCTTTGCCGTCGATGCCGCGCAGATCGACCTCGCATACGCGCGCTATCTGGTCTCGACGGGCAAACGCGCGCAGGCCGTGGAGTTG
The DNA here is from genome assembly GCA_035627015.1 of Thermoanaerobaculia bacterium. Classification (GTDB taxonomy): domain Bacteria; phylum Acidobacteriota; class Thermoanaerobaculia; order Gp7-AA8; family Gp7-AA8; genus QHVT01. The sequence goes on along the minus strand of DASPMO010000141.1, from coordinate 23,232 downwards.
CTGCGCGACACGCTCCGCCGTCTCGAGGCGATGCCGTCCGACGATCTCTATGCCCGCTCGCAGCTCGCCTCGACGGCGCTGCTGCTCGGCGAGCTGCTGGAGCCGTCCGATCCGGCCGCGGCAGCCGCGCAGTGGCAGCGCGCCGAGGAGGCGCTCGTGCCGCTGGTGGCGAAGAACGCGTCGCCGGCCGACCTGGCAAACTGGTTCCGCGTCCTGCTGCATCGCGGCCGGCTCCCCGAGGCGCGGGCGCTCCTCGGCCGCATGCGCGATTCGGGTGTTTTCACGACCGACCTCGAGCAACTGTGCAGGGCGCACGGTTGCTGATGCAGAGAGAAGGAGATTGACGATGCCTCAGGTCATTGCAGTGCTCGTGGAAAATGGAGGAAGCTTCACTACCGCGGTCGTTCCGGACATAGTCCCCGTGCCGCAGGGGACCCAGACCATCCGGTGGATTGCCGCCGGTCCCGGCACCATCTTCCCCGAGTCGAACTATTTCGAATGGAAGATGGATCCCCCGCCCCTCGGTGGCGCGTTGCCGTCGCGCAGCAGCAACGGCCAGACGCTCGAGCTGACGTACAACAACACGTTGCTCGGGACGTGGGAGTACGGCCTGACCCTCGAGAACAGCAGCTCCGGACCGATCATCATCGATCCCGAGATCGACAACGGCACTCCGCCGCCGCCGTACGAGGGTGACGACCGCAAGAAGGGCTAGTCGCCGCCCCCTTCGTCGCCGCTGGCCAGGTGCTTTCCGCGGTTCCCCGGCAGCTCCGTATGCTGCCGGGTACCGCCGCGGCGGCGGCGCCGGCGGCGCGGGCGCGACGGATCGGGCGTGGCCGTCGGATCGAGCTCGTCGTCGTCCTCTTCGATCTCTTCCTCGCGCACCGGCGGCTTGGCCTCGGGAGCGCTTTTCCCACGCTGCTCGAGCTTGTCCTCGTCGAGGAGCCACACCCATTGGGTGTCCGGCTTGGCCGGCTCCGCGGCGGCGGCCGGCTTGTCGCGGCGCGGCTCGCGCGGGGGGCGCGGCGGACGCGGCTCGCGCGGCTGCTGCAGCTGCGGCTGCTGCGGTTGCGATGTCGCCACGACGCGGCGCGCCTTCTCCGGCGACTCCAGTTTCTTGACCCGGATCAGCACGTCCTCGGTCAGCCTGCGGTTGACGGCGATGAGGTCCGACACAAGCGCGATGAGCCACGTCTGGAAGCCGGTGACGAGGAACACCGCGGCGAGGATGAGCGACTGGACGTGCCCGTCGCGGTCGCCCTGCGCGAAGTACCAGAGGAAGCGCGCCCCGAGGGCCACGCCGAGGAACATCAGCACCGAGCCGATGGCGAAGAACGTCTTCAGCGGCCGGTAGACGGTGTAGATGCGGAAGATCGTGGCCACGGACTTGCGCAGGTACGTGCCCATGCCGCGGTAGAGGCGCGACGGGCGCGTCGGCGCGTTCGTGCGCACGGTCACGCTCTGCACGCCGAGGTTCCGGTTGCCGGCCTGGATGACCGTCTCCAGCGTGTAGGTGAAGGGATTGAAGACGTTGATCTGCATGGCCGCCTCGCGCGAGAAGGCGCGGAAGCCGCTCGTGACGTCGCGGACGCGGAGGCCCGAGGCCTTGCCGACCGTCCAGCTGCCGACGCGCTGCAGCAGCTTCTTGAAGCCCGACATGTGCGGCGACTTGGCCACCTCACGGTCGCCGATGACCACGTCGGCCGCGCCCGCGGCGATCGGCGCGACGAGGCGGGCGATGTCCGCGGCGGCGTACTGGTTGTCGGCGTCGGTGTTGACGATGACGTCCGCGCCGAGGCGGAGGGCGGCGTCGATGCCGGCCACGAAGGCGGCCGAGAGGCCGCGGTGGGTCCGGAGCTGGAGGATGTGCGTCGCGCCGGCTTTGCGGGCCGCTTCGACGGTCTTGTCGGTCGAGCCGTCGTCGATAACCAGCGTCTCGATCGAGGTGACCCCCTCGATCTTCTTCGGCAACTCGCGCAGGGCCTGCGCGATCGTGCCCTCTTCATTGAAGGCGGGTATTTGAACGATAAGCTTCATAGTGTGATGAAAGTCAGTGTGATCATGCCGGTCGAACGGCTCGGCGGCGACGCGGAACGGGCCATCGCCTCGGTGCTGCACCAGGATGCGCCGTTCGCATTCGAGCTGATCTTGATTTCGGCCGCGCCGGTCGAAGTGCCGGGCAGGACCGGCGTGCGCAACGTCGTCGAGCCGAATCGTAATCCCGCAACTCGAAGAAATCGAGCAGTTTCCGTGGCCGCAGGGGAGATTCTGGCCTTCATCGACGACGATGCACAGGCCGATCCGCGCTGGCTGGCCACCGCCTGCGCCTATCTGGACGCCCATCCCGACGTCCTCGCCCTCGGCGGTCCCGACCCCGCGCCGCCGGACTCTCCGGCGAGCGAGCTGATCTCCGACACGCTCCTGGCCACGCGCTGGATCGGCAGCGGCATCGCCGCCCACGAGAACCGCCGCGGCGTCTTCGACCTCCGCCGCGCCAGCGACATCGCCCTGGTGAACCTGTTCGTGCGCCGGAGCGCGTTCACCGGCTTCGACGAGTCGATCGGCTACATCGGCGAGGACACGGCGCTGCTCGAAGAGCTGCTGGCCCGCGGCCGCGTGGTCTATCACGACGGCGTGCGCGTCTTTCACCGCCGCCGCGCCTTCCCCGGACCATACCTCCGCCAGCGCTGGCGCTATCGCGTGAAGACGGGACGGCGGCAGCGTACGCGACGCGATCCGCGCGTGACGGCGTTTCTTTTTGCCGGAGCGCTCGCGATCCTCTTCGCGCCGCTCGTGGCCATTCCGTACGCGCTGGTGACGTTCGTCCTCGGCGTGCGCGCCACGAGGCTGCCGCTGCGCTACTGGCCGGTGATTCCGGTCGCGTTTGCCATGCACCACCTCACGTACTGGCTCGGGATCGTGACGGGGCTCACATCGGGACGGAACTAAGGCATCTGGTGTGCAGACGGCGAACGCCCATGGCAGCCGACTTCGACTCGACTCTGATCCGCCGCGGCGTGAGCGCGGCAACGCTCACCGACATGGCCGATTTCGTGGAGGGCATTCAGACGCGCCCCCTCGACAAGCTGCTCGGCGAGCTCCCCCGCCTGGCCACTCTCTCCCAGACGAAGTTCAGCCTGGCCCGCCAGGTCATCCGCCGCCGCGCGAAGAGCCTCGACCGCCCCGACTACGAGCAACTCCGCGTGATGGCCTTCGAGGTCGCCGACGACGCGGGGAACGAGGTCGGGGAGCGCATCCGCTCGCTATTCACGTTCGCCTAGGAAATCCTTACACTTGCGGCGCGGTTCCCCTCACCGCGATCGCATGAAGTTCACCGACAAGCTCCAGTACCTCAAGTATCTGGTCGACAAGCGCGGCATGCGCCCCGTCTACCTGATCCTCGGCCTGACCTACGACTGCAACTCCTTCTGCCGCACCTGCTTCAACTGGGAGCAACTCCGGAAGAACAAGGAGCACGAGCTGTCACTCGAGGAGATCAAGAAGACGCTCTCCTCGATGGGCGATCTCCTCTTCGTGGTCATGAGCGGCGGCGAGCCGTTCCTTCGCCGCGACCTCCCTGAGATCTGCGAGTTCCTCTCGACGAACAACAACGTCAAGCAGATCACCATCCCCACCGGCGCCATCACCAGCGACCTGATCGCGCGGCAGGTGGAGTCGACGCTGCAGCGCTGCCCCGATACGCAGATCGTGGTCAACCTCTCCATCGACCACATCGGCGAGAAGCACGACTGGATCCGCGGCGTCCCGAACAACTACGAGAAGGCGAAGAAGACGTACGCGCTGCTGATGCCGCTCAAAGAGCGCTACGACAACCTGACCGTCAACGTGCACACGTGCCTCTGCACCTACAACGCGGACGACCTCGAGGTGATGTTCGAGGGGGTGCGCCGCGACTTCCCGAAGGTCTCGTTCCACTCGTTCGAGATGCTCCGCGGCGATCAGCCGGACAAGAACATCCAGCCCATCACCACCGACAAGTACCGCGCCCTGCTGCCGAAGCTCGAGGAGTACTGGAACGGCTACCGCAACTACGACGGCTTCCTGAAGTTCGTGAAGATCTATTCGCGGCAGATGGAGCTGGCCGTGCTGGAGCAGGAGACGCAGGTGCGCCCCTGCCACGCCGGCCGCGTCTCGGGCGTCCTCGACGCGCGCGGCGAAGTGCGCATGTGCGAGCTGCGCGAGCCCGTCGGCAACGTGCGCGACACCGGCTACTCGTGGGACAAGCTGTGGTTCTCCGAGGCCGCGGAAGAGCAGCGCCGGTCGATCCGCGCGAAGGAGTGCCACTGCACGCACTCCTGCTTCATGTCGTCGTCGCTGGTGTTCGACTGGCGGACGTGGGGGGCGTACTTGCAGTCGACGGTGGTGAATTTCCTGTCGGCCGCTTGATGAGGTACGAGGTACGAGGTACGAGGCACGAGTGAGCGGCGCGCCAGACTCCACTCGTACCTCGTCACTCGTACCTCGTACCTTCGTGATCGGCCCCGTCCCTCCCTATCGCGCCGGCATCGCCTACTGTACGAAGCGTCTGGCCGAGGTGCTCGGCGCTCCCGCGATCTCGTTCAAGCGGCAGTTCCCTCGGTTTCTCTATCCCGGCGGCGATGACGTCGATGCGACGCTGCCGCGCTTCGAGGCGCGTTTCCTCCTCGACATCATCAATCCGCTGACGTGGCTGCGCACGGCGCTCGTGCTGCGCCGCGAGCGGCCGGACGCCGTGATCCTGGTGTGGTGGGTGTGGGTGTGGGCGCTGCCGTATCTGACGCTGCTCGCGTTCCTGCCGAAGCGTACGCGCGTGATCCTGCAGTGCCACAACATCGGCGACAAGGAGCCGGCGGCGTGGAAGCGCTGGCTCACCAATCGCGTGCTGCGGCGGGGGGACGTGCTGGTCGTGCACGCGGACACCGAGGCGGCGGACGCCGCCCGCCGTCTCGGTGTCATCCTGAGCCGCGTAGACGGCGAAGGATCCCCTGCCTACGGAGCGAGTACGGGGTTTTCAGCAGGGGGTCCTTCGCCGTCTACGCGGCTCAGGATGACAGGGCCGCGCATCATCAAAACCTTCCTTCCCGTGCACGAGCTGGGCGGCGCCATCCCAACGCGCGCCGAGGCGCGCCGCCGCCTCGGGCTGCACGGCAACGTGGCCCTCTTCTTCGGCCACGTCCGCCCGTTCAAGGGACTGGACGTCGCGCTGCGCGCGTGGCGCCTGCTGCAGAGCAACGTCACGCTGGTGGTGGCGGGGGAGGCGTGGTGGCGGTCGGAAGACGAATACCGCGCGCTGGCCGACGGACTGACCAACGTCCGCTTCGACTTCCGCTACATCCCCGACGCGGAGATCGCCACGTACTTTGCGGCGGCCGACGTCGTGCTGGCGCCGTATCGCATCGAGGCGCAGAGCGGCGTCGCGCTGACCGCCTTTCACTTCGCCCGCCCCGTGATCGCCTCGGATGCCGGCGGGCTGCCGGAGATCGTCGACGCGGAGTGGGTCTTCCCCAGCGAGGACCACGTCGCGCTGGCCGCACGAGTCGACGCCTTCTTCACCCGCGCCGACCGCGCCGGGCTGGAGCGACGCGCGGCCGCCGCCGCCCGTAAGTACTCGTGGGAGGAATACGGCGCACTGTTCAGGCGCTTGGTTGCTGGCGAATGAAGTTCTCTCCCTCGAGGATCAAGGTCGGGCTCGAGCTCACCTCCAAGTGCAATCTCCGCTGCGGGATGTGTCCGCTGCCGGTGCTCCGCCGTCCCTACGAGGACATGGAGTGGAGCCTCGTCGAGAAAGCCGAGCGCGAGATCCACGGCAACGGCCTGAAGCTGAAGTGGCTGCACGAGATGGGGGAGCCGCTGCTCTACTCGCGCATCGACGACGCCATCCGCCTCTTCCCCGAGGCCAGCCTGTCGACCAACGGCCTCGTGCTGACGCCGGAGATCGGCGCGAAGCTGCTGGCCACGCCGCTCAAGCGCATCCGCATCTGCGTCGACTCCGTCCAGCCCGAGGTCTACCCGCAGCTCCGCACCGGCGGCGACTTCGACAAGCTCGTCGACCTGACGCGGAAGTTCCTGGCGCAGGCGAAGGGACACCCGCTGCGCATCGAGATCCAGAAGATGCGCTCGCGCCTGACGCAGGACGAGACGGTGGAGGACTTCCGCCGGCTCTTCGACCTGAAGCAGTACAAGAACGCGCGCGTGATCGAGAAGACCTGCGAGGCCCTCGACGTGAACGAGGAGACGGACCTGCACGGGAAGTTCTATGGCTGCGTGCAGGGCGCCTTCTTCACCTGGGTGGTGATCTTCGCCGACGGCCGCGTCACGCACTGCTGCTACGACGCGCACGGCGACCAGGTCCTGGGCGACCTGAAGACGCACTCCCTCCAGGAAATCCTCGACGGCCCGCGCTTCGCGGAGATGCAGTCCGCCTTCGAGCGCCGCGACTTCACCAACCTCCCGCGCTGCGGCGAATGCTTCAAGCACGGCGGCGAGTCGCACGCCTTCAACGACGTGCTGACGCGCGTGCAGAACCTGCCGAACGTGGCCAAGGATGCGGTGCGGAAGGTGATCGATCTGCGGTACCGGTGACGGTACACAGGCTCAGAGGCTCAGAGGCTCAGAGGCTCACAGGAGCCCCCTATGAGCCTATGAGCCTATGAGCCTATGAGCCTATGAGCCTATGACTCTCTTCCTGAACTTCGCTCTAGGCGCAGTCCCCACCCTCATCCTCGGCGCCAGCATCGCCGCCGGGGTGGAGGACGACGCGCGTCACCGCCGCGTGTTCCTGCTCGTCTACGCGCTCTGGGCGTTCACGCTGGCGGGGTGGAACTGGCTCGAGTCGGCGCATGTCGCCTGGGTGATCCTCTGGGTGCTGTTCGGGTTGGTGGCGATCGTGCTGCGGCGTTACTATCCCAAGCCATGAAAAGACTGGCGGCGGTGCTCGTGGTGCTGGCCTTCGGCGTCTCTGCCGAGGCGCGCGAGGGGTTCGGATTCAAGAAGAAGGCGGTCGAGCTCGACCGCACCATTCCGCCCGCGACGAACGCCGGCGCGCGGCGCGTGCAGGTGACGGTCGAGAGCGAGCGCGGCGCCGACCGCGACGATGCGGCCACGCTGCAGCGCTACATCACCGAGCACATTCTCGCCGGCGCCGGCACGGTCGCCGACAGCAAGCCCGACGTCACGCTCGACGTGGCCCTCGACCGCCTCGAGTCCCACGAGACGTGGGAGACCTACACCGACTACGAGCGCCAGCAGACCGGCACGAAGCGCGAGTGGAACGAGAGCAAGAAAAAGTACGAGGACAAGCCGGTCTACTCGCAGGTGGCCGTGCAGAAGCAGCGCAAGGTCATCGACGCCAAGCTCACCGGCGCCTTCGAGATCGGCGCGAAGAACAAGGCCGTCACCTCGGGCACGGTCGACGAGTCGTGGCGCAAGACTTTCGGCGACTACGACTCCGCCCCCGCGCCGACGACGGTCGAGGACGACCTCCTCAAGCGCGCGGCGAAGAAGATCGCGGCGCAGCTCGTGCCGACGAAGGAGCGCGTGGCCGTGCTCGTCCCGCGCGCCAGCTTCGAGCCGCTCATCCCGCTCGCCGAGAGCGGCCAGTGGGACCGCTATCTCGCCGCCGTCGAGGCCATGCCGGCGAAGAAGAACGGGAAGGAAGAAGCGTTCCGCCAGTACGCGATGGCCATCGCCAAGGAGGCGCTCTCGTACCAGAAGGAGAACCGCACGGAAGCGCTGGACATGCTGCGCGCCGCGAAGAGCCACTACGAGACCGCGGCCGGCCTCAACGCGGAGGAAGAGCTGTTCCGGCAGGGCTACACGAGCCTCTTCGCGTCGAGCCCCATCAGCGCGCCCGGCGCGCGCGTCGGCGACTCGGTGGCGCGTTATGAATCGTGGACCGGCAGCGGCAGCGCGGTGCGCGTGGCCAGCACGACGCCCGTGGCCGCGCCGGCGGCTGCGTCCCCCGGGATGCGCAACCAGACCGTGATCGACCTGGCCAAGGCCGGCCTCTCCGACGAGAACATCATCCTGGCCATCGACGGCGCGACGCAGACGCAGTTCGACGTCTCGCCCGACGCGCTCATCGCGCTGGCCAAGAGCGGCGTGAGCAAGAACGTCATCGCGGCGATGCAGAAGAAGACGGCCAAGCGGTAGCTCTGGACTGCGGCAGCGCTAGCTGCCGCTCTCAATGCGCCAGCCGCAGCTGGCGCTGCGGCATTCGAGAGCGGCAGCTACCGCTGCCGCAGTCCAGACGCTGCGCGTTGCGGCGTCCACCCCAGCGCCCGCGCGCGCTCCGCGCGCACGTTCTGATCGAGCGCCAGCGCGTCGGCGAAGCGGCCCAGCTCTTCGCGCGCCTGCTCCAGCGGCGTCCCCGTCACCTCGGGGAAGACGTCGCGCGCGCGGCGGACCTCGGAGACGGCGTGGAAGATGCCACGCGCGCCGCGCTCGGCGACGAGGCGAAAGAGCTCGGCCGCGTCGTCGCGGTGCACGAGCGGCCAGCGGTTCTCCCCGTCGCCGATGACGATCGGATGCTCGAACAGCCACGCACCCTCGCCGTGAATCATCCCCGGACGGATCACCGCGCCGCCGGCGTCGAGCACGAGGCGCTCGTGCTCCGCGCGCGGGCCCGACGCGGGCGCGCTCTCGTCCGCGTCCTCGACGTCGCCGAGGACGAAGAGCACCGAGGTGTAGATCAGCGTGGGACCGGCCACGGCGTCGACGAACAGGCGGTCGACATCCATGCGATCGGGGCCCCCTTCGACGCCGGCGTGGATGATTGCGTCCGCGGCCAGCGCCGCGTCGCGGTACGAGGCCGGCTCGCGCAGGTCGCCGTGATGCGGCTGAATGCCGTAGCTGAGCACGCGCGCGGCCCCCGTCGAAGAGCGGACCAGCGCCGTCACGTCGTGCTGTGCACGGACCAGCGACGCGGCGATGGCCGAGCCGAGGAAGCCGGTGGCGCCGGTGAGGAAGATCTTCATGACCGTTGTTGCGGGTTATCGGTTGTCCGTTGTCTGCGATGTTGCGCCTGACGACAAGGCACAGACAACCGACAACTGACAACCGAGAACATCACCGAAACGAGATCCCGATGTCGTCCATCGTCAGTACGCCGCAGCGCGACTGCATGAGGCGCGGGATGGCGTTCACGACCATGGCCGCGGTGGCGCGGTCGCCGTGGACGCCGCCTTTGATCTCCATCTCCACGTCGGGGACGCCGCGCACGATCACGCGGTCCGCGGCCACGTCCTCCGCGCCGACGTACATGCGCAGCTCGAGGCTCACGTCGATGCGTCCCTTGCCGTAGATGGTCTGGTGCACGCCGGCCACCTGGCCGGGCGCGACGCGCAGGTACTGCGTGACCACTTCGCGCTCGGCCACGATCGGCTCGATCTTCTCGTCCGAGACGCTGTCGAACTCCACCCCCAGGCCGTTGCCGACGAGCATCAGCGACTCGCGCAGGCCCATGTGCTTGATCCGGCCGGTGTCGACGGCGATGCGGAACTCGTCGACGGTCATGGAGGCGCCTACCTTGCGCTGCAGCGGCTCGCGGCGCGTGGAAGCGTTCTGGATGCGGATGATCTCCACCGACTTCACTTCCTGGCAGACCGAGGTGATGGTCAGGGGGAGCTTGTCCATCACGAAGCCGGGGTTCACCCCCGTGCCGAGGAGCGCGACGTTGTGCGCGTGCGCCACCTGCTGCAGGCGCTCGCGGATGCCGGCATCGAGCGGGAACGACAGCTCTTCGCAGGTGGAGACGACGTGGCAGCCGTGCCCGAGCAGCGACTCGAGCTGCCCGGCGACGTCGCGCAGGCGCGAGCCGGTGGAGTGGCAGACGACGTCGGGCTTCCCCTGCAGCTCGGCGGTGACGGTCACGCCGACCTTGCGATCGAGCCCGATCACTTCGCCGAGGTCCTTGCCGATCTTGTCCGGGTCGATGTCCACGGCACCGGCGATCTTCACCCACGGCTTGGTCAGCAGCAGCCGTGCGATCTCCGCCCCGATCGGGCCGATGCCGTATTGAGCGACGGAAACGGGTTGTGTGTGACTCATTGCGGCGCGGAGTCTACAACGGTGAACGAGGACCGATGAGCGATGAGCGATGAGCCGGCTTTGCTCATCGTTCATCGCTCATCATTCATCGCTCCCGACCACCGTCTCGCGCTCGGGCGGCTTCGTCCAGCGCAGCGACTCGCGCGTGGCCAGGGCCCAGTCGCGGTGCGCTTCGTCATCGAAGGTGATGTCGAGCTCGGGGGCGGCGGTGGCTGGGGCGCGCATCGTCACGCGGACCGAGCGTCCCGGCTCCCACGCCACCCACGTGTCTCCGTCCCACTCCTGCGCGAACGAGCCGGGCACGCGCACGCTCCAGCCGTCCGTGACGGAGGCGATGACGTCGTGGCGCCGATAGCCGATGAGTGGGGACTCCGCGGCCGCGGCGGCATGGGCGTGAATCTCCCGCGTCAGCTCGTCGTCCAGGCCGAGCAGCCGCGTCACCTCGCTCCAGGCGCGCCACGGATAGGTGAGGCGCGGCTCGTTCCGGTACGCGGCCGCGAGCGCGGCGTGGACCTCGATCAGCACATCCGTCTGCTCCTCCGTAAACGGCTCGCGCCAGCGCACGTCGGACCACATCTGCACCAGCGCGCGGCCAAGCCAGTAGTGCGGCCCGGCGCCGCGATGCCACCACGGGAAGACATCGATACCGCGGTTGCCGTCGACGGAGGCTCCTTCCACCCAGGCGCGGTCGCGCGGGCCGAGCGGCGTCAGCACGTACGCATCGGGGACCTCGAAGCGCCAGTCCGACGGCATCGAGAGCTGCAGCGCGTTGCCGACCGTGTCGCTCAGCGCGACGCGAGCCAGGTTGCGGACGAACTTGCGCATCTCCTCGTGGATGTCCGTGGGATTGCGCGTGTAGAAGTAGTAGCCCTCGTCGTACGACTGCTCGTGCGGCAGGTCCCAGCGGATGCGCAGCTCCTCGCCGAGGGCGTGCAGCGCGTCGCAGACGAACATGTGGTAGCCGGGGCCGGCGGTCGACGTCTTCGCCGCGACCTCGACCTGGCCGCGCCGCGGCACCATGAACACGACGTTCTCCGCGCCGGGGTGCACCGAGACGCCGAGCGACGGCGTGCCGTTCCAGAGCCCGAGGAAGCTGTTGCGGGGGATCAGCAGCTCGCCGTGGTTCCGTTCCCACCAGCGCTGCACGTGCGTCAGGAAGGCCTGCGGACTCGCGGCCAGGAAGGCGAAGCGCGCGTAGCGGCCGCGGATCTGGAGGTCGATGCCCATGCCTCAGGTCGCGAACAGCGACGGCTCCACCGCTTCCTCGCGCACGTCTTCCTCTTCCAGAAAGTTCGACACGCCGACGCCGACGAGGCGGTAGCGCGCCTCGGCCGGAAAGTCGAAGCGGTCCAGGAGCGACACCGCCACGCGGGCCACGTCGTCGCCGCTGGCGGGCAGCTCGGGCGGGGAGAGCTGCCGCGTGGCGGTCTGAAAGTCGGGCGTGCGCAGTTTCACCGTCACCGTGCGCCCGCGCATCGAGCGCTCCTCGAGCGCCTTCCAGATCTTGTGCGCCTCCGTCCGGATCCACTCCGCCGCTTCTTCCTTCGTGACGTCCCTGGCGAACGTGTTCTCGCTCGACCATGACTTCCGCTTCCGCGACGGCTCGACCGGACTCTCGTCGATGCCGCGGGCCAGCTCCCACAGGCGCACGCCCCACTTGCCGAAGCGGGCCGTCAACGCGTTGACATCGAACTGGTGCAGCTCGCCGACCGTGGTGATGCCCATCTCCGTCAGCAGCGCCTCGGTGGCCTTGCCGACGCCGGGGATCTTGCGCACGGGGAGGCTCACCAGGAAGCGCTCCACCTGGTGCGGCTTGATGACGAACATGCCGTCGGGCTTGCGCCAGTCGGAGGCGATCTTGGCCAGGAACTTGTTCGGCGCCACGCCGGCCGAGGCGGTGAGCTGCGTCTCCTCGCGGATCTCGGCGCGGATCTTCTCCGCCGTCTCCGTGGCCGTGGGGATGCCGGTCAGCTCGCTGGTCACGTCGAGGTAGGCCTCGTCGAGCGAGAGCGGCTCGACGAGCGGCGTGTGGCGCTCGAAGATCCCGCGGACCTGCTGCGAGACCGCGCGGTAGCGCTCGAAGTCGGGCGGCAGCCAGACGCCGTTCGGGCAGAGGCGCTTGGCGCGCGAGGCCGGCATCGCGGAGTGCACGCCGAACTTGCGCGCCTCGTACGACGCGGCGCAGACGACGCTGCGCTCGCCGGGCCAGCCGACGATGACCGGCTTGCCTTTCAGCGAGGGATCGTCGCGCTGTTCGACGGACGCGTAGAAGGCGTCCATGTCGATGTGGAGTATCTTCCGCATCCGCAAACGATGCTAACCGAGATCGCCACTCCCGCTTTCCTCGTAGACCGCACGGTGGTGCAACGGAATTGCGCGCGGATGCGCGATCGTGCACACGACTCCGGTGTGCGATTCCGCCCACACGTGAAAACGCACAAGTGCGTGGAGATCGGCCGCCTGCAGCACGGCGGCGCGCCGGGGCCGATCACGGTGTCGACGCTGGCCGAGGCGGAGCGTTTCGCGGACGACGGCTTCCGCGACATCACCTACGCCGTGCCGATCTCGCCGGCCAAGCTCGACCGCGCGGCCGCGCTGGCGCGGCGGATCGAGCGGCTGCACGTGCTGGTCGACTCCGAAGAGGCCTTCCGCGCGGTCGAAGCGCACGCGCATCCGTTCGACGTCTTCCTGAAAGTCGACTGCGGCTATCACCGCGCCGGCGTCGATCCGGAGAGCCCGGACAGCGCGCGCCTGGCGCTGCACATGGCCTCGTCGGAGGGGGTGTTCTTCCGCGGACTGCTCACGCACGCGGGCCATTCCTACAACGTGCGCGGCGTGGAGGAAGTGCGCCGCATCGCCGCCGAGGAAGCGGCGTCGCTGACGCGTTTCCGCGCCCTGCTCGGCCTCGGCGATTCGCTGCTCCGGAGCATCGGCTCGACCCCGACTCTATCGGTGGTAGAACGCTTCGACGCCTGCGACGAGGTGCGTCCCGGCAACTACGTCTTCTTCGACGCCTTCCAGGCCACCCTCGGCTCGTGCACGCGCGACGACGTGGCGGTGTCGGTGCTGACCACGGTCGTCGGCTCGTATCCGGAGCGCGGCGCGCTGATCGTCGATGCCGGCGCGCTGGCGCTGTCGAAAGACCTCAGCCCCGAGCACATCGACCCGAACTTCGGATACGGCATCGTCTGCGACCTCGACCTGCGCCCGCTGCCGATGCGCATCGCCGCGCTGTCGCAGGAGCACGGCAAGGTCGAGTCGCGCCTCCACGTGCCGGTCGGCACGCGCCTGCGCATCCTCCCGAACCACTCCTGCCTCACCGCGGCGATGTTCGAGCGGTATTACGTGATGGAGGGGGAGCGGGTGGTGGACGAGTGGCGGCCGGTGCGGGGGTGGTAGGTAGGAATTGAAAATTGAAAATTGAAAATTGAAAGTTGATGCTCGCGAGACGGCTGTTTCAATTTTCAATTTTCAATTTTCAATTCCATCATGCGCTACCTCTACGACGGCCCCGAACACTCCCCCCACCTCTTCCTCTTCGCCCACGGTGCCGGCGCGCCGATGACGCATCCGTTCATGGCGCGGGTGGCGAAGGGGATGGGGGAGCGGGGGATTCGCGTGGTGCGGTTCAACTTTCCCTACATGGAAGCGGAGAAGAAAGTGCCGGACCGGCAGCCGGTGCTGCTCGACGCGTGGCGCCGCGCCATCGAGGAGCATGGCGGCGGGAAGCGCGTCGTCATCGGCGGGAAATCGATGGGAGGGCGGATGGCCAGCATGGTCGCCGACGAGATGCACGTGCGCGGCCTGATCTGCTTCGGTTATCCCTTCCATCCGCCGGCGAAGCCGGACCAGTTGCGCGTCGCGCACCTCGAGCAGCTGCGCACGCCGACGCGGATCGTGCAGGGGACGCGCGACACCTTCGGCACGCCGGCCGAGGTGGCGACGTACGCGCTGTCGCCCGCGATCGAAGTCACCTGGATCGAGGGCGGGGACCATTCACTCAAAGGGGGGCTTGATCGAGCGGTGGACTGCGCAGTATTGTTCATTTTGGGACACTAGCGCAATTCCTTCTTCCCGTGCTCACGGCACTCCTGCTAGAGTGAGTTCCGGACATGCGCTCTCGCATTCTCATCGTCGAAGATGACGCCGCCACCCGCGAGGTGTTCCGGCGGATTCTCGAGCCGGAAGGCTGCGACCTCGATCTCGTCCCCGACGGCGAGAAGGCGGTCGGTGCGCTGGCGCAGCGCCGCTACGACGCGATCATCCTCGACATCGCTCTCCCCAAGATGAGCGGCACCGACGTGATGGAGTACATCGCCAGCACGACGCCGGAGGTGCTGGCGTCGGTCGTGGTGGTGTCGGGGCTCGAGCCGAAGGAGATCCGGAAGCTCTTCCCCGAGATCTGCGAGACGCTGTCGAAGCCGGTGATGCCCGGCAGGCTGATCGCCTCCGTGCGCCGCTGCCTCAACATCAGCCGCCCCGCGACCGTGTCAGGCATTTCTGTCGCATAGCCCCTCGGGCGTGCGACCCCTGACCTCGACCCTGACGCCCTCCGAAGTCGCCGAGCTCCTCGATCTCTCTCCCTCGGCCGTCGACGCACTCCTCGACACGGGCCGCATTCTCTGTCACGTCAAGGGAGGGGAGCCGCGCATCCCGCTCGCGCAGCTCGAGGAGTTTTTCCGCGACTCGCTGATGCGGCTGTACGCGGCGGAGGCGCGGCCCGCCGAGACGCCGCGGCCGCAGGTCGCGGTAGCCGTGACCACGCCCGAGCCGGAGCCGGCGCACGAAGAGCCACCGCCAAACAGCCACCAGCCACCAGTAACCGCGAGCGTCAGCGAGCCGAAATCGCGCCCCGACCAGCGCCGCACGCAGCGCTACATCCCGCGCCGCCAGATCGACGGCATCTTCGACGACGCGAAGTTCACCATCCTCCAGATCTCCTCGACGGGACTGCGCATCCGCCATCGCGATCCGCTGCTGCCGGGAAGCGAGGCAAAGCTGACGTTCGCGCTGCTCAACCCGGCGCGCTCGGTGGTCCTGCGCGCGCGTGTGGTCTGGACCAGCCTGGCGCGCTCGGGCGATGACCGCTTCTCCATCAGCGGCCTGCGCGTGATCGAGCACGGCGAACGACTCGAGCGCGCGCTCGACTCGCTGCTCATGGCGCACGAGCTCCAGCCCGAGCGCCGCGTGCGCAACCGCCGCACGGACGACGTGCTGGCGACCGGCGCCTCGGACGACGAGATCGCCATGGTCACCGCCGCGATCCAGAAGTTCGCCCAGGACCCGGTCGAGGCCAGCCGCTGGTACTCGCGCGCCCGCTTCGCCCTCTCCGACGAGCACGTCCGCCGCATCGCCCCTCCCAAACCGAGCGACCGCGACGAAGTCCTCGGCATCTGGGAGTACCTCGAGCGGCAGGTGGAACTGGAGAAGGTGGCCGGCGTCGTGGCGTGGACGCGGGCGGCGAACTGAGAGAGGCGGAATTGAAAATTGAAATTGAAAATTGAAAATTGAAAATTGAAAAACGGCCGGTGCCGCTGGCGCTTTTTCAATTTTCAATTTTCAATTTTCAATTCCTACAACCGTTCCACCGTCGCCCCGATGATGAACCCAGAGAAGTTCGTGTTGTGGCGAATCGCGTCCACACTGAAGCTGGGCAGCGTCTCCAGGCGGCTCAGTTTCCGGTACAGGTTCTGGTAGGCCACCATCTGCAGCTCCACCGCCTCCGCCGTCAGCGGCACGGCCAGGCCGTAGCGCTCCGCGTCCGTGCCGTCGAGGCGGATGGGGCGGCGCACTTCCTCCGCCACCGGGTCCCATTCGCCGACGAGGATCACCGGGTTGGTCTCGCTCTGGGACTCGCACACCACCAGGTCCGCGTTGCCGCTCGCGTCTTCCATGCTCGCCAGCGTGCCCACGCGGTGCGCGGACGTGCGGTGCCGCTCGAACTGCAGGAGCTGCAGCAGCGGCTTCGACTCGTCGATCATCGAGATCTCGGCCTGGTCCGGCGTCGTCCAGATCACCTCCCCGATGTCCTGCGCGCCGATCCCCTTGAGCGACACCGACCCGAGGAGCCGTACGCCGATATAGCCGCCCGCGTCGCCGCCCGTGGGGAAGCCGAGGTAGACGCTCCACGGCGTGATGAGGCGATAGAGCTTCTGCCCGTCCTCGACGATCTCGGTCGAGAGCTGGCGGATGAAGGGGATGGAGACGACGATGCCCTCGTTGATGAGGTGCCCGTTCTCGTTCACGTACGCGTAGAACTCGCGCTGCTGCTGCGACGAGTCGGCGCGGTCGACGCCCCGCGAGAGCGGCGCGAAGAAGCGATAGACCTCGTTCTGGTCGTAGCCGTGGGTGAGCAGGAGGTGCTGGAAATCCTCGACCTCCTTCGTGGTCTTGCCCGTGGTCAGGCGCGACAGCTCGACGATGCCCGGGCCGTAGAACTCCATGAGCTGCGTGCCGTCGGCCGAGACCTGCATCGGCAGCAGGCGGTAGTAGCCGTAGTTGAGCGCGATGCGCATGCCGCGGTTGAAGGCGAAGCCGTTGCGGCGCTGGTCGGAGTAGAACTGCTGGATGGCGATGGCCGCGTGGATCGAGCGCGTGGCGCGGCGGGAGGTATAGAACGCGCCGTCGCCGAGGAACTTCTCGAACTGCAGGCCGAAGCGGCGGGTGATCTCGACCAGCTCGCGCTGGAACTCGAGCATCTGCCGGTACGACGTCTGTTCCTCTCCCTGGCCGCCGCGGGCGATCTCGCCGAGCGTTTCCGTGAAGGAGGTGATGTCGTAGACCAGGCCATAGCGGTAGACGATCGGCTCGACCACGCCGCGGCGTCCGAAGTTCATGGGCCGGATGGCGCGCGAGTACATCGTCCCGTCGTCCCCGCGGTTCTCTCCCTCGGACGACGACGACATCCAGACGATGCCTCGGCGGAGGCTCTGCACGACGAACAACTCCAGCAACCGGCGCGAGACGAGGTCGAGGACCGACACGTCGCCGGGAGCGCGGTACGCGGAGTGGTCCTCGAGCAGCTCGCGCACGCGGCAGTCGAGGAGCGCCACCACCGGCGGGACGCCCCCTTCCGGATAGCCGAGGATCGTCAGCGCGCGGCGGAAGAGCCGGTCGCGCGTGAGCAGGTCCGCCAGCATCGAGCGCAGTCCCTCGAAAACCTTGCGGAAGGCGGCGTAATCGCGGCGGATGTGCAGGAAATAGCCGCGCAGCTCGCGGAGATCGGGACTGACGAACTCCTCGACCACGAGCAGCGGGTTCTCCAGCACCATCTCCACGAAGCCGCGGATGGCCACGCTCTCGCGGATGGCGTTCCCCCATTTCGCGTAGAGCGCGTACCGCAGGCGCTCCGCGTCCTCGCGGGCGATCCCGGCGTCGACCGCGCGCCGTACGAACGCGGTGAAGAGCCGCCCGGTCTGCTGCGTGTGCAGGAGCCAGAAGACGGAGTGGTAGTCGGCCAGCACGCTCGAGTCGAGGGCGTTTTTTGCCAGCTTGACGACCTGGTCGCGGTAGGCGTTCAGCAGGTCGTTGGCCCGCACGCTGGGGATGCCGCGGGCGGTCAGCTCCTCGTCCAGCCAGCGCTGGAGCCGGATCTCCAGCTCGTCGACGGCGGGCGACTTGGTCAGGGGGAAGCCGTAGCCCTTCGGCTCCAGCTCGTCGAGCAGAAAAATTTTCGCCGGGACGGGGAAGTGCGCGGCGGCACGGCCGATCGTATCCGCCACGAAATGACGGAGATCCAGCTCGCGCCGGAAGGGGAAGACGTCCGGGCGATGCTTCAGAAAGCGGAGTAGATTCTCGTGCACCCGGACCCCCGGCGTGCAAACGCGGCGCCCGGCTCGGCAGCAAAATTGAATGCAGGGTCCGAAAGGCCGGACTGTTACCGGTTTCAGCAACTCGGTTTCCTACAATTTTTATCGGGAGGGTTCATCGTGCGTAAGACCGCCGTTCTCCTCGTCGCGCTCGCCGTCGCCTCGCTGGCATCCGCACAGACGGCGATCACGCCGGAGTCGCTGCTCGACCGCGGGCTGCGCGCCTACAAGTCGGGCGACTACTCCTCGGCAGTCACCGACCTTCAGGCGGCGGCGCAGGGGTTCCTCTCTCCCGAACAGATGCAGGCGTACGTGAACACCGGTAAATTCGACCGGCTGCAGTCGTTCGAGACGTCGCTGGTGTACCTGGCGCTGGCGCAGTTCCGCCTCGGGCGCGAGGACGATGCGCGCGAGACGCTGCTCCGCCTCCACTCGGCCGAGCGCATCAACCCGACCTACGCGACGCTGAACCTCGGCGCCGACGCGTCGGAGATCGAGTCGCTCTCCGCGGCGCTGACCCCGGCCAGCCCGTTGCCGCGCAACGTTCACGTGGCCCAGGACGACGACCCGAACCGCGTCCTGCCGCCGATCCAGCCGAAGGAGCGCGTGGCGGTCAAGAAGACCATCGCCGAGGAGCGTGCCGAGCGGCAGCAGCTCATCGACGAGATCGTGGCCCGCGAGCGGGAGCGCATCCAGCGCGAAGCCGACGCCCGCATCGCCTCCGAGCGGGAGCGCCTGGAGAAGGAAGCGGCGGTGAAGATCGCCGAGACGCAGCGGGCCGCCGACGCGCGCGTGAGTGCCGCCTCGACCGACGCGCAGAAGAAGATCGAGCAGCTCCAGACCGACGCCGCGCAGCGCGTGGCCGCCGCCGAGGCGGCGGCGAAGCAGCGCGTGGCCGCCGCCGAGGCGGAGTCGGAAGCCCAGGTGATGGCCGCCCGCCGCGAGGCCGAGCAGCGCGCGGCGCAGGTCGAGGCGGAGGCGAAGAAGGAAGCCGACGCCCGCATCGCCGAGATCCAGAAACTGACCGAAGCCCGCATCGCCGAGGAGCGCGCCTCCGCCGAGCGCGCGGCCACGGCACGCGTGACCGAGGCCGAGACCGCGGCCCGCAAGGAGTACCTGATGGCGCTGCGCACGGCCGAGGCCGCGGCCGGCAACGGCAACGTGACCGAGGCGGTGCGCATCTACACCGGCCTGGCCAACTCCACCGGCGCGCCGCGCGAGGTGCTGGCCGAGGCCGCCGTCGGGCTCTATCGCACCGGTGCCTTCCGCGAGGCCGTGCAGGCTTTCCGCCGCTTCGGCACGTTCGCGAAAGGGGAGGAGGACCTCCGCTATTACCACGCCGTGGCTCTCTACGAGACCGGCGCCTACGTCGAGGCCCAGAAGGAGCTCGCCTGCGCGCTCCCGTTCATCCAGGTCACGGACGACGTGACGCGGTATCGCACGAAGATCGAGAGCACGGTGGCCCAGACCGCGAGAAAGTAAGCCTTACCCCGGGACGATGACTCCAGAGACCCGCCGCAATATTTTCCGTTACGGGATCGCCGTCGATCTCGTCATCTTCGCCACAGGCGTGGGGATGTATTTCTCCCCAAGCTCGATCACGCCGCTGCTGCTCGCTTTCGCGGTGGCGGTCCTCCTCTCCGTCTGGAAGGGAGGCTGGCAGGGGGGACTGACCGCGCTCGCGCTGTCGGCCGCCATCCTGGCGTTCTACTTTGATGTTCCCAGCCGGACGGTAGGCCTCTTCGCTTTCGCAACGGCCGCGGCGGCTGCCCTGGTGATGCTGGTGGACGCAAACGTCGGCCGGGCTTCCGCCCGTCCCGCCCCGCTCGTGCAGGACGTCGAGCCGGAGGCGCCCAAACGCGAAGACCGCAAGGGGAAGCGCCTCGCCCGCGAGCGCGACGAGACCGAGCGCCGTACCCGGCTGGCCGCCGAGCGCGAGGCCGCCGAGCGCGCGCGGGTCGAAGCGGAGACGCGTGCCCGCGAAGAGGCGGAGCGCATCCGTCTGGAGGCCGAAGCACGTGCCCGCGAGGAGGCGGAGCGCATCCGCCTGGAGGCCGAAGCACGCGCGCGTGAGGAGGCGGAGCGCATTCGCCTCGACGCGGAAGCGCATGCCCGTGAAGAAGCGGAGCGGCTGGCCAAAGAGCGTGAAGAGGCGGAGCGCATCCGCCTCGAAGCGGAAGCGCGCGCCCGCGAAGAAGCGGAGCGGCTGGCCAAAGAGCGTGAAGAGGCCGAGCGTATCCGTCTCGAAGCGGAAGCGCGCGCCCGCGAGGAAGCGGAACGGCTGGCGAAGGAGCGGGAGGAGGCGGAGCGCGAGCGTGCCCGTCTCGCCGCGGAGCGCGAGGCCGCCGAGCGCGCGCGTCAGGAAGCGGAAGCGCGCGCCCGCGAGGAAGCGGAACGGCTGACGAAGGAGCGGGAGGAGGCCGAGCGCGAGCGCGTCCGTCTCGCCGCCGAGCGCGAAGCCGCCGAGCGCGTGCGTCAGGAAACGGAAGCGCGCGCCCGCGAGGAAGCGGAGCGGCTCCAGCGCGAGCGCGAGGAGCTCGCCGCCGCGCGTCAGGCCGCCGAGCGCGCGCAGCAGGAGGCCGAAGTCCGCGCCCGCGAGGAAGCGGAGCGGGCCAGGGCCGAGGCCGAGCAGCGCGCCGCGCGCGAGCGCGAAGAGCTGCAGGCGCAGCTCGCCTCCGAGCGCGAGGCCATGCGCACCGCGCTCGAACAGCAGCTCGCCAGCGAGCGCGAAGCCATGTCCCGCGCCGCCGACGCGCGTGTCGAGGAAGCGCGCAAAGTCGCGACTCCGCCGCCGGCTCCACCCGCACCTGCACCGAAGCCCGCGCCGCAACAGGCGGCCAAAGCCGCGCCGCCGAAGCCGTCGCTGCTCGACACCGTCACCGGCTGGTTCAAGCGCAACGAACCGCGCACGCGTCCGAACCTCAATAACAAACGCGTGGTCGGCAACACGACCGCCACGAAGCGCGCGCAATCCGCGCAGCAGCCCGTGCGCCGCGCGCCCGCGGCCACCGCACCGCCGCCGAAGACGCGCAAGCCGCGCCTCCTCCTCCTGGAGCGCCGCCGCGGCACGGCCGATACGATCCTGCCGAAGCTCAAGCACCGCGGCATCGAGGTCACGGTCGTGGAGCGCTGGGTCGACGCCGTCGACGAGCTGCTGCGGCTCAAGCCCGACGCGTTCTTCCTCGACATCGAGCATCCCGACTTCGAGAAGGCCTATCGCCTCACGACCGAGAAGAGCTCGAGCCTGCCCATCGTGCTCACCGGACGCGGTCCCTCGGCCGCCCCGCCGAACGTGCAGTTCTCCGCCTTTGCCGCGCGTCCGTACGACCTCGACGAGGTGACGCGCCTCGCGCAGCAGGCCATGTCGCACCCTGACGAGCTGCTGGCCATGCAGATGATCCCGCGCACGCAGTCGGCACCTCCGCAGCGCGTCCACACGCCGCCGCCTGCGCCGGTTGCCGCGCAGCCGGCCGCCGCCGCGCCGTCGAACGTCGTGCGCCGCACGCCCGAGCCGCTCCCGATGCCGCGCGCCGCGGTGTCGAACGACGAGTACGACGTCCCCTGTTTCTCCTGCCGCATCGACTTCAACGCCGTCGAAGCCGACTGGTGCAGCTGCCTGGCGAAGGAGCGCTCGCTCGTCTGCACGAACTGCCTCTCCTGCTTCTGCAAGGCCCCTCCCGCCTACAAGGAGAAGTTCTGGGTCGAGGCGCCGCCGCGGTTGTTCGAGCGCAAGAGCGCCGAGGCGCGGCGCCAGCAGGGAGTGCTGCCGTCGAACGCCGGGCCGGCCGAGGTCGTGCGCCCGCTCGTCCTCACCGTCGAGGACGACGAGGACATCCAGGCCATCGTGCAGCGTGTCTGCGCGAACCTCGGCTACGGCTTCATCCACGCCATGAACGGCCAGGACGGCCTCGAGCTCGCGCGCGAGTACCGCCCGAACCTCATCCTGTCCGACGCCTTCATGCCCAAGCTCGACGGCCGCGAGATGTGCCGCCTGCTGAAGGAAGATCCCACCTTCGCCGACACGCGCATGGTGGTGATGACGGGCCTCTATACGGATACCAAATATCGCAGCGAGGCGCTGAAGCGCTTCCACGTCGACGACTACGTCGCCAAGCCGGTGGCCATCACGGACCTGATCAACATCCTGCAGAAGCACCTCGAAGGTGTAGCCGGCCTGCCGGTGCAGGACGACCTGCACGAGCTGCATCGCCGCCATGTTCAACAGGCGGATGAGCAGGCGGAGCAGGCCGGCGAAGAGGAGCTGGCGGAGAACGACGTGGCCCTGGCCGACGTGCTCGCGCCGGCCGCCGCGCCGCCGATGGTCATCGCCGCCAGGCCGGCCCCGCCGCCGAAGCCCGACGCGTACGAGGTCTGCTGCTTCAACTGCGAACAGAACTTCGACGCCACGCACGCGGAGTGGTGCCGCTGCGTGGGCCGCGACAACACGGTGGTCTGCACGCATTGCGGCGGCTGTTTCTGCAAGGCCCCCGCGCCGTACAAGGAGCGCTTCTGGATCGACGCGCCGCCGTCGCTGTTCGAGCGGAAGATGATCGGCTCGAAGCGCGCCATCAGCACGCGCGCCAATCCGCCGGTGACGGACGTGAAGCGTCCGCTGATCCTCCTCGTCGAGGACGACGAGAACGTGCAGCTCATCGTGCGCACGGTGGTGACGACCATGGGCTACGGCTTCGTCGTCGGCGCGAACGGGCAGGAGGGGCTGTCGCTGGCGCGGGAGTACGGGCCGGATCTGATCCTGTCGGATGCGTTCATGCCGAAGCTCGACGGCCGCGAGATGTGCCGCCTGCTCAAAGAGGATCCGAGCACGTCGCGCTCGAAGGCCATCATCATGACCGGCCTGTACACGGACCGGAAGTACCGCAACGAGGCCCTGGACTACTTCAAGGTCGACGACTATGTGGCCAAGCCGCTGGCCGTCGACGATCTGATCAAGCTGTTCAAGAAGCATTTGCCGCAGGAAGTGGCCACGGCACATTAGCTGCAAGTGCCGAGGCCGGTTGAGAGGATGTATGACGCATTACCACCGCGCCGCGGTCCTGTTCCTCACGCTGGGCGTCTCGCTCGTTTCGACGGGCGCGACGTGGCCTCTCAACCCGCTGGTCACGCGAAACCCCAACCCGCCGGCAGCGATGCCGGTGGAGTGCGCGGAGGGACTCGCGCCCGCGCCGATGCCGCGCGTGCAGGTGGCCGAGCTCCCGGCGCCGTCCGAGATCGCGCCGGCGGCGATTCCCGCCGCCCCGCCGAGCCGCACACTGCGCCGTACGCTGGAGGATGCCCACGCCGCCCTGACGCGCAATGACCGGCCGGCATTCGACGCCGCGCTGGCGAGCGCGCGCCTGATCGTGCGCGACTATCCGCC
>DASPMO010000140.1:0-24258 GCA_035627015.1 Thermoanaerobaculia bacterium | reverse complement strand
ATGGTCGTGGCGGCTGGTCCGACTACGACGGCGAACAACGGCGTCTACCGCATCGAGGCCGACGGCACGATGTACTACACGCCGCCTCCGGGCTTCAGCGGCACCGACACCGTCCCGTACCAGCTCACCGACGGCACGAACACCGTCAACGGCTCGATCACGATGACCATGACCGGCACGGACGTGGTCTGGTACGTGCGCAACAACGACCCGACCGCTGACCTCATCGCGCAGAACAACGGCACCTCGAGCGATCCGTTCAACACTCTCCTCGAAGCGCAGACGGCTTCGGGCGTCAACCACATCATCTATGTGCACGTCGGCGACGGCACGAACAGCGGCCAGAACACCGGCATCACGCTGAAGAACGGTCAGGACCTGATCGGCAACGGCGTGGCCCTGGTCGTCAACGGCTCGACGACGCTGATCGCGGCGGGGACGCGTCCGTCCATCGGTAACGTGGCGGGTGACGGCGTCACCGCCACAAACCTGACGGGCAACATCATCCGCGGCCTGAACATCACCGGCAGCGATGACGGCATCTCCATGAGCACCAGCGGAGCCTCGGCCGGTGACATCGAGATCGCGGAGAACGTCATCATCGGCACGACGAACTTCGGCATCCGCGGCGTGGCCGGCAGCTCGACCACGACCGCGTGGTCGATCCACGACAACACCATCTCCGGCACCGCGGCGGCCATCGATCTGAGCCGCACGGCCGGCACCGCGTACATCAGCGCCTTCGATGACAACGTCGTGCCGGGAACGTCGGGCGGCGGCATCGTCGTCACCGGTGTGACCACCCCGATCATCTTCGACGCCACCCCGGGCGGCGGCATCAACCCGGTCGCCGGCGGCATCACGACCATCGGCACGTCGATCGACCGTATCAGCAACACCGGCCTCGCGCTGCTCAACGTCGCCGGCACGCTCAACTTCACGGACCTCGACATCTTCACCGACGCCAACGCGGCCCTCATCGCCGACGGCGGCGCCGGCGGCTTCACCTTCACCGTGGCCCCGACCGTGTCGACGATCGTCGCCAACGCCGGCGGCGCGGTCTCCCTGACCGACATCACCGGTCTCGACCTGCAACTGGCCGGCATGACGAGCACCAACAGCGCCGCGGAAGGTGTGAACCTGACCAACGTCACCGGCACCTTCAGCGCGCCGACCGGCTCCACCATCACCAACGCCGCCGGCACCGACTTCTTCATCAACGGCGGTACGGTCAACTCGACGTACAACGGCACGATCTACGACAACACCGGCACGATCGTCTCGGTCGCCAATTCCACCGGCGGCACGAAGATCTTCGCAGGCGCAATCGATGACCTCGACGGCTCGAGCGACCCGATCGCCGGCGGCGCGGCCAACAACGGCGGAGGCATCACGCTGTCGAACAACGCCGGTGCAACCATTCGCTTCAATGGAGGAATCGATCTCTCCACGGGTGCGACCGCGGCGTTCTCTGCAACGGGCGGCGGCACGGTAGAAGTCTGCGATGAAAGCGGCTGCAACGGCGCCGCGACCGGGGGGCTGGTCAACAAGCTGACCACCACGACCGGCACGTCGCTTAACGTTGCCAACACCACCATCGGCGCAGGCGACCTCGAGTTCCGCAGCATCTCCTCGAACGGCGGCACTGCCAGCGGCATCATCCTCAACACCACTGGCGCGACCGGCGGCCTGTCGGTCAAGGGCACGGGAGTCGCTGCCTCCGGCGGCACGATCGCCAGCAAGACCGGAACCGACGGCAACATGAACACCGGCACCGGCGTCTACCTGAACAACGTACAAGGTGGTGTGTCGCTGTCGCGGATGCAGTTGAACGACTTCGGCAACTATGCCATCTACGGCGACACCGTGTCGGGCGGTTTCAACCTCGACAACAGCGTCATCAGCGGCGTCAACGGCAACAACGCCTCGCTCGATGAGGGAAGCATGCGCTTCATCAATCTCACCGGCGCCGGCACCGTGACGAGCACGAACATCAGCGGCGGCTTCGAGAACAACGTGAAAGTCTTCAACAACACCGGCACGCTCGACCGCCTCGTCTTCACCGGCGTCACCATCGGCGCGAACAGCACCGCCAACGGCAACGACGGCCTCAACGTCGAAGGTGACCTGGCCGCCGTGGTGAAGGTGACGGTGCAGAACAGCTTCTTCACCTCTGCGGCCGGCGACCTGTTCCAGATGAACCACATCGGCACCGGCACCGGGGACCTGGTCTTCACAGGCAACACGCTGACGAACAACCATCCTGCCATCGCCACCGGCGGCGGCGGCGTGACGCTCGGCAGCGGCAGCACTAGCAACGTCACCATGAACGTGAGCAACAACACCATGCGCGATGCGCACGGCCACGCCGTGCTGATCGTCAAGGACGTCGGAACCGGCTCGCTGGCGGTGACGTTCGACAACAACAACATCGGCGTGGCCGGCGTCGCGAACTCCGGCTCGCTCGAAGGCAACGCCCTGAAGGTGCAGCAGGCCGGCCAGGGAACGATGACGGTGTCGATCACCAACAATGAGCTCCGCCAGTACAACAACGAGGGTCTCCTGATGCAGGCCGGTGCGGGCGTCGCGCACCCCGGCGCCTTCAACCTGACGGTGTCGGGCAACATCATCGCCAACCCGGGCAACAATCCGGCTTTCAGCAACGTCTTCCAGGGGCTCAACCTGAACAACGGCGTCACGCCGAGCGACACGTTTGTCACCTGCCTGAACCTCGGCACGAACACGATCAACGGGTCGGGCCGCAACGGCGGCGTCGATTTCCGTCTCCGTGCACGCCAGTCGACAACCGTGCGGCTGCCACAGTACGCCGGTGCTGCCAACGACACTGCGGCCGTGGTGGCCTACGCCCAGGCACGCATCGGCGGCTCGCCGAGCGGCAGCGCGGTCGTCGATCCCACCAGCGCCGGCTTCGTCAACACGCCTGGCGGCGCCGCCTGCGCCACTCCATAAGTACCATCCCGCTCCCACCCGCAGTAGAACAACGAGGCGCCCGACGGGGCGCCTCGTTGTTTTGCGGTGGTAGTGGTACGTACAGCGAATCAATGCTTGCGTGAGAGCACAAGTGAAGTTAAATTGTCGGCCATCGTCCGCGAGAGATTCTCTACAACAACCTAAGCAGTCGCTTGGCGCACGCGTCTCTGTGGGAAGAGATCCCGTTCGCCTTTACGGTTCCAATAACGAGTCGCTTCATCTTCGGCACTACCACGGAGGGTTTTCCTATGCGATCCCTGACGGTCAGGCTCCTGTTGTCTTTTTTTGCCCTGATCACGATTCCGGCGATGGCGCACGACGTCACGATCACCGGAACCAACACCTTCGCATCACTCGATGGCTCGTCGAGCGATCATGACGGTGCCGCCAATGGCGTCTTCACCGTCAATGACGGCAATCTCGTCGTGAACGGCGTCGTCAACTGCAACGACGACACCGGCGCGAGCGACAGCGCCTGCGCGATGGCGTTCGCCATCGGCGGCAACATGTCGGTGAATGCCGGCGGCGCGCTGTACGCCGAGAACCGGAGTGGTTCCGGCAATGGCGGCGCGATCACCCTCACCGTGGGCGGCAATCTCACCCTCAGCGGCAACGCCATCGTCTCGGCAGCATCAAAGAGCTCCAGCGGTGCGACCGGCGGCGCGATCACGGCCAACGTGAACGGCACCGTGGCCATCGCCTCCGGCAGCACGATCGACTCCGGCAGCGCCAACGCGCGCGGCGGCGCGATCGCCATCGCCGCGGCAGGCTTGGTGACGGTGGACGGCAACGTCCTCTCCGGCCCGAGCCGCACCATCCTCTCCACGCGCCTCTCCGGCGGCGCCGCCCTCGATGGCGGCACCAGCAGCACGGTCGGCGGCGCAATCACGATCAGCTCTTCCACCTTCACCGAGCCGGCGGTCGTCGTCGGACCGATGGCCAACATCGTGTCGCAGGGCGGCGACGGCGGCGCGGGACCGGTGACCCTCGACGGCTGCGGCATCACCGTCCGAGGTCTCATCGCTGCGCTTTCGCGCAAAGACGGGGCGGCCAAGGTCAGCATCCGCTCGGGCAAAGATATTCTCATCGACGGCCGTGACCTCGGCGCCACCGGCATCCGCATGGGCCGCGTCCGCGCCGATGCGCCGACCGGCACCGCCCTGAACAAGGGCGTCGACATCTTCGCCACCGAGACCATCGACATTCACGGCCCCGCATCGGGCCTCTACGCCGTCACCTCGCTTCCGGGCCTGCACGACGCCAAGAGCTACGGCGGTCTGATTCGCATCACCTCCATCGGGGACGCGGTCAACGGCTCCGGCAACATGATCGACGACGGCCACTCCGCCTCCGGCGACACCGGCGGCACCGTCGAGATTGCGGCCAAGGAAGACGTCACCCTCAACACTGCCGTCATCCGTGCCGTGGGCGACTTCAACACGAACAATGCGAACCGCGGCGGCGGCGCGATCCGCGTCCGCTCGTACTCGGGCGATGTGATCTGGACCAACGGCCTCGGCGAAGTGCGCCCGGTGGGGTCCACCTCCAACCTTCCGCTGGCCGATCAGGGCTCGATCGTCCTGACCGCGTGCGGCACGGTCAATACGACCGGCAGCACGTTCCCGGTCATGGGCACGGCCACGAGCGTATTTCCGGAGACGCACACCGGCGTCTGCTCGCCGTCCGCGCCGTCGCTTCCGGCGGGCGTCCTGCCGCTCATCACCTGCAACACCCCGCCGGTGGCGAACGACACGTCGGCCTCGACGAATGAAGACAACACCGTCACGATCATGCTGAGCAGCAGCGACGCCGACGGCGACCCGCTGACGTTCTCCATCGTCTCCGGCCCCTCCAACGGTACCCTCGGTGCCATCATCCCGACTGGTCCGACTACGGCCACCGTCGACTACTCGCCGAACGCGAACTACAACGGCGGCGACTCGTTCGTCTTCCGCGCGAACGACGGCAACGGCGGCACCGATGACGCCACGGTCACCATCACCATCGTCTCCGTGAATGATGCCCCGTCGTTCCTCGCCGGCCCGACCGTCTCCGTCTTCGAGGACTCGGGCGCGCAGAGCTACCCGAACTGGGCCGGCTCGATCTCGCCCGGGCCCAGCGCCGACGAGTCGGGACAGATCGTCACCTTCACCGTCACCGCGGCCGACCCGAGCCTCTTCGCCGTGCAGCCCGCGGTGAGCTCGAACGGCACGCTGACCTTCACCCCGGCCGCGAACGCGTCCGGCAGTTCGTCGATCAGCATCGTCGCGCACGACGACGGCGGCATCGCCAACGGCGGCGACGACACCTCCGACCCGCAGACGAGCAGCATCAGCATCACCGCGGTCAACGATAAGCCGTCCTTCACCGGTGGCGGTAACGTCACGGTCAACGAAGACTCCGGCCCCTACTCCGCGTCCTGGGCCTCGTCGATTTCCGCCGGCCCCGGCGAGTCGGGCCAGAGCGTCAACTTCACCGTCACGAACAGCGACAGCTCGCTCTTCTCCGCGCAGCCCGCGGTGAGCGCCAGCGGCACGCTGACCTTCACCCCGGCCGCGAACGCGAACGGCTTCGTCACCGTCACCGTGACCCTCCACGATGACGGCGGCACCGCCAACGGCGGCGACGACACCTCCGCTCCGCAGACCTTCACGCTTACCATCAACGCCGTCAATGACGCTCCGTCCTTCATCGGCGGCGGCGACGTGACGGTGAACGAAGACTCCGGCTCCTACTCCGCGATGTGGGCGAGCGCGATCAACGCCAACGAGAGCGGCCAAAGCGTGAGCTTCACCGTCTCGAACAGCAGCAACGCGTTCTTCACCGCACAGCCGGCCATCGACCCGAGCGGCAATCTCACTTTCACCTTGGCCGCGAATGCGCACGGCAGCGTCTCGGTCACCGTCACCCTCTCCGATGATGGCGGCACCGCCAACGGCGGCGACGACACCTCCGACCCGCAGACCTCTACCATCTACATCACGGCCATCAACGATGCGCCGTCGTTCACCTCCGGCGGCAACGTTACGGTGAATGAGGACAGCGGTGCGCATTCGGCGGCCTGGGCCTCGGCCATCAGCGCCGGTCCGAATGAGTCCGGGCAGACCGTGACCTTCTTAACCTCCACGCCTCAGACCTCGCTCTTCAGCGTGCAGCCGTCGGTCAGTTCCACGGGCGTGTTGAGCTTCACGCCTGCGCCGAACGCTTTCGGCACTGCCACCGTCACCGTGTTCGCGCAGGACAACGGCGGCACGGCCAACGGCGGCGACGACACCAGTGCCCCTGTCACGTTCGACATCATCATCAATGGTGTGAACGACGGCCCGGCCGCGGGCAGCGACGCCTGGGAGACGGAAGGCAACACCGAGCTCCGCGTCGATCACGGCGCCGCGCTCACACCGTTCGTAAACGACACCACGCCCTCCGGCCGTGGTGTGCTCGACAACGACGCCGACGCCGTCGAAGGCGATCCGGTCATCGTGACCGGCGTCGTTGGTTGCACCGATACGCTTGCGCCGTACGTCTGTGTCGTCACCGGCGGCACCGTGACCCTCGAGTTGAACGGCACATTCACCTTCCATCCGTCGCCGGGCGCCACCACCGCCTCGTTCCAGTACACCGCCACCGACCAGCCGTCGGTGGGCGTTCCCGCCAGCGCTATCGGCAGCGTGACCATCACCATCCACGACATGATCTGGTACGTAAACGGTTCCGCCGCCGCGGGCGGCAACGGCACCTCCGCGTCGCCGTTCAACAACTTCGCCTCGCTCAATGGCTCAGGGGACGTCGACGGTGCCGGCGACTACATCTTCGTGCACACCTCCGCCGTGGCCGACTCGATTGCGCTCGAGGCAGGACAGAAGTTCTGGGGTGAGGGCGTCGGCCTGATCATCCCGCGCAATCTCAACGGCAACGGCTCGCCGGCCACGCTGGTCGCGCCGGGCACGCGCCCGGCCGTCAGCTCCGTCACCGATACAGTGACCGTCACCGGCGTCGCTGGTGTCGAGATCGCCGGTCTGACCCTGACGTCGGCCAGCGGCAACGGCATCGACGTCAGCTCGCCGGCCTTCGCCGGCTCGGCCTCGGTGCTGATCTACAGCAACGCCATCAACGCCGGCCAGGAAGGCCTCGACATCACGTCGTTCAACAGCGGCACGACCACCGTGAACATCAACACCACCGGCATCGTCTCCGCCGGCAACGGCGTCGACGTCACCGGCGGTACCGGCACGGTGATCTTCTCGTACAACAGCGGCAGCATCACCTCCACCGCGAACGGCATCTACGCCGACGGCGCGTCGCTCGACGCGCTCTACGTCATCGGCCTGGCTAACGTCTCGGTCAGCGGCGCGGCGCTCGGTGATGGCATCAACATCCAGTTCGCCCGCTTCGACGCGAATCCGGCCACGGCGGCTTTCGAAACCGTCGCTGCCGGCGTGAACGCCGGCACGAACCTCGATCCGGTCGGCGGCGCGGCCGTGACGCTCGCCAGTGTCAGCGGCGACGTGGCCTTCACGACGCTCAGCGGCTACGGTTCGACGAGCGGTGTGACCATCGCCGGCACCGGTCTCTTCACCGGCGCGTCGGGCATGCGAGTCGCCTCGGCCGGGGGCAGCGTCAGCGCCACGGCGGGACATGGCGTGAGCGTCTCCAATGCCACCATCGCCAGCTCCCATCTGACCTTCACCAGCATCACCGCGACCGGCGGCGCGTACGGCATTGCCGTCACGAACACCGGCACGGCCGGCGGCCTGCGCGTAACCGGCTCCGGTACGGCTGGCAGCGGCGGCACGATCCACAGCGTCCCGACGGGTGTGAGCCTGAGCGACACCGCGGCCACGTTGCTCCGCTACATGAATCTGCACGACTTCAGCGACTTCGCGATCCGAGGGACGTCGGTCCACGGCTTCACCCTGGCTGATTCGGTCGTGAATGGCGTCAACGGCAACAACGCGCTGGCCGACGAAGGCTCGGTCAAGTTCACCGGCCTCACCGGCTCGGCCAGCATCTCCAACACGTCCATCAGCGGCGGCGTGAAGAACAACGTCACCGTTCTCAACGCCTCCGGCGTGCTCGACCGCATCACGTTCTCGAATGCGACTATCGGCGCGAACAGCACCGCCGACGGCAACGACGGCGTGTACCTCGAAGCGGCGGGAAGCGCGATCCTGAACGCGACGGTGCAGAACAGCACATTCACTTCGGCGCGCGGCGACCTGTTCCAGCTCGGACTGGCCGGTACCGCGTCGTCCGACTTCGTCTTCACCGGCAATACGTTGTCCAACAACCATCCCGCCATCGCCACCGGCGGCGGCGGCGTGACGATCCTCGGCGGCGGCAGCGGTGTGACGCTGGCCTACAACATCTCCAACAACTCGCTCCGCGATGCGTCCGGTCACGCGCTCCTGATCGTCAAGGGAATCGATCCGGGCACGTTCAGCGGTACCGTCGCCAACAACAGCTTCGGCGTGATCGGCGTGGCCAACTCCGGCTCGTTTGCCGGATCGGCAGTGAAGATCCAGAACACGGGCCAGGGGAGGGTTGAAGCGACGGTCACGAACAACAATATTCACGAGTACAACAACTTCGGCATCGAGTTGCTGACCGGCGGCGGAGGTACGCCGCAGAGCGGCGTGCTGAATGCGATCATCACCGGCAACGTCATCTCCAATCCGGGCACTGCGGGCAGTCTGGCCAAGAACGGCATCCATCTGAACGCTGGGACGACGCCGGGCGACACCTTCTCGGTCTGCACGACGATCGGTGGCCCGGGTGCGCTGGCCAACGCGATCACCGGCTCGGGAGCCAGCGGCGGCACCGACTTCCGCCTCAGGCAGCGGCAGGCCACGACTGTGCGTCTGCCGGGATACGCGGGAGCCCCGAGCGACACCGCGGCAGTCGTGGCGTTCGTGCAGTCGAACAATGGCGGGACGCCCACCGGCTCCGCCGCCGTGAGCACGCCTCCCGGCGGAGGCTTCATCGGCGGAGCCTCCTGCCCCTAACAACGTAAGGTTTTGAAGAGGAAGAAGAAGGAGGACCGATGGCGGAACCATTCCTGTCCGAGATTCGCATCATGGGCTTCGAGTTCGCACCGAAAGGCTGGGCGCTGTGTAATGGACAGCTCATGCCGATCAACCAGAACCAGGCGCTCTTCTCACTGCTTGGCACCACGTTCGGCGGCGATGGGCGCGTGAACTTCGCGCTGCCCGATCTGCGCGGGCGTGCGCCTATTCACGTGGGAAGCGGCCATACGCTGGGGGAGCGCGGTGGTGAGCAGGCTCACACTCTCTCGATCGCCGAACTGCCGACGCACGTGCACGTGCTCAACGCCAATACGTCGGGTACCGGTGGGACGGCCAATCCCACTAACAACTTCCTGGGGGGCGCGAACAACGCCTATCACGCGCCTTCGAACCTGACGGCGATGAATCCCGGGACCATTCTCAATACGGGCGGCAGCCAGGCGCACCTGAACATGCAGCCGTTCCTGACGCTGAACTTCTGTATCGCGCTGCAGGGCATCTTCCCGAGCCCGAACTAGGAAAAGGTGAAACGATGGCACAACCTTATGTTGGAGAGATCCGGATGTTCGCCGGCAATTTCGCGCCGGCCGGCTGGATGTTCTGCGAAGGCCAGCTCCTGCCGATCAGCGAGAACGAGACCATGTTCCAGTTGCTCGGTACAACCTACGGTGGCGACGGGCAGTCGACGTTCGCTCTTCCCGATCTTCGTGGACGCATCCCCATTCACCAGGGCAATGGCTTCATCCTCGCCGAAACCGGAGGTGCCGAGGAGATCACGCTGACGGTCAATCAGATCCCGGCACACTCGCACCCGTATCTCGGCGCGGCGATCGCCGGAGATCAGATCAGTCCTGCCGGCGCGATGTCGGCGAACTCGTTCAATGTCACGCCCTACATCAATTCGTCGCCCGACGGGAACATGAATCCGGGGGCCGTCGGCCCGGTGGGCGGCAGTCAGCCGCACACCAATTTCCAGCCGTACCTCTGCGTCGATTTCATCATCTCGCTGTTCGGCCTCTTCCCGAGTCCGACATAGGAGTCGGTGCGGTACCGCGATGAAGCAGCAGCACGCGAGACAGGAGAGATACTGAAATGGCCGATCCATTCGTTGCAGAAATCCGCATTTTCCCCTTCAACTTCGCGCCGAAAGGGTGGGCGTGGTGCGATGGGCAGCTTCTGCCGCTCTCGCAGAACACGGCGCTCTTTTCGCTCCTCGGCACCACCTACGGCGGCAACGGCAAGTCGAACTTCGCTCTGCCCGACCTGCAGGGCCGCGCACCGATGCATCCCGGACAGGGGCCCGGTCTCTCGCTGCACGATCTCGGCGAGACCGGCGGCAGCGAGACCGTGTCGCTGCTCGAAAGCGAGATTCCCGCGCACTCGCACGCCATGCGTGCGGCCACGCAGGACAACGCCGACGTGAACCTCGTCACGCCCACGGCCAGTTTCGCCGGCAGCACGGGCGGCACGATCTATCAGACGACGTCCAATACGCAGATGTCGGCGAACACCCTTGCCCCCGCCGGCGGCGACCAGCCGCACAACAACCTCCAGCCGTACCTGACCTTCTATTTCTGCATTGCATTGCAGGGTGTCTTCCCGCCCCGCGGCTAGGTTGATGGTTGATCGAGAGAGAGAGAGATGTACAAGGAGAACACCATGTCCAACCGCCACCTTGTCGGCCGGCGTCAATTCCTGAAAGTTTCGTCGGCGTGTGCGGTCGCCGCCGCAACCATGGGGCCCAGGCTTTTCGCCGGTGAGGTTGCCGTGCAACCGAAGCGGCTGGCGGTCGGTTTCGTGCCGTTCGAGGAGAACGCGCCCGTCGTCGATGCCAGGAGCATCCCGGCCGGCGACGGAGCGTTCATCGGACGCGGTGCGCGTATCGTCGCGTCGGGCGCTAGTGGGGCGTCCGACGTTCCGCGCAATCGGCGTGCCGTCGAGTTGCTCGCGCATTACTCGTACCTCGACGGCGCGGAGCGCCGCGCCGTGCCGTTCGTTGCCTGGGCTTGCAGCCGCGTCACCGGTTGTCAGGGCAACGGCGTCGGCTTCACCGTGCCTGTCGACGAAGTGCAGAAGCTCACGTTCACCGTCGGTGTCGAAACCGGTGCGCCGGGCGGTGCGGCTTCGCGCCGCGAGGCTGTGATGATCGGCGCAACCGAGAGCACTCCGCTGCCGCTGATGCTGTCCCTGCAGGACGAGCCCGGCACTGTCGGTCTCACCCGCGGCTACTACGTCATCGTCCCGCTGTTCGAGAACGATGCCGAGCCTCGCTGGTCCGCGTGGCGTCTCGGCGTTGTCGACGGCCGCCGTACCCTTGCCGACGGCAATGGCAAGGCTGCGGCGTTCGAGCACTTCGTCCTGAAGATCGATTACGCTGAGTGACGTGACCATGACCTCCCCGGGTGACCGCATCGATCGCGGTGCGGTCGCCCTTCGTCCCGCGACGCAGGCCGACTACTTCTTCATGCGTCAGCTCTACGGCTCGACGCGTGAGGAGGAGCTGAAACAGTTTCCGTTCGACGAGTTCAAGAAGAAGGAATTCCTCGACCAGCAGTTTGCCGCGCAATACCAGCACTACCAGCTTCATTACCCGACCTGCGAGCGAAACATCATCGAGAAAGACGGCAAGCCGATCGGCCGCCTCTGGATCGACGAATGGCGTGACCAGATCCGCCTGGTCGACATCGCGCTCGTTCCCGAGGCTCGGGGATCCGGCGTCGGAAGCCTGCTCCTGCACGACGTTCTCGAGCGAGGACGCAGGGTGGGCAAGCCGGTGACGATTCATGTAGAAGCGTACAACCCCGCGCTGCGGCTCTACGAGCGCCTCGGCTTCGTGAAGGTGGACACGAACGGCGTCTACTTCCTCATGAAGTGGACGCCGTGACTACGTGAACACCGCTTCGTACTGATAGGTCTGCGCATCCTGCCCGACCGGCACCATGAAAATGTCGAGCGCTTCCATGACCGCGTGAGTGACGTGGTAGGTCTGCTGCTGGAGGAAGTACGACTTCGGGCCGATGAAGAACAGTGAGAAGGGGTGACGGTCGAGGCGCGCGGCCTCGCTCTCCATCACCTTCGCCACCCGCGTGAGGCGCAGCTCCACTTTGCCTCCGGCGGGAAACTCCACCCAGAAGCTGCTGCCGACGTGCGGCTCGAACGACGCGACCGTGAGCTGAGCGAGCATACCGGCTTTGTAGCACAATTCCCCGCATGACCGGCCACGTTGCTCGCCAACGTCATCGTCACCATCGCGACGCTGGTCGGTCTCGTCAGCGTTGCGGTCATGGCCGGCATCTCCTTCGCGCGCTTCTCGCGTCCCGTGGCCAATGTCCTCTTCAGCAACAACGCGGTGATCGCGGCGGGCGCGCGTTCATCCTGCTGAACGGCTTCGACGAGACGTTCTCCCAGACCGTCCACACGCGCTCGTCCTACAAAGCCGATGAGATCGTCTGGGGCGCCCCCGTTTCGCCTCCGTGTTCCGCCCGAAGGACGAAAGAGGGACAATCAGCGTCGATATCCGCAAGATTCACGACCTCGAGCGCACGGACGTGTAAACGCCGCGCGTCCGCCGGACGTCAGGTAACCATATGAAACGCGCACTGCTGCTGGTTGTGACCGTGGCGGGGCTGTTCGCATTTGCGGCGCCGAGCCGGCACCGCGCCGTGCGCAGTCCCTTCGGCAACGACATCGACGGTGAGATCTTCGCCAGGCTCGCCGCGGCCGGCATCAAGCCGGCGGACCCGGCGGGAGACGAGGAGTTCCTCCGCCGGATCTACGTCGACCTCACCGGCACCATCCCCGCCGCCTCGGAGGTCGACGCGTTCCTGGCCGACACTTCGGCGGACAAGCGCGCGAAGAAGATCGACGACCTGCTGCGCTCCGACGCTTTCACCGACCGCTGGACGATGTGGTTCGGCGATCTCGTGCAGAACGTGCAGATCTCCACGAGCTCGCGCGAGTATTACCTCGGCCGCAACGCCTATCACGTCTGGATCCGCGACTCCATCGCCACGGGCAAGCCGTTCGACGCCATGATCCGCGAGCTGCTGGCGGGGGAGGGGAACAACTTCGAGAGCGGCGTGGCGAATTACGTCGTCCGCCAGATCCAGCCCAACGGCCCGCCGCAGGACACGCTCGACAACCTGGCCGCGCACTCGGCCGAGAAGTTCCTCGGCATCCCGATGCTCTGCATCTCCTGCCACGACGGCCAGGGGCATCTGGAGATGGTGAACTGGTACCTGCGCGGCAAGTCGCGCGAGGACTTCTGGAAGATGGCCGCGTTCTTTTCGCGGACCACCCTGCGCGGCGAGCGCTACACCGATCCCGCCAATCCGAACGCAAACATCATTCGCTTCCAGGTCGGGGTGAACAACCTCGGCGCGTACCGGCTCAACACCACCGACGGCAACAAGTCGCCGCGCCAGCCGAAGGCGGGGCAGCCGGCCGTGGTCACGCCCGCCTTCATCACCACCGGCGAGTCGCCGCGCCTCGGCGAGTCGTACCGCGCCGCCTACGGCCGCATGCTCACCGCCGACCGCCAGTTCGCGCGCAACACGGTGAACCTGCTGTGGAAGGAGATGTTCGGCCGCGGCATCGTGGAGCCGGTCAACGCCTTCGACCTGGCCAAGCTCGACACCCAGGCCTCGCATCCGGTGCTGCTCGAGAAACTGGCCGACAGCTTCATCGCCAAGAACTACAACCTGCGCGAGATGCTCCGCACCATGGCGCTGTCGAACGCGTATCAGCTCTCGTCCCGCTACGACGGCCCGCATCCGGACGAGTCGTACTTTGCGCGGCGCCAGCCGCGGCGCCTGCAGGCCGAGGTGCTGGTGGACGCGATCGGCACCGCCACGAACCAGCGCTACAACTTCACGGTGCAGGGGATGCCGCTGATGAACCGGGCCATGCAGTTGCCCGACCCGCTGGATGCGCGGCGCACGCCGCCCGGACTGCTGATGAACAACTTCGGCCGCGGCAATCGCGACGACGTGGCGCGCACGAACGACAGTGCCATCTCCCAGGCGCTGGCCATGATGAACGACCGCGTCGTCACCGACCGCGTGCGCCGCACGCCCACGTCGACGGTCGGCATCCTCACGTCCACGCTCACCGATCGCGGACAGATCGTGGAGCGGCTCTACCTGCAAACGCTGTCGCGCAGGCCGACGGCGCAGGAGAAACAGATCGCGGTCGACTACCTGAACGGCGGACCGCTCGTCGAGCGCACCGAGGACCTGCAGTACGTCCTCATCAACTCATTGGAGTTCCTCTTCGTATGAACGCCTTCTCGCGCCGCAACTTCATGCGCGTCGCCGGCACGGGCCTCGTGGCCTCGTGGTTCGCCGACGTGGTCGACCCGCGCCTGCTCTTCGGACAGACGTCGAGCGCCTCGCCGCAGCTTCGCAACTCCGCGAAGAGCTGCATCTTCATCTTCCTGTCGGGTGCGCCGAGCCAGACGGACCTGTGGGACTTCAAGGAAGGGGCCTGGACGCCGGGCGACTTCGCGCCGACGAATTACGGCGACGTGCGCTGGCCGAAAGGCGTGATGCCGAAGACGGCCGAGCACCTCGACAAGCTGACCATCGTCCGCAGCGGGCTGTCGTGGGCGGCGGTGCACCAGCTCGGACAGGTGTGGGCGCAGATCGCACGCAATCCCGGCGGAGCGACGGGCGCCATCGCGCCGCACATGGGAGCGGTGGTCTCGCTCGAGTCGCAGACGGCGCGCACCCCCGCGGACGTGCTGCCGGGCTTCATCGCCCTGAACTCCGGCGGCATCCCGACGTCGGGCTACCTGCCGGCGAAGTACGCGCCGTTCGGCGTGACGTCGGCGGCGACGGGGCTCTCCACGCTCTCGCACCCCGACGGGGCGGAGCGCTTCTCGCGCCGCTGGGACCTCATGCACAAGCTCGACTGCTGCCGCGGCGACGACTCCCTCGGGAAGCCGGCCGCGGACATGGACGACTTCTACGCGCAGGCCAGGACGCTCATCGACGCGCCGGGCATCAACACGCTCTTTACCTTCAACGATGAAGAGCACACGCGCTACGGCGCGACGAACTTCGGCGACTCCCTCATCGTCGCGCGCAACCTGGCGGCGTCGAACAAGGGAACGCGCTTCATCCAGGCCACCCTCGGCGGCTGGGACCATCACTCCGACATCTATGACCGCAACGCCGCGCAGTCGCTCTACACGCAGGGGGCGGAGCTCGACAACGCGCTCTCCGCGCTGCTGACCGATCTCGCGGCGATGAACATCCTCAAGGACACGCTGGTCGTCATTACTGCCGAGTTCGGCCGCACCGTCGGGCCGCTGAACAACCAGGGAGGGCGCGATCACTACCTGCGGCAGTCGATCGTCTTCGCCGGCGGCGGCACCCGCGGCGGCCGGGTCATCGGCCAGACCAACGCCACCGGAAGCGCCGTGGTCGACTACGGCTGGAGCGCCAAACGCGACGTCCGCCCCGAGGATGTGACCTGCTCGATCTACTCCGCCCTCGGCATCGATTACACGAAGGTGCGCAACGACGACCCGCTCGGCCGCGGGTTCGAATACGTGCCGGAGGCGAAGGAGGGAACGTACACGGAGATTGCTGAATTGTGGTGAGTTACACTTACCAGAATCATGCAGGTCATCCTTCAGGGAAGCCTGCGGCACTTTCCTGCCGCGGAGCTGCTGACGTTCCTCTGTAGCCGGAATCAAAACGGGACGCTCGATCTCGACAATGCCGGGCGCCGGACGCGCGTCTTCTTCGAGGGCGAGCACATCGTCTGGGCCGAGGCCAACAAAGTCGCCGACGCCACGGATGCGGTGCTCGACCTCTTTGCCTGGGAGGGGGGCAGCTTCACGCTCCTCGACTCCTTCACGCTCCCCGAGAACGCGAAGCGCCTCGCGCTGACGGTGCCGGCGCTCCTCGAGGAGGCGCAGAAGCGCGCCGAGGGGAGCTATCGCGACGACACGATCTTCCGCGTCGTCGAGAACCCGGCGCAGCAGGAGGTCAGCCTCTCCGGCGAAGAGTTCAAGATCCTGTTCCGCCTCTCCACCGGACGCACGCTCGCCCAGCTCACGACCGACCTGGGCCTCGACCGCAAGCAGCTCGAAGAGCGGCTGAAGAAGCTCGAAGAGCTCGGCCTCATCGTGTCGGCCGGTCCGGAGGCGGAGAACCCGTTCGCGCCGAAGACCGCCCCCATCCCGGTGCTGGAGGACGCGGAAGTGACGCGCATCGAGCGCGACGTCATCACCCGCAACACCCTCGCGCCGAAGACGATGGAGAAGAAGAACACGCTGGTCGGCTCGCTCACGCCCGACGACCGGCCGGAGTCGGTTTACCCGCTGCTCGACGCGGAGTGCGTCATCGGCCGTGCGCCCGACTGCACCGTCAGCATCCCCGACGGCAGCATCTCCTCGCGGCACGCGCGCGTCACGCGCTCGGCCGAGGGCTTCACCATCGAAGACCTGCAGAGCCGCAACGGCACGTTCGTCAACGGCGAGAAAGTGGACAAGCCACGCGTGCTCGCCGACGGCGACGTGGTCCGTCTCGGCAAGATCATCATGACGTTCAACGTCGCCCAGGAAGCCGTGGCTGCGCCGAAGACGCAGATGATGAACCTCGAATAATCGCCCAGGAAACCCTCATGTCCCGATTCGATCTCGCCATTGTCGGCTCCGGCCCGGCGGGCCTCGCCACCGCGGCCCACGCCCAGGCCAACGGCCTGTCGTACGTGCTCCTCGAGCGCACCGACCATCTCTCCGACACCATCTACAGCTACCAGGCGCGCAAGTTCGTCATGGCCGAGCCGGTGATGATCCCCGCGCGCGGCGACCTGCCGTTCGAGGCCGGCTCGCGCGAGCAGATCCTCGCCGCGTGGCAGCAGTACGCCGACGGCCGCAAGCTCAACGTCGCCTACAACGCCGAGGTCAAGTCGATCAGGAAGGAGGGCGACCGCTTCCAGGTGAAGACGGCCGCCGGCGCCGAGTACGACGCAGGCAAGGTCGTGCTGGCCATGGGCACGCAGGGCAACCCGCGCAAGATCGGCTGCCCCGGCGAGAACCTGCCGCACGTGCGCCAGCGGCTCAATGATCCGGCGGAGCATTCGGAGCAGGACATCCTCGTCGTCGGTGCGGGCGATTCGGCGCTGGAGATCGCCATCTCGCTCTCGGACGAGAACCGCGTCGGCCTGATCGTGCGCGGCGGGGAGATCACGAAAGCAAACGACATCCTGATCCGCGACGTCCTCTCCCGCCAGGCCTCGGGGCGCATGACGATCTACTTCAACACCACCGTGAAGGAAGTGTTCGACGGCTACTGCGACCTCAACGTGCGCGGCCAGGTCACGCGCGTTCCCGCGGAACTGCTCTTCCTCAAGCTCGGCGCCGACGCGCCGCGCAAGTTCTTCGAGTCCGTCGGCATCAAATACAGCGGCGACGGCGCGGACGCGCGCCCCATCCTCTCGCAGGTCTACGAGTCGAGCGTCCCCGGCCTCTTCCTCATCGGCGCCGCCAGCGGCCGCGATCTCATCAAGCTGGGCATGAACCAGGGGTGGGAAGTGGTCGAGCACCTCATGGGCCGCGCGGTGGAGCCGGCCGACGAGGCGGTGCTGAAGGAGCGCCTCCCGTACTGGGAAGGCTCCGTACGCGAGCGCATCGCCGCGCTGCGCGGCCGCATCCCCCTGCTCGCGGCCGCCGACGAGCAGCAGCTCCGCGAGACGTTCCTCGCCGCCAAAGTGCGCGAGTACAAGCCGGGCGAGACGATCATCCGCCAGAACGACTACACGAACGACTTCCTGATCGTGGCCTCGGGGCGCGTGGAGCTGCGGCGCACGCCGGAGCAGGCCGCGAGCGAGGTGAAGATCGCCGAGCTGACCGCCGGCAACTTCTTCGGCGAGATGTCGCTCATCTCCGGACGCCGCCGCACCGCCACGGCCATCGCCGTCGGCCCGACGCGCATCATCGAGATCCCCCGCAAGTCGATCCTCAAGCTTCTCGGCAACGCACCGAAGGCGAAGAACCTCGTCGACCAGGCCTTCATGCTGCGCGCGTTCGGCGGCTATCTGTTTCCCGGGATTCCGGAGGCGGCGCTGGGTGAGCTCGTCGACGCCGCCACGACCGAAGCCTTCGGCAAGGACGCCGTCGTCTTCAAGGAAGGGGACAAGGCGGACGCCTTCTACCTGATCCGCAACGGCATGGTGAAGATCGCCAAGAAGTCGGGCGACAAGGAGGTCGTGCTCTCCTACCTCGTGGCCGGCAACTTCTTCGGCGAGGCGGCGCTCTTCTCCGACTCGGCGCGCACGGCCACGGTCTCGACGATCTTCCCTTCGGAGCTGATCAAGCTCTCCAAGCGCGACTTCAACGACTTCATCGCCGCGCGGCCCGAGCTGCGCGACGTGCCGATGAAGAAGCTCGAGGAGCGGCGCATCGCCAGCCTCGTGGCCGAGGCCACGCCTGGGTCGGGCGCGGTGCTCGGGGACCTCATCCGCGAGGAAGTGGTCATGGGCACGCAGACGCTGATCATCGACGAGCACCGCTGCATCCGCTGCTCGAACTGCATCAAAGGCTGCGAGGGAGTGCACGACGACGGGCAGGCCCGCCTCTCCCTCACCGGCATCAAGTTCTACAACCTCCTCGCGCCGAACTCCTGCTGGCAGTGCGAGAACCCGCTGTGCATGCTCGACTGCCCGCCGGACGCGCTCGTGCGCGACCCGCGCGGCGAGGTGTACATCAAGTCGAACTGCATCGGCTGCGGCAACTGCGAGCGCAACTGCCCCTACGGCAACATCTTCATGATCCACGTGGAGCCGAAGAAGTCGCTCTTCTCGTGGGTCAAGGAGCTGTTCGGCGGCGGCCACAAGAGCGACGTCGAGCAGACCAAGGCCGTGAAGTGCGATCTCTGCCGCGACATCAAAGGCGGCCCGGCCTGCGTGCGGAGCTGCCCCACGGGCGCCGCCATCCGCCTGACGCCGGACGAGTACCGCACCACGCTGGAGGAGATCGTGATCACGCGGGGAGGGGCGCAATGACATCTTGTCGTAGTGCCCGGCGGGCTGAAGCCCGCCCTACGTTTGGCAGGCTCCGCGCCCGGGCTCAACGTAAGGCGGGCTTCAGCCCGCCGGTGGGAGGGGGGCGGTAGTATGCCCGTAGCACGCAGCGGCGTGATCTGGCGCCGCATCTTCGTCGTGCTCCTCGCCGTCACCGTGGCGGCCTTCGTCTGGAGCGCGCGCCGCGAGTTCACCCACGGCGGCTCGCTGGTCGGGTTGATCTTCGGCACCGCCGGCTACCTGCTCATCCTCCTCCTGGCGTACTACGGCATCCGCAAGCGCTCCTACCGCTCCCGCTTCGGGACGATGGAGCAGTGGCTGCAGTCGCACATCTACCTCGGCATCCTGGTGCTGGTGCTGCTCGTGCTGCACACGGGCGGGCGCTTCAACGACAAAGTGGCGGTGACGACGCTGATCCTCGTGGCCGTAGTCGTGCTGAGCGGCATCGCCGGCGCCATCTTCTTCGTCACCGTCCCGCGCCTGCTCACCGAGGTCGAGAGCAACCTCACCGTCGAAGAGATCTCCACGCAGCTCAACCAGCTCGCCCGCAACATGGCCCGCCTCGCCAACGGTCGCTCGCAGCCGTTCGTGCGCATCTACGACGGGCTGATGAAAGAGTCCATGCCGGGGTGGCTGGCGGGATGGCGGCTGCTCTTCTCCCGCATGCGCCGCAAGTC
Source organism: Thermoanaerobaculia bacterium (assembly GCA_035627015.1). Taxonomy (GTDB): domain Bacteria; phylum Acidobacteriota; class Thermoanaerobaculia; order Gp7-AA8; family Gp7-AA8; genus QHVT01. Next base: position 4,535 of record DASPMO010000140.1, on the reverse strand, counting down.
GCAGCAGACGGCGGCCGACTGGTCGAAGCTCCTGGCCCTCGTGGGGAAGGAGGAGCAGGAGCAGTTGCGGCAGATGCTCGTCTTCTCCCGCCAGCGCAAAGAGCTGTTGATGCGCCTCATGTATCAGCAGCGCTACAAGAACATCCTCGAGTTCTGGCTGTACATCCACGTGCCCGTCACGATCGCGGTCCTCGTGTTCGGAACCGTGCACGTGGTGGCCGTCTTCTATTACGGGAAGGTGTTTTAGAGGCTGTTGCTGGTTACTGGTTGCTGGTTCAAGGCGGTGCACTGCCTTGAACCAGCAACCAGTAACCCAGTAACGACGAGCGAAGCGAGTCCATGAGTTTCGTCATCCAGCGCGTCACGGGCCGGCAGATCTCGCTCAGCGAGATCCGCGCGTCCGTGCTGCGCATCGGGCGCGGGACGAACGCCGAGCTGCGCTCGGACAACCCGGCCGTCGCGCTGGAGCACGCCATCATCGAGAGCGACTCCGCCGGCTACAGCGTCACGGACAAGGGCTCGATCACCGGCACGTACGTGAACGGCAAGCCGGTCGAGACGGCGCGGCTGGCCAAGGGCGACGTCATCGAGGTGGGCGACCTGCGCATCGAGGTGCAGGTCGCGGAGCCGAAGAAGCCGCTCTTCCTCCGCCTGGTGACGAAGCCGAAGCCGGTGGCGGCGGCCGTCGTCGAAGAGGAAGATGAAGAAGTCCCGATGGTCGCGGCGGCGGGCGGTCCGCCGGTGCGCGCGCCGAAGGTCGATTACGCGGACGCCTTCCGCCTGCGCCGCGTCTGGCTGACCAAACTGAGCCTCGTCGCCATCGGCCTGATCGTCACGCTGTACGTCGTCGCCGAGGTCACGAAGCCGGAGAAACAGACCGCGTTCATGCCCGGCGGCGTGTCGTCGGCGCACGCGCGGGCGAACGCGCAGGAAGTAGCCAGGAACTGCGAGGCCTGTCACGACCCGTGGAACAGCGTGAAGGACGAGCGCTGCATGCAGTGTCACCAGCGCGCGCAGCACGCCGAGAACGAGAAGGACCCGCTCACGTGCATGGCCTGCCACGCCGAGCACCGCGAGCTGCAGAAGCTGGCCCTGGTCGACGACCAGACCTGCGCGTCCTGCCACGCCAACCTCGCGCCGCACGTGAAGGTGGCGCTGGCGGGCGACTCCGCGATCCGCAGCATCACCTCGTTCGGCAAGGACCACCCCGAGCTGACCTCGGTCGCCGACCCGAACAACGTCCGCTTCAACCACAAGCTGCATCTTCGGAAGGGCGGCATCTTCAACGCCACCGGCAGGCGCGAAGAACTGAAGTGCGACGGCTGCCACAAGCTCGTCGTCACGCGCGGCAAGGCCGACCCGGTGCGGCTCGAGTTCGAGCAGCACTGCCAGCGCTGCCACAAGCTCACCTTCGACCCCCGTTTCCCGACGGCCGAGATCCCGCACGGCGGCGACCCGCAGCTCACCTACGGCTATATCGCCACCACCTACGCCGGCAACCGCGACATCATCGGCAAGTCGCCGGCCGAAGTGCGGCGCATCCTCACGCGCCGCGGCGTGGTCGGTCTCGACGAGCGGGCCATCATCAACGCCACGCAGGTGGTGAAGGTGAAGTGCGAGAAGTGCCACGCGCTGCAGCGGAAAGGGGAGCGCTACGCCGTCGAGCCGCCGAAGATCGTCACCGAGTGGATGCCCGGCTCGCGCTTCACCCACACCGCGCACAGCGGGCTCGATTGCGAGTCGTGCCACAAAGGACTGCGGAATAGTGTCAATACCGCCGACGTGCACATGCCGGTCAAGAGCGACTGCACCTCGTGCCACGGCGGCGGCGTGAACGCCGCCAGCTCGTGCGTGACCTGTCACGAGTATCATGTGCGCTCGAAACCGCTACTGGCTGCTGCCGCGGCGTTGCCCAGCGCAGGGGGCACGTCCGGGACTTCGGGAGGGGAACCGCGGATGCTCGATTCGATCGTGCTGATCACGATCACCATTCTCGTGCTGGTCGTGCTCGTGCCGGTGGGCATCGCGCTCTTCCAGCGGCTGACGCGCAAGGGGGACGACCGTCCCGCCGCGCCGGCCGCGCCGAGGCCCGCACCGCCGCCGCTGCCCGCGCAGGCGCAGGCGCCTCCGCCCGCGCCTCCCGTCCGCACGCCCGAGCCGCCGGCGCCGGCACCGGCACCGGCACCGCCTCCCGCGGCGAGCTTCTCCGCTCCGGCGGAGGCGACGCGTATCGGCAATCTCTCCGACGTGCAGGCCGCCGCCAAGTCCGGCGGCTCGACGGAGTTCGTCGAGTGGTACGGCATGATTCTCTGCACGAGCGGTCCGAATGAAGGACAGCGCGTGGTCATCGAAGGGGACGGCGTCTACATCGGCCGCGACGCCTCGATGGCCCAGGTGGTCATCAACGACAGCCGGGTCTCCAAGCGCCACGTGCGCGTGATGCCGCGCGGCGGGAAGGTGTGGGCCATCGACCAGGGATCGACCAACGGCACCTTCGTCGGCGGCAAGCGCATCACCGAGGTAGAGCTCAAGCGGGGAGACACGATCGTCCTCGCGGATAATGCGGCTACGTTCGTGTATCAGATTTAGGGGTTGTTGCTGGTGGCTGGTTGCTGGTTCGTGGTGGCATCTCGAGAAACCGCAACGAACCAGCAACCAGCAACCAGCAACAACGGAGGGCGGGATAACGATGCGTTGGAAGTTCATCGGGGCCCTTGTAATCGCGGCGGTGGTGTCGCCGGTGCTGGCGAAGCAGCGCGCGGTGCGCGCGGTGACGCTGCCGGCCGATCATCTGGAGCTGCCGGGCTGCGTGCTGCAGTTCACGGCGCAGCAGTCGTGCACGGACGGCGCGGTGGGGGATGGCACTCCCGAGGCCTTCAACGCGCTGAGCGCGGCCGAGGTGCAGGCCATCGTCGAGGCGGCCGCGGCGGCGCTGAACAATGACACCGCCACGATCGCCGTCGTCGACCGCACCGGACGCCCGCTCGCGGTCTACCGCCAGCCCGGCTTTCTCCAGGCCAACGACGATCTGGCTCTCGGCGTGGCCCGCACGGCGGCCTTCTTCAGCAACAGCCAGGCGCCGCTCTCCTCGCGCACCATCCGCTTCATCAGCCAGGTCCATTTCCCGCCGGGACTGACCAACACCGCCAGCGGCGCGCTGTACGGCATCGAGCAGTCGAACCGCGGCTGCGACCTGAACGCCGCGTGGAACGCGGGCCAGTGCGTCGTCCGCGCGCGCTCCATCGAGGCCTTCCGGGCCAACCTGGCCACGCCCGCGACCGATCTCCTCTGCAACTCCACCACCTCCGCCGGCTGCGGCGCGGGCCTCGTCACCGGCAAGATCCAGTTCGACGACCAGCCGAATCCGCAGCGGGTCGGCGACCGTCCCGTGCGGCCGGGCGGCATTCCGCTCTACCGCGTGCTCGAGGCGGACCTCAACCGCGGCATCGTCACCAAGGCCAAGCTCCTCGGCGCCATCGGCGTCTACGGCATCGACAACGACACCGACCTCGAGGAGTTCGCGGCCGTCACCGGCGCCTTCGGCGCGGCCGGCATCGTCCCCGTGCCGTATTACCCGCTCCCGTTCCCGGGGAACGTCTTCATCGAAGGCATCCGCCTGCCGTTCCTCGGCCCGAACGCGAAGCTGCGCTTCAACTCGAACGGCCTGCCGGTCGGCCTGGAGCGCCCGAACGGCACCAGCGCCGGCGCCGCGAACGGGACGTTCTATTACGGCCCGGCGTTCGGCGGCTGCGCGCCGAACGGCTATCTCGTCGGACCGCGGGCGGGGACGCTGCTGTCGGCCGCGGAAGTCGACCAGATCGTGCAGCGCAGCGTGGCCGCCTCGAAGCGGACGCGCGCGCAGGTGCGCCTGCCGCTGAACAGCTACGCGCGCATGATCATCACCGTCGTCGACACCGACGGCTCGATCCTCGCGCACTACCGCATGCCCGACGCGCTCTTCGACGCCGTGGACGTCGTCCCGGCCAAGGCGCGCAACGTCGTCTATTTCAACAGCAACGATCCGCGCGCGCGCACCGACCTGCCGGGGATTCCGGCGGGGACGTGGGTGACGACGCGCACGATCGGCTTCGGCGCGCAGCCGTTCTTCCCGCCGGGGATCGACTCGCGCGTCTTCGATCCGGCGCCGGGGCCGTGGTACTCGACGCTCTACCTCGGCAACGTGACGCGTCCCTGCTCGCAGGGCTCGCAGCTCGCCAATGCGAACCAGAACGGCGTGACCTTCTTCGCCGGAGCGACGCCGCTCGTGCGCAACGGCCAGCTCGTCGGCGGCCTCGGCGTCTCCGGCGACGGCATCGAGCAGGACGACTACGTGACTTACATCGGCGCGGGCGACTTTCTCCCGCCCACCGACCGCTGGGCCGACACCATCAAGATCGACGGCGCCCGACTCCCCATGTTCAAGTTCCCACGCCAGCCCGAGGGAGTCACCGAATGTGGGGGTGGCCCATGCAGCTAGAAAACGTAGGGCGGGCTTCAGCCCGCCTCTCGGGCGGGGTGGGCGGGCTGAAGCCCGC
>DASPMO010000139.1:0-15846 GCA_035627015.1 Thermoanaerobaculia bacterium | reverse complement strand
TGCTTGTAGAGCACTCCCTCGCGCTCGTACAGCCGCGTCCCTCCCTCGGGATGGGTGATGACGCGGTCGAGGTTGAGCACCCCTTCGCGAAAGCGCCACACGCCGCTCTTGTCGATCGGCGCCCACGAGGTGAGCCGGTCGTCGAAGGAGTTGCGGTCGATGAAGTTGTCGCGCTCGACGGCGAGCAGGCCGCCGCACGCGTCGCACGTGTAGCGGACTTCGAGCTCGTCGTAGCGGGACGCGCACGAGATGCATTGGAGCCACTCCATAACAGCGAGCGATGAGTGATGAGCGATGAGCGATGAGCCGCGCGGGGCGCGTTCATCGCTCATCGCTCATCGTTCATCGCTCGTCTCACCCCCTCTGTTGCGATCTTTCCGACGTGGGCCCCGGCAACTTCCCCGAATGCGTGCTCCATGGCCGCCGCGCATTCTCTCGCGGTCCGCTCGTCCGGCGCGACGGCGAAGAGCGTCGGGCCGGAGCCGCTGATGGAGCAGCCGAAGGCGCCCGCCTCGAGCGCGGCGCGCTTGACGTCGTGGAAGCGCGGGATGAGCGGCGCGCGCCGCGGCTCGGCGTAGCGGTCGTCGAGCGCGCGGCGGAGGAGCTCTCCGTCGGCGACGGCGAAGGCGTGCGCGAGGGCGGTGGTGTTGGCCATCTGCTGGATCCACTCCGCGCGATCGGATTTGTCGGGCAGGAGCGCGCGCGCTTCCTTGGTCTGGATGCGCACGCGCGGCGTGACCAGCGCGATCCACCACTCCGCGCCGACGGGCAGTTTGATGACGTCGATCGGATCGATGCTGCGCGAGAGGGCCAGGCCGCCGACGGTGCTGGGGGCGATGTTGTCGAGGTGGCGGCCGGCCACGGCCGCTTCGCCTTCGAGGGCCGCGGCCAGGACGGCCCTCACCCTGTCATCCTGAGCCGCGGAGACGGCGAAGGATCCCCCGCTGAACCCCCATGCTCGCTCCGCCGCAGGGGGTCCTTCGCGGTCTACGCGGCTCAGGATGACAGCGTGGGCCAGCGCCGCGGCATACGCACCCGCCACGCTCGATGCCGCGCTCCCGCCCATCCCCCCCGCGAGCGCCAGTCCCTTGTGAATGGTCACGATCGCGCGGAGCCCGAACGGGCGCAGATACGCGTTCGCGGCGATGGCCGCGCAGTTGCGCTCCGGGTCGCGCGGGACGAGCTCCGCGTCGCGGCCGGTCACGCCTTCGATGCGCGACGCCTCCTCCGTCAGCTCGACGGTCACGGTGTCGCCGATGCCGTCGACGGCCAGGCCGAGGACGTCGAACCCGGGGCCGACGTTGCCGATCGAGCCGGGGGCGAAGGCGGTCTCGCTCACCGCCGCACCTTGCGGCGCTCGTGCATGGTGATGGCCACGATGTCGTTCAGCACGCCCGCCGCCGTCACCGCCGCGCCGGCGCCGGGGCCGGTCACGACCAGTGGATTGGTGTGATAGCGCTTCGACTGGATGACGATCGTGTTGTCGGTCCCCTTCAGCCGGCCGAGCGGCGAGGCGTGCGGCACCGCCTCCACGCCCACGCGGATCGAGCGCGGGGCGATCTTGGCCACATAGCGCAGCACCTTGTTCTCGCTCGCCGCGCGTTTCACGCGCTCGGCGAAGGCGTCGTCGAGGGACTTGAGCTTGTCGACGAAGCGCGCCGGATCGGAGTCGTCCACCGCGGGAGTGAAGAGCGACTCCAGGGCGATGTCGCCCAGCTCGAGGCGGCGCCCCAGCGTGCGCGCCAGGATCAGCGCCTTGCGCGCCACGTCGGTGCCGGAGAGGTCGTCGCGCGGATCGGGCTCGGTGTAGCCGAGCTTCCACGCCTCGCGCACCGCGTCGCTGAAACGCTTTCCTTCCTCCAGCGCGCTCATGATGAAGCCGAGCGTGCCGCTGAACGCGCCGAGGATCGTCTCCACGCGGTCGCCTGCCTCGTGCAGTTTGGCGAGCGTATCGAGCACCGGCAGCCCCGCCCCGGCCGTGGCCTCGTAGCGCAGCGACAGGCCGCGCTCGCGCGCGGTGGCCATCAGCTCGTCGAACGCGAGCTGCGAGACCGCCAGCGGTTTCTTGTTCGCCAGGACGACGTGGAAGCCGTTCTCCAAGGCCTTCTGGATGAGCGGCGCCGTGTCTTCCGAGGTCAGGTCGACGAGGATCGGGCGATGCGAGGGGAGGAGCCACAGCTCCTTCTCCATCGCCGCCTGCAGCTCCGCGATCGAGAGCAGCGAGCCCGTGCCGAAGAGGCGCTCCCCGGAGGCTTTCCGGCGCGCGAGCTTCTGCAGCTCCGCGGTGCTGAAGCCCTCTTCCTGGACGCGGATGCCGGAGCGGTCGGCCACGCCGACGACGGCGATGTCGACGCCGAGCTTGTCGCGGAGATGCTTTCCCTGCGCGATGAGCTGGGCGGCGAGCTCGCGCCCGATCTGTCCGAAGCCGAGGAGCGTGAGCTTCGACTCGCGGCCGGTGGCGTCGGCGAGCGGATGCAGTTTGTCGAGCTGATACTCGTTGTGCAGCGCCTGCAGCGCGCGCGTGGCGTCCCCCTCGTCGACGGCCACGGTGATGTTCAGCTCCGACGACCCCTGGGCGATGGCCACGACGTTCACGTGCGCGCCGCTGAGCGCGGAGAAGGTGCGCGCGGCGATGCCGGGACGCCCGCGCATGCCCAGGCCGACCACGGCGATGAGGGCGATGGCCTTCTCCGCGCGGATGCGGTCGATGAGCTTCGCGCGCCGCTCGCTGGCGAACGCTTCTTCCAGCGCGGCCACGGCGTGCGCCGCCTCCGCCTCGGGGACGACGAAGCAGATGCTGGCCTCGCTCGAGGCCTGGCTGATCATCGACACCGAGTGGCCGGCGTTGGAGAGGGCGGTGAACGCGCGTCCCGCCACGCCGGGCACGCCGATCATCCCCGACCCTTCGATGGAGACCAGCGACTGGCGGTGAATGGCGGTCAGGGCCTTGACGGGGTAGGCGCCCGGTTTCACGTCGTCGGCGATGCGGGTGACGCTGCCGTCGCGGAACGTGTTGCGCACGAAGAGCGGGATCTTCCGGTCCACCAGCGGGATCATCGTCCGCGGGTGCAGCACCTTCGCCCCGTAGAACGCGAGCTCTGCCGCCTCGCGGTAGTGCAGCTCGGCGAGCACGCGCGCGGAGGGGACGCTCTTCGGATCGGCGGTCATGAGGCCGTCCACTTCCTTGAAGAGCGTCACCGCTTTTGCGTTGAGGCTGCGCGCGAGAATCGCGGCGGAAAAGTCGGAGCCGCCGCGGCCGAGGGTCACCACCTCGCCGTCGGGACCGCTGCCGATGTAGCCGGGCAGGATCGCGACGCGGCCTGCTTCGAGGATGGGATGCACCAGTTTCTTCGCGGCGCGCTCGCACTTCGGGAAGACCGGCCAGAGGCTGCCGAGGCGGCGCTCGGTGGTGATGACGTCGGGGGCGTCGATGTATTCGGCGTCGACTCCCTGCTCGCGCAGCACGGCCACGAAGATGCGCGCCAGCACGCGCTCGCCGCGGGCCACCAGCGAGTCCTGCGCGCGCGGCGTGAGCTCGCGCAGGACGGCGATGCTGTCGCACATGGCGCGCATCTCCTGCGCCGACGCGGCGACGAGGGCGCGCAGCTCCTTGCCGTGCTTGAGCGTGCCGGCGATCAGCTCTTCGTGGCGTTTCTCGAAGCGCTGCACCGCGTCGAGATACGCCTCGCGGTGGCCGTGCCGCGCGGCCTGCGCGGCGTCGAGGAGCATGTCCGTGACGCCGTTCGCGGCCGACACGATCGCGGCCACGCGCGGAGCGGCGCGCTTCACATGCGCCGCGGCGATGCGGATAGCCTCGGCGCTGCCGACCGCCACCCCGCCGAACTTGAAGACCTCGACTTCCATTGGACCGGGCGTGAGTATACGTATGGAGTGCGGCGGCGCCAGCTGCCGCTCTCGATGCCGCGGCGCCAGCCGCGGCGGGCGGGGGCAGCTGGCGCTGCCCCCATGGAGAGCGCGAGCTGGCGCTCGCGCACTCCAGACCGTATCGTGCCTTCATGCTCTTCCTCCTCCTCACCGCCCTGCTGTCGTCCTCCGACTACGCCGGCCGCTATCAGCAAAGCGATGGCAACGTGGTCTACGTGAAGGAGCAGCACGGCACGTTGATCCTGCGCCCCCTCTTCTGGCGTGCGACGCAGGAGCTGGTGCCCGACGGCGCGGACCGCTTCTACTCGCGCGAGCGTCCGGAGCGGAAGGCGGTCTTCACGCGCGATGAAAGCGGCCGCGTGGTCTCGCTGACGATGAACGGCATCGGCCACGACGCGCCGATGCCGCGGCTGACGCACGACCGCCGCCTCCCCGCGGAGCTGCTGATGCACGGCAAGCCACGCGAGGCGGCCAAGGCCGTGTCGCCCGAAGTCGCCATCGCCTGGGGCGAGTTCCTCGCCCGGGCACTGCCGTCGAAGTGGAACGACGCGGCGACGTTCGTCGCGGCCGTCGCGAAGAAGCATCCGTCGAACGCGAAGCTGCGCCAGGTCGAGGGAACGCTGCTCCTCGCCGCGGGACGCCGCGCCGAGGCGAAGAAAGCGTTCGAGGCCGCCGGCGATGCGAAGTCGCTGCGCATGATGGAGCTCGATCCGTCGCTCGACGCGCTCTTCGCGAAACCGACGCGCGCGGAGATCGACACGGTGCTGGCGCGCTGGGCAAAGCGCGATCTCTCGCCGCGCGACGTGCAGCTCGTCCACCGCGGCGTCCTCGGCGATGCCGAGGTGCGCATCCTCTCCCATCGCGTGCACGGCTCGCTGCATTACGGCGCCGTGATCGTCCCGCGCGGCGCGGCGAACGCGCCGGTGGTCGTCGAGGCGAAGGGCGTCTCGCCGAGCTACTTCCCGCTCGACCTGTCGCGCGCGCCGTACTCACTGGAGCTGCTCGGCAAGGACGCGGTCTACTTTCTGCCGTCGTATCGCGGCGAGGTGCTGCAGTTCGACGGCAAGAGCTGGACCTCGGAAGGCGACCGCACCGACGTCTGGGACGGCGCGACGGACGACTTCCTCGCCTTCACCGCCGCGGCGCTGACCGTCACTCCCGAGGCCGACGGCGAGCGCGTCTGCGCCTTCGGCAAGAGCCGCGGCGGCGCGGTGGCGCTGCTGGCCGGCATCCGCGACCGCCGCTTCGACTGCGTCGCCGCCTGGGCGGCGCCGACCGATCACTTCTTCGAGATGGTGCAGAGCGGCTGGACGCCGCGCGAGCGCGCGGCCGAGGGGCTGCGGGTGAAGGCGGACGTGTTCGGGATCGGCGGGCAGTTCCTGGAGACGTTCCTGGCCAGGCCGCGCAGCGTGGCCGAGCAACGGCTGCACCTCATCGCCTCCTCGGCGCTCTGGTTCGCCGAGCGGCTGCCGGCCACGCAGGCGCACTACGGCCTCGACGACAACATGGTCAGCGTCCGGAACGGCCGCGCTCTCGCGTCACGCAACGGCAAAGTAGAGATGGTCTTCCACGAGGAAGCAGGCCACGATCTCGACAAGGAAAAGGCGTATCGCGAAACAAGGCGCTTTCTCGCGGAACGTTTGCTGAACGTAGGGCGGGCTTCAGCCCGCCGCCCACGGGAGAGGCGGGCTGAAGCCCGCCCTGCGTTTACGTTTTGATGCCGCGGTAGAGATACGCCACGCCCAAAGTCAGCGGCACATACGTCACCTCGGCAAAGTCGCCCGATTCGCGCATGAGCCGCGCGAAGTCGTCGCCGCACGGGAAGCGCTCCGCGGAGCGCTGCAGGTAGCTGTAGGCATCGCGCTCGCCGGTCAGCGCGCCGCCGAGGCGCGGCAGCACGGCGCGCGAGTACCAGTCGTACAGCGCGCCGAAGAGCTTCGACCGCGGCTGCCCGAACTCGAGCACGATCACCCGTCCGCCGCTCTTCACCACGCGCGCCATCTCCGCGATCCCCTTGCGCGGGTCGCCGACATTGCGGATGCCGAAGGAGATGCTGGAGACGTCGAACGCATGGTCGGAGTAGGGGAGGCGCGTCACGTCGGCCACTTCGAAGGTGATGTCCTGCGCCTTGACGCGCGCGAGATCGAGCATCTCCGGGACGAAGTCCGTCCCCGTGACCTCGGCGCCCGCCTTGCGGAAGGCGATGGCCAGGTCGCCGGTGCCGGTGGCGCAGTCGAGCACGCGCTGGCCCGGCCGCACCTCGGCATAGCGCACGGCCTTCTTCCGCCAGAGGTGATGCACGCCGCCGGAGAGGACGGTGTTGGCACGGTCGTAGCGCCGCGCGATGGCGGCGAACATGGTGCGGATTCGCGCGGGGTCGGGGCCGGTGTAGTTGGTCATACAATTCCCGCCGTGCGGGACTTCGCCTTCATCCAGACCTCGCCCGGGCGCGCGCTCGTCGGCTGGGGTCCCTTCGAGCAGCTCCCGTTCCGGCGGCCGGAGCGGCCGGCATTCTACATAACCGACTTTTTCCTCGATGACCCGCACCCCTGGCGCCATCCCGCGCAGTGGGAGGAGCTGACGTTCGAGGAGCTGACGTCCCGCTTCGACGAGGGGGAGGTGCCGGAGATCGAGTGGGAGCCGCCGTCGCGCGACGACTTCACGCGCCTCTTCGACTCGGCGCGCGAGCACTTCGACCGCGGCGAGTTCCACAAGATCGTCCCCGTGCTCTTCGAGAACGGCCGCTTTGCCCGGCGCGGACGCTGGTGGCGCTATCTCACCGCGCAACTGGCGATGCTGCCGCGCGGCCTGCACGCCTACGGCTACGCGCACGGCGGACACGGCATGATCGGCGCGACCCCGGAAGTGCTCTTCCAGGCCGAGGCGCGCGGCTACCGGACCATGGCCCTCGCGGGAACCCGTCCTGTCCTGCGGGCCGAGGAGCTCCTCGCCGACCCGAAGGAGCGCCGCGAGCACCGCTTCGTCGTCGACGACATCGTGCGCCGCCTGGCCCCGTTCGGAAACATCGAGGTCGGTCCCCTCGGCCTCCTGCGACTGCCGGGCATCGCCCATCTGATGACGCCGATCTTCTTCTCCGAGGCCGCGGGCTCGGAGGCGATGTCGTTCGCGGAGATGGTGCGCCGCCTCCATCCCACGGCGGCGCTGGGAGTCTCGCCGCGCACGCCCGCCGGCGACCGCTGGCTGCGCGAGGCCGACCGCGGCGTGAAGCGCCGCACCTTCGGCGCGCCGTTCGGCGTCGAGCGCGAGGACCGCTCCGCGCTGGCGCTGGTGGCCATCCGCAACGTGCAGTGGAAAGGGGACGGCGTGCGCGTCGGCTCCGGCGCCGGCCTCCTGCCGGAGAGCCAGCTCGAGCGCGAGCTGGAGGAGCTGCGCCAGAAGCGCGACCAGGTCAAGTCGCTCTTCGGAATCGAATCGGAGGCATGGACAGCGTCGAGCGCGCATCGCGCGTAATCGACGCGGTGCGGGCGCTCGGCGTCGGGGAGTTCTGCGTCTGCGCCGGCTCGCGGAACGCGCCGCTGCTGGCGGTGCTCGGGACGCTGGATGTCCGCCTGTTCTCGTTCGTCGACGAACGCTCCGCCGCCTTCTTCGCCCTCGGCCGCATCAAGCTGCACGGCGCCCCGGTGGCCGTGGTGACGACCTCGGGGACGGCTGTCGCCGAGCTGCTGCCCGCCACGATCGAGGCCTACTACTCCGGCTTGCCGTTGATTCTGATCACCGCCGACCGCCCCGCCAGATTTCGCGGCACCGGCGCCCCGCAAGCCATCGAGCAGGTAGGCATCTTCGGCGTCTACGCCGAGACCTCCGATTGGTCCGGGAAAGGTCCCTTTCACGTAAACGTGGAACTCGAAGAGTATGGAGTGCGGCAGCGCCAGCTGCCGCTCTCCATGGCGGAGGCGCCAGCCTCCGCCCCCCGCGGCAGCTTGCGCTGCCGCGATGGAGAGCGGCAGCTGGCGCTGCCGCACTCCAGACCGTTGGTCCTCCTCGGCGCGCTTGCGGAGAAGCACCGCCAGTTCGTCAAAGAACGAATCCACGCCCCCGCCTACGCCGAGCCTCTCTCCGGCCTCCGCGAAGACCCCGACCTCCCGCTCCTCCACTTCGAGCGCACGATCGCGAAGGCCAACTTCGACAGCGTCATCAGAATCGGCAACGTCCCCACCCTCCGCTTCTGGCGCGACCTGGAAACGCTGGACCTCCCGGTCACGCACTTCAGCGATCTCCCCTTCCCCGGCCTGACGAGAGGCGAGGTGCACCCCATCGAAGCGCTGCCGCACATCCACGGTGAACCCATGGACGAGCAAGACTACGCGGAACGCTTCCAACAGATCCTCGACGACGAGCCCGACTCCGAGTTGGCCATGTTCCGCAGGCTCTCCAGCGAGCTGCCGGAACACGCGCGGGTCTACCTCGGCAACTCCCTTCCCATCCGCGAATGGGACCTCGCCGCCACGCGCGCGCCGCGCGGCTTCGTCTACGAGGCCAACCGCGGCGCGAACGGCATCGACGGCCAGCTCTCCACCTTCCTCGGCTGGTGCGCGCCCGGTGCGCACAACGTCGCCGTCGTCGGCGATCTCACCGCCATCTACGACCTCGGCGCCCCCTGGATCGCGCCGCAGCTCGACGCCCCGTTCCGCATCGTCATCGTCAACAACGGCGGCGGACGCATCTTCGGCCGCGTGGCCTCGCTCCGCGCGCTCGACCCGCAACTTCGCGCGCGCATCATCGAGAACGAGCACCACTTCTCCTTCGAGCAGTGGGCGAAGATGTGGGACATCGACGTGACCGAGCTCCGCCCCGACGCCGAGGCCTCCCGCCGCGCCTGGGAAAGGTACGACGCGCTGTGGGCCTGACCGTGCTCCCCGGCTTCCTCGGCCTCCCCTCCGATTTCGACTTTCTGCCGCGGGTCGCAGGCAACGTGCTCCTCGGCTACTCGATGGGCGGCCGCCTCGCCCTCGATCTCCTGCAGCGCGAGCGCTTCGACAAGGCGGTGATCATCTCCGCCGGCCTCAACGCGCCCGACGAGGCGCGCCGGCAGCGCGATGAAGCATGGGCGCGGCGATTCGAAACCGAGGAGTGGTCGTCGCTGATGCAGGCGTGGAACGCGCAGCCGGTCTTCGGCGGCCATGTCCTCGAGCGGCGCGAAGAAGACTACGACCGCCGCGAGCTCGCCCGTCAGCTCCGCGAGTACTCGCCGGCCGTCCTCCCGCCGCCGCGCCTCGAGTCGATCGAGACGCCCGTCCTCTGGATCGCCGGCGAGCGCGACCCGAAATACCTCGAGATCGCGCTGCGCGCCGTCGAACGCCTGCGCACGGCCGAGCTGTGGATCTGCCCGCACGCCGGGCACCGCGTCCCGTGGGAGCAGCCGGAGCTCCTCGTGACGCGATTGCGGTCGTTCCTCGACTTGCACTAACGTGCGCGGCCTATGGCCGCCGAGACCTGGCACAAACTGCACGACTTCGAAGACATCAAATACGAGCGCACCGACGACGGGATCGCCAAGATCACCATCAATCGTCCCGAGGTGCGGAACGCCTTTCGTCCCAAGACCGTCGGCGAGATGAAGCTCGCCTTCGACATGGCCCGCGACGACTCCGACATCGGCGTGGTCATCCTGACCGGCGAGGGGCCGGACGCCTTCTGCTCCGGCGGCGACCAGCGCGTGCGCGGCAAGGGGGGCTACGTCGACCCGAAAGAGAAGATCCCGCGCCTGAACATTCTCGACGTGCAGAAGCAGATCCGCAGCATGCCCAAGCCTGTCGTGGCCATGGTGGCCGGCTACGCCATCGGCGGCGGCCACGTGCTGCACGTCGTCTGCGACCTCACCATCGCCGCCGAGAACGCTCGCTTCGGCCAGACCGGCCCGAAGGTCGGCTCCTTCGACGCGGGCCTCGGCTCGTCGTATCTGGCGCGCATCATCGGCCAGAAGAAGGCCCGCGAGATCTGGTTCCTCTGCCGCCAGTACGACGCGAAACAGGCGCTGGAGATGGGCCTCGTCAATACAGTGGTTCCGCTCGACCAGCTCGAGACCGAGACGCTGAAGTGGTGCCGCGAGATGCTGGCGCTCTCGCCCATGGCCCTGCGCTTCCTGAAGGCGGCCATGAACGCCGACTGCGACGGCCAGATCGGCCTGCTCGACTTCGGCGGCAGCGCCACGCTCCTCTATTACCTCTCCGAGGAGGCGCAGGAGGGGAGGGACGCGTACGTGGAGAAGCGCAAGCCCGATTACAAGAAATTCAAGAGATTTCCGTAGAGGGTTGTCGGTTGTCCGTTGTCGGTTGTCTGTGCATTTCCGCTCGGCAACGGCTCCCGGATAACCGACAACCGACAACCGACAACATGAGAAACTGGCTCCTCGCCGCGCGACCGAAGACGCTCTCCGCGGCGGTGGTGCCGGTGTTGATGGGCACCGCGCTGGCGGCGCACGAGCCGCCGGCCATTACGTGGTGGGTGTTCTGGTGCGCGCTGACCGGCGCGGTGCTGATCCAGATCGCCACGAACCTGATCAACGACGCGCTCGACTTCAAGAAAGGCGCGGACACGGCGGAGCGCCTCGGCCCGGTGCGCGTCACGGCGGCGGGCCTGATCACTCCGCGCTCGGTCATGACCGCGGCGTATCTCTGCCTGGGCGGCGCCGCCTTGTGCGGCATCCCCCTGATCTATCGCGGCGGCTGGCCGATGATCGCCATCGGCGTGACCTCCATCCTGGCCGCGTATGCCTACACGGGTGGCCCGTTTCCGCTGGCCTACCGCGGGCTGGGGGAAGTGTTCGTCCTGATCTTCTTCGGCTTCGTGGCCGTCGGCGGCACGTTCTACGCGCATTCGCTGCAATGGAACGAAGCCGCCGGACTGGCGGGCTTCGCCGCCGGCTCGCTGGCCACGGTGCTGCTCGTGATCAACAACCTCCGCGACGTCGAAGGCGACCGCCGCAGCAACAAGCGCACGACGGTGGTGCGTTTCGGCGAGCGCTTCGCGCGCTTCGAGATCGCCTTCTTCGCCCTGGCCCCCTTCGCCACCGTGGCCTTCATCGGCCGCCCCTATCTCCTGACCCTCGTCGCCCTGCCGCTGGCGCTGCTCATCATCGTGAAGGTGATGCGCAGCCGCGGCGCCGAGCTCAATCAAGCACTAGCCATGGCCGGCGCGCTGCAATGGCTCTTCGGCCTCCTCTTCGTCGGCGCAAGTCTCTTCTAGCGATGCACGTCTATCGCTACAAGCTGGTGCCAAACGTAGGGCGGGCTTCAGCCCGCCCCCGACACGGCGCACTGCTGCGCGTCGACGACGGCTTCGCCGACATCCACCCCTGGCCCGAGCTCGGCGACGCCCCCCTCGACGAGCAGCTCGCCCTGCTCGCCCGCGGCGAGACCACGCCACTCACCCGCGCCTCATTACGCCTGGCCAAGCTCGACGCCGACGCCCGCCGCCGCGGCGTGTCGCTCTTCGAAGGGCTGACCATCCCCCTCAGCCACTGGCCCGGCAACGATCCCCCCGCCGCCTTCGATACCATCAAGACCAAAGGCGTGACCGAGTTCCCCGAAAACGTCCGCATCCGCATCGACTTCAACGCCCGCCTCACGCCCGAGGAGCTCGAGCGCATCGCCGAAACCCTCCCCAAAGAGCGGATCGACTTCATCGAAGATCCCTGCCCCTACGACGACCGAACGTGGCGCGCGCTGCGAAACCGCACCGGCCTGAAGCTCGCCTACGACCTCCCGCCAACCGCCAACCGCCAACCGCCAACCGAATACGACCTCCTCGTCCACAAACCCGCCCTGCAGACCGACTGGCCGTCGCACAATGACATCGTCGTGACCTCCTACATGGATCACCCCGTGGGGCAGTTCGGCGCGGCATACATCGCCGCCACGCACGAGACCAACGCGCGCTGCGGCCTCTTCACCCACGTCCTCTACGAGCCGGACGCCTTCCTCGAGCGCATCGAGAGCGACGGCGCGCGCCTCCTCCCGCCGCGCGGCACCGGCATCGGCTTCGACGATCTTCTGGAGCGCCTCCCGTGGATATCGATTGGCTGAGCGACGCCTCGCACCTGCTGCTCAATCCGCGCATGCCGCGGGAGGAGCGCGAGCGCCTCGAATCGTTCGTGGTTCCGCTCCCGGGACACGTGTGGCTGGCCACCTCCGGCACCACCGGCTCGCTGAAGCTCACCGCCCTGTCGAAGCGGGCCATGCTCGCTTCCGCCGCCGCGGTCAACCGCCACCTGCAATCCACCGCGTCTGACGTCTGGCTCTGTGTGCTCCCCACCTTCCACGTCGGCGGCCTCGGGATCTACGCGCGCGCCTTCCTCTCCGGCGCACGCGTGGTCACCGAAGGGTGGGACGGCGTCACGCTCGCCTCGCTCGTGCCGGCGCAGGTGAGCGATCTCGTGCGCGCCCGCACGCCTGCTCCGCCGTCCCTGCGCGCGGTGGTCATCGGCGGCGGCGCCTTGTCCTCCTCTCTCTATGAGGAAGCGCGCGCCCTCGGCTGGCCGCTGCTCCCGAGCTACGGCATGACCGAGTGCTGCTCGCAGGTCGCCACCGCCACGCTCCCGCCCCTCGCCCTTCGTCCCTCACCCCTCGTCCTGCTGGACCACCTCGAGGCGCGAATCGAGGAGGACGGCCGCCTGGCCCTGCGCGGCGAGGCGCTCTTCACCGGCTATGCGACCGGGGAGGGCTTCGTCGATCCGAAGATCGACGGCTGGTTCGTGACCGAAGACCTGGCATCCCTCGATGGGCGCGTGCTGCGCGTGGAAGGGCGCCGCGGCGACTTCGTCAAGATCGGCGGCGAGTCCGTCGACCTCTCCCGCCTCGACCGCATCCTCTCCGAGCTCGGCGCCGACGCCGCGGTGGTGGCCATCCCCGACGAACGTCTCGGGCACGTGATCGCCCTGGCGATGGCTTCCGGCGATGAGTCGCTCGTCGAGGCCTTCAATGCCCGCGTCTTTCCCTTCGAGCGCGCCCGCCGCGTCATCCGCGTCCCGGAGATCCCCCGCACGCCGCTCGGGAAAATCATGCGGAACCGCATCGTATGGTGATCCTCGGCATTCTCCTGCCGTCGCTGCTGCTCGCCTTCGCCGTGCGGCGCTGGGTCGCGCCGGTGCAGTGGCGCTTCATCGCGCTCTTCCTCGCTCTGACCTTTGTCTTCCTGCACGGCGCCGTCTTCACGTCGAAGCTCCCCGTGCCGGTCGACGAAGTGGCGCGCGGCTATCCCTACAAGGGAGTGCTGGGCGAGGTCACGCCGCGGAATCCACTGACCAATGACACGGCCAAGCTCTTTCTGCCGTGGATGGAGGTCGCGCGCGAGGAGCTCTTCGCCCTCCGCGCCCCGCTCTGGAACCGCTACTCCTTCTCCGGCTATCCGCTCCTCGGCAACGGCGAGGCCGCACCGTTCTCGCCGCTGTTCCTCTCCACGCTCTTCGTCCCGCTGCCGAAGCAGATCGTGGCCATGGCCGGTCTGAAGCTCTTCGTGGCGCTGCTCTTCGGCTATCTCTTCGCCCGCCGCTCCGGCGCAAACGATGCCGCCTCCTGCTTCGCCGCCAGCGCTTTTGCGTTCTCTGTCTTCCAGACCGTCTTCCTCTATTACTCCACGACCGCCGTCACGGCGTTCCTCCCCGCGGCGCTCTACGCGCTGCTGGAGGCGCAGCAGCACGCCCGCCGCCGCGATCTCGTGCTGGTGGCCCTGGTCGTGGCCACGCTGCTGGCCAACGGGCACCCCGAAAGCGTCCTGCACATCGCCATCGGCGCCGCGGGACTGCTGCTGATCGACCTGGCACTGTCGCCCGGCAAACGCGACTGGCTGCGCCGCTTCCGCGTGCCGCTCCTCGGCGCCGCCGCGGGTCTCGCGCTCTCGGCACCGGCGTGGGTGCCGGTGCTCGAGCAGGTGCTGCTCAGCACGCGCCTCCACGAGCTCCGCGCCGCCGGCGGCCACAGTACGACCTATCCACTCACCGCCGCCTGGGCCATGGTCTCGCCGAACGGCTTCGGCAATCCCGTGCGGCAGAACTGGGGTTGGATCCTCAATTACAGCGTCATCGCCGCGTCGTACGTCGGCCTGCTCGTCCTGGCCTTCTTCGGCGCCGCGCTGCTGTCGCGCCGCACGGAGCTCCGCGACCGCCTCTGGGCGCTCTACGCGCTGCTCTTATGGCTGATCGCCCTCGGCTGGTCCCCGGTCGGACGTCTCTTCAATGCCGTGCCGCCGTTCTCCATCACCGCCAACGACAAGCTGCGCTTCGTGGCACTGTTGCTTGCGGCGGTGGTCGCCGCCAAGGCGATCGGCCGCATCCGCGGCTGGTATCTCCTCTTCGGCGCGCTCTCTGCCGGCGCCGCCATTTACGTCTATACCTGGCGCGCCGCAATCCTGCGCCCCTGGGATCTCCTCGCACCGGCCGCGGTGCTCCTATTGATGCTGATCCCGCGGCGATTCGCGCCCGCCGCCGCGGCCGCACTGCTCACCGCCGAGCTGCTCGTCCTCAACAGTGGCTTCAATGCGTTGGTGGAGAGCCGCTATTACAAGCCGCGGCTGCCCATTGTGAATCTCATGGTGGAAGCGATCCCGGCCAGCGAGCCGTTCCGCATCGCCGGCCTGGAGTGGATGTTCCTCCCGAACGCCTCCGCGCATTACGGGCTCGAGGACATCCGCGGCAGCGACCCCATGTCCTACGCCGCCTATACGGAGCTGCTGAAGCCGATCGTGGTCGACGACCGCTCCATCGACTTCGACCGCGTCGTCGACGTGCACAGTCCGCTGCTCGATGCCTTGAACGTGCGCTACCTCATGACCGAGCCGGGCGTCGAGCCGGGAGGACGCTGGAAAGCCGTCTACCGCGGCCCGGACGGCTCCCTGTTCGAGAACCCGTCCGTACGGGCGCGCTTCTACGTGGCCGAAGGAGAGGGGACGGTGCGCATCGTCCCGCGCGGTCCGTCCCGTTTCCGCCTGGAGGTGGAGGCGCGCACCCCGCTGCGCGTCGCCTCCAGCCAGCTCGACGCTCCCGGCTGGACCGTGCACGGCGCCGAGCGCATCCGCGGCTCCTTCATCAGCTTCCGCCTGCCGCCCGGCACGCACGGCGTGGACGTGGTGTATCGCCCGCTCAGCTTCTGGGCGACCGTCCCGCTCGCGCTGCTGGCTACGGTCCTCCTTGTTGTCCGCTGGCGAGGACAGTCGCACGGGCGTGAACCGGGTGGAGCACGACGTGGTCCAGCCCGCGCACGGGCGTGAACCGGGCGGCGCACGGGTGTGAACCGGGCGGCGCACGATGTGTTCCGGGCGGCGCACGACGTGTTCCGGGCGGAGCACGACGTGTCCCGGGCGGAGCACGACGTGTTCCGGGCGGCGCACGGCGTGAACCGGCCTGCGCACGACGTGTTCCGGGCTGGAATAGCACCTGCCCTCATGCCGTTAGCGCTGGTCCCGACGCGGTACATGGGTCTCTGACAAACGAACGGTAACTCGCACGCCAGCACACAGTTGCGGGCGTATGGATGAGTCGGAAGATCGATGGAATACGATCCCCCCGGTAGCAGTTATCTAAGTTCCCGGCGCGACGCAGTTGACAAGGTCGCGGGCAGCACCTAGAATCCGCGGTCCCTGCAGTCGCGGTCCCCGGCAGTTCGATCTTTCCACTCCAGCAACACCGAAGCAGTACACGTGTCCGAGTCAGACGGAATGCGTTCACGCGGCAACGCGTTGGAAACATTCCGCTTGACACGGACGAGGGGGTCTGGCAATCTAGCCGCCCTTTCGGCGAGGCCGGTTCTTTGACAACTGAATAGGAAAGCAACGAAGGCAAACGTGATTCCTTTGAGCGCGCACTACGGTGCGGCTCAACAGAAACAACAAAGTAGTATCCGAATAGAACGACAGTGGATTCACTGTTGTCAGAGCTTCAAATTCAACAGTTCAAACTGGAGAGTTTGATCCTGGCTCAGAATGAACGCTGGCGGCGTGCTTTACACA
>DASPMO010000138.1:0-29135 GCA_035627015.1 Thermoanaerobaculia bacterium | reverse complement strand
CCCCACACGCAGCACATCGGCGCCAGCGGCGTGGTCTTCGGCTTCCTCGGCTACGTCCTGCTCCGCGCGCTCTACGACCGCCGCCTCAGCTCCATGTTCATCGCCATTGCGGTCGCGATGCTGTACGGCGCGGTCATCCTCAACGCCCTGATCCCTGCCGGCGGCATCTCGTGGACCGGCCACGTCTTCGGGTTCCTGGGGGGAGTCGCCGCGGCGCGGATGCGTTACGGGCGCAGATAGTCCCCTCTCCCCGCGCGCGGGGAGAGGGGACTTGAGATCAATGCGCGTGCGATGCCGCGTCGGTCTCGCGCGTGCCGATGCGCATGCCGTAGAACGAGCGGTAGACGAAGAACATCGCGATCACGAGGAACACGGCCGACAAGATCAGTGTGAGGCGGCCCTGGCCGGCGCGGGTCATCTCCACCGCCAGCTCGACGGCCAGGAGGCCGAAGAGGGTGGTGAACTTGATGACCGGGTTCATGGCCACCGACGACGTGTCCTTGAACGGATCGCCGACCGTGTCGCCCACGACCACCGCCGCGTGCAGCGGCGTCCCCTTCATCTTCATCTCCGTCTCGACGATCTTCTTGGCGTTGTCCCAGGCGCCGCCGGCGTTGGCCATGAAGATGGCCTGGTAGAGGCCGAACAGCGCGATCGAGATCAGGTAGCCGATGAAGAAGAACGGCTCGAAACAGGCAAAAGCGAGAGTGGAGAAGAAGACCACCAGGAAGATGTTCAGCATCCCCTTCTGCGCGTACTGCGTGCAGATGGCCACGACCTTCTTGGAGTCTTCCACGTTCGCCTTCGTCGCGCCCGTGTCGAGCTTGATGTTCTTCTTGATGAACTCGACCGCGCGGTAGGCGCCGGTCGACACGGCCTGCGTGGCCGCGCCGGTGAACCAGTAGATCACCGCGCCGCCGACGACCAGTCCGAGGAGGAACTGCGGGTGGAGGAGCGACAGCTTGTCGATGTCGTTCGTCAGGCCGTTGGTGAGCATGACGATGATGGCGAAGATCATCGTCGTCGCGCCGACGACCGCCGTGCCGATGAGCACTGGCTTGGCCGTGGCCTTGAAGGTGTTGCCGGCGCCGTCGTTCTCCTCGAGGTGCTCTTTGCCGCGCTCCCACTGCGGGCGGAAGCCGAAGTCGCGGTTGACCTCTTCGTCGATGCCGGGGAGCGTCTCGATGGTCGAGAGCTCGAAGACCGACTGCGCGTTGTCGGTCACGGGGCCGTACGAGTCGACGGCGATCGTGACCGGGCCCATGCCCAGGAAGCCGAAGGCCACCAGGCCGAAGGCGAAGATGGCCGGGGCGATCATCAGCGCTCCGGCGCCGGTCGGGAACGTGCCGGCGATCCAGGCGGCCACGCCCATCAGGCCGGCGATGGCCAGACCCATCCAGTACGCGGAGAAGTTGCCGGCGATGAAGCCGGAGAGGATGTTCAGCGACGCGCCCCCCTCGGCGGACGCGGTCACGACCTCGCGCACGTGGCGCGATTCGGTGGAGGTGAAGACCTTAACCAGCTCGGGGATGATCGCGCCGGCCAGCGTGCCGCAGGTGATGATCGTGGAGAGCTTCCACCACATCGTCGTGTCGCCCCCCAGGTTCGGGATGAGCAGGTACGAGAGGGCGTACGTGACGGCCACCGAGAGGATCGAGGTGAGCCACACCAGCGACGTGAGCGGCGCCTCGAAGTTCATCTTGTCGGCGTTGCCGTAGCGCGCCTTGGCGAAGGCTTCGTTGATGAAGTACGAGACGGCCGACGTGGCCACCATCAGGACGCGCATGACGAAGATCCAGACCAGGAGCTGGACCTGCACCTCGGCGTTGGTGACCGCGAGCAGGATGAAGGTGATCAGCGCGACGCCGGTGACGCCGTAGGTCTCGAAGCCGTCGGCGGTCGGGCCGACCGAGTCGCCGGCGTTGTCGCCCACGCAGTCCGCGATGACGCCCGGGTTGCGCGCGTCGTCTTCCTTGATGTTGAAGACGATCTTCATCAGGTCCGAGCCGATGTCGGCGATCTTGGTGAAGATGCCGCCCGCGATGCGCAGCGCCGCGGCGCCGAGCGACTCGCCGATGGCGAAGCCGATGAAGACCGGGCCGGCGTAGTCACGCGGCACGAACAGCAGGATGGCCAGCATGATCAGCAGCTCGGTCGAGATGAGCAGCATGCCGATGGACATGCCCGCGCGGAGGGGGATGGAGTACGTCGGGAACGGCTTGCCGCGCAGCGAGGCGAAGGCCGTGCGCGAGTTGGCGAAGGTGTTGATGCGGATGCCGAACCAGGCCACGCCGTAGCTGCCGGCGATGCCGACCAGCGAGGCGATGATGATGATGGTCACGCGCGTGGCGTCGAAGCCGCGCAGCACGCCGAAGTAGATGACCATGATCGCGCCGATGAAGAGCTCCAGCAGGAGGATGAACTTCCCTTGCGTGATCAGGTAGGTCTTGCAGGTCTCGTAGATCAGCTCCGAGATCTCCAGCATGGCCCGGTGCACGGGCAGCTTCTTGAGCTGCATGTACATCACCAGGCCGAAGAGCAGGCCGAGGACGCAGACCACCAGCCCGCCCTGGAGGAGGCGGTCGCCGCCCATCCCAAGGAACTGCACGCTGCCGAGGTCCGGCAGGACGAGCTCTGCTTCCGACTTGTGCTCGGTGGGATGGCCGGCCAGCTTGGCCGAATCCGCTGCGACCGCGGGATCCGCGGACGGATGCGCCTCCTGCGCCACGGCGGCTCCGCCGAGCGAGAGGCTACTGATCAGCGCGACGAGGAGTACGCGCAGGGTCCAGGACTTCATTGATTCCTCCGTGAATTGGCTGAAAAAGTCGACCCGCCGGCGAGGCCTCAGGCGTGCCTCTCCCGTGGCTGCAGGTCTCCAGGGCGCGCGGATTCTAGCCGAAACCCAACGTAGCCGCTACTTCACCGCGGGGAACCTCGGTTGCTTTCCGGCATCGCGATGACCATATTGATGGAAAGGGATTCCGAACCATCACCGGGAGGAGAGAGCCATGGGCGCAAAGAAGAAGCCAGCGACCAAGAAGCCGAAAGCCGAAAAAGGGGTCATCGACATTGAGCTCACCCCCGAGCAGCAAGAGCTCATTCAGCGGCAGTCGAACGGGGCCCTGAACCTCACCACGCTTCGGCTGCGGCCCGATCTCAATCTGCGGCTGCAGGAGCTGACGACCGTCCTCGGCGCGAGCTCGATCACCAAGCAGTCGGTGGCCAACGGCAGCGACGGGACGTGGTGGGCGTAACCTGGCCCGCCGCGATCCAGAACCTCGTTGACTGCCTGCCGGCCGGCATCGCCCGCTGGGTGCTCGTCTGCGACCGGGGATATCAGGTCGACCTGAGGCGATCGCTCGAGGCGGTGCTGCCGGTCGCCGAGTCGCTCGTGCTCGGCAGCGACACGCCGCGGCGCGTGCGCTCCGTCGCCGTGCGGTATCGCGACGACCCGGAAGCGGGATTGCTGGAGTTCCTCTGCTTCGACGGCGAACGTCTGCGCTGGGGACGCAACTACCGGCATGCGACGCTCCCCTTCGCCGAGTGGCCGCCCGAGCGCGTGCGGCTCTGCTTCGACGTCACGGACCGGAATTTCCGCGAGCTCTTCTCGGAAGCGCCCCGGCGCGTCAGGAGCCGAGGGCGGATGCTGCACCGCCGTCTCCTCGGCCAGGAGCGCCTCACGCTGACCGCGGGAACCAGCCGCGCGACGCTTCGCTGCCGCGCGGATGGATGGGAGCTGCACTCGGGCCTGGAGCGGGACGACTATGTGCTGCCGAGTGGGGAGATCGAGTGCGTGCCGGAGTCCGTGGATGGCTCGGTCGAGGTGAACGGCTGGGTCGTGGGAACGATTCTGTTCGGGATGAAGTACGGCCGCATCGGGCCGGGGCATCTGGAGCTGAAGTTCCGCCGCGGCGAGGTCGTGGGCATCTCGGGGAAACAGCGGTCGCTGTGCCACGAGCTCGAGACCGCGTTCACATTGCTTCCCGGCCTGCGCAGGGTGTCCGAGCTGGGCATCGGCCAGTCGAAGGCGGTCTCGCGCGCGGCGCGTCAAGAGCAGGTCGGCTGTCTCTGGCACGAACGCCACTTCGGCGTCCACCTCGGACTCGGCGCCGGCCTGCGCGAGCCGCCGGGACGGGTGACCCAGCACCACATCGACCTCGTGCTGGCCTCAGGCAGCCTCGCCGGCGACGCCGGTCGCGCGATCGTGACCTGGTAGCCGAGGTAGACAGCGAGGTACGCAACCCCGCGCTCACTCGAAATCTCTGAGCGACTCCTCGACCGCCGCGATTCTCGGCTCATCCCGCGGTGAGAGTCGTCCGTCGCGATGGAGTGTCTGAAGAATCGTGAGCGCACGATCGAGAAGCTCACGGGAGTGAGTCATGTCTCCGACTCGATGAAGGGAGATGGCCAGGTCCACCTGATAATCGGCGCGATCGGGCTCGGCCCGGGCGAGACGCTCGGCGATGGCGAGATCCTTGAGGAAGGCCTCGCGCGCTTGGTCGTCTTGTCCGAGATCGCTGTAAAAAGAGCCCAGTTTGTTGTAAGAGACGGAAAGGTCGCGTTGGTAGTCGGCGCGATTGGGCTCGGCCTGAGCGAGACGTTCGTGGATGGGAAGTGCTTTGAGGTAAGCCTCCTGCGCCTCGTCGCTCTGATCGAGTGTGAGATAGAGGTCGCCGAGTTTGTTATAGGAGACGGAGAGGTCGCGCTGGTAGTCGGCGCGATCCGGCTCGGCTTGCGCGAGGCGCTCACGGATGTGGAGCGCGTTGAGAAAGGCCTCGTGCGCCTTGTCGTGTTGTTCGAGTACGAGGTAGACCTCGCCGAGTTTGTTGTAGGAAACGGAAAGGTCACGCTGGTAGTCGGCGCGAATAGGTTCCGCCCGCGCGAGGCGCTCGGTAATGGCGAGATCTTTGAGGAAGGCCTCGCGCGCCTGATCGATCTGTCCGAGCGTGAGGTAAAGGTTGCCTAAGGTGTTGTAGGAGACGGAGAGGTCGCGCTGGTATTCGGCGCGATCGGGCTCGGCTTGCGTGAGGCGCTCGCGGATGTGGAGTGCGTTGAGAAAGGCCTCGCGTGCCTGATCGGTCTGTCCGAGTGCGCGGTACAGGTGGCCCATCCGATCATGGGAGACTGAGAGATCGCGCTGGTATTCGGCGCGATCGGGCTCGGCCTGGGCCAGGCGCTCAGCGATGGCGAGATCCTTGAGGTAAGCGTCACGTGCCTTGTCTCCCTGGCCGAGTGCGCGGTAGACGTCGCCGAGGTTGTTGTAGGAAACAGAGAGCTCACGCTGATAGTCGGCGCGATGCGGAGCGGTTTCGACTCGCGTCTCGTGTGCGCTGAGTAGATCCTGATATCGCAGGAGCGCGCGGTCCGTGAATCCCAGCGCCAGGTGCGCTTTCGCCTCCTGGTCTCCAATGGCCGCGTAGCCCGGATGAGCGGTGGGGAGCGACTCGAGCACCTCGCCAGCCAGGGCGGCAATTCCGGCGGATTGCTGGAAGCGCCGCAGAGCTTCGCAGCAGCCTAGCGCGATCGAAGCGGCGGCGTCGAAGTCACCTCCGGCAAGAAAGCTCCGCACAGCCTCGATGGCATCGCCGAGGTCGTGGGTCTCATGCTCGACGCGCCACCAGCGATACCGTCCCGCCGCCTTGCATCGCTCCGTGCGAGCGGCCGGATCGGAGATGCGCGCCAGGCCCTCCGCGGTCCACCGATGGACCCATGCCGAGTGGTCGGGAAAGCGGACGACGAGGGATCGATCGGCCAGCCGGTCGAGAGACTCGCGGGTCGATTGGACACGAGCTTCGTCCGCCGGCCCGCCGGCGAGCATGTGGGCAAGGCCTTCCGGGGAGGTAGGGAGGTTCGAGACGGCGGCCTGGAAGAGCACCGCGTCGTCGCCGTGCTCGCGGGAGATCGCGACCAGCTCTTCGAGCAGGACGTCGCGCATTCCGAGGAGCACGGCCTGCTGCACGCGATCGTCGAGAGTCGCCGGCGTCGAGGTCAGGTCGATCTGTTCCTGCTCGAGCAACGCATGCAGTTTGTCCGTGACGTGAGCCAGCCGTCCCTGGCCGCCGTTCAGGAGCGCGTCGAGGAACTCCAGGATGCGCGGATGGCCGCCGATCGCGTGCAGCGCGCGCGTGATCTCGGCCGGGGCGGATTGCCGCAGTCCGGGCAGGCGCTGCACGAGCTTGCGCGTCTCGGCGGGACTGAGCGGTCCGACGGGGATCTCGCGCAGCCAGGCGTCCGCGTCCGGAACGGGATGGCGGCAGGTGATCAGGAGCCGGCCGCGGGACGCATTGCGCGCGAGCTCTCCGAGAAAAACGCCGACATCCGGGTTGTGATACGCGCCGCCGCCGGTGACGAGGTTCTGCTCGAAGTCGTCGAGGACGAGCAGTACGGAGTCCTCAGCCAGCGTCTTACAGAGGAGCTGGAAGCGTACGCCTTCGTCGAGATCGTCCGAGGTCAGCACGCCCGCGCGCTTGCGCAGCTCCGCGCGGTCGGCCTCGATGAGCGCCGTCCCGATGGCGACCGCGATTCCGCGGAGGTCGAAACGCCCGCGGTGCGCGGCGACGTGCCAGCCGCCTTCCGTCAGGCGCTGCATCGCGCGGCCGGCGACGGCGCTCTTCCCCACGCCGCCGATGCCGGTGAGGACGACGCCGGCGTGGCGTCGCTCCGGGTCGCGCAGCGTGCGCAGCGTGTCGCGCAGCTCCTTCCGTCGCCCGATCAGGTCGTCGATGCGGAGTTGCGGGACGGGCCCCGACACCTCGTAGACCGGCCGCTCGCGGAGCGGGACTTTGTCGAGCGAAAAGTCGGCGAGCGGCGTCTCCGGACCCGCGACGTAGAGCGCGGCGGTCGCGTATTCGGGCTGGGTCTCGTGCAGGGGCGCGCCACGGCGCACGCGCTCCATTCGTTCCTGCTCCAGCTCCTTCCGTGCCTCGGCGAGCGCGCGGCTGGCGAGAGGAGGCTCGCGCCGGGCCAGGTGCTCGTAGAACGCGCGCGCGAGCTGCGTCGCGTAGTAGTCGCTGACAGCCGTCTGCATCGCCAGCACCGAGGGAACGCCGGCGCGGAGCAGCGACTCGGCGAAGCTCGCCGTCTGCTCCTTCTCCACGCCGCCGTGGCAGGCGCTGAGGAAGACGAGCGGCAGAGGCCTGCCGGTGCCGCGGAGAGCATCGACGAGCTCTCGAGCCGTGACGTGCACCGCCTTCCCATCCTCATCCTCCAGCTCGAGCATGCCCGGCCGGCCGTGACAGGAGAGGTGCAGCGCGTGGTAGCCGTCGCGGTCGATGGCGTCCGCAATCACGTCCGGATGACAGACCTCGAGGATGCGCACCTGTACGTTCTCGCGGCGCTGCGCATCGCCCACCGCATCGAGGATGTTCTGGAACTCCTGCTCGTAGTCGAGGACCGCGGAACTGGTGTTTCCCTCGTCGGGAGCGCCGACCGCCGCCAGCACCTTGATCGGTCCCGCGGCCGGCTCCCACCGCGGCGGGGAGACGTCCGCCGGGCGCCGCACGGTGACGACGGGCGGCAGCGTGGCCAGGAGGCGATCGTCGGGCAGGCGCAACGCCTCGAACGGCAACCCGAGGAGCTCGGGGTCGTCCGCCTCGAAGCAGACTTCGACCACGGTGCCGACGCCACAGCCGTCGACGAGACTGGCCAGCGCCTCGGCCGAGCCGCCGGGGAGACAGAAATCGCGCAGCACGCGCCCGAGGTGCGCGAGCTCCGCTTCGAGCGACGCATGCGCCGCTTCCGCCGGTCCGCGCCGCAAGCCGGAGCGGAACCCTCGCAGGAATCCGTCGCGCGCCGCGGCGACGGCGTGCGGCAGCTCCGCGTGAGCGGCGCCCCCGTACTCCTCCCCTCCCACGCCGACGCGCACCGCGCCCCCGGCACTTCCTTCCCGTCGAAGCGAGACGACGACCCGCTCGTACCGTCCCACTACGGCATTGGCGGGGCGCGGCGGAAGCGGACGGCGGGACATCAGCGCATCGGCGATCGCGTCGATCTCGTCGATGCCGCGCCGCGCGAGTGGCCGCAGCAGCGGCGGCACGTACGCGTCATCGCCGACGACCACCGGGATGAGGACCTTTCCTTCCTGGATGCGCGCGTAGGTGAGGTAGCTGACCTCCGCCTCGACCCAGCGGCTCTCGCGGGAGTGGGACGAGAACACGATCAGGCCGGCGTTGGCCTCATCCAGTCCGGCGTTGATTTTGGCGACGATGTCGTCGCCCGCCGCGATCATCCACTTATCCAGCCAGGTCTCGACTCCGCGCTCGCGCAACGCGCGGGCGAGTGCTTCGACCGCCGGTTTGTCTTTCGACGAATGGCTGATGAAGACGCGCATGTGCGACCCTCGGGACCTGAAAATGATGGGGAAGCACCTCAAAGTAGCACAGCGCCACCATGGAAATGACCGCGGATCGCCTTCGAAATGACCGCGGATCAGCTCGAAATGGCCGCGGAAGATGTGCGAAATGACCGCGGATCCCATCGAAATGACCGTAGAAGATGTTCGAAATGACCGTGGAGCGCTTGAATCCGCCTGCAGGCCAGCTGCGTGGACTCCGCGATCATTTGCAACGTGATCCGGAATCAATTTGCGAGTGATCGTGAATCATTTTCAAGGTGATCCCTCCCCGTGACCGGATGCTCGCAGAGCCGCAACGTCGGGATTCGTACAATGCTCCCCATGTTCGCTGCCCTCGCGTTTCTCCTCGCCATCACCCCGCACGCGATCCGCGCGCACGTGAATTACCTCGCCAGTGACATTCTCGAAGGGCGCGAGACGGGCACGCGCGGCTACGACGTCGCGGCGGCGTACGTCGCCGCGCAGTTCGAGGCTGCGGGGGCGGAGCCGGCGGGCGACGGCGGCACGTACTACCACCCGGTGCGCTTCCGCACCCTCCTGCTCGATCCCGCCAGGTCGTCGTTCGCCATCGACGGCAAGGCGCTCGAGCATCGCAAGGACGTGCTGATCTACTCCGGCCTGGAGCCGGCGAGCGAGGTCGAGGCGCCGGTCGTCTTCGCCGGCTTCGGCATCGTCGCCCCCGAGCTCGGGCACGACGACTACGCGAACGTCGACGTCCGCGGCAAGATCGTGGCAATACTCACCGGCGCGCCGCCGCGCTTCCCGCACAGCCAGCGCGCGTACTACTCGAGCGGCACGGTGAAGCTCGCGAATGCGTCCGAGCGCGGCGCCGTCGGCGCGCTCACCATCCGTACGCTGGAATCCGAGCGCCGCTTTCCCTGGGCCCGGATGATCTCGAGCGGCGAATCGGTGGCCATGAACGCGCTCGACCGCAACGGGCAGGCGATGGAGACCTTCCCGCGGCTTCGCGGCAGCGCCAGCCTCGGTCCGGCCGCCGCGCAGGCGCTCTTCGCCGGCGAGCGCGCCACGGCCGACGCCATCTTCGCCGCCGCCGAGAAAGGAATCGCGCAGCCGTTCGCGCTGCAGAAGCGCGTGGCCATCCGCACGGCGACGGCTCTCGGCGAGACGACCAGCCCGAACGTGGTGGCCATCGTGCGCGGCTCGGAGCTCCCGAACGAGCACGTGGTCGTCACCGCCCACCTCGACCACCTCGGTATCACCGACCGCGGCGCGGACCGCATCCGCAACGGCGCGCTCGACAACGCCTCCGGCATCGCCGCCCTCATCGAGATGGCCCGCGCCGCCGCGGCGATGCAGCCGCGCCCCCGCCGCTCGATCGTCTTCGCCGCGGTGACGGGGGAGGAGAAAGGGCTGCAGGGCTCGATGGCCTTCGCCGACCGCCCCAGCATCGACGGCACCATCGTCGCGAACGTGAACATGGACATGATCACGATGCTGTTCCCGATGAAGAGCATCGTCATCCTCGGCCTCGAGCACTCCACCCTCGCCCCGCTGGCGCGCGCCGCCGCGGAGCGCAACGGCTTCACCATCCAGGACGATCCGCTGCCCGAGGAAGTGCGCTTCATCCGCAGCGACCAGTTCCGGTTCGTCGAGAAAGGCATCCCCGCCATCACCTACAAGGGCGGCTTCGCCAGCGCCGATCCTGCCGTCGACGGCGAGAAGCTCACCCGCGACTGGCTGCGCAACATCTACCACTCCGCCGCCGACGGGCCGGACCAGAAGCTCGACTACGCGAGCGGCGCCCGCTGGGCGCGCACGAACCTCGACCTCGCCGTGGCCATCGCCAACGCGAAGGAGCGGCCGCGGTGGAACGAGGGGGATTTCTTCGGGAAGAAATTCGGGCCCGCCCGACGCTGAGGGTGTACCCTCGCCCCTCAGCGTCAGGAGGGACCCCATGAAGATCGTCCGCCCCGGAGACCCGGAGTACCGCCTCGACCGCATCATTTCCAACGCCCGCTTCGACTACTTCCCCGACGTCATCTACTACTGCCAGAACGCCGGCGATGTGACGGAAGCGATGGCCCTGGCGCGGGCCGCGGGGCTTCCGGTCCGCGTCCGGTCCGGGGGGCACCAGCACGAGGGGATGTGCTCCGGCAATGGCGTGGCCATCATCGACCTCTCCCTGATCAACCACATCCGCTTCGAAGACAACGACGACACCGTCTGGATGGGCGCCGGGGCGAAGCTCACGGACGTGTACACGGCGGTCCTCGGCCGCAACCGCCTCTTTCCCGGCGGCGGCTGCGGCGACGTACGCGTCGCGGGACTGGTGCAGGGCGGTGGCTGGGGCCTCTACGCGCGCCAGCTCGGTCTCACCTGTGACGTGCTGACCGGCTTCCGCATGATCCTCGCCGACGGGCAACCGGTCGAAGTCACGGACAGGGCAGACGATCCTCACCACGACCTCTTCTGGGCCGTCAGCGGCGGAGGCGGCGGCAACTTCGGCATCGCCACCGACTTTCGGTTCAAGCTCGCCCCGTACGGCGGTGTGATCACCTCGTTCAGCGTCAGTTGGAGCGACTCGGAGGCCGTCTCGCCCGTCATCGTCGACTGGACCAGCAGATTCCACGACGCGGATCCGCGGCTGACCACCTTCGGCCGGCTCACCGCCGTCGGGAGCGGCGATCCTCCCGCGCTCGTGAGCGGGTACTTCCTCGGCGACGAGCCGGAGCTGAAGAGCATCCTTCCCCACCTCCTGCGCAATTCCTGGACGCAGGCGAATCCACCACAGTACGCGCGCGTGCATGAAGCGGGGGCGGCGCCACTGGAGGGGCGGCGCGCGTTCCAGCATCCCGACTACCAGCCGGGACCTCCGCCTCCAACCCTGACGGATTCCAGCGAAGGGGCGCCGGGCGGCCTGAGCTCCACCTGCGACGGCACGCCGTATCCGCACAAGGTGTCGTCGACCTATCCTCGGGACCAGTTCGGGAGCCCGTTTCTCACGACCATTCTCGGCCAGCTCCAGCGCTCCAGGCCCGAGACGAAGGCCCGCCGCTATCTCAGCCTGCATTCGCTGGGGGGTGCCGTGCGGGGCGACGGCTCGCAGGAAAGGCAAAGCTGCTTCGCATTCCGCCACAAACCCTTCCTGCTGCAGTACCAGGCGTGGTGGGCGGACCGCAATGATGGCCCTCTCGGGGAGCGGTGCATGGCCTGGGTCCGCGACTTCCGGGAAGCGATGGCCCCGTGGACCGAGGGATCGTTCATCAACTTCCCGGACCGGGACCTCGTCCCGGCGGAAGACGGCAAGGTCGCGCTCATGCGCTACTACTACGCGATCAACCTCGAGCACCTCATGCACATCAAGCGAGTCTACGATCCGGGCAACTTCTTCGACTTCCCGATGAGCATTCCACTGGGATCGCGCTGAAGCGTAGTTGTTTTACCAATTGCGGCGGTCGGCCTCTAGTCGATATGGTAGAAGTTGACAGCAGCCGCAAATTGGTCTTACAACTACGCCATGCGCCTGTGGCTTGCCGCTGTTCTCCTTCTCCTGCCCACCTTCGCCCACGCCGCTGCTGAGCTCGACGGCGCCGCCGCACGGGCCTCGACGCACAGCGGCCGTTCGCTGCGCTGGTCGCACACCCTCGGCGGCGGCCCCAACCGCGTCCTGGTCGTCGGCGTGACCACTGTCGACAACCAGCCGCTGGCCCCGAACGCCACGGTCACGTTCAACGGCACGCCCGTGCAGCCGGTCCCCGGCGGCGTCGCGGTGACCGGCGACGACAAGGGCGTGCTGCGGACAGAGCTCTTCTATCTCCTCGACGCATCGCTCCCGCCGGCGGGTACCTACGAGGTGGCCGTGGAGCTCGAGCGCACGGTCAGCGAGATCGGCGGAGGCTCGTCGTCGCTCTCCGGACTGGCGCAGGCCGCGCCGGAAGCGGTGGCGGCCAACACCTCCTCGCGCACGCTGACGACGACGCTGACGACGCTCACCTCGCGCGCCTGGATCGTCGAGGCCGCGGGCACCGACGACGACAACACGCTCGCGCCCGGCGCCGGTCAGCCGCTGCGCTACACGGCCACGGGACGCGCCGCCGCGGTCGCGGGGAGCGCCGCGCGCGCGGCCTCGATCGGCACGCACAACCTCACCTGGAGCGTACGCGCGGGCCGGATCGCGCACGTGGCGGCCGCGTTCGCGCCGCTGCGCTTTCCCGTGACGCTGCAGAGCGGTGGCCACGGCTCGATCGCCCCCGCCGGCGGCCTCTTCTCCGATGGGGAGACCGTGGAGCTGCGCGCCGTTCCCGATCCCGGCTACGCGTTCGTCTCGTGGAGCGGCGACGTGACCGGGACGGCGAATCCCGCCGCGCTGCTGGTCGACGGGCCGAAGACGATCACGGCCACGTTCGACCTCGCGGTTCCCGATTTCGAGCGCGTGGTCGGCTGGGCCACGACGGGCAACGGCGTCACCGGCGGCCAGGGCGGCGCCGAGGTCGTGGTCGATACGCTCGCCAAACTCAAGGAGTACGCGTCGCGCACCGAGCCGTACGTCATCAAAATCTACGGCACGATCCGCGGCAATGAATCGATCCGCGTGCAGTCGAACAAATCGATCCTCGGCATCGGCAGCGACGCGCGGCTCCTCGGCATCGGCCTGCAGATCGGCTGGAGCACCGCCTCGCCGGCCGTGCGCAACGTGATCGTGCGGAACGTGACCTTCGAGAAGCCGCTGGCGCCGACCGATGCCATCACGGTGCAGTTCGCGAAGAACGTCTGGATCGACCACTGCAACTTCTTCAGCGACCGCGCGCACGACATCGACTTCTACGACGGCCTGCTCGACGTCACGCACGGCGCGGACTTCGTGACGGTCTCGTGGTGCCGTTTCTACGAGCACTACAAGACGTCGCTCGTCGGCCACAGCGAGAACAATGCGGCCGAGGACGTCGGGCATCTCACCGTCACGTACCACCACAACTCGTTCGTCAACTCCGGCGGCCGCAACCCGAGCGTGCGCTTCGGGACCGTGCACATCTTCAACAACTACTACAGGGACATCGACGACTACGCCATCGCCTCGCGCCTGAACGCGGAGGTGCTGGTCGAGAACAACTGGTTCGAGAACGTGCGCCGCCCGATCCGCGCCGACACGTCGCTGAGCGACGTCGCCGGCCGCGTCCGCGGCGCCGAGACGAACGTGTACGTGAGCTCCGGCGCGAACAGCATCACCACTCCGCCGGCGACGTGGATCCCGGCGTACGCGTATGCGCTCGACCCGGCCGCCATCGTGCCGGAGAGCGTCGCGCGCTGGGCCGGGGTGGGCGTGGTGACGTACACGGGAGAGAAGCCCGCCCCCTCCGCCCCCTCCATCGTGCGCCAGCCGTCGTCGCAGACGGTCGATGAGGGGAAAGACGTCGCCTTCGAGGTGGAAGCCGACGGCACGTTTCCGTTCACCTATCAGTGGCTCCGCAACGGCGTGGCCATCGCCGGCGCCACCGCGGAGACGCTGTCGCTGAAGAGCGTCACCAGCGCCGATGCGGGCAGCTACAGCGTGCAGGTGTCGAATGCCGGCGGCAGCACGACCAGCAATGCCGCCACGCTGGCCATCAAGTTCGTGCCTCCGCCGTCGACGTCGTCGTTCCTGCTGCGCGACCAGTTCGCGGACGGCGCGCGCAACAATCAGTCGCTGCCCGCTTCGGCGGCCTGGTTCACCTCCTCGGGGTCGAGCAACCTCACCGTCACCGGCAGCGAGCTCGTTCAGACGGCCACGTCGAGCCGCACGTTCCTCGCGTACTTCACCAACGACCAGGCGCAGCCGGTCGCGCTGAATGCCGGCGAGAGCCTGCGTCTCGGCTTCACGTTCCGGTTCGCCGTCTTCGATCCGGCCACGGACAATTTCCGCGTCGGCCTGCTGCGCTCGGTGGCCAATCCCGCGGCCGTGAACGGCGCCGGCTTCACGGCCAGCGGCGCGCCGAATACGAACGCGCGCGTGTCGGGCGACTTCGGCAGCAACGGCCCGACCTCGAACGTCTTCTCGCTCTACTCGGGCTATGCGGCGTTCACCACGGTCAGCGCCGCCGGCAGTCCTTCCCCGGTGCGCTTCCTCGCCCGCACGGGCTCGAACGCCACGCTGATCGGCGGCACCGGTGCGTACACGAACGTGCCGGCCGGCACGCCCGTCGCGGCCGCCCCGATGCAGGCGGGCACCCAGTACCGCGGCACCCTGACCGTGACGCGCACGGCCACGGGAGCGACCGTGAGCTACTCCGTCACCGACCCCGCGAGCGGCGCGTCGATCTTCTCGAACAGCGCGACGCATACCGGTTCCCTGACTTCGTTCGATACGATCGCGTTCTACCTCGCGCGCAGCAGCACGGTGAACCCGGATCTCACGCTGAGCGAAGTGAGCGTGGAGAAACTGTTGCCGTGATTCCTCGCGATGCACGTGGAAACGTAGGACGGGCTTCAGCCCGTCGGGCGCTCGCGGCGAACGCGGCCCCCGCCCCGCCCGGGGGGCGGGCTGAAGCCCGCCCTACGTTTATCTCGCGTAGTATCCCGACACCGTCCGCACCTTCAGCTCTCCGCGCTTCGTGCGCACCGCCAGCTTTCGCCACCCGCCTGCTTTCCCCGGCCGCGGCTGGAAGGTGATGAGGTACTGGCCGCGCACGTCGTCGCGGATGCGGGTGAAGACGGCCTGCCGCTCGGCCTCGCGCACGCCGTGGAACGACGCGCCGCCGGTGGCCTCGCTGAGCGCGGCCAGCGACGCGGCGGACCGTTGCGAGAGGGTGTAGATCGGGATGGCCGCCGCGCGGGCCGTGCGGATCGCGGCGGCCGAGGACTGGCTGCTGAAGCCTTCCCGGCCGTCGCTGATCAGGAGGAGCGCCTTGCGGCCCGGCACTTCCTGAAACTGCTGCAGGGTGAAGATCACGCCGTCGAAGATCGACGTGCCGCCGGCCACGGTAATGCCGAGGATGCGCTCGCGCAGGCTGGCGGCGTCGCTGCTCGCTTCGTGCACGAGCCGCGGCGTATTGTCGAACGCCGTCACGAACGTCCGGTCCGGGGAGCCCTCGCCGCTGCGCACGAAGCCGTTGGCCAGCTCCAGCGCCTGGAAGATCCACTGCTTCATGCTCCCGGAGCTGTCGATGGCGATGCCGATCGTCACCGGCGTGTCCGTCGCGCGGATGACGTTGACCGGCACGGCGGTGCCTTCGTCCTCGACCACGAAGTCTTCCGCGCGCAGCCCCTCCACGCGGTTTCCGGCGGCGTCGGTCACCGTCGCGTAGAGCGTCACCGCCCGCACGTCCACGCTCGCGCTGGTGCCGCCCGCGTTCACGAGGCGCGCCTCCTCGACCGTCGTGCCGTCATCGAGCACGCCGACCGCGCGCACGTACCCGAACTCGTCCGGAAAGGTGAACGGCGCCCGGAACGGCGGCCCGTCCAGGGTGGCCACGAGGCGCTCCTTCCAGTACAGCTCCACCCGCTCGAGCTTGCGCGTCTCCGGCACGTGCACGTCGACGGCGATGGAAGAGGGGCCGCGGACGAACTGCTCGGCCGGCGAGGTGATGGCGACGCGGAACGCGTCGATGCGGTCGTTGATGGTGGCCACGTCCTCGCCGATGGCCTCGTCCGAGTCGTTGTACCCGACCGCTTTCAGCGTGCGCAGCATGGCCACGGGACCGACGTCGACGGTCAGGCGGAACGGCCGCGAGTCATCCGTGGCCACCGGGGCGTCGTCGACGAACAGCTGCACGCTGGCCACGCCCGGATCCGCCTCGACCACCACGTCCATCCGTCCCGTCATCGTGCGCCGCGCGGGCGTGATCAGCCGCACCGCCGCGAAGCGCTCCTCTCCCTTCGGCGGCAGCGGCCGGCGGTCGTACGTCTCGAGCTCGCGCCGCACGTGGCGCAGGAGGGGGGAGCCGGCCGGCGCGAGCTCGTAGGCCTTGCGGTAGTACGTCACCGCCTGGAGGCGCTGCCGCTCGGCCACGGCGAAGTCGCCGAGGATGCTGTACGCCTCGGCCACGACCGCCGGCGGCGCATTCCTGTCATTCGCGATCTTCGTCACCGTGCTTCTGCCGCTGGGATTGAAGCCCGCGCCGAACTGCGCGACGCCGATCCACATCTCGGCGTGGAGCGCCAGCTCCTGCTTTCCCTCGCGGCGCAGGCCGTCGGCCGCGTCCGCGAGCAGCTTGGCCGCGCGCATCCCGGCGCCCATGCGCACGAGCGTGCGGCCGAAGGCGACGTCGGCCGCGGCCCGCGTTTCGGTCTTGCGCATCTCCCACGAGCGGAGGAGCTCCGGCGCATGCTCGCGGACAACGCCGAGCATCGTGCCGATCTCCTGGTCGCTGTTGATGCGCGTCCACTGGATGACGCGTCCGTCCGGGTCCATGGCCACCAGCAGCGGCGGCTGCGCGGTCACCGTCGGGAGACGTCCCTGTTTCCGCGCGAGGACAAACGGCTGCAGCATCAGGGCGAGGTTCTCGTTCTCTATCGCCCGCGCCAGCTTCGCGTCCCCTTCGGCGTTGGCCTTCTCGGAGGGGATGCGCAGATGCAGAATCACGAGCTTCCCCTCGGCTTTCGCCCGATCGAGCGCATCGGGAAGGGGAGACCAGGCCACCGTGGCAGCGAGGATCAGAGGAAGGGTCGGGACCATGGGAGAGCCAGCATTGTAGCGAGCTATTCGTCCGTCGTACGGAGCGTGGCGCTCCAGTCGCCGTCCGCATCGCGCGAGACGTGGACCTGCCACGGCTGGCAACAGACAGGACAGTCTTCGACATACGACTGCCGGCCGCCGCCGCTCTCGTCGAGAGAGACCTCGACGGGCTCACCGCAATATGGACAGCTTCCCGGAATGACAGTCACGATCGAGGTCCATCGTGGCCGCTCGTCCGGACGGCCAGCCCCACACACTTCATAGCGAGTCACCGCGTCAGCAACCCGCGGTTCTTCGGGTCCGCGGAACAGCGCAGCGCCGGCCGCACACTTGTACGTCAGCATTCGCCTTGAACGGAGCGTCAGGAGATCGAGTCGGTAAGCACATTCCAAAAATGCCGAAAGCTGTGAGATGTGTTGCGCGACGGCTCCATGAATTGTGCGATCGTCCGTGCTGCTTCAATTTTTCGAAGTCCGCCTTCCATGTATCCGGCGGAGCGAAGAATACGTTCGAGCGCTTCCCAAGTGCCGCCTGCGATAGCGTCGGAATCGCGAAACCCGGCTTTGTTCGGAATGTTGCGCGGTGCGCGCGGGAACGCCGTGGTAACCGCCTCCCAGTCGCCGAAGAACCACGCCTCGAGCTCCTCGATCGCGATGCGGTTTGCCAATTGAAATCGTTTTCGGCGCGATGATCGTGTGACGAGACGCGCGTCACTTGCCGCGCGCTCGAGCGTCCCTTTCAGCAACTCACAATCATCGTCGTCTCGATCGACGAGGACAATGATGCGCGCGGAGTCCGGCAGCCACTTCGAGTATCCGATGAGACGTTGCGGCAACTTCCGCAGGAGATCGTGCTTGCCGTTGTGCGCATGTATGTCGAATGAGAGCTCGGTCAGTTGCCGAGAGAGAAAAGCATTGAGCGCTGCCTCGGCGGACGGTTCCTCGACCAGAATCTCAAGGTGCGTGACGGTCAAGAGGGGATGTTCCTCTTCGGCGCACCGCTGTTCACCAGTGGGTCGCCGACTCCGAAATGACCTTCAAGCCACAGATCGCCCATGAGGGCGCCGGAATTCAGAAACTGGGGAATGCCGCGAATGTCGGCCGCACGAACTGCCTTAGTGAAACCACTGTCATCGCGATATAGAACCCGTACTTCATTCGGTCGTATCGAGTTCAGGAAAAAAGGCGAATGTGTTGTCACCAGCAACTGCGATCGGTCAACCGCGGCGCGACACTCCTCGCCCAACTCCGGCAACAACCGCGGATGTAGAAAGTTCTCGGGCTCTTCGATACCGATAAATTGCGGCGGCTCCGGATCGTTCAACACTACGAGATAAGCGAGCATCTTTAACGTACCGTCAGAAACGAACTTCGAGAGGACTGGCTGCTCGAACGGAGCGTCTTTGATCTGGAGAAGCAGACGGCCATCGGCCATCGGATCAGCGATTACTTTTTCGATTCTCGGCACCCGCCGCCTGAGCATCGCGAAAATTTCGTCGAGCCGGCCCGGGTGCTGCTCTTTGAGAAACTGAATCACGTTCGCGAGATTGTCGCCGGTTTTGCTCAACCGCTCTTCAGGTCCAGCCTCGGGCTGACTCCTCGCGTCGTCAACAGAGAGATACGAGACGTACCAATCCGTGATGAACTCACGGAGCGCAGCAATTCGAGGATGATCTGCAAACTGTCCGAGCGTACTGACGGCGAGGACATCCGGTGATCGAAGCGGTGTTTCGACACGCTTATCCGTTTCATCGGGAAGCTCCCCGCTTATCGCGCTTCCCCTCCCGCTCTTGTAATCGAGAAACTTGAAGGGGCGGCCGTGTGCGCCACGCTTCCATTGCAGCCACTCTTCAGCGACGATCGGGCCCTTCGGACCTTCGTCGATGGCGAGGTGGTAGGTAATCAGGCGCTGATTTGAGCGTTCGCGGTACTTGAGCTCGATGACGACGGGCCCATTCGCGCCTCGCGAGCGGATCTCCTTGCCGCGACCTCGCCGATCCCAAGCGTGTCTCAGCCCATACTGAAAGCACTCTGAAAGGAAATTGAATACATCGAAGACCGTCGACTTGCCGCTTCCATTCGGGCCGAGCAAAACGGTCAACGGGGTGATGTCTTTCAGCTCCAGGTTCCGCAGCGCGCGATAGTTCTCAACACGAACGTACTCGACCCGTGCGGGCGCTTCTCTTCTTGGGCGACGGGCTGGGCTAGACATTTTGACTCGACATCCGCTCCAGGTTCATCAGGACATTATCAGTGAGAATGCACCTGGACGAAGTCCGTTTGAGGCACCGACGCGGGCCGCTTGGTCAGCGCTCGATCAGGTCGAGTTCCGCTGCCACATCCAGCGTGAACTTCCCCCTTCCCGCGGGCGTGAGCTGCACGTTCGGGCACTTTTCGCGCAGCCGGTGCCTGAGCAGGATCAGGCGCGACTCGAGGTTGTCTTTGACCTCCGGGAGTCCCAGCGACTTGTCCATGCGCAGCTCGCGGTTGGTGAACGTCGTGCGGCCCTGTTTCTTGTACTCGCCGAGGAGCTTCCAGAGGATGCGGCCAGGGACATTGCGGACGAGGTACTCGTCGTCGAGGAAGACCGTGTCGTCGTTGCGGTAGTAGGTCAGCGTGTGGCGCGCGCGGAGGGGTGGGGGAGGGGTGGGGCGCGGCGGCGGCGCGCTCTCCTCGGCGGCGGGCGCCTCGTCGTCGATGACGCGGTCGATGCCGAGGGCAATCTGGTTGGCGATCACGCCGAGGTAAGCCTCGTCCCATTCCCCGAACGCGAACGGGTCGCGGCTTTCCGCGGCCAGCACGCCGATCAGGCGCTCTTCGATCAGCAGTGGCAGCACCAGCGCCGACTGCGCGTCGGGTAAGCCGGGCAGCGGGACCTCGGGGCGCACCGAGCCGCTCTCATTGATCACCGAGCGGCGCACCGCGCGTCCGTAGCGCAGCCCCTCGTCGAGGCCGGAGATGCGCAGCACGCGGCGCTCGCGCGCCACCGTGCCGATCAACCCTTCGCCGAGGGCCACCTCCGCGCCGACGCCGCCGCCGTAGCCGCGGCAGGCGATGGTGATCAGGCGCTGCGACGGCTCGTCGAAGAGGAGCACGATCGTGTTGCTGAAGCCGAAGTAGACGTCCAGCGCGTCCAGCGTCGCCGCGAGCAGGTTCTCCAGGTCGTCCGCGCGGTTGATGCGGTCGGAGACGAGCTGCAGGCCGCGCAGCTCCGTGCGCATGCCGGTCGGCGCCACCTCCGCGTCGGGCAGCGCGGCATCGGTGAGGAAGCCTTCCACCTTCTCCACGCGCGTGACCTCGAAGACGTCCGCGGCGATGAGGCGGAACACCCCCTCCATCCCCGTGTGCGAGGCGATGGCCTGGATGCGCAGCTTCATCGTGTCGAAGAGCGGCCCCTCCTTCTCCGAGCGCAGGAACCGCAGCCGCAGGCGGTAGGCCTGGAACGTGACCGGGTCGTACATCTCCGCGGCGGCATGCGGGTTCTCGGCGAGGTTGCGGCGGGTCTTGTTGAAGAACTGCTGGGAGAGCGCGACGTGCCGGTCGTCGATGAGATGGATCTGGCTGACGTAGGTGATGTTCGGCAGCCCGTGCGCGTCGGCGGTGGCCACGAGGCTGGGGATGACGCCCTGGAAGCAGCGGTGGAGCGTGGAGAGCTTCATGCCAGCGGCGCTCCCGCGTTCGGGCCCGGCGTCTGGTCGAAGATCTGCTCGATGGACATCTCCACGGCGAAGGCCGGCCAGTGGGCGACGCCGAGGAGGATGCGCCGCGGCAGCCCGATCTCGTCCAGCACGCCGGCGAAGGCATCCCACCGCTGCCGCACGAACGCCTCGTCGGCGGCGGGGGCGAGCTTCACGCCGCGCGTGACGCCTTTCACCTGCACCGTGCGGTGCGAGAGCGGGTGCGACGCGGCCACGGCCATGCGCCGCGTGGTGGCGATGTTCGCCAGCGCCTCGTGCGCCGTCGCCGCGGGGAGATAGAGGATCAGCGTGTCGGGCTCCTTGCCGGCGGCGATGGCGATGCCGCGGCACGCGGCCGGGACCCCTTCCGCGTCCGCCGTGGCGACGATGATCGAGGCCCCGGGCTGCAGCCACTCCTGGAGTCGTGGGTTGGACATGAACGCCGCGCGATTCTAATCGCGCAGCGGGATGGCCAGCATCACCAGATCGTCCTTCGGCTTGACCCGCAGCCCGGGATTGGCGATGAAGTAGTAGTGGTCCCCCGCCACCGCGCCGGTGAGCGGCAGCTCGAAGAGGGCGTTTTTCGACTCCAGGATCTCGACGCGGTGGTGGTCGAGGTGGATGCGGATCACGCGCGGCTTGCCGATCGCGTTCTGGATGCCGATGAGTGTGCCGCGGTCGAAGCTCAGGCCGTCGATGCCGTTCAGCAATGTGGGGCGGGCTTCAGCCCGCCCTGCAGGCTCGATCCGCTCGCGGGCTGAAGCCCGCGCCACATCGAAGCGCGTCACGCCGCGGAAATCGGCCACGTAGAGCGTGCGCTGGTCGTCCGAGAGGGCGATGCCGTTGGGATAGCGGAAGTCGTCCGCCCACTCCTCGAACGCGTCGCCGCCCGCGGGGAGGCGGAGCACTTTGCCGCGCCCCATGTCGGTGGCGAAGAGGCTTGTGGACGCCGTGCTCCCTCTCCAGCTCGTCGAGGACGAGCAGCAGCGCGGCGCGTTTCATGGCCGTCAGGGTAAAGAAGATGTGACGTGGGTAGGGAAAACAATCCCCAACGTCTCTCCTGCTGTCGGAGGGAGAGAAGCATGAGTTACCCGACGAAGACCCCCGACCCGCAGCCGGACCCGCAACCGCAGCCCGACCCGCAGCCGCAAAAGTACATCCGCAAGAACGTCTGGGCGAACGGCGGCACGTTCGACGATCCCACGATCCTCTGGTACGCCCGCGGCGTGGCCGCGATGAAGGCCCGCGCGCTCGCGGAGCCGACGAGCTGGCGCTTCTACGCCGGCATCCACGGCTTCAACGCACAGCTGTGGACGATCGACGGATACCTGTCGAGCACCGACCAGCTGCCGACGGCGCAGCAGCAGCAGCTCTTCTGGCGGCAGTGCCAGCACGGGAGCTGGTACTTCCTGCCGTGGCATCGCGGCTATCTGCTCGCGCTGGAGGCGAACATCCGCGCCGCGGTGATCGCCGCCGGCGGACCGTCGGATTGGGCGCTGCCGTACTGGAACTACTTCGGCGGCGGCACCCAGAACCAGTTGCCGCCGGCGTTCGCCTCGCCGGACTGGCCGGACGGCACGGGCGACAACCCGCTCTTCGTCACGCAGCGCTGGGGCCCGCGCGATGACGGCGACGTCTTCGTACCGCTCGACCAGGTGAGCCTCGAGGCGCTGAGCGTGCCCGAGTTCGACGGCGTGCCCCCTCCGGGCGATCCGGGATTCGGCGGCATCGATACCGGCTTCTCGCACGGCGGCAGGACGCACGGCGACCTCGAGTCCGACCCGCACGATCTGGTGCACGTCTTCGTCGGCGGCGGCAATCCGCAGAGGCCGAATCTTCCCGGGCTGATGACCAATCCCAACTCGGCCGGCCTCGACCCGATCTTCTATCTCCATCACTCGAACATCGACCGGCTGTGGCAGAGCTGGCTCCTGGAGCCGGCGAGCGAGGGCAACCCGACGGATGCGAACTGGCTGAACGGTCCCGCCGCCAGCGGGCAGCGCGAGTTCGTCATGCCCTGGCCGGACGGCACGAACTACGTCTACACACCCGGCGACGTGGGTGACCTGGCACAACTCGACTATGAGTACGATGACTACACGCCGGGCGCCGCCATGGAGCCGGAGAGCGTGTCGGCGAGGAGACCGCGGCGCCGCCGCACATTCGGCGCCGGGTTGGAGTCGAGGGAAGGAGCCGCCGTGGCCAGCAGGGGCAGGAACGTGGAACTGGTCGGCGCGAACGACCAGCAGGTGAGCGTCGCCGGCCGCGCGGAATCGCGCGCGACCGTGCGGCTGGAGGAAGGGCCGCGCCGCAAGATGCAGGAAAGCATCGCCCGCGCGAGCCAGGAAGGGCCGGGGGGCGGGGAGCCGGACCGCGTGCTCCTCAATCTCGAGAACGTGCGCGGTCTCTCCGACGCGGCGGCCTTCGAGGTGTTCGTGAACGGACGGTCGGCGGGGAGCGTGGCGCTGTTCGGCGTCACCGAGGCCACGTCGGCGGAGGACGAGCACGGCGGCGCGGGACTGAACTTCGTCCTGGAGATCTCGGGCATCGTCGACGAGCTGCATCTCGGGGACGAGCTCGACGCGAACGCGCTCGACGTGCGCATCGTGCCGGTGCGGAACGTGCCGGAAGAGGCGAACGTGACCATCGGACGGATCAGCGTCGCGCGGCAGGGACGCTGACGCCGTGACGGCCGCCGCTCGTGCACGGATGCGGGTCCGGGTGCCGCTGCTCGCGGTGAGCGCGGCAGCCTGGCTCGTGCTGGTCATTCAACCGCACGAGGCGGCGGTCTGCATGATGCCCTCGATGCGATGGACGCCGGCGTCGCTCCTTGCGGCGTCGGCGCTCATGCTCTTGTCGATGATGGCGCCACTCATCGGCGCCCCGGTGCTGCACGTGCGCGAGCGCAGCTTCGCCAGCCGGCGCCTGCGCGCGACCGCGCTGTTCGTGGCGGGCTACGGCCTGCCGTGGCTCGCGGCGGGCGCCGTGCTGCTGTACGCGGCGTCGTGGATCGTGTCGAAGGAATCCCCGCTGCTGTCCGCGCTGACGGTCGCCGCCATCGCGGCCTGGCAGTGCTCGCCGCTCAAGCAGCGCTGCCTG
Organism: Thermoanaerobaculia bacterium; assembly: GCA_035627015.1. Classification (GTDB taxonomy): domain Bacteria; phylum Acidobacteriota; class Thermoanaerobaculia; order Gp7-AA8; family Gp7-AA8; genus QHVT01. The sequence continues at coordinate 5,396 of DASPMO010000138.1, read as the reverse complement.
AATCGCGGTCACGCGCACACGGAGCTCTCCGCGTTCGGGGTGAAGGCGGATCTCGACGTGCTGCGCTTCGGGCTGGTGCACGCCTGGTGGTGCATCGGCTCGTGCCTCGGGCTGATGCTCCTGCCGATGCTGTTCACGCGCGGCCATCTCGTGCTGATGGCCGCCGTGACGCTGTGGCTGATCGGGGAACGGCTGGAACGCCCGATGGTGCCGCGCTGGAGCTGGCGCGGCCCCTCGCACATCCTCCGCATCGCCGTGGGACAGGCAAGGGTGTGGGGCGGGCCGAAGCCCGCCCTGCGTTGAACTACGGGCCGGCTGCCTCGCGCGCGCGGATGTGGATCTCCACGCGGCGGTTGAGCTGGCGTCCCTCGGCGGTGTCGTTCGTCGAGGCCGGGCGCAGCTCGCCGTAGCCGTAGACGGTGATCGCCGACGCGGGCACGCCGCGGTCGATCAGGTAGTCGGCGACCGACGAGGCGCGGCGCTCGGAGAGGCGCTGGTTGTACTGGTCCGTCCCGGTCGAGTCGGTGTGGCCTTCGACCGTGATCAGGTTGTCCGGGTACTGCGCGAAGTTCTGCGCCAGATCGTTGAGCGTGCTCCGCGACGCGGAGCGCAGGTCCGACGAGTCGGTGTCGAACAGGATGTTGTTCGCCAGGCGGACGTTGATCTCCCCTTCGGACGGACGCGTCACTTCGACGCCTTCGATCTGCCGGAGCTCCTGCTCCTGCTTGTCCATGCGGCGTCCGATGGCCGCGCCGACCGCGGCACCGACCGCGCCGCCCGCCACCGCACCCGTGCGGTTGTTGCCCGACTGATTGCCGATGACCGCACCGGCCACGGCTCCCGCCACCGCGCCGATGGCGGCGCCGCGCTTGGTCTTGCGGTTCGGGTCGTCAGTCCCCGACGCGCAGGCGAACGCGAAGACGGCGATGAGTACGAGTACTGTTCCTTTTCGAAGCATCTGGCCTCCATGGGCGGGCTGAAGCCCGCCCTACATAAAAAGACGCCCGTTGCCGGGCGTCTTGGTCGTACTTCAACATTGATACCGCTTACCCATTGGCCCTGACGTAGAGCTCGACTCGGCGGTTGCGCTGGCGGCCGCTGGCGGACTCGTTGCTCGACTTCGGGCGCGACTCGCCGTAGCCGACCGCGTCGAGGCGCGAGCCGCGGACGCCGAGGTCTTCGAGGTAGCTCGACACGGCATAGGCGCGGCGCTCGGACAGTCCCTGGTTGTACGAGCTCGAGCCGACCGAGTCCGTGTGACCCGCCACGACGATGGTGGTGTCCTTGTACTGGTTGAACACGTCCGCCATCTCACGAAGCTCGTCGCGCGAGGTGGAGCGGAGGCCCGCCGAGTTGAAGTCGAACAGGATCTCGTTGTTCACCGTGACCTTGAGCTCGTCTTCGTCCGTACGGGTGACGTCGATCCCCTCGATCTGGCGGAGCTGACGCTCCTGGCGGTCCATCATGGCGCCGACGATCGCGCCGGCCGCGGTCCCGGCCACGGTCCCGACGACCGCGCCGCGCTTCGCGCTGCCCTTGCCGCCGAGGCGCTTGTTGTTGCCGATGATGGTTCCGGCGATCGCACCGGCAACACCGCCGATGATCGCACCCTTTTTGGTCTTGTCGCGCTCGGTGGCCACATCCGCGAAGGCCGTGGTCGAGAGGAGGGCGATGAGCGCTGCTGCGATGAATCGTTTCATGGTTGGTCTCCTTGTGTCCTGGCGGTCCCTTATCGCAACGGGTCTGCCACACCCCAAATAACTACGTCAAAAACAAACGTAGGGCGGGCTTCAGCCCGCCTCCCCCGGTGTACCATTCGCCCCGATGCCGCCTGATGTCCCCCTGCGCGAGGTAATCCGTAACCTGCTGCAATCCGGAGACTTACCCTTCCGTGATTTCATGGAGGTCGCCCTCTACCACCCCGAGTCCGGCTACTACGCGCGCCCCGAGAACCCGGTCGGCAGGACGGGCGATTACGTCACCGCACCGGTCCTGAGCCCCGTTTTTTCGTTCGCTTTAGGCAACCTCGTCCGCGAGTTCGTGCGCCGCAACGAGGGCGTACTGTGCTCGATTGTGGACATCGGCTGCGGCGATGGCGGCCTGATCCGCGCTCTCGCATCCGAAAACAGCTCGCCGAACGTGAGATTTTTCGGCGTGGACCGTGATCTACGCAGGGCGGGCTTCAGCCCGCCCCTGGTCGGGCTGAAGCCCGACCTACGTTCCGTCCCACGCGACGGCGCCCACCTCATCCTCAGTAATGAGCTGTACGACGCCTTCCCCTTCGCCCGGCTGGTCCGGCGCGGCGAGCAGCTGCACGAGCTGTGGGTGCAGGAGCGCGACGGCGTGCTGGACTGGGTGGAGCGCGAGGCGCCGGCGCCGTACGAGGACTACTTCACCGCCAACGGCATCGAGCTGGCGGAGGGGCAATTCGCGGACGTGTCGCTGGAGTGGGAGGCGTTTCACGCCGAGGTGCTGGACTTTTTCGAGCGCGGCCTCGTCGTCACGATCGACTACGGCTATCCGGCGGACAAGCTCTTCCATCCGCGCGCGCGCCGCTTCGGGACCGCGGCGGCGTACGCGGGGCAGCGCGTCTCGCGCGACCTGCTCGCGAACCCCGGCGCGCAGGACCTGACCGCGCACGTCAACTTCAGCGACCTCCAGCGCGCCGGCGGCACGACGCTCTTCTTCGACCGCCTGGCGAAGTTTCTCCTCTCCCTCGGCGCGGCCGAGCACCCCCTCTTCCGCCCCGTCGAAGACTCCGGGATCACCTCGGCCGAGGAGGGGCTGGAACTGCTGGAAGCGCGCGAGGCCGCGCGCCGTCTCGTCCTTCCGGACGGCATCGGCGAGGAGATGCGGGTGCTGGTGCAGGGGAAGAACGTGGATCTCGAAGGGTGGTCCTTCCAGCGTCCGCTGTACTGATCTGGAGTGCGCGAGCGCCAGCTCGCGCTCTCCATGCCGCAGCGCCAGCTGCGGCGGGGGCGGAGGCTGGCGCCTCCGCCAAGGAGAGCGCGAGCTGGCGCTCGCGCACTCCATACCTTCCTTTTCTTGACTCTCCTCGCTCGAAGTTTAGAATGGCCGCGGTCTCAACGATTTCACGCGAGGATCAATGGCAAACTACTCAGTCCTGCTGGTAGCCGTGCTCATCGTCCTGTCTGTGCCGGTGATCACTTTATTCGTCCTGGCGCCATTGATCCGCGCTTCCCGCGCGAACAAGGTGAAGCTCGAGCCGTATGAATGCGGCGTCGCTCCCACCTCCCTCGCGTTCGACCACCGCTTCTCGGTCCGCTACTTCCTCATCGCGGTCCTCTTCATCATCTTCGACGTCGAGACGGTGTTCCTCTTCCCCTGGGCGATCCGGTTCAAACAGCTCGGCTGGTTCGGAGCGATCGAGATGACCATCTTCCTCGCGATCCTCCTGGTCGGTTACTTCTACGCCTGGAAGCGGAAGGTTCTTACATGGGTCTGATCGAGAATCGCTTCGACTCGAACGTTCTCACCACGACCGTCGATAAGTTCTTCAATTGGGCGCGTAAGTCCTCCCTTTGGCCAATGCAGTTCGGGCTGGCCTGCTGCGCCATCGAGATGATGGCCGTCCTCGATCCTCGCCATGACATGGCCCGCTTCGGCGCCGAGGTCTTCCGCGCCACGCCGCGCCAGTCCGACCTGATGATCGTCTCCGGCACCGTCACCGAGAAGATGGCGCCCATCGTCCGCCGCCTGTGGGACCAGATGCCCGAGCCGAAGTGGGTCATCGCCATGGGCTCCTGCGCGACGTGCGGCGGCCCCTACGACACCTATGCGGTGACCCAGGGCGTCGACCGCCTGATCCCCGTCGACGTCTACGTTCCCGGCTGCCCGCCGCGCCCCGAGGCGCTGATCTGGGGGCTGATGGAGCTGCAGAAGAAGATCGAGAAGATGCACATCCTCCGCAAGGGCGGCGAGGCGTACGACTTCGCCCGCGCGGCGGTGCGCGACTCGCTCCGTCCGGCGCACGAAGGCCCGGCGCTGCGCGCCGAGCAGGCGGCGCAGCTCAAGCCGGCGCCGATCTCCGGCGTGAAGCGCGCCCCGGCCGCGCCCGCGCCTCCGAAGCCGGCGGCCGCTCCGGCGGCGGCGGCGACGGCGGTCGTGGAAGGCGAAGAAGTCACCGCGGCCGAGATCCAGCAGGCCGCCGCCCCCGAGATCCCGCTCGACCAGGACGCGCAGGCCGGCGCTTCGCCCGCCGCTCCCTTCCACCGCGACGACCTCACCCTCCCCGAGCGCATGGCCATGGCGCAGGAGATGGGCAACGGGTGGGAGACGCGCCTCTTCGCCGCGATGGCGCAGACCGACTGCGGCGCGTGCGGCTGGGACTGCGAGGGCTACGCGAATGCCATCGCCACCGGCGAGACCGACGACATCTCCCTCTGCGTGCCCGGCGAGTCCGAGACGCTGGACATGCTGGAGCTCCTGATGAAAGAGAAAGGAAGGAGCTATTCGGGCGTCTGAAAACGGTTGCTAGTTGCTGGTTGCTGGTTCCGGGTGGCGTTTCGTGCAGGCGAAACACCGCAACGAACCAGCAACCAGGAACCAGTAACCAATGTCTGAGCAAACTCCACCAGGCCCAGCTCCCGCTTCCCCGCCGGCTCCGCCGGCAGGACGCACCGTCGACGACATGAAGCGCGATCCGCTGGTCGCTTCCGCGGTGGCGCGCGTGGACGACGCCGTGCTGGACGCCCGGGAGTTCGCCGGCGAGCTCACGCTCTTCATCGACCGCGACCGCATCGTCGAAGTGGCCCGCGCCTTCAAGGACTCCGGCTACGTCTACCTCGTCGACCTGGCCGCGGTCGACTACTCGAAGTATCCCGCCCACACCGGCCCCCGGTTCAGCGTCGCCTACACGCTCTACTCGTTCCAGAAGAACGCGCGCGTGCGCCTGCGGGTCTGGACCGACGAGACGGCGCCCGTCCCCTCGGTGACCTCGGTCTGGCGCACGGCCAACTGGCACGAGCGCGAGACGTACGACATGTTCGGCATCCAGTTCTCCGGACATCCGAACCTGGAGCGCATCCTGATGTGGGACGGCTTCAACGGCTTCCCTCTGCGGAAAGACTTCCCCGTGCGCGGCATCGACACCGGCGCGCGCATCTATCCCGAAGTCTTCCCCGAGGGGGGTGGACCGAAGCCGGGATCGACCGGCAAGCCGGCCGCCGACGTCAACCTCTATAAAGGGGAGTGGAAGCGCTACGGCACGTGGCCGCTGGCGCAGATCGGCGGCGGGGCGGCGGCCGCCAAGGCGCCCGCGCCCAAACCGGCGCCGAAACCGGTGGCACCCGCGGCTCCGGCGGAAGGAGAAGCCGAATGACGCGACGTCTGCCAGACGTAGGGCGGGCTTCAGCCCGCCTCCCCCGGGAGGGGCG
>DASPMO010000137.1:0-46748 GCA_035627015.1 Thermoanaerobaculia bacterium | reverse complement strand
CGATCGTCGCCAAAAAAGCGTCACTGTTGACGACTTTGTCGGCGATGTTGATGGAGGTCGTCATCGATGTGAGGGAAGTCGTCATCAATTCTCACGTCCGCGACGCTGCGATCGATGGAGGCCTCCATCGATCGAGCCTCCCGCGGTGCCACGATCCATGACGCGTGTCATCAAGCGTGGACACCGGCATTACAAAATCGATGGAGGCCTCCATCGATCGTGACGCGCGGGATCGTACGCTTACGGTCGCACGCGGTACGGTCGATGACCGCCTTCATCGATCGCGGCAACGGGAGCATGAATGGGCGCGTTCCTCCAGATGATCGGAACCGGCGCGTCGGCGCCCGGGGCGCCGACGACATCGCGTCGGCGGCGCTGATGGACGCGTTCTACGAGCGGTTGGTGTCGGGGGTCCCCGTCGCGGACGCACTGCGCGGAGATCCACGGGGAACGTGGCGGCAGGGACGGTAAGGCAGCGCTGTCCATCGCGGCACAGCGCTGCCTCGCTCAGAGTCTGTGTCAGTACTGCAGGCCGCAGTCGCCGTACCTGCAGAACATCGGCTCGCAACTGCAGGTCACGTCGTTCCAGCGGTAGTTGTAGTTCATCTCACATTCCATCCGCAGCCGCGGGCCGTCCGGGCCGCAGGGGTCCTGGGGCTCCGGGATCGGCTGGAAGGTGTACGACCCGCCGACCGGCAGTCTCCACGAGTAGCCCTGGTACTGGAAGGTGCCCCAGGGCGGGTACTCGCCCGACAGGGTGTAGTAGAAGCCGTAGTACTGGCTGTACCAGTAGTGGAACGGCGTCCCGCGGGAATCGTCGCGGGTCAGCGCATACCCGACGACGCCGAGGTAGCGGTAGTTGCTGCCGTGCGGGGCGTAGAAGATCGAGTAGTAGTAGTAGATCCTCGGCCGCTCGTCGACCTGCCAGGCGTGCACGGGCGCCAGCCCCTGGTCTCCACGCGGCTGGTATCCCGGCACGAGCGGAACGATGTCGGCCTGATACGGGAAGGGCTCATACCGGTAGTTGTACGGGCAGCACGAGCCCTCGCTGAAATTGGAGGTGAGGAAGTTGCCCAGGCTCTCGTTCTGGGTGATGAAGCGGTGGAACGGCACCGCCTGCACCTGAATCTCCTGAGCGAAAGCGCTGGTGGAAAGGACTGCGGAACCGAGAAGCAGAGCGAGGCAAAGAAGCCTCATCGACGGCGTTCTCTTCACCATGAATGACCCTCCTAGGTCGTTTGGAACTGCGCGATGTTTCGTTCGACGGACTGCACGCCTGCGGCTGCATTTCTGAGTCGTTCGAGCACCTCCGCTTTTCGTTATTTCCGGATCGGGCGCAGTATCGATCTGCGTCACGCCTCCGAAAAATGGACGGAAGCGGAGGTCCCGTGTAGGAAATGAAGCAGTCCCCTGTCGCCGGGAAGGAAGCGGCCGCGGCCAATCGCCCGGAGGCGCCCGTGCCACGCGGGCGTTCCTCGCGCGTCAGGAAAAGATCTATCCTTTCAGCGGCGGGGTTCTTCCATGACCGAGATCATCATTCTCTCGCTGTACGTTCTCGCGCTGCTCCTCCTCTTTGCGTACTCCGTCCTGCAGTTGGATCTGGCGCTGCGATACAGGCGGTCGGTCGCCGTTGGGAGTGCCCCGGCGCCCGCGGACCTCGCGCAGAAGCCGGTCATCACCGTACAGCTTCCGATTTACAACGAGCTTCACGTGGCGGAGCGGATCGTCCGGCAGTGTGCGCGCATGCGCTATCCACGGGAGAAACTGCAGATCCAGGTGCTCGATGATTCCACGGACGACACCACGGCCATCGTTGCGCGGGCGGTGGAAGAACTGCGCAACGCCGGCCACTGGGTGGAACACGTCCGCCGAGGATCGCGGGAGGGGTTCAAGGCGGGCGCGCTTCGCGACGCCCTGCCTCTCGCGCAAGGCGAGCTGGTGGCCATCTTCGACGCCGACTTTCTGCCGGCCGAGGATTTTCTCGATTGCGTGCTCCCGCATTTCCAGCAGCCCGAAGTCGGCGCGGTGCAGACGAAATGGGGACATCTCAATGAAGAGCACTCCATGCTCACGCGTCTGCAGGCGTTCATGCTCGAGGCGCACTTCACGGTCGAGCAGGCCGGCCGCTGCGCGAGCGGCTATTTCCTCAATTTCAACGGCACGGCCGGGATCTGGAGGAAATCGGCCATCCTCGACGCGGGAAGCTGGAGCGCGGAGACTCTGACCGAGGACGTCGATCTCAGTCATCGGGCGCAACGGCGCGGCTGGAAGATTCATTACGTGCTAGAGCACATCTCGCCGGCCGAGCTTCCCATCGAAATGGGAGGAGTGCGCTCGCAGCAGTACCGCTGGATGAAGGGCGGCTCCCAGAACGCCAGGCGGCATCTGCCGGCCACGCTGCGCGCCCAGACGTCCACGCTGGCGCGGCTGCAGGCGATGTCGCACCTCCTCAGCACGAGTGTTTACGTCGTCCTGCTGGCGGTGATCCTGTTGTCGATCGCCCTGGCGAAGGTCAAGAACACGTATATCGAGTTCGAATACGTTCATTACGGGATGTTTTTCTTTCTCAGCACGGGCACCCTCGGCGCGGTGTATTTCATCGCCCAGCGCAGCCGGATCTCCGGGGCGTCGGATTTTCTTCGTTTCCTGTGGACGATGCTCTGCTTTCTGGTCTTCACCCTCGGCCTGACGCTGCACAATTCCATCGCCGTGCTCCAGGGCTGGACCGGCCATCGCAGCGCATTCGTGCGCACGCCGAAATACGGCGGGGGACAGTGGCACAGCAGCCGTTATGCGCGCAAGACGCCGTATCGCATCATCGTGCCGGAGGTCCTGCTCCTCTCCCTGATCGGCCTGGGGATGTACTGGGGCTTCACGCGCGGACAATTCGCTCTGTATCCGATCCAGATCATGGCCTCGTGCGGGCTGATCTGGGTCATTACACGATCATTCATGGATTCGCTGAGAATTCAGGCGAGGTGAGCTCGTGAGTCTGCTGGTTGGACCTGCCATGCTCGACAGCAAGCTGTTCGTCAGCCGGCTGAACGATCCCGTCCCCGATCTCTATGAGCGATTGTGGGACGGCGTGGAGTGGATCTGGGTCAGTCATGGCCGTCCCGGCGGCACGCGCATGTCCGGCACTCCCGGCGCGGCCATGCTGGACGAGAAACTCTTCGTGGTCGTGCAGGATGGCGCATTGTGGGAGCGCCACTGGCGCGCGGGCGACCAGCGCTGGGCGTGGCAGGAGCACGGGCGCCCCGAGAACCGCCCCATTCGGCACGGGCCGGCCGCGGCCATGATGGACTCGAAATTCTTTGTCGTCACGGACGACGGGAATCTGTGGGAACGCCACTGGCGCCCCGACCTGGACCGGTGGGCGTGGGAGAGTCACGGCAGGCCGGAAAGCAAACGGATCGTGGCCGCACCCGGTGCCGCCATGCTCAATGAAAAATTGTTCGTCGTCGTCGAAGACGGCAACCTCTGGGAACGCCACTGGCGGCAGGACCGCTGGGCATGGCAGGACCACGGACGACCGGAAGGCAAGCGCCTCGTGACCGCGCCCGGCGCGGCCATGCTCAATTCAAAACTGTTCGTCGTCGCGGAAAGCGGAGAGCTCTGGGAGCGGGCCTGGACCGGGCTCGCGTGGGCATGGGAAAACCACGGGCGGCCCAACAACCGGAACATCGTCGGGGCGCCCGGCGCCGAGATGATGAATGAGAAGCTGTTCGTCGTCACCGACGACGGCTCGTTGTGGGAGCGCCACTGGAGAGGCGACCGCTGGGCCTGGCAGGATCACGGTCAGCCTCGCGATTCCGGCGTGACCGGCCAGCCCGGCGCGGCGATGATGAGCTCGAAGCTATTTGTGTCGGGCCGCAACAATCATCTGTTCGAGCGTGTCTGGGACGGCACTCAGTGGCAGTGGGTCGATCACGGCACGGCGTTCCATGACGATTCCGCCCACGTCATCGGCGCACCGGGCAGGGAACCGAAGATGGAGATCGCGGTGCTCGGCGATGGATTCGCCGAGGGAGACATGAACGATTACCGGGCCCTGGTCAACGACCGCGTCGTTCCGGCATTCCGGCTCGATCAACTCGGCGCGAACATCGACACCATCCGCGTCATCCGCATCGACGTGGTGTCGCCGGTCAGCGGCGTCACGGAGCGGAATTACGATGAGCGGGGAACGGTGGACACCTCGGACGACATCCTGGTGGCGCAGGATTTCCGTTTTCCCGTCTGGGAACGATCTCCACCGGCATCTGGTCGCATTGCTGGATCGAATTGAGTCCGATGACGGTCGCCCTCGTCCAGAACATCGCCCGGCGATTCGCGCCCGCGGCCACCCAATACGTCGTGCTTCTCAATAACGGGCGTCCCGGCGGGTGCAGACGCAGCGGGATTGCGTTGTTTACCAGGCGCGAATCTTCGCAGGTCATCGCACACGAGCTGGGACACGATCTCTTCTCCCTCGGCGACGAATACAACAACGACACGCAAAACAACACGTTCGTGCGCGGAGAGCCCAATCTCACAGAGACACTCGCGGATTGGAACACGCTGAAGTGGCGCGATCTCGTCGGGGCCGGCACGATGATTCCCACGGACAGAAACACTCTTCCCGGAGGGTGGAACAACAATCTCAGCGTGGGAGCGTTCGAAGGCGGCGGGGGCAATTTCTCGACGGGCATTTTCCGTCCCGTCGTCGAATGCCGGATGAATCAGAACAATCCGCCGTGGTGTCCCGTCTGCGGGCGGCAGATCAACACGGTCCTGGGAGCGTTCCGATGAAATCACCATACGAGCAGCCCCGCCGCGGAAAGCAGCACCTCCGCGTGGCCATGGAAGTTTCCCATCGCGGACTGACGGTGACTGCTCTCTGGACTGTCGATCAGCCGGTGGTGCAGCAGCCGGCGCTGTACAAGCCGATTCTCATTCGCGTGGATATCGCGGGCCTCACCAGGTTCGTCGAAACCGTGGACGACCCGCGCGACACGCGCGGCGTCTATCGCCCACAGCTCGGCCATTCCCATGGACGGGCGGCGTCCGGCACGCTGTACGCGTCGATTCCCTTCGATTCGCCCGGCGAGATCCTGAACGCGCAGGTCCTCATCGCGGACGTCTCCGAGGCCGTCAAACGCGTTCACGACCCGGAGGCGTTGGCGGCCATGCTCGACGACTCCGAGGCGCCGGTCCAGGCCATGGGAATAGTCGCCGCTCCACAACTGACGACGCACCGCGACTGGGACCGCGTCGCCGATGTTCTCGGCCTGCCGCGGCAGGTGAACCGGTACGAAATCTATCGCGATCGGGAAGGACGGATCCGCTGGCGTCTCCGCCGCGCGAATGGGGAGATCGTCGCCGAGAGCGCAGAAAGCTACGCCGACCGGAAAGCCTGCGAAGAAGATCTGCGATGGATCCGCGCGAACGCCGCGACGGCCTCGATCGTCGCGCTCGATATCAGCGTCGCGGAATGACCCGCGAGAGGGAGCTCCCGCGTGCGGAAGCAGCGCTGGCCAATGCACAGATGACGGAGAATCAACGCGTGAGTGCACCTGACCTCCTCCCCCGTGCCCACGCCGCGATCGGCGCCGGCGTGGCGTTCCTGGAGCGGACGCAACTGCCGGACGGCGAGCTGCCGACGATGCGCTGGCGGCGCGGCGATCCCGAGGCCCCGTGGAGGGACCGGACGGTCTTCGGCACCGCGCTCGTGGCCGTCTCCATCGCCGGCGTGCGCGGCGTGGAGAGGGTCGTGGCGCGCGCTGCCGACTCCATCGAGTCGCAGACGCTGCGCTTCGGAATCTGGAAGTACAGTCCCGATTACGGCGGCGGCTTTCCTCCCGACCTCGACGATACGGCCATGGCCTCCCTCGCCCTCCGCCTGGCCGGACGGGAGGTGCCGGACAATACCCACGCCTTTCTCGCCAACCGCAACCGCGACGGCCTCTTCTTCACGTGGCTCTCGCCGCGCCTGCGCTGGCTGCGCGATCCGCGCATGTGGCTCATCGCCGCGGCGCGGTGGCGGCATCCCTTCGTCCACTACCGTGCCTTCCGCGTGGCCGGCGCGCGCGAGCACGACCTCGACGCGGTCGTGAACGCGAACGTCCTCTACTACCTCGGGCGCACGGCGGCGACGGAGCCGATCGTCCCCTTCCTGCTGCGCGTCCTCCGCGAGCGCGCCGAGGTGGGATGCGACAAGTGGTACGACCATCGGCTGGGCATCTGGTACTTCCTCTCGCGCGCGCTGCGGCACGCCGGCGCGGGCGCGCGGCCGCTGCTGCTCGAGCGCCTGCGGTCTGAGCCCGTCGAGACGCCGCTCGAGCATGCCTTCGCCGCCTGCGTGCTGCTCGACTGCGATGCGCCGGCCGACGCGCACATCGCCTCCATCGTGGAGACGCAGCTCGACAGCGGCGGCTGGCCGCGCGCCATGGTCTATGGCGACGAATGGGACGGCCGGGGCTCGGAGTCGCTGACCACCGCCTTCTGCCTCGAGGCGCTGTCACGCTGGATCGCGCGCACGCCGCCGCAGGAATAGCAGTCCGCCGAGCTCCCGGACGTTCTGCAGCGTGTGCCTCGGAAAGAGCGCCAGGTGGATGGCCAGCGCGGTGAAGTCCGCGCGATACGTCAGCGCCGACGCGAAGAGGAGCGCGGCGGGGAGATAGCCCTCGTCGTACTCGTTCAGCACGACGAACGAGCGCGGCTCGGCGGCCACGATGCGCGCGCGCACGCCCCAGCGGTACGGCCGCAGCGCCATCAGCAGCGCGTAGAGCGCGAGCGCCGCCACCGGCCAGAGGCTCCGCAGCCGCCACAGCATGGCCGCCAGCGCCAGCAACTGCAGCGGAAAGGCGATCCGGACCGCGACGCGCGTCGCCGCGGCAACGCCGCGCCGGACCACGAACGTGCCGGCGTGCGCGCGAAGGTCCGCGTCGCGGTCGCGCAGTTGATGCCAGAGGATGTTGCGCACGCCGCTGGTGAATGCCCACACCGCGACGGCGGCCAGCCACACGGCGTCGCGCTCGCGCGAGGCGAGCAGCACCGCGGTCACGGCGGGTAAGAGATGCGCGCCGGCCGCGTCGCAGAGCACGCCGGCCAGCCCGCGCGTCTTGAGGCGGAACGGCGGGAGCGAGTACAGCGAGAACGCGATCCAGCCGCCGGCATACGCGGCAACGAGCAGCGCGTCATGCCGCCAGAGACAGGCCACGCAGGCGCCCGCGGCAATCGAGAGGACGAGGACCAGCGGCGAGGCGGGACGCAGGGTCTTGCCGGCGGCGCGGTCGTCGGCGCGGTCGGTGAGGTCGTTCAGCACGCTCACGTAGGCAGCTTCGGCCGCCAGCGCGACGATCAGCACGAGCACCGCGCGCCACGATGCCGACACCGGCGCGTGCGCGAGCCACGACGCGCCGTAGAACGCCGCCAGCGCCGGCGCGATCTTGTACTCCCACCATTCGCCCGCGCGGATCGCGCCGCTGAAACGCACGACGCTTTATACTGCGTCCGGTCCGATGGCGCCCCACGTTCCCCGCCGATTTCTCTTCGTCTCTTCGAATCTCACCTGGGGCGGCAGCGAGCACCTCTGGAGCGGCACCGCCGTCGCGCTCGCCGAACAGGGGCACCACGTCACCGCCTTCAAGCTGCTCCGCGGCACCGGCGAGCGGGCCATGCGCGCGTTGCGCGAGCGCGGCGGACGGGTGGTGGAGGTGGCGCGCATGCCGCTCGTCCCGCGCCGCGCCTTCTCCGCGCTCGTCCTCTACGCCGCGCCGCTCGCGCGGCTGGTGCAGGTGCTGCGGCTGCGCGCCACGGCCGCCCGCGCGCGGCCGGACCTGGCCATCCTCTCCCTCGGCACGAACGTCGACGGCGCGGCGCTCGCGGCCGCGCTGCGCCGCCTGCGCCTCCCCTACGTCATCGTCGCCCACAAGGCCACCGAGCAGCGCTGGCCGTCCGAGGCCGAGCGTCCGGCCATGCGCGCCGCGTACACGAACGCCGTCGCCGCGTACTTTGTGTCGGAGCACAACCGGCGGCTGACGGAGGAGCAGATCGGCGTGGCGCTGGAGCACGCGGCCATCGTGCGCAACCCGTTCGCCGTACCGTATGCGCCGCGCGGCGACTGGCCTGCCGGCGAGCCGTGGCGGCTGGCGTGCGTGGCCCGGCTGCTGCCGTCCGAGAAAGGGCAGGACCTGCTCCTGCGCGTGCTGGCGCGGGAGCGGTGGCGGCCGCGCGCGCTGTCGGTGACGTTCTTCGGCGGCGGCCCGGATCGCGACGCGCTCGCGGCCATGGCGTCGCAGCTCGGCCTGACCGGCGTCACCTTCGCCGGCCACGTCGACGACGTGCCGGCCATCTGGCGCGACCATCACGCGCTCGTGCTCCCGTCGCGGTGCGAAGGGCTGCCGATCGTGCTCGTGGAGGCGATGCTCAGCGGGCGCGTGCCGATCGTCACGAATGCCGGCGGCAACGCCGAAGTAGTCGACGACGGCGTGACGGGCTTCGTCGCCGCGGTGCCGTCGGAGGATGCCCTCGACGAGGCCATGGAGCGCGCCTGGCAGCGCCGCGGCGAGTGGCGCACCATCGGCGCGCGCGCCGCGGAGCGCATCCGCACGGTCGTGCCGGCCGATCCGCTGCGCGTCTTTGCCGCCGAGGTCGTCGGGCTGTCGCCATCGTGATGATCGCCGCGCTGCAGCTGCTCGCCACCGCCGCCGCGGGGGTGGCGTTGTTCCGCCTCTGGCGCGCGGCGCTCCCGCCGCAGCTCTGGCTGCAGCGCGTCGTGGCCGCCGGGTTCCTCGTGCGCGCCGTCGCCGGGCAGGTGCTCTTCTGGATCTCCTGGGCGCGCCTGCCGATCCTGCCGCAACTGCAGGCCGGCAACGGCCTCTGGTTCTTCGGCGCCGACGCCCTCGGCTACTTCGCGAACGCGTCCGCGGCGTCGTCCGAAGGTCTGGCAGCCATCGCGCTGATGCCGCCGCAGCCGGCGCTCGTCTACGTACAGCTCCTGGCGCTGGCGGCGTGGCTCTTCGGGGCCGTCACGGCGACCGGGCTGCTGCTCAATCTCTTCTGCTATCTCGGCTGCGTCGCGCTGCTGCGCCGCTGGATGCACGCTCACGAGGGCGCCGCCCTCGCCATCATCGCCATCAGCGTCTCGCCGTCGTTCGTGCTCTGGTCGCTGCAGCCGCTGAAAGACACGCTCTTTCAACTGCTCGTCGTGGCCTTCGTCTGTACGTGCGCGGCGTGGCAGCGTACGTGGACGTGGCGGCTCGGCGCATTGCTCGTGCTCGTGCTGGCGGCGCTGAGTGGCGTCCGCTGGTACGTTGCCTTTGCACTCCTGATCGTGGCGGTGCCGTTTCTGTTCGCCACCGCGCGGAAAGGCCTCGCCCTCGGCGCCGCCGCCGTCGTCGCGCTGCTGCTCTCCCGCGCGCTGCTCGTGGGTGGCCGCGGCCAGGTCCCGCAACCGGTGGTCGCGTTGCTGACGCCGTCGACGACGTTCGCCGCGATCGCGGAGCTGCCGTCGCTGATCGGCGGCGCGCGTGACGCATTCGACGCGATGGGCGGCCGTACGGTCATCCAATCGCCGCCGTGGCCGCGCACGACGCGGCCGCTCGCGCCGCCGGCCGGGAGCGACGAGACGCAGATCCGCGCGGTGGTGGCGCGGATCGCCGACGGCTGGAACCGCGGCGACGCCGAGGCCGTCCTCGCCCACTTCGACGACGCGCCGGACGTGGAGATCTGGAACGACGGGAAGAGGACGGCCGCCGGATCGGAGGAGGTGCGCGCAGCCTACGGCGCGGCCACCGGCGAAGAAACAGTCACCATTACGGACGTGCGCGTCCTCATCGACGGCGGCACCGCCACGGCGTCGGGGCGGTGGCAACGGGAGAGCCGCGCCGGCAGCGTCACCTTCGTGCTCCGCCGCAGCGGCGGCCGCTGGCGGGTCGTCCGGCAGACCACACTGGCTTCGCCCACGGAAGCGGACCGCCGGCGTCCTCGCCGGCTGTCTGTGCGGGCGTCTCGCCCGCACAGTGGCGGTGAAACGCCGCCACAGACAGCCGGCGGGACGCCGGCGGTCCGCTTCCGTTGGTCGCGCTTCGCCACCGGCGCCGCGGCGATGGTGCTCCCGCGCGCCGTCGGCGAATCCCTCGGCCTGTTCCACATCGGCGGCGGCCGCGGGTTTCTCTGGCTCACCGACGTCGACACGCTCATCCTGGACCTGGCGCTGATCGCCGCCATCTTCGTCATCGCGACGCATTTCCGCGCCGCGCGCCGCGATCCGCTCTTCTGGATGCTCGTCGCGCTGACGCTGCTGATCGGCGTCCCGCTGGCGTACTCCGTGATGAACTTCGGGACGCTGTTCCGCCTCCGCGAGACGGTCTACCTCGGGGTCATCCTCGCGCCTGCCGCCGCGATCGCGGCGGCCGCGCGACGCGCTCCCGCAGATCCGTGACCGACTCGCGCCCGCGCGCGACGGAGGCCAGGAGCGCGAACGTCTCGTCCGCGCACCGGCGCCAGGAGTACGCGGCGGACGCTTCGTAGTTCCCCCGGGCCAGGCGCCCGCGCAGCCGCGCGTCGACCACGAGCGTGCGCAGCGCCTCGGTTGCCGACTCCGGATCCTCGGCATCGAAGTAGACCGCGCCGTCGCCGAGGATGTCGGTCATCGGACGCTCGGCCGCGGCGGCGACCGGCAGTGCCGAGGCCATCGCCTCGATGAGCGTCAGCGGCAGGTTCTCGCACGTCGAGGCGAAGACGAACGCGCCGGCGTCGCGGTAGACGCGCGGCAGCTCGTCGTGCGGCATCGGGCTGAGGATGCGCACCGCCCGCGCCGCCGCCGGATGCCGCGCCAGCGTCTCGTGCAGGCGGCGCACGACGGCCGGCTCGATCGGCGCGCCGATCAGCTCCAGCAGTACCGGCAGTCCCTCTTCCCGCAGGCGGCACACGGCCTCGGCGATCGTGCCGTGGTGTTTGTAGACGTAGAAGTCGGACACGTAGACGATGCGGAACGGCTCGGCCTCGCTGTACGACGCCAGCGGGCGCGCGGGCCGCGGCGGCTGCCGGAATCCCTCCGAGACGCCGTGCGGGATGACCGAGGAACGGCCGGGGCGGACTCCGGCCTTCGAGCCGATCCAGTCGCGGGCGAAGTCGGTGAGGAAGATCACGGCCGCCGACCGCCGGAACGCGCGCGCCTGCAGCCCGCGCAGCAGCCACAATCGGATCGCCGCCCAGGAGAAGGGATAGCGCGCGCGCTCGCGGCCGTCGAACGGCTGCATGTTCTGCGACATCGACACATACGGCTCGAAGCCGCGCGCCGGCGTGACGCCGGGCGCGAAGAGGACGTCGCAGCGCCGCGCCAGGCGCGGGCGCCGCAGGAGCTGCCACGCCACGCGCCACGGGAGCGGGCGGTCGAGCTGCGGCACGTGCACGCGCGTCAGCCACGGCAGCTCGGGGATGCGCGCGAGCGTCGAAGTGCCGCCCCACACCGTCACGCGGGCAATGCCGTGGCTCGCCGGGCGCGCGTGCCGGAGCAGCTCGGTGATGTGCGTGATCGGACCTCCGGAGCGGAGGTTCGACCCGTCGATGCCGACGTGCAGTCCGCGCGCGCGGGCGGAGACGATGCCGGAGTAGACGGCCCGGCAGGCGGCGACGTTGGCTTCCGGGGTGCGCGTGGCGGCGAGCTGCGACGCGGCGGCGACTCGCTCGCGCGCCTCGCCGTCGAGCACCTTCGTGATTGCCGCGGCGGTCGCGGCAACGTCGCCGAGAGGCACCAGCAGCGCGGCGCCGGCGAAAGGGCGGTGCGCCTCGATGTCGGAGAGAATTACCGGCACGCCGGCGGCGAACGACTCCAGCATCGCATTCGGCTCCCCCTCGAAATCGCTGAGGAGCGCGAAGAGATCGGACGCGCGCAGGTAGCGCCAGACGTCGGTCACGAAGCCGGTGAATTCGACGCGCGCGGCGATGCCGAGCTCGCGCGCGAGCTGCTCCAGCCGCTCCCGTTCCGAGCCGTCGCCGCAGATGCGGACGAAGAGGTCGCGCTCCGCCATCACCGCGGCGCAGGCGCGGAGAAAGACATCGACTCGTTTCTGCGGCTCGAGCCGCCCGGCGTAGATGGCGGCGAAGCGGTGCGGCGGCCGCGGCGCGGGCGGCGTGGCCGCGATCTCGGCGAGCGGCACGGAGTTGGGGATGACGTGCGCCGGGAGCTCCGGCGCCACGCTCTCCCAGTACCGCGCGCCGGCAGGCGAGTTGGCGATCACCGCCGCGGCGAAGCGGCGTGCGACGGCGAGACGGAGCCGCGAGCGAACGTCGCGGCCGTACGACGGGCCGGAGTTCGGCTCGTCGATGACCAGCGGCACGCCCGCGATCGCCGCCGCGATGCCGCCGGCGACGTCCATGCGCGGCAGCATCGTGTGCACGACATCGGCGCGCCACCGCCGGATCAGCGCGACGATCTCCGCCACCAGGGCGGGGCTCCAGGCCCCGTGCGCGGTGAAGCGGTGCACCGGCACGGCGGCCGGCCACGTGCCGCGGCCGTGGTGGACGTAGCCGACCATGACGTCGTCGCCGGCGTCGCGCAGCCCCGTGCAGCGCACCGCCGCCTGGCGCTCCGCTCCCGCGCCCGTGAGCGTCGGCAGGAGGTGGAGAATCCTCAAGCGGTCTGCCTCCTCCAGAGCGTGCGTCTCCAGAGGAACGGACGGTCGCCGAAGAGCAGCAGGAGCGCGATGCGCGGCAGGAGCAGCAGCGCGCCCGCGGGATCGAGACGGACGAGGTCCGCCAGCAAGGCGAGCGAGAGTCTGCGGTGGACGGGAGCGATTTTCTCGAGCATTCGGGCGAGCATGGAGGCGCGGTGCAACCGGATGGCCCGTTCGCGCGGGACCCGCGCGGCGAGCGATTCGAGATCGTCGCGCAGGATGCGAATGGCTTCGGGCGAGACCGCCGTGACGGGGTCGTTGACGTCGACCCACGTCTCGGCGATCCGCCGCGGCAAGTCCGCCAGGATGGCGATTTTCTGCTCGCGCGAACCGCGCCGTTTCGGATCGGCGGTCAACGACGACGGCGAGATGCGCATCGCCACGAGCGCAGTATCGAGGTTCGCCAGCCGCGTCCGGCGCGCGGCGCGCATCCACAGCTCGGCGTCCTGCGACAGGAGGAAGGATTCGTCGTAGCCACCCAGCTCGTCGCGGACGAGCGCGCGCCGGAACATGACGCTGGAGTGGATGAACGGCGTGTCGAACATCCGGTACCAGTCGAACGCCGCGCCGCCGCGCGGCCGGCGCCACTCGCGATGCCACCACCCGACGCGGGCGAGCCTCCGCCCGCGAACGTCAACGGGGATCCCCTGTGCCCCGACGACACCCACGTCGGGATGCGCGTCGAGAAACGCCACCTGCCGCTCGAGTCTCTTCGGAAAGGAGAGGTCGTCTGCGTCGAGCCGCGCCACGTACTCGCTCTCCGTCAATGCCAGGCCGCGGTTCAGCGAGCGCGTGAGGCCGAGGTTCTGGTCGTTACGGACCACGCGCAGGCGCGGATCGCGGAACGCGGCCAGCGTGGCGGGCGAGCCGTCGCTGGACGCGTCGTCGATGACGAGCAGCTCGAAATCGCGAAAGGTCTGGGCGAGCACGGAACGGATTGCATCGCCGAGGTAGGGCTCGCCGTTACACACCGCCAGCAGCACTGTGACACGGGGAACCGGCACGCCCGCCACCTTAGTACAGTTCCGCGGAAGTTGGTGGTCAGTCATACCGTAGGGCGGGCTTCAGCCCGCCTCCCCCGGGAGAGGCGGGCTGAAGCCCGCCCTACGGTAGGCGTGGTCACCTGCTTCCGGGACGCTGGACCGAGCAGATCAATCCGAAAGAGAGGTCCCCTCGTCGTCTCTCTTTCACGGATAGACTGAGAAAATGGCGCAGCACTTCATCACCCGCGCGACGCGCTTCAAGCCGGAGCATGCGTGGCTGCTGCTGCTCTACCCGCTGATCTGGCTGGCGACGGGGCTCGAGACCGGGAGCGACGAAGGAGAGCGCGACCTGCGCCGCTGGATGCTGCATCCGGCCATGCTGGCCAGCGAGCAGCTCCTGCTGGTGGCGGTGAAATGATCCGGACCTCGAACGACCTCCCCGCGCTGCGGGAGCTGTTCGCGCGCGGGAACGAGGCGCCGTATGACCTTGCTGCCGTGGCGGAGGAAAAGTGCTTCGGTCCCGGCGTCGCGGGAGAGCCGGTCGTGCGCGTGTTCGGGGAGCACGAGGGGGCGGTGGTCACGTGCGGCAAGTACGTGCGCGTGCTGGTGGTGGCCCCCGAGGCGCGCGGGCGGGGGATCGGGAGCGCGCTGCTGGCGGATGCGGAAGCGCGCGGGGCGCGGGTGATCGGGGCGGAAGCGGGGAACTACTTCACGCCCGGGGTGCCCGAGGGGCTGGCGGGGTTCTTCGAAAAGCGTGGCTATGTCCGGACCGGTGAGACGCACAACCTGCGTGCGAACGTAGGGCGGGCTTCAGCCCGCCTGGACGGGCTGAAGCCCGTCCTACGTCGGCCCGTGCATGGCGAGAGAGAACAGGTGCTGGGTTTCATCGAGCGAGAGTTCGGGCGCATCTGGCGGTTCGAGGCGGCCAAGGCATTCGATGATGAGTGGCCTCGCCTGTTCGTCACCGAGGAGGGGGGCGAGCTGACCGGGTTCGCGGCGCACGACGTCAACAATCGCGGCCTCGGCTTCTTCGGTCCGACCGGCGTTCGCAAAGACATGCGCGGACGCGGGCTCGGCTGCGCGCTGCTGCTCGCCTCGCTCGGCGACCTGAGGCGGCTGGGCTACGAGCGGGCCGTCATTCCGTGGACCGACGCCCTCGACTTTTACCGCAAGTGCTGCGGGGCCGTGCCGGCGCATCGGTTCATCACTTTTGCATTAGACTCCGCCCGGTGAAGAAGACTGCATCGAAAAGCACGCTCCGGCCGCAGGCAAAGCGGCGGCAACACTTCCTTCCGCTGGCCATCGGGCGGAGCGGCGGTGTCGTCCTGGCCGCGCTCGCGCTCTGGTTCTTCAAGAAGCAGGCGGACCAGGTCGTCGAGGGGCACGCCGACAAAATGGACGAGGCCATCATGGAGACCGTCCATCGCATCGACAACCTGCCGATGCACCGCACCATGGACGCCGTCACGCAGCTCGGCTCGCACGTGGCCATCGGCACCGCGGCCGGCCTGACCGCGCTGATGATGATGCGCCGCGGCCGCACGCACGACGCCTGGACCGTGGTCGTCTCCACCACCGGCGCGATGGCCATCAACACCATCCTCAAGAACATCTTCCGGCGGCAGCGGCCCATCGAGATGGCCCGGCGCATCAAGCTGCCGAAGTCGCACAGCTTCCCCAGCGGGCACTCGCTCCTCTCCGCCGCGACCTATCCGATCGTGGCGCACCACCTCGTCGAAAACCACTCCCTCCCCGTCCAGGCCCTGGCGCATTCGCTGGCGGGCATGATCATCGTCAGTGTCGGGTTTTCACGGGTGTACTTCGGCGTCCACTTCCCGTCCGACGTCCTGGGCGGGTTCGCCGCCGGATTCGGCTGGCTGGGCCTGACGTCGCTCTCGCACACGGCCGCCGAAGCGACCGACCTCGTCGATTAGGAACTCACACATGTCCTCTGCAGCATTCGGCGCAAACATCGCCTTCATTGAAGAGTTGTACGAGAAGTACCGCACCGACCCCACCTCGGTGAGCACGAGCTGGCGGGAGTTCTTCGCCGACTACGAGCCGCCGGCCATGGAGGAAGAAGAAGAAGTCGAGGAGCGCGTGGCCGCCGTGGCCGGTGGAAACGTAGCGACGGGTTTCAGCCCGTCGGCGGGCGGGCTGAAGCCCGCCCCCACGCCGCCGCCCGCCCCGGCACCGCGTCCCACGCCCGTGCCGTCGCCGGCGGTTCCAGCCGGCGCCAAGGCCGTCGCCCTGCGCGGCGCGGCCTCCAGGATCGTGGCGAACATGGAGACGTCGCTGACCGTCCCCACCGCCACCTCGATCCGCAACATCCCGGTCAAGGTCCTCGAGGAGAACCGGCGCGTCATCAACAACCACCTCGCCCTGATCGGGCAGAGCAAGGCCTCGTTCACGCACATCATCGCCTGGGCCATCGTGCGGGCCATCAAAGACTACCCGCGCATGAACTCCTCGTTCACGATGCAGGACGGCACGCCCACCCGCATCGACCGCGAGGACGTGAACATCGGCCTGGCCATCGACATCGAGAAGAAGGACGGCTCGCGCTCGCTGCTCGTGCCGAACATCAAGCGCGCGAACGCCATGGACTTCGCGACGTTCCTCAAGGCCTACAACGACGTCGTGCGCAAGGCGCGCAACAACACATTGGAGGTTGCCGACTTCGAAGGCACCACCATCTCCCTGACCAACCCCGGCACCATCGGCACCGTCGCCTCCGTGCCGCGGCTGATGAGCACGCAGGGCACCATCATCGCCACGGGGCAGATCGACTACTCCGCCGAGTACTCGGCCAGCGACCCCTCCGTCCTCGCGGACCTCGGCATCTCCAAAGTGATGACGATGACGTCGACGTACGACCATCGCATCATCCAGGGGGCGGAGTCGGGCGCATTCCTGGCCCGCATCCACGAGCTGCTCCTCGGCGCGGACGGCTTCTACGACGTCATCTACCGCGACCTGCGCATCCCATACGCGCCGGTGCGCTGGGCCAAGGACAGGCACCGCCTGCACCTCGGAACGACCGATTTAGACACCATCGTCGCGCGCGAGGCCTCCTCGCTGCAGATGATCAACGCCTACCGCGTGCGCGGCCATCTCCTGGCCGACCTCGATCCGCTCGAGTACAAGGTCACCTCCCATCCCGAGCTGGACATGGAGTTCTACGGTTTCACGCTGTGGGACCTCGACCGCGAGTTCGTCTGCGGCGGCCTGTGCGGCCAGCAGCAGGCCAGGCTGCGCGACATCCTGGACACGCTGCGCGAGACCTACTGCGGCAAGATCGGCCCGGAGTACATGCACATCCAGGAGACGGTGCAGAAGCGCTGGCTGCAGGACCGCATGGAGCCGACGCGCAACAAGCAGCCGCTCGACGGCACCACCAAGCGCCGCATCCTCCAGAAGCTCAACGACGCCGAGGCCTTCGAGCGCTTCCTGCACACGAAGTACGTCGGTCACAAGCGCTTCTCGCTGGAAGGGGCGGAGTCGCTGATCCCGATGCTCGACTATCTCTTCAACGAGGCCGCGAACGACGGCGTCGTGGAAGGGGTGATCGGCATGGCCCACCGCGGCCGCCTGAACGTGCTCGCCAACACGCTCGGCAAGTCGTACGAGCAGATCTTCCGCGAGTTCGAGGGGGACATCGACCCGAACTCCCGCGAGGGGTCGGGCGACGTGAAGTACCACCTCGGCGCCGAGGGGACGTTCCAGGGACCGACCGGCGTGGAGATGAAGCTCTCGCTCGCCTCCAACCCGTCGCACCTCGAGGCGGTCGACCCGATCGTCGAAGGGATGGCCCGCGCGAAGCAGAAGCTGCTCGCCGACAAGAACCGCGCGCTGGTCATCCCCGTGCTGCTGCACGGCGATGCGGCCTTCGCCGGACAGGGCGTCGTGGCCGAGACGCTGAACCTCTCGCAGCTCAAGGGCTATCGCACCGGCGGCACGGTGCACATCGTCATCAACAACCAGATCGGCTTCACCACCGGACCGGAATCGGCGCGCTCGTCGGTCTACGCGACCGACGTCGCCAAGATGGTGCAGGCGCCGATCTTCCACGTGAACGGCGACGATCCCGAGGCGTGCATCCGCGCCATCAAGCTGGCGTACGACTTCCGCCAGCAGTTCCACAAGGACGTGGTCATCGACCTGGTCTGCTACCGCCGCCACGGCCACAACGAAGGCGACGAGCCGTCGTTCACGCAGCCGAAGATGTACAAGCTGATCAAGGAGCACCGCTCGGTGCGGAAGATCTACACCGAACAGCTCCTGCGCAAGGGGGACCTCGATCCTAAAGAGGCCGAGGAGTGGCTCGATCACTACCAGGGCAAGCTCCAGGAAGCGTTCGACCGCACGCAGGAGGGGGAAGAGCCGCACTCCGACCGCGACCCGCTCTGGACCGACGAGGACGTGACCGGCTATCAGACGGAGCCGTCGCCCGACACGTCGATCGCTCCCGAGATCCTCGGCCGCGTGCGCAATGCGCTGGCCACGCTCCCCGAGGGCTTCACGCCGCATCCGAAGCTCAAGCCGGTGCTGGCCAGGCGCGCGGCGATGGCGGACGGCAAGGAGCCGCTGGACTGGGGCGCGGCGGAGCAGATCGCCTTCGGCTCGCTGCTGATCGACGGCTTCCGCGTGCGCCTCTCCGGGCAGGACGTCGGCCGCGGCACGTTCTCGCACCGCCACGCGATCATCCACGATAACGTGACCGGCAAAGGGTACGTGCCGCTGAACGCGCTGGCGCACGCGAAGCAGTCGCCGGTGGCCGATCCGGTGGTGATGGACAACGCGCTCTCGCAGGAGATCAACGAGCCCGATGCCGAGGTGAGCTTCGCGGTGTACGACTCGCTGCTGTCGGAGTACGGCGTCCTCGGGTTCGAGTACGGCTATTCGGTCGCCGATCCCGGCGCGCTGGTGCTGTGGGAAGCGCAGTTCGGCGACTTCATGAACGGCGCGCAGATCGTCATCGACCAGTTCATCTCCTCGGCCGAGGAGAAGTGGGGACAGCACTCCGGTCTGGTGCTGCTGCTGCCGCACGGCTATGAAGGACAGGGACCGGAGCACTCATCGGCGCGCCTGGAGCGGTTCCTCACGCTCTGCGCCGAGGGGAACATGCAGGTGATCTATCCGACCACGCCCGCGCAGTACGCGCACGCGCTGCGGCGGCAGATGAAGAACAATCCGCGCAAGCCGCTGATCGTGATCTCGCCGAAGTCGCTGCTGCGCCACCCGATGGCGACGTCGCCCGTGGACGAGCTGACCAACGGCCGCTTCGAGCCGGTGCTGCGCGACGTGGCCTCGAGCGATTCGGTGACGCGGGTGATCATCACCTCGGGGAAGGTCTACTACGACCTGCGCGCCGCCCGCGACAAGGCGAACGCGAACGTGGCCATCCTGCGCCTGGAGCAGTTCTATCCGTTCCCGCAGCCGATGCTCGCGGACGCGTTGAAGGCGTATCCGAATGCATCCGAGGTCGTGTGGGTGCAGGAAGAGCCGCGCAACATGGGCGCCTGGCCGTTCGTCCAGGAACGTCTGGCCGCGCTGATGGGCCCGAACCAGAAGCTGTCGTACATGGGACGCCCCCTCGCCGCCGCTCCCGCGACCGGCTCGCACCACCGCCACGACGATCAGCAGAAGGCGCTGGTGGAACGGGCGCTGGGAATTTTGGGAATCTGAGGTGGTCACTCCGACACAAAACGTAGGGCGGGCTTCAGCCCGCCTCCCCCGGGGAGGCGGGCTGAAGCCCGCCCTACGTGATGCGCAGTAGAATGCGATCCTGAACCATGTCCCGTACGCGCACGATCCTCCCCCTGCTCCTCGCCCAGTGGCTCGCGCTCGGTGCAGTCGCCCAGAGCGCCGAATTCGGCCGCGCCTCCGGCGGCACCATCGACGCGATCACGAAGGCGCCGCGCCGGTTCTCCGGCTCCCTCACCCTGACCCACTCGAACGGCGCGGCCCGCGGCCAGGGCTACGAGGGCACCCTCGGCGGCGAGCTGCTCGATGACCGCGCCTGGTTCTTCGCGTCCGCGGCCATCGCCCCGCAGATGCAGTTCTCCACGCCGAACCTCGCCAACCTCGACGCCAGGGCGACGGCACAACCGGTCGACTGGACCAGCGCCACCGCGTCCTTCAGCCGGTTGCGGCAGCCCGTGCCCGGCACCACGTCGTCCTCCTTTCTCTCGCTGCGCTCGACGAGCGTGCTCTCGGACAGGATGACGCTGGGGTTCAGCTTCTCGCGATCGAATGTCGAGACGGGCGTCAACCCGTCCCTTCCGCCGCGGCCTTGATCACCACGGCCCGCGCCGTCAGCAGCCGCGTGAGATAGCGCCGCAGCACGAGCTTCTCGGCGATTCGGCCGAGGATGCCGAGCGGGGCCGCGAAGAGCAGGACGTCCACCATCGTCGTGCCGTCGCCGCTCTCGGAGAAGAAGTGGTCGTGCACGAAGAGCCGGAACGCGCCGCGCTGCATGCTGTCCTGAAAATGGCGGGGCGGGTCGAAGGCCGTGATCTTCGACGTGAAGTGCTGCCGCACGCCGAAGTGACGCCCGCGCCAGGTGACCTCCTCCCCCATCCCGATCAGGCCCGAGGTCCTGCCGCCCACCGCCACCTCCCCCGTGTGCGCCAGCGACTGCACGTGCAGGTCGAGGTCGCGCGCGGCGTCGAAGCAGCGCTGGAGCGGCGCGCGGATGCACGTCTCGACGGTTACCGTCTCCACGCGAGGTGCCGTCAGACCTTCCGAACCGGCCCGCGGTAGCGGGCCAGTTGCGCGTCGGCGGTGAGCAGCGTGATTCCTTCGACGAGCGACTGTGCGAGGAGGAGACGATCGAACGGATCTTTGTGCAGTGGAGGAAGCGTGTCTACGCTGACAGCGTGCTCGCTCGTGACAGTCAGTTCGAGGTACCCGTTGTCGAGTAGCGCCCGGCGGAGGACGCGAGGCTCGACGCGGAAATCATCGCGTCCGAGGCCGCTCTTGATGGTGATCTCCCAGAGACTGGCGGCGCTGAAGAGCAGCTCGTTCTCCGGGTCGCTGAGCTGGCGTTTCGCGCGCGGCGAGAGCCGCTCGGGATGACCCGCGGCCCACAGAAGGAGCTGCGTGTTCGAGGAGCAGTTTCACGCGCTGATCCCGAAGAGCGCCGCGATCTCGCGCTCGCCCATCCGGTCAAAGTCGTCCGGCACTTCGATCTCCCCCTTGAGGAAGCCAAGCCGGCGCGGCGCGGCTGGTGCATCGAGCGCTGCCACCTTCACGAGCGGCTTGCCCGCCTTGGCGATCACGAAGGATTCCCCCTTCGCCGCCCGTTCGACCAGGCGGGAGAGCTGCGTCTTCGCTTCGTGGATGTTGACGGTGTTCATGACATGTGAACTAAGTCGAATGAACTAACTCTAAGTCTTCAGCCTTGTTGCGTCAACCAGCCATCCCTTCGCCAGCTCCCGCGTCACCTCCGCCGCAGGGACGGCGCGGCAGTGCGAGGCGTTCTGGCCCGACCAGAGCGGCGAGAAGTCGCCGCTCCCTCGCACCTCGGCAGCGGCGCGCGGATGCACGTCTCGACAGTCACGGTCTCCACGGGACGAAGGCTACTCTGCCGGCTGCAGCCCGATCCTGGCGATCTTCTTCGGCTCCTTCGGATCGAGCTCGATCTGGATGCGCCCGACGTTGCCGCTCTTCTGGTGTTTCGCGAACGCCTCGGCCGACGTGGCCGTGACTTTGCCGAACCGCACCATCTCGAACGGGCCCTGGCCGTCGCGGATCTGGACGTCCATCGACGAGTACTGCTCGACCTGCGCGTCCGGCATGGTCGTGTTCGCGCGGAGCCAGGTGCGGCGCGCGGCGGCATCGTGCTCGTTGAAGCTCTTCACCCACGCCTCGAGCAGCTCGCGCGCCGCGCTGTTCTCGACGGCCGGCGCTTCGGCCGCCGCGGCTGCCTTCGGCGCGCGGCCGAGCTCCTTCAGCGCCGCCGCGTGCGCGACCTGCAGCGCTTCGTCGGCCGGCACCGCCACGTCGGGCTTCACGCCGACGCCTTCCCAGTTCGTCTTCGTGACCGGGTTGATCGACTGCCGGTACGGGATGAAGGCCAGAAAGCGCTCGTGGATGCGGTACGGACGCGTCGGATGCGCGCCGCCGCCCGTGACCTCGCCGACGATCGTGCCGCGCTTCAACGCCTGAAAGTCGTACGCCAGCTCCTCGCCGCCCGAGAACGTGCGCTTGCTGGTCAGCACCCACACCTTCTTCCCGTAGCGCGGTTTGGAGAGCTTGCCCGCGCGGTACTGCGTGACGTCACCGTTCTCGCGCGTGTGCGTCTCGTTGATCAGCGTCCCTTCCGGCACGAACCAGCTCACGAGATGGGCGACCGTGGCCGGGTCGCCGCCGCGATGCCGGCGCGCGTCGATGATCAGCGCGTCGGTGTCCGCGAGCGACGCCACGGCGGCATCGAGGGCCTCTTTCGCCAGCTCGAGCGGCGGAAAGAGCTCGATGTCGAGATAGCCGACGTTCCCCTCGAGTCGTTTCGCTTCGGCCACGCCGAAGTTGATCGCGCGCAGCTCCTCGGCCGCGGCCGCTTTCTGCTGCGGCGTCGGCGGGCGGGCGGCATCCTGATCGGCGGGAAGGACGCGGTCGGCGACGGCCACGCGCAGATGGCGGTCGTTCTGCACCGCGCGCGCGTCGCGGACGAGCTGCTCCGAGAAGGCGGCGGCGGTCGGGATCGAGTCGTAGTCGCCGCGCCGGACGTGCTCGCGAATCGAGGCAGCGATCCGTTTCGCCGGCTCGGCCAGCACGTACGTGCTCTCGACCCGCGACGCGAACGCCTCGGCGATCTTCCGCCGGTCGGCGGCCGTCAGTTCCGGATCGGGAAGCTGCGCGTGCATGGAGAAGGAGAAGAGGAGCAGGCAAAGGAGCGATCGCATCGACGGCATTGTCGCCCGGCGCCGCGGCAAACGTGCAGGGCGGTGGGACGGCCGACAGAGAATGTGACGGTTCGCTGACGTGCGCTCAGCTGCGCCTGAGCCACCCCTTCGCCAGTTCCCGCGTCACCTCCGCCGCCGGGACGGGGCGGCAGTGCGAGGCGTTCTGGCCCGACCAGAGCGGCGAGAAGTCGCCGCTCCCTCGCGCCTCGGCGGCGGCGCGCAGGGGCATGACCGTGGGAGTGGCGAGGGGGAAGGGCGGGAGGTCGTCGCGGAGGGGGCCGAGCTCGCGGATGATGCGGTTGACGATGCCGCGGGCCGGGCGGCCGGTGATGACGTTGGTCACGGCGGTGTGGGCGGCGGCCTCGCTCTGAAGGGCGGCGCGGTAGACGGGGCTGATGGTGGACTCGGGGCAGAGCAGGTAGGCGGTCCCGGCCTGGACGCCGGCGGCGCCGAGGTCGAAGGCGGCGGCGACGCCGCGCGCGTCGGCGATGCCGCCCGCCGCGATGACCGGCACGCGGACCGCGTCGACGATCTGCGGGAGGAGGGCGAAGGTCCCGAGCTGCGTGGTCATGTCGCCCGTGAGGAACATGCCGCGGTGGCCGCCGGCCTCGACTCCCTGCGCGATCACGGCGTCGACCCCGCGCTCCGCGAGCCAGCGCGCCTCCTCCACCGTCGTGGCGGAGGAGAGGATCTTCGCGCCGGTGCGGCGGACGCGCTCGAGCAGCGATTCCTCGGGGAGGCCGAAGTGGAAGCTGACGACGGGCGGGCGCAGCTCTTCAATGACCGACGCCATCTCGGCGCTGAACGGTTCCCGTGCCGGGCCGGACGGCTCGGCGTCGCGCGCCACTCCGAGCTCGTCGTAGTACGGCGCCAGCCGCGCGCGCCACGCCGCGTCGCGCGCCGCGTCGAAGGAGGGCGGCTCGTGGCAGAAGAAGTTGACGTTGAACGGGCGGTCGGTGCGCGCGCGGAGCTCCCCGATCTCGCGCCGCAGCCCCTCGGTGGTCAGCATCGCGGCCGGCAGCGAGCCGAGGCCGCCCGCGGCCGAGACCGCGGCCGCCATCGCGCTCCCCTGCGCGCCCGCCATCGGAGCCTGGATGATCGGGAGCTCGATGCCGAAGAGAGCGTCGATCGTAGATGGCATGCAGGGATTATGAGGACCGGACGTGCTCATTCATTCGTCGCAAACCACTCCTTCAGTTTCGCTCGGAGCTTCAAGAAACTTCGATCCTGACAGCGAGTCAAACTGACTTTTGCTGCCATCTCCGAGTACAGGGATGAGGAGCGTTGGATTCTGTTCTGCTCGAGGATCGCCTCGACAATCTCCTTCGGCCGCTCCGGCTTACCACTCGTAAATCCAACACCGTTACTGACGAGGTCCGCGATGAATTGCTGGTAATCGCCGCTGAGGCCGAGCGCTCTTGGAACATGGGGCGAGTCGTTGAACAGCCATGTCTCGAGCTCGGGCGTAACGACGATGGCCGCGCAACGACCAAGCCACCCATTCCGTTCCAGATCATCTTCGACCTGACGTTCGAGCTCCGACGCCGTTCGCTGCTCGCGGCCACTCCCTTCCCAATCGAAGATCACCAAGGCGTACGCGGCGCGGTTCACGAAGGTTTGCAAAATTGCTGCGGCATCGTTCAAACAACCGGGGTCACGGCGTGGGTGCACCAGCGGGTGATGCGTCACGCGCCGGATACCGAGACTCTCATGCCGTTTCTCCAGGAGCGTCTTCACGGTTGCCGATTCGTTCTTGCCCGCCGCGAGACATACCAAATCGAATTCTGCAGATTCAGGAGTCAACCGAGAACTCCTGTGGCGAACAGCGTTCCCAGATCCGCGGATCGCTTCCATTCCGACAGCGCTGGATGTGTCGAGCCCTGTACGACATCCGCGTCACCACGTTCTGTGATCGAAAAGCAAAGGAGTTGATCGGGCTCGGCAAGCGACAGTACCACCGGTGAATGTGTCGCGCACAAGATCTGGCTCCCGTATGTCGACACGAGAGATTGAAAAATCGTCTCTACCGCCTGCGGGTGAATCCCGTTCTCCGGTTCCTCGATCAGATATACCCGGTTCTCCACCCCAAGATAGGCGATCAGCGTAAGCGCCAGAAGCCGCAGCGTTCCGTCTGACACTGCCCAGCTTGGGGCGGCCAGGCCGGAATCGTAGCTGACGCGGAGATATCGATGAAGATCCTCGGGTCGTTCAACGGTATCGATCATCTGAATGTGCGGGAGCGACGTTCGCACGTGCTCGATCCACCGCCGAAAGCGGTCGGGATCGCGTCTTCTCAGATCCTCGATTGCCCATGGCAGATTGGAACCGTCGGGCTGAAACTCCAACGGCATCCCGGGCGGAGCGGGACGACGCATTGCCTCACCATTCAGAACGAGTAGCTGAATGCCATCGAGCAAAAATCTCTTCGTCCACGTCGCTACGGGGAAACGTTCCTCGTCTTCCGGGAGGTTCGCCAGTGCCAGCCGGTGCGAACCAAGTCGAAACGGGTTGTTCCAGCGGGTGGTTTCGGAGCTGAAGTAGTCATTCCCCTCGCTGGTTTTCGAGACGACCTTTTTCCAGCCTTTCGGCGACTTGCTCCGTTCAGGAACCACGATTGTCTTCCGTGGCTCGCGAAGCTCCGGAAAGAGGGTTCGCGGCCGCTGCACGGCTGGGCCATTCGTCGGCTTCAGCCAGAGAGTCTCAGAAAGAATTGCGAGTTGTTCGCGATCATCCAAGCCGACGCTGACTTCGTAGCGTACTCGCGCAAATATCGAGTCCAGTTTTTCTCGTCGATCGCGTGGGATTTCGAGCTCGATGGCTAACTCGAAGCGTTTGCCGTCTCCCATCCATAGAAGATTCTGGAAATTGGGGGAGCGCTTCCGCACCGCCACCGATACGTCGCTTGTCAGCAGATCACCCAGAAAACCGACCACGTCGAGAAACGTGCTCTTGCCCGACGCATTCGGCCCGACAAGCACATGAAAGGGGCCGATCGCTTGCCGAACGTCAAGCAGGCTCCGGTAGCGAAGAGCTTCGATGAGGCGGATCAATGCGCGGTAGCCTCCACATCCGTGATCCTACGCGAAAGATCGCGAGACCTCCATGCGACGGAAAGTGCTCCGCCGCTAATCGATCAGGGCGAGCAGCAGCGTGCTGAGGATGGCGGCGAAGCCGGCCAGCGGCATGAGTCGTTCGAGATGCTGGGACGACCGGCCCGGACGATGTTCCATGGGTGCGCCTCATGGCGGCTGGCGTGCCGTCGTGATTCTCTCTGGCGTGAGGCGAGGGGCGCGTTCAAAAACGCGCCACCCGTTCGGAAGCCGAACGCAAGTTCAGTACTCTATGGCCATGACACGCATCTTCCTCGCGCTCGCCCTCGCCGCCAGCCTGCATGCCGCGCCCGCGGACGATCTCGATCGCAAAGTGACGATGCTGGGGAAGATGGTCTACGCCGGCACGCCCTCCTTCTCGGCCGACGGCAAGCGCGTGGCGTTCATCACCAGCATCAGCGGCTCGCCGCAGGTGTGGACCGTCTCCGCCACCGGCGGGTGGCCCGACCAGATCACCGCCTTCGACGACCCGGTGACGAACGTGAAGTGGTCGCCGAACGGCGAGTGGCTGGCGGTGCAGGTGGCGCCGGGCGGAGGGCTCAACGAGCAGATCTACCTCATGCGTCCGGACGGCACCGGCTCGCGCCTGATCACCGAGGGGGGAAAGAGCAACAACCAGATCGGCGTCTGGACGCCCGACTCGAAGTCGCTCCTCATCGGCTCCAACCGCCGCACGCCGAATGCGCTGGACATCTGGATCGTCGACATCGAGAGCGGCGCCAAACGCCTCATCGCCCAGAACACGGGCATCGCCATGGTCGGAGACGTCAGCAGCGACAGCAAGTACGTGCTCGTGTGGCGCCTCGTCAGCCGCGGCGATGAGGACTTTTACCGCGTCGCCCTCGACGGCAGCGGCGAGGTGCACCTGACCCCGCACACGCCGCCCGTCACCTTTTCCGGCGCCGACTTCGGCCCGACCTCGGACGTGGTCTATCTCGCCGGAAACCTCGGCCGCGACCTCCAGGCCTTCGGACGCGTGGTCGTCACCGGCGGCAAGGCCGGGCCGTTCGAGGTGCTCTCGGAGCGCGGCGACGCGGAGCTGGCCGGCTTCCTCCTCAACGACGCCGCCACCACCGCGGTGCTGAACTGGAACGTGGCCGGCCGCAGCGAGCTGCGTCTCTTCGACCCGGCCACGAAGGAGCAGAAGATCCTGCCGTCGCCGCCCGACACCGACATCGCCAACCTCTCGGAATTCGCGCCCGACGACAAGCGCATCGCCGCGGTCTTCTCCGGCTCGAAGGCGCCGCCGGACATCTGGGTGATCGACCTGGAGGCGAACACGCGCCGCCAGCTCACGCGCAGCCCGCATCCCGGCGTGAATCTGGAGGAGCTGGTGCGTCCCGAGCTGGTGAAGTACAAGGCGCACGACGGCCTGGAGCTGAGCGGCTGGCTCTACCGCCCGCGCAACGTCCAGGCGCCGTACCCGACGGTGCTCAGCTTCCACGGCGGACCGGAAGGGCAGGAGCGGCCGTTCCCGAACCCGACGTACCAGGCGCTGGTCGCCAGCGGCATCGCCGTGTTCGCGCCGAACGTCCGCGGCTCGTCGGGCTTCGGCAAGACGTTCGTGAACCTCGACAACGGCAAGCTGCGCGCGGGCGCGGTGCGCGACATCAAGTCGACGGCGGACCATCTGGTCGCGCAGAAGATCTCCGACCCCAAACGCCTCGGCATCATGGGCGGCTCGTACGGCGGCTACATGGTCATGGCCGGCGTGACCGAGTGGCCCGACCTCTTCGCCGCCGGCGCGAACCTCTTCGGCGTGGTGAACTTCGAGACGTTCTTCAAGCACACCGAGGGGTGGATGGCCGCCATCTCCACGAAGGAGTACGGCGATCCGGCCACCGAGGCGGAGATGCTCCGCGCGCTCTCCCCCATCCACAAAGTGGACCGCGTGAAGACGCCGCTGATCGTCCTCCACGGCGCGAACGACACGAACGTGCCGGTGGTCGAGGCGGAGCAGGTGGTGGAGTCGCTCAAGCGCCGCAACGTGCCGGTGGAGTACGTGCTGTTCCCGGACGAGGGACACGGCTGGCGGAAGACGCCCAACCGCGTGCGGTCGGTGGTGGCGATCACGAAGTTCTTCAGCGAGCGGCTGAAGTAGTCGTCTGGACTGCGGCAGCGCCAGCTGCCGCTCTCAAATGCCGCAGCGCCAGCTGCGGCTGGCGCTTGGAGAGCGCGAGCTAATCGCTCGCGCAGTCCAGACGCTGCGCGTCAGTCGTCCAGCCAACCCGCCACGCGTTGTCCGGCGAGGGAGATACGGAACGCGTACAGCGACACCGCCAGCAGCACCAGCGACTGGAGAATGAATGACGTCGCGTACCAGGCGGTCAGCTCCGTGGTCATGGGGTAGAACGCGGCGAAGTGGATGAAGAACATCGTCGAGATCAGGGCCAGCACGCCGTAGCGCGTGATCACCACCACCACCAGCGCCGGCACGGCCGTGCCGAGGAGGTAGCCGAGCGGCGTGTGGTCCGTGGTGTTCAGCCGGAAGAGGAGATACAGGAGCAGCCACGTCGTGGCGATGGCGACCTTGCGGCTGCGCGTCAGCATGGTGAAGAAGAGCAGCATGCTGATCACGACGAAGGAGAAGAGGAAGGTCGCGGAGAGCTGGTTGACGAACGCCGCCACGAACCCGCGCGCGCCGAAGAGGCCCAGGTCGTAGAGGCGCGGCGAGGCCACCATCGGCGGCATCTGCCGCACGAGGTTGAAGAGGTGGTCGGCGACCATGATCGCGCCGCCGAACGCGCCGCCGATGAGGATGTCGCGGCCGACCAGCGGATCGCGCCCGTCGCCGGCCAGGAGGCGGCTCCAGGAGATGATCGACTCCGGCCAGCGGCGGCGCACGAACGGCTCCAGGGCGAGGTGCAGCAGGCCGATCGTGCAGCTCCAGTAGAGCGCCGACTGCAGCCCCTCGATGAAGCCCAGCACCTCGCCGAAGCTCGGCACGTGATGCGCCAGCGCCAGCCAGAGCAGCATGCGCGCGGCGAACGTCACCGCCGCCAGGCGGAACGCGCCGCGGCGATCGCCGCGCCCGAGGCGGAGGTTCTTCCACGCCAGCAGCGCGCCGAGCGAGAGCGCGCCGAAATAAAACGCGAACATCAGGATCGTGAAGCCCCGCTGCTCGTTGCCCGGGGGTACCTGCCGCTCCGGCTTGCGCCCCGGGCCGATCACGTCGAAGTACGTCGGGCGGCCTCGATACGCGGCGGCCTCGACGCGCAACGCGCCGTCGCTCCACGCGAGCCGCGAATCGCTGTGCTGCGGCGGCGTCCATTGCGTCGCGGTCGGGCGGAAACGCGCGGGGTCGAGTCCCGCCGCGGCAAAGAAGGCCCGCCAGTCCGGCGGGCTGAAACCCGCCGCGCCACGGTCGACCTGCGGCGGGACGGCTTCGAAGTACTTCAGGCGTCCGCCCGGATCGAGCTCCACGCGCACCATGCCGGAGATCAGCGACGGCGGGTCGTCGCGCGAGATCATCCAGAAGTCCGCGGCCACGAGCGGCTGCGGGCTCTGGCGATGCCAGAACGTGATGTTCGGCCCCTCGTCGAGCGTGAAGCCCCAGCGCGTGTCGCGCGGCGGGGCGTAGCCGGCGTCGCGCGCGAGCTTCGCCGCCGTCTCCTGCAGCAGTTCCGGCGGGCGATCGAGCGGGATGACGCGGTGCAGCCGCGTGCGTCGCGAGACGAGCGTGACGAACAGCAGCGCCGCGACGATGGCCGCCAGCAGCGCCGCCGCCACGGCGGGGCGCAGGCTCCCCTCCTTCGGCGCGGCGGCGACCATTTCCGGCGACGGCGTCTCTCCCGCCGCGAGGGCGGCGGCGAGCGGGTCGCCGCCCGGCAGTGCCGCCGCGACCTGCAACGCCGAGGCGGGACGCCTGGCCGGATCGTCCTCGAGGCAGCGCGCGATCACGCGCTCCACGTCGGGGTGGAGCGGCTCTCGCGAGTGCCCCGGCGGGCTGAAGCCCGCCGCTCCACCATGATGGCCGGTGAAGCATGCGTACAGCAGCAGCCCGAGGGAGTAAATGTCGCTGCGCGTCGTCAGTACGCCGCCGGTGTGCTGCTCCGGCGACATGTACGCCGGCGTGCCGATCATGGCCTCGTGCCCGCTCACCCCCTCGGACAGCGCCACGATGCCGAAGTCGGTGATGCGCACGTCGCCATGCTCGTCGATCATGACGTTGGCCGGCTTCAGGTCGCGGTGCAGCACGCCGGCGTCGTGGATGGCGGCCAGGCCGGAGCAGAGCTGGCGCGCGACGTCGAGCGCCTTGTCGTGCGGCAGCCGCCCGATGCGCTTGAGCAGCGAGGCCAGATCCTCGCCGCGGATGAGCTCCATCGACAGGAACTGCATCCCGGCGTGCTCGCCGATGTCGTAGACGCGGCAAACGTGGCGATGGGAGATGCGCCGGGCGATGCTGACCTCGCGGTGGAAGCGGGCCAGCGCCGCGCCGTCGCGCGCGAGCGACTCGGCCAGGAACTTCAGCGCCACCGGCTGGCCGAGGCGGAGGTCGTCGGCGCGGTAGACCTCCCCCATCCCGCCGCGGCCGAGAAGGCCGGCGATGCGGTAGCGCCCGGCCACGAGGTCGCCGGGGATGAACCTCGCGTTGTCGACCGGGGTGGCCAGGGCGTCGGTGAAGATGGGCGTCTCCAGGAACTCCTCCGAGGCGCGAGCCAGTTGCAGCATGGTCTCGACTTCTTCGCGCAGCGACGGATCGCAGTGCTCGTCGAGGAAGCGGGACCGCGTGGCCTCGTCGTGCTCCAGCGCCTCGGCGAACAGCGCGTCGATGCGGTGGTAGCGGTCGGGCCTCAGGCGGCCCCTCCGGCGAGCTCGCGGTAGAGCCACGCCTTGGCGCGCGTCCACTCGCGGCGCACGGTCATGGGCGAGACGTGCAGCACGTCCGCGGTCTCCTCGATGCCGAGGCCGGTGAAGTAGCGGAGCTCGACGATGCGCGCCTTCTGCGGGTCGACCGCCTCGAGGGAGCGCAGGGCGTCGCCGAGGGCCACCAGGTCGACGGACTGCTGCTGGACGACGGTGGCCGCCTCGTCGAGCGGCACGTGCGCGGCGCCGCCGCCGCGTTTGCCGCGCGCGCCGGCGCGGGCGTGGTCGATGAGGATGCGCCGCATCACCTGCGCGCAGACGGCGAAAAAGTGCGCGCGGTCCTGCCACGTCGCGCCGTCGCCGCCGGCGAGGCGCATGAAGGCCTCGTTCACGAGCGCGGTGGGCTGCAGCGTGTGTCCCGGCCGCTCGCGCTGCATCTGCCGCGAGGCGATCCGGCGCAGCTCCGCGTAGACGAGCGGCGCCAGGCGCTCCAGGGCGGAGTTGTCGCCGTTTCTCCAGTTCTCGAGGAGCCGCGTGGTCTCGGACATGCGGTGAGCGGCGAAATCGTAGCAGGGGGTGAACCGTTTAGCCGCGCTTTGTCGCTAAGGGAGGAGAAGGAGAAAGAGAAATGAACGAAACGAACCGCCGGCGGCTCCTCGCCGGCACCTGCGCCGCCGTGATGTCCGCCACGCTGCTCTACGCCGTCGCCGGCCGCGCCGCCACCAGCAGCAGCACGCCGGCGCACGCCGACATCGCCGTGACCGGCTTTCTGGCGGTGCTGCACGTCGGCCTGACCGCCGGCGCGGTCTTCGGCATCACGCAGCTCGTCCGCCGCCACGCCGACCGCCTCGGCCTCACCGGCGCCGCGCTCACGCTCCTCGGCGCGACGGTGGGCGCGCGCATCATGGTGCTGGTGCAGCTCAGGGCGCTGAGCGAGCACGACCCGATCGCCCTGCTGCGCACGGTGCCGATGGTCTGGGTGAGCGTCATCCCGATCGGGCTGATGTACCCGATCGGCCTGATCGTCCTCGGCATCGCGCTCTTCCGGTCGCGGTACCGCACGATCGGCGTGCTGCTGGCGATCGGCGGCTTCTTCTTCCCGCTGGGTCGCGCGATCGGCATCGTCCCGGCGCTCTACCTCTCGGACGGGCTGCTGGCGATCGCGTACGCGTGGCTGGCGAAGGAGATGCTGACGGCGTGGGAGGCACCCGAGGGGCGGGCTGAAGCCCACCCTACGTCGAGCGCCGTTCGCGCGTAAGGCAGGCGAAACGTAGGACGGGCTTCAGCCCGTCTCTCACGCTGCCGCGACCCGGTTGCGGCCTTCTTCCTTGGCGCGGTAGAGGCGCTCGTCGGCGCGGGCGGTGACGCGGGCCAGCGGCTCCTGGCCGTTCCATTCGGCCACGCCGAGGCTGATCGTCACGCGGAGGGCGGCATCCACGTCGCGGAGGTCGAGAGACTCGACCGCGGCGCGGAGCCGCTCCGCCACGGCGATGGCGGCGCCCTCGCGCGTGTCCGGCAGGATGACGCTCAGCTCCTCCCCGCCCGTGCGGCCGATCCGGTCGCCGGGGCGCAGGGCGCCGCGGCAGGCCTGCGCCACGCGCTGCAGCACCACGTCGCCCGCGGCATGGCCGTACGTGTCGTTGATGCGCTTGAAGTGATCGACATCGATGGCCACCACGCTGAACGGCTCCCCGCCCGCGTGCTGCTCCTCGGCCACGGCCAGCAGGTGGCGGCGGTTCGGCAGCCGCGTCAGCTCGTCGGTGAGGGCCATGGCCCGCATCCGGCGAAAGAGGAGCGCCAGCACGACGATGATGGCCGCGCCGAGCACGAGCACGATCCACTGCAGGCGGCGGACGCGCAAAAGAGAGCGGTTCTCCTGCTCCTTCTTCTCGGCGTCGAAGCGCACGCGCATGCGCGCGGTCTGCTCTTCGCGCAGCTTCTCGGCCAGCTCGCGCTGCAACGCGTTGTGGCGCGTGCGCGCGGCGTAGGCCTCGCGCCACTTCCCGGCCGCGGCGTACGCCGCGGCGAGCTCCTCCTCGCTCTTCTCGAGGAAACGCACGTTCTTCTGCTGCACGAACCAAGGGCGCGTGGCCTCGAGATCGGCGATGGCCTCGTCGAGCCGCCCGAGCCTGCGATAGATGATGCCGCGCGACTGGCGCACGACCATGGCGCGCTCGGTATCCTTCTTTTCGGCGAAGACGCGCAGGGCGTCGTCGAGCAGCGGCAGCGCCTCGGCCGGCCGATCGAGCTTGCCGAGGGTGATGGCGATGGAGCGCTTCACGAACGCGGCCTCGTCGCGGCGGCCGAGGCGCTCTTCCGCCGCCAGCGCGCGGCGATACCATTCCAGTGCGCCGTCGAGATCGCCTTTGCGGTCAGCCGTGCTGCCGAGGTTGAAGAGCGTGTCGGCGACGTCCTTCCCTTCGCCCACGGCCTCGAACTCGCCGAGGAGCTGGCGGTAGTACTCGATGGCGCGGTCGTACTGCGCGACCTTCGAGTCGGCGTAGACGTGGGCGATCGCCTCGAGCGCGGCGCGGCGCGACTTCGCGTCGCCGATCTCGTACGCGCGCTGCAGGCTGACCAGCGCCTCGTTCATCTCGCCGCGGTAGTACTGCATGTAGGCGATGTGGGTCAGCGCCTCGGACAGGAGTTGCCGGTCGCCCGCGCGCTCGGCCGCGGCGCGCACGGTCTCGTAATCGCGCGCCGCCTCGTTGAGCCGCCCCGCATCCTCGGCGGCGATGCCGCGCTCGAGGATTACCCGCGGCGTCTGCGCGACCGCCGTCACCGCCAGGCAAACCAGGAGCGGGAGCCACTTCATCGCAGGACGCCGAGGACCGCCGCCGCCAGCTCGTGCGGCTCGATCGGCTTCGCCAGGTGCGCCTGAAAGCCGGCGCTGAGTGCGCGGTCGCGATCGCGCGGATCGGCGTACGCCGTGACCGCCACCGCCGGGACGCTGGACGTATCCCGCAGCCTGCGGATCAGCATGTAGCCGTCTTCCTCCGGCATGCCGATGTCGCTGACGAGGACGTCCGGCGGTGCCGCGGCGAAGCGCTGCGCCGCCTCGGCCGCCGAGGCCGCGAGCGTGACCCGGGCTCCGAAGCCTTGCAGCATGGTGCCGAGGACCGTGCGCGCGGAATCATCGTCATCCACGAGAAGCACGCTGACCCCAGCCAGCGCGCTCAACGTAGGGCGGGCTTCAGCCCGCCCCTCGTCGGAGAATGGACGGGCTGAAGCCCGTCCTACGTTTGCACGCGGCAGTTTCACCCGGAACTCCGCGCCGGAGCCGAGTCCCTCGCTCTGCGCGTGCACCGAGCCGCCGTGCAGCTCGGTGAGATGCCGCACGATCGAGAGCCCCAGACCGAGGCCGCCGAAGCGGCGCGACGGGCCATCCTCTCCCTGGCGGAACCGCTCGAAGACGTACGGCAGAAACTCCGGCTCGATGCCGATGCCGGAGTCGCGCACGCGGACCTCGATAGCCTCGTCGAGATGCACGACCGCCAGCTCGACCGCGCCGCCGGCGGGCGTGAACTTTACCGCGTTCGCCAGCAGGTTCCAGACGACCTGCTGCAGGCGCGCGGCGTCGCCGTCGACGAAGGCGGGCCCGGCGCCGAGATCGGCCGTGAGCGCCACCGACGACGCCTCGGCGGCGGGCCGGATCACCTCGACTGCGTTGCGGACCGCCTCCGTGACGTCGAGCACCTTCTTGTCGACCAGCATCTTGCCGGTGACGATGCGGGAGACGTCGAGCAGCTCGTCGATGAGGCGCGACTGCATCCGGCTGGCCTGCTCGATGCTCTCGATGCCGCGCTGCGCCGTGGCCGCGTCGGCCATGCCGCTGCGGATGAACGACGCCCAGCCGAGGATGGTGGTCATCGGCGTGCGCAGCTCGTGGGAGAGCAGGGCCAGGAAGTGGTCCTTGGCCAGGCTGGCCTCGTCGGCCTCGGCGCGCAGGCGGCGCTCGCGCGCGAGCAGCTCTTCGCGCTCCAGCTCGAGGGTCTTGCGCGCGGTGATGTCGAGGGCGATGCCGGCCATGCGCACCGGCGCGCCGTTCTCGAACGTCGCGCTCCCCTTGCCGTGGATCCAGCGCACCGTGCCGTCGGGATGGGCGACCCGGCACTCGATCTCGTAGTCGGTGGAGTTGCCGTGCTGGAACGCGGCGCGAACGGCCCGGTCGACGACTTCACGGTCGTCGGGATGGAGCAGGTCGAGGTAGCGCGCGTACGAGACCGGCTCCCCCACGGGGACGCCATGCAGGCGGTAGCAGTCGGGCGACCAATAGAGATGGTCGGTGCCGATGTCCCAGTACCAGTAGCCGACGCCGGCGCGCTCGCCGATGAACTGCATGCGCGCCTCGCTCTCGCG
Organism: Thermoanaerobaculia bacterium; assembly: GCA_035627015.1. Taxonomy (GTDB): domain Bacteria; phylum Acidobacteriota; class Thermoanaerobaculia; order Gp7-AA8; family Gp7-AA8; genus QHVT01. The sequence continues at coordinate 11,919 of DASPMO010000137.1, read as the reverse complement.
GAGCGCGGCGTTGGCGCGCAGCTTCTCGACGGCGGTCCAGGCGCGCTCGGCGACGCTGACCAGCAGCGCGAGCTCCTGCTCGCTCCACTCCCGCGGCTCGTCGTCGCTGATCCAGAGCTCGGCCACCCACCGCCCGTCGCGCAGCAGCGGCACGGCCACGTAGGAGCGCTCGCCGTTCGGGGCGTAGGTTTTCTCGTAGTCGGCGGCGGTGCGGGGATCGGCCGCGGAGTCGCGGTTGACGACGACCCGCCCGGCCTGCATCTCCTTCCGCGTGTCCTCGGCATAATCCGACACGCGATAGACGCCGGCAACGGAGGGGACGCCGCGGCAGTAGTCGCGGCGGACGGTGCCGCGGTCGGCGGCGAGATCGATCTCGGTGAAGAGGCAGCGCCGCGCGGCCAGGTGCTCGCCGACGATGCAGGAGACGTCGTAGAGCAGCTCGGAGGCGTCCTCGGACGCGCTGATGCGATCGCTGACCGCGGCGATGAGCGCAAGCCGCGCTTCCGCGGAAGAGTGGGGGGGACCGGGGGACATCTCGACGTTATAGCAGACATCTGGCGCGTCGCTCGCTGTTGGGGGTGTCCGCGACGGCCGACTCTCGGCCACGGCGCGTCCTCTAAGCAGAACGCAGTGGTTCCGCCCATATGGAGTGCGGCGGCGCCAGCCGCCGCTTTCGTCAGGAGGCGCCAGCCTCCGCCCTCGCCGAGGCTGTGCCTCGGCTTTCCAAAGCGGCGGCTGCCGCCGCCGCACTCCAAACGTTGAAAATACTCCCTTTTTGTGCGAACGTGACGCCGCTTCATCAATGTCGCGTGAGCACTCCCGAGAACGCGGTTCCCATCCTCATCGTCGAAGACGATGAGCCGACGCAGAAACTGCTGCAGGCAGTGCTGCGCCGCTTCGGCTATGCCTCCGAGGTCGCCTCGAACGGGCAGGAAGGAATCGACCGACTGCGCGACGGAACCTACTCGGTGGTGGTGCTGGATATCATGATGCCGCACGTCGGCGGACGGGTGGTGGTCGACTTCCTCGCGGAGAACGGGCGCAAGGTGCCGGTCATCGTCTGCTCGGCCGCCGGTCCCTCGGCGTTGAGCGGGTTCGATCCGGAAGTCGTGAAGGGCGTGGTGCGGAAGCCGTTCGACGTCGACGAGTTCATCGCCGCAATCCGGTCATGCCTTACGAGCTGAGCCGCTTCCGATTCACGGACATGATGGATGTCCGCGGCCGCCTCCGCGAGCTGCTCGGCGGCGAGGCGGCCACCCTGAACGAGGCGGCCGAGCGCGCGGTGGAGTTCTTCTACCGCGAGCTGGTGGACGACCAGGGAGAGCCGGCCTGCGCGCTGGTGCGCTTCTTCAAGACGCATCCGTACCGCGACCTCGATCCGGAGCTGCAGGCGATCGCCCGGACCGCGGTTCCGAACGCCGACACGCTCCCCGACCTGCGCTGCCTGACGCTGATCGCGACTCGGGGGCAGGAGCCGGAATGGAACGAGCCGGCCGGCTCGCGCGGCCATCGCGCCATTCCGCTGACCAGCGTGGAGATGGTGCAGCAGGCGCCGATGATCGCGCAGCTCATCACCCAGCTCGGCGTCCCGATCGCGCACGTCGTCCGCCCCTCGCGCGAGCTGATGCTCGACAAGGCGGAGCAGACCCACAACGTCTTCTACGTGGAGCGCGCCCTCGGCAGTCCGCACATCGTGGCCCAGGAGACGTTCCTCGTCCCCTACGGCATCGAGTCGGTCCTCGGCTTCGGCGGCCTCCTGGCCTCCGGCGACCTCTTCGCGACGATCCTCTTCTCGAAGGTACCCATCCCGCCCGAGGCGGCCGAGCATTTCCGCGTGGTGGGACTGAACCTGAAGATCGCCATTTTGCCGTTCACGAGGAAGCCGCTGTTCGAGGTTGGGTGAGCCACGATTCCGCCCATAAGTTAATATGTCGCCTTTCAGATACGCAAAGGAGGCTGCATGTCGAAACGGATCTCGTTGTGTCTTGCTGCGCTGCTCGTCGTCTCTCCTTCTCTCCTGGCCGCAAAGAAAACGATCGACCTGAGCTCGAAAGGGGCTCGCGTCCATCGCGCGGAGGGGAACGCTCCGCTGTCGCCGCCGTCGCGCGGTTCGCGCGCCGACGCGGTGCGCAGTTTCCTGTCGCAGAACGGCCGCGGACCGGCCGCGCAGTCGCTGCAGGTGGTCTCCGAGAACCCTCGCGGCGCGGTGACGCATCTGCGTTTCGAGCAGCGCGTGGCGGGCCTGCCCGTCTACGGCACGTACGTGAAGGCCACGCTCGATGACCGCGGCCGCGTGCGCAGCCTGATCGAGAACGTCGTCGATCCCGGCCCCATCGCGCCGGCGGGCATCAGCGGCGACGAGGCCATCCTCCGCGCCATCGGCTTCCATCACCCGGCCCGCGCCTTGAGCCCGGCCACGAGCGCCTTCTGGTTCCGCACGCCGTCGGCGGCGCGCGTGGCCGTGCCGCTGGCCGAGGGCGGGCTGGCCGAGGGGTACCTCGTCGAGACATGGGAGAACGAGTCGAACAACCTCTGGCACACGGTGGTGGCCGGCGACGGCAGCGTGGTCTACGCCGAGCTGCGCACCGCGTCCGACACGTACAAGATCGTCCCGAACCACCCCGGCGTGACGCCGCAGACGGTGGTCAGCGGCCCCGGCGCGGGCAATGCGTACTCGCCGATCGGCTGGGTGACGAACAACACGACCATCGGCAACAACGTCGACGCCTACCTCGACCGCGACAACAACAACGCGGCCGACACGAACGGGCGGCCGGTGTCGTCGACGAAGGATTTCCAGTACACGGCCAACTTCACGCAGGCGCCGACGGTCTCGGTGAACCAGATGGCGGCGGTGACGAACCTCTTCTACCTGAACAACGTGATCCACGACAAACTGTACCGGCACGGCTTCAACGAGGCGGCCGGCAACTTCCAGACGAACAACTTCGGCAAGGGCGGCGCGCAGAACGACGCCGTGCTGGCCGAGGCGCAGGACGGCGGCGGCACGAACAACGCGAACTTCGCCACCCCCGCCGACGGCAGCAAGCCGCGCATGCAGATGTACCTCTGGAACTACACCACCCCGAACCGCGACGGCGATCTCGACTCCGACATCGTCTGGCACGAGTACGGGCACGGCCTGACGTGGCGCATGATCGGCAGCATGAGCGGCCCGCTGTCGGGCGCGATCGGCGAGGGGATGAGCGACGTGCTGTCGCTGTACATCAACCGCAACGACGTGGTCGGCGAGTACTCGACCAACAAGGCCAACGGCATCCGCCGCTTCCCGTACACGAACTATCCGAACACGTACAGCGACGTGGCCGGGTCGAGCGTGCACGCGGACGGCGAGATCTACGCCGCCACGATGTGGCGCCTGCTGGGGCTGTGGGAAGCGGCCGGCCACACGCAGGACCAGCTCTTCGACTACGTCGTGGACGGGATGAACTACACGCCCGCCGCGCCGGCGTACGAGGACATGCGCGACGGCATCCTGGCCGCGGTCCCGACGGCGGCCCAGGACTGCATCGTCTGGAACGCGTTCTCGCAGTTCGGCATCGGCCAGGGCGCGGACGGCCGCGTGACGTGCTACTTCGGCGTCTTCTGCTCCAAGCCGGTGATCACCGAGTCGTTCACGAAACCGGCGAGCTGCCTGTAGGTATGGAGTGCGGCAGCGCCAGCTGCCGCTTTCAATGCCGCAGCGCCAGCTGCGGCGGGGGGCGGAGGCTGGCGCCTCCGCATGGAGAGCGGCAGCTGGCGCTGCCGCACTCCAGATCAGGCCAGCTCGAGGAGGGGGATCTTCCGCTCCGGCGCGCCCGGCATCGGGGCCGCCACCTCCCCCACCCTGCGGGCGCCGAGGCGCAGGTAGAACTCCTCGGCGTGCGGGTCGGCGACGACGGTCAGCACGCCGGGGGCGTGGACGCGCGCGTGCTCGACGAGCGCGCGGCCGATGCCCTGGCGGTGGCAGCAGGGGTCGACCCAGACGTGCTCGAGGAACGCGTGCCGGTCGGATTCCTGGAGCTGGCAGATGCCGACCACGCGATCGCCGACCGAGGCCACGAACGTGCGATGGCGCTCGATGTCGGAGGAAGTGATCTTCAGGTCCGCGTCCCAGGCAGCCAGCCATTCGGCGGGGTAGCCCCAGTGGGCCTTGGCGCTGCGCGCGAGCTCAGTCGCGCGTTCGGAGTCGGTAGGAACCGCGCGACGGATCTCGATTCTCATGAGGGCATTATGCGCCTCAGAGCAGCGAGCTGTGCCATGAATCGGCCGCGCGACGCTCCCAGGCACCGCTGCGCACGTCTCCAAGTCGTTCAGCCGTAACGTCGAACACCGGCGTGTCGGCATTGGCTGCCTTTCGGAACTCGGGACGCGGCACGGCGCGGACTGAGCCGCCCTCGCGCAGAAAGATGCGATTGGAGTCGAGGATCTGCACCTGCAGCTCCCGCTCGAGCGCCTTCAGGGTCCCGAACATCCGGTCGATGCTGCAGCCCGAGCGCTCGCAATTCTCGTCGGCGGCGATGACCAGGAAGCTTCCCTCGCGCAGGTCGCGCGCGCCGCGGATCGGCGTCCCGTGGGCGGCCCACTGGTCGAGGAAGGCGTCGACGTGGCGGAGGAGCGTCTCGCTCTGCCGCTCGTCGAGCGCGGGGGAGATGCCGAAGATCCAGGTGTGGGCGTCGTTGCTGAGTTGATCGATGTTCACGCGCATGGCGGCGGTAGTTTATTAGACTGCGCCGGTGAGCATTGCAAAGATCCTGGACATGCTGGCGGGACGCACGAGTGAGGTGCAGCCGCAACAGCAGCACGACCCGCTCCGCCTGGCCACTGCCGCCGTCCTCCTCGACATCGCCTACGCCGACGGCACCTTCTCGCCGGCCGAGGATGGCAACGTGGCCGGCTTCCTCTCGCAGCGATTCGGGCTGTCGCCGGACGACACGCGCGAGCTGGTCGAGGCGGCCGAAGAAATCCGCCGGAAGACCGTCGACCACTTCGCCCTGACCCACTACATTCGCAAGAACGCACCGCTGGGTGAGCGCGTCGAGATCGTGAAGACCATGTGGCGCCTCGCCTACAGCGACGGCAAGCTGCACGAGTACGAGACCTATCTGGTGCGCAAGCTCGCCGACCTGCTGGGGCTCGAGCATCATGTGATGATCGAGGCCAAGAGCGCGGTACTGCGCGAGCTGGGGCAGTGAAGCGCGCCGCCATCATCGGCGCCGGCCCGATCGGCATCGAGCTGGCCGTTGCCTTCAAGCGCGCCGGCATCGACTACATTCATTTCGACGCGGCGCAGATCGGCGCGACGATGCAGTGGTATCCGCTGGAGATGGTCTTCCACTCCGGCGCGGAGCGGCTGGCCATCGCCGGCGTGCCGATCCAGGTGCCGGACCAGCAGAAGATCAAGCGCGAGGAGTTCCTGGCCTACCTGCGCGCGGTCGTGCTGCAGTTCGGGCTGGAGATCCGGACGTACGAGCGCGTGGAGTCGATCGCCCGCTCGTTCACGCTGCAGACGGCGAAGGGGACGTACGACGCCAGCGAGGTCGTGCTGGCCATCGGCGCCATGCACGCGCCGAAGCTGCTGCACATCCCCGGCGAAGAGCTGCCGCACGTCAGCCACTACTTCCGCGATCCGCACACGTACTTCAACAAAGAGCTGCTGATCGTCGGCGGACGCAACTCCGCCGTGGAGGCGGCGGTGCGCTGCCAGCGCGCCGGGGCGCGCGTGACCATCGCCTATCGCCGCGACGACTTCGACGGCACGAGCGTGAAGTTCTGGCTGCTCCCCGAGATCCGGGCCATGATCCGCGACGGGCTGGTGCGCTTCCTCCCGCGCACCTGGCCGGTGGAGATCCGCAACGGCAGCGTGCTCCTGAATACGGGAGAGACCCTCAGCGCCGATTTCGTCCTGGCCCTCACCGGCTATCGGCAGGAGACGAGCCTGTTCGAGATGCTCGGCGTCGACCTGCAGGGCCTGGACCGCAAGCCGCGCCTCGACGAGGCGACGATGGAGACGAACGTCCCCGGCGTCTTCGTGGCCGGCACCGCCATCGCCGGCTCCCCCGCCGAGCGCGTGCGCATCATCGTCGAGGACTGCCACGTGCACGTCCCGCGGATCGTCGAGGCGATCCGGAAGCGCCATGCCTGACCTCGCGCTCCCTCCCGGCTATCGCGCCGACCTCACCCTCCGCTACCTCGGCCGCGACTCGGATTCGTTGTGCGAGCGCGTGACCGGCAACACCATCGAGACCGCCGACACGACCATCGTGCTGAACGTAGGACGGGCTTCAGCCCGTCCCGCCCGGGGGAGGCGGGCTGAAGCCCGCCCTACGTTGAACATCGCGCGGCGCCTGTTGGGACTGCAACTCGACGTCAAGCCCTTCGAAGCCGCGCATCCGGACCTCGTCCAGGGCCACGAAGGCGCCCACCTCCCCCAGACCGCCACGGTCTGGGAAAGCCTGATGTGGGCCATCGTCGGCCAGCAGGTGAACCTCCCCTTCGCCTACCGCCTCCGCCGCGTGCTCGTGGAGCTGTGCGGCGAGCCCGCAAAAAACGGCCTCCGCCGCCACCCCACCGCGGAGCAGGTGGCGACGCTCGACTACGGCGAGCTCACGTCGCGCCAGTTCTCGCGCTCGAAAGCGCAGTACGTGATCGACACCGCGCGCCTGATCGCCACGGGGGCGCTGCCGCTCGAAACGTTCCCGTCGCGTGAGCCGTCCGAGGTCGAGGCAATGCTGCTGAACGTACGCGGGGTCGGCATCTGGACGGCGAACTACGTGATGATGCGCGGCTGCGCGTTTCCGGACTGCGTCCCCGCGGGCGACAGCGCCCTCAGCGCCTCCCTGCGGGACTACCTGCGGCTCGATCATCGTCCCGACGGGCACGAGACGCGCACGCTCATGCAGCGGTTCGCTCCGTGGCGCAGTCTGGCAACCTTTCACCTCTGGCTTCGGAAATGAAGATCGCACTCCTGCTCCTGCTGTTCACCCTCCCGCTGCGCGCCACGGAGATCGGCCGCGCCGGCAACCACGTCTTCCACAGCAGTTTCTGGCTCAACCTGCACGAGCGGCTGCGCCACGAGGCGGTGCATCCCGAGGAGCACACGCTCACGGGCGCGGAGCTGTCGGCGTGGCGCCAGGCGCTGGCGATCTATCGCACGGACGTCGGCACGAAGAACCCCGTATTCGACCGCACCCTCGGCCTGGTGTGGCACACGCTCTCCGCGACGCCCGACTCCGCGGCGCCGAAGGAGATCCCGCCGCGGCTCATCGAGGCGCTGACGCTCGCCGCGCCCGCGTACCGCGCCAAGCTGTGGAAGCAGGACGACGCCACGAACCGCTTCTGGACTGCCGTGGCCGTGACCATGCTGCGCGAGGCAGGCGCCGAGGTGGGAGCGGAGATCGCCAAGGTCTACGGCACGACGTGGCCGAAACGGATCGACGTCGAGGTGGCGCCGTACTGCGACGAGTACGGCGCGGCCACGCCCGACGCGCACGAGGGGAAGTACCTCACCGTCGTCTCGTCGACCGATCCCGGCTACCAGCAGTTTCACGCGCTGGAGATGATGTTCCACGAGCCGATGCACCACTTCGACCAGGCGATGTTCCGAGAGCTCTCCCAGGCCGGCAAGGCGCCGCGCAACCTCTCCCACGCACTGCTCTTCTACACCGCGGGCGAAGTGACGCGCCGCGCGCTGGCGAAGCGCGGCGTGGTCTACAAACCGGTCGCGGACGAGGTGGCGGCGCGCGCGTGGAAGGAGCTCATCGCGCCGATCGAACAGCACTGGAAGCCGGTGCTGGACGGGACGCGGTCGCGCGCGGAGGCGTTGAAGGCGCTCGTCACGACGCCGTAGAAAACGTAGGGCGGGCTTCAGCCCGCCTCCCCGGGAGCGGCGGGCTGAAGCCCGCCCTACGTTTTCGTGAGCAGGGCGAAGCCGATCATCTTGTAGAGCAGCCGCGCGCCGACGTTCGCGTCCCACTCCGTCTCCCCCGGCGAGACCTCGCAGAGGTCGAGTCCCACGATACGCTTGCCGGAGCGGCGGATGGCGCGCAGCAGGCCGATGGCCTCGTTCCACGACAAGCCCCCCGGGACGGGCGTGCCGGTGCCGGGGCAGAGCGTCGGGTCGAGGCCGTCGATGTCCCAGGAGAGATAGATGTCCGAGGGCAGCGCGGCCACGATCTCGTCGGCGATGCGCGCGAACGGCACGCCCTCTTCCTTCCGCGCCGCGACCTCGGCGTCATAGAAGGTGACGATGCGGCCGTTCGAGTCGTCGATCATGGCCCGCTCGGCCTGGCCGAGGTCGCGGACGCCGACCTGCACCAGCTTCCCGACCCCGTCGATCTTCCGCATGACGTTGTTGAAGATCGAGGCGTGCGACCAGGTGAAGCCCTCGTAGGCATCGCGAAGGTCGGCGTGCGCGTCGAGGTGGAGGATGCCGAGGCCGGGATACGCCTCGGCGTACGCGCGGATGGCGCCGAACGGCACCGCGTGATCGCCGCCGAGGATCACCGGCATCTTGCCGGCGCCGAGGAGTGTCCGCGTCTGCTCGTACACCCACTCGTTCACACGCTCGCTGTAGTCGTTCACCCGCGCCGCGGCGGCGCGCGTCTCGTCGTCGACGACCCCTCCCTGCTCAATGACCGTCGCGGCGATCTCCTTCGCCTCGGCGTTCCAATCGAGGATGTGCCGCGGGACGTCGAGCATGGCGATGCCGGACGCGTACGGGCGTCCCGTCTCCTGATCGAAGAGATCCACCTGCTTCGACGCCTCGAACACGGCCGCCGGCCCGTTCGACGTGCCGCCGCCGTACGAGGTCGTGGCCTCGAACGGGACGGGCACGATCACCACATGCGATTCCTCGGGAGTGAAGGGGAGTCCGTAAATACCGGTGTCGCCGACCGCGGCGGCATCGGGATCGAAGTCGTGCAGGGCCATCAATCCATGTCCATCGGATTCACGTATTTCTCGTCCGACTTTTCGGCCTGCTCGAGCGCCGCCTTGAACTTCTCCTCCAAGATGCGGGCGCGATCCTTCTGGCTTTCGAGCTGCCGCTCGAAGCGCTTCGCCGCCTCGCTCTTCTGCGACTCGAGGCCCGCCACCATCGCGTCGAGAGAGCCTCCCGGGCCGCGGTGTTCCTTGGCTTTGTGGAGGAGCACCTCGCCGGAGAGCCGGTCGACGACGAGCGTGGCCTCGCAGCACGGACACGTGATCTCGAAGTTCTTCATGAGGGCGATTATATGGAGTGCGGCGACGCCAGTCGCCGCTTTGGATGCCGCAGCGCCAGCTGCGGCGGGCGGGTGGGAGGCTGGCGCCTCCCACATCGAAAGCGGCGACTGGCGTCGCCGCACTCCAGATCAGAGCGCCTGCCGCAAATCCTCGATCAGGTCGTCCGGGTGCTCCAATCCGACCGAAACCCGCAGCAGGTTCTCCGCGGTGCGGCTGCCCGGCCCCTCGCTGGAATTGCGATGCTCGATCAGGCTCTCTACGCCGCCGAGGGACGTGGCGCGGACGAACAGGCGCGTCTTCGCGGCCACGGCCAGCGCCTCGGCGCGGCCGCCGCGCACGAGGAACGACAGCATGCCGCCGAAGGCGGACATCTGCCGCCGCGCGATGGCGTGTCCCGGGTGCGACTCCAGTCCGGGATAGAACACCTGCTCGACTCTCTCTGCAAGGAACCGCGCCACGGCCAGCGCGTTCTCGCTGTGCACGCGCATGCGCGCGGCCAGCGTCCGGATGCCCCGCAGCACCAGCCACGAATTGAACGGCGAGGCCACGCCGCCGACGAGCTTGCGCACGTGCAGCGTCTCGTCGTGCCACGCATCGCGCTCGCGGAAGACCAGCGCGCCGCCCTGCACGTCCGTGTGTCCGCCGAGGTACTTGGTCGTGGAGTGCAGGACCACGTCGGCGCCGAGCTCGAGCGGGCGCTGCAGCGCCGGCGTGGCAAACGTGCCGTCGACGACGAGCCGCGCGCCGCCCTCGTGCGCGAGCTCCGCCAGTGCGGCCAGGTCCACCACCTTCATCAGCGGATTCGACGGCGACTCCGCCCAGACCACCTTCGTCTCGTCGCGCATGGCGGCGCGCACGGCGTCGAGATCCTCCATCGACACGACGTCGAAGCCGAGACCCCATCGCTCGAAGTAGTCCTCGGCCAACCCGCGGTAGCCGTAGTAACAGTCGTCAGGGAGGATCACGTGCGCGCCGCGCGGCAGCGCCTGCAGCAGCGCGGCACCCGCGGCCATCCCCGAGCCGAACGCGAGCGCCGCGGCGCCGCCGTCGATGGCGCTCAGAGCCTCCTCCAGCCGCTCCTGCGTCGGGTTGCCGTCGCGCACGTAGCTGTATCCGCGCGACGCCTCCCCCTCCTCGGAACGCTCAAACGTCGTCGACAGGTGCAGCGGCGGCGCGACCGCCCCCGTCGCCTCATCGATGTGCATCCCCGCGTGAATCGCTTTCGTTTCGAACCGCATCGCGCGATAGCATAAGCGCGGGCGCGGTGTGCGGTATGGCCCGGACACGACAGGCACTGATTCTGGTTCTCGACGACGACGCGGAGGTGGGGGCGTTCGTGCGGGAAGTGCTGTCCGGATCGCGCTACCGCGCGAAGTGGTGCTCGGACGTGGAGGGGGCGCTGCGGGCCGTGGCCAGCGAGCCTCCCGACCTGGCCCTGGTGGACATCGACCTCGGCGAGAAGGGCAGCGGCTGGGATTTCCTGCGCGCCATTCGCGCGGACAGCATCACGGCCAACCTGCCGGTAGTCATGCTCACCGGCCATGCCGACACGTTCAACCGCGAGCGCTCGCTGCGCTACGGCGCGGACCGCTACCTGGTCAAGCCGGTCACCGCCGAGACGCTGCGCCGCGTGGCCGAGGAGATGCTGGCCGCGCGCGACGACATGTGGTGGACGATGACGCTGCGCAGCGACCAGGCGGCGCGGCTGCGCGAGCTCTTCTTCGATCCGACCACCGAGGTCCCGACCATGGCCGTCGTCGTGGACGAGCTGCGGCGGCTGGTCGACGACGGAGAGACCCTGGCCGTCTTCTGCATCGAGGTCGAGCCGCTCTTCCGCATGGGCGAGCGCGACCTGTGGGACTCCTTCGACGTGCTGCGCCGCGAGTTCGTGCGCGGGCTGCGCGTGATGGCCGGCCCGATCCTCGGCAATGAGGTGATCATCGGCACGAGCCACTCGGGCGCCAACGACTTCTACTGCTTCGCGCGGCAGCGCCAGGACATGAACGTGGCCGACGTGGCGCGCGAGCTGGAGCGTGCCGCGCGCACGGCGTTGAAGACCATTCCCGTCGAGCAGTCGCTGCGGGAGGAAGTGGTCATCTTCGCCGGCGGCGCGTCGACGCAGCGGCAGCCGCTCTTCGCGCCGCGCATCCTCTACAACGCCGTCCGCGAGGCCAAGGACAACGCCGAGCGCCGCGAGACCCGCTACTACCACGCCATGCGCGAGCGCCTCCTGCGCACGGTCCACGACCGCCTTATCACGACCGTCTTCCAGCCCGTGGTGAACCTGGAGACCCGCCAGGTGGTCGGCTACGAGGCGCTCTCGCGCGGCCCGGCCGGGACGGAGCTGGAGAACCCGGAAGTGCTGTTCGAGCTGGCCCGCGACTTCGACCTGGTGTGGGACCTGGAGGCGCTCTGCATCGAGAACGTCGTGCCGTGGCTGCAGGACGTCTGCGCGCGCGGCTATCTCTTCTTCAACCTCGAGTCGCACTTCATCCAGCAGATCCAGTACCGCGGCACGGACGTCTTCGAGCCGTTCTTCGCCTGCAACCGGCAGGTGGTGATCGAGGTGACGGAGCGAAGCGCGATCCGCGACTACCCGACGTTCCGCCGCACGCTGCACGACCTGAAGAAGGTCGGCTTCAAGATCGCCATCGACGACTGCGGCTCCGGCTACGCCACGCTGGAAGCGATCGCCGA
>DASPMO010000136.1:0-22261 GCA_035627015.1 Thermoanaerobaculia bacterium | reverse complement strand
CGTTGTCGTAGACGTAGCGGGTGGAGTTGCCGTGCGCGTCGGTGATGCGGTCGAGGAGGTTGTACTTGAACGTCCAGGTGATGACGTCGTTCGACTCGTCGATCTCCTCGGCGATGTTGCCGAGGGCGTCGAAGCCGACCTTCTTCACGCGCCCGTTCGGATCGGTGACGTGCATGTACGTCCACCCCTTGGCGGAGTCGTAGACGTCGTAGACGTAGGTGGTGGTGAACGCGGGGGAGCTCGCGGACGGCAGCGGCAGCGTCTCGGTCAGCGGACGGTCCAGCGCGTCCCACGTGGTCGACTTCACCTGGCCCATCGGATTGGTGATGCTCAGCGGCCGTCCCAGCGTGTCGTACGTCAGCGTGGTGGTGCCGCCGGGCGTGGTCACGCTCTGCACGTCGCCGAACGCGTTGTACGCGAAGGAGGTGGTGTAGCCGCCGGCCTCGGTGTACGTGAGCACGCGGCCGCGGGAGTCGTAGGTGATCTTCTCCAGCCAGTCGCGCGTGGTGGTCGAGCCCTGCCGTCCGCGCTCCGACTGCGCGAGCGATCCGGCGCCGGGCTGGCCGGGCGGCACGTACGTGTAGAACTCCGCGGGCCAGTCGGGATGCACGTTCGTGGTGGCGGGGCCCGTGTACGCGATGGCCGAGGCGAGCTCGGTCGGGAAATTTGCGTCGTACGTGAATTTCCACGTCACGCCGCCGCGGGTCATCGACAGCCGCCGTCCCTGGGTGTCGTACGTATAGGAGACGCTGCTGGAGCCGTCGCGCTGCTCCAGGATGTCGCCCGACCCGTGGTCGACGGTCTGGCCGCCCCGCTCCACGACCCACGAGTCGGGGTCGTACGGATACGACGTCTGCCCGAGCGAATGCTGGCGGATCGTGTGCGGGATCTGGGCCTTGGGGAAGTAGAGGTAGCTGTACTTCTCCCCGCGCGAGTTGGTGCCGGTGTACAGCCCCTCCGTGTAGCTCATCAACTTGTCGTCGTCGTACCACTCGAGCTCCGTGAGGACCCGGTTCCAGTGGTCGCGGATCGAGGTCAGGCGCGGCCCGAAGCGGCCGGGCTCGTACGTGAACTTCTTGACCTGATTGAGCGGATTGGTGACGGAGATCAGCGTGCCGTCCGCGGCGTAGTCGTAGCGGACCACGCGGCCGGCGTTGTCGGTGATCGTGGCGATGCGCCCGCTCGCGCCCCAGCCGATGTCGAGGAAGCGCCCGGAGCCGGCGTCGTCCTGCACGCGCGAGAGCCTGCCGTTCGCGCCGTAGACGTACGACACGGAGTTGCCGTAGCGGTCGACGATGCGCTGGATGGTGCCGTCGGCGTTGTAGCGGTGGCGCGTGGTCTGCCCCTCGGCGAGGTAGTCCCACGTGCCGTCCGCGTTGCGCACCAGCGCGTCCTTGTTGCCGAACGGCGGCGTGAACGTGCCGTTCGGCTCACCGATGTAGCTGATCACGCTGCCGTCGATCGTCACCAGCTCGGCGGTGTAGAAGTAGATGCTCGGCGAGGCCTTGAGGTACGTCGCGTAATGGATGCGCGGGAGGAGGCTGGACTTCCACCCCACGCCCACCGGGCCGTCGACGACCTGGTTGCTCTCGTACGTCCGCGCCGCGAACAGCATGAAGCTGGCCGTCTGGACGTTGAGGTCGAGATCGTCGGTCGTGTAGACGCCCGAGGCCAGATAGCAGGGCGAGGCCGTGCAGTTCTTGCACTTCTTCGGTTTGCATGGATTGGGCGGTTTGGGCGGCGGCGGCGGCGCGGGTGGCGTCCCCGGTACCGTGCAGAACGCCTGCGCGTACGCCGCGGGCGAGAGACTGATGCATAGCAGGAGCGCCACGGCCAGGAGCACGGCGCCCCGGGCGAAGCGACGAATCGAGATTTTGATGGTCATTTGCGCTCTCCCTCAGTACCGGACCGCCACGATGGGCTTCACGGTTGCGGTGCCTCCGGCGGAATCCGTCACCGTCAGCGTGACCTCGTAGTTCCCGGGTGCGACCCAGGCCTGGTTGTCGGCGCGGCCGTCCCACGTCAGCGTCTGCCGCGTGGCGGTGCTCGGCGCGAGCGCGATCGTGCGCAGGACCGACAGCGTGGTCATGTTGCGGAACTTCGCCGAGAGCGTCAGTGCGCGTCCCGCGGGGGAGACGATGTCCACGACGAAGTCCTGCCCGGCCGGTCCGGCAGGGTTGAACCAGTACATCGGCTTGATGTCGAAAACCGAGATCTTGGGCGCCGTCCCGATGAGCGTCACCGAGTTGCGCGGGTAGGTCCCGCCGCGCAGCACCAGCAGCCGCGTGGGGCCGTCGGCGATGTACTGGCCGGCGCGGTTGGTGCCGTACCAGAGGATCTCCTGCGGCCCCGGTCCCACGGTGTACTCGGCGAAGCAGTGGTTGTCGCACGCCCCTCCGTCCTCGTTGACGCCCGAGATCTTGGCGATGACCTTGGACGGCCCGCCGCCGCTGCAGCCGGTGGCCACGTCGCCGCTGCCGACGCAGAAGTTGATGCGCAGCGGTTTGTTGCGGTACGGGTCGAAGGTCAGCGTGGAGCTGTTGCATGGCACGAGCTGGTTCGCGTCGTTGCGGCAGGTCGGATACTCGAACTGCGTGAAGCCGCCGCCGAGCATGTTGGCCGACTGGTTCCAGGTGAACGACGTGCCGTTCGCGGTGACCTCGGCGAAGAGGAAATACATGCCGTCGGCGAGCAGGACGCCGGCATCGTCGCGGCCGTTCCAGAAATCGTCGTGCGTGCCGGCCAGGCGGCTGCCGCTGAAGAGCGTGCGCACCACCGTGCCGTCGGCGCGGCGCACGGTCACGACTTCATCCAGCGTGAACGGCACCTTCGACGTGTAGCGCACCGTCTGCGCCGGCGTGGCCGTCGTGTCGAGGTGGTTGCCCGCCAGCGCCGCGGTGAAGTGCCCGACGCTCACGTCGCGGTTCAGCGTCGTCTGATTGCCGGCGCGGTCCGAGGCCGTGATGCGCAGGACGTACGGGCCGGCCGGCAGCGGGTCGCCGGAGGCGGGGATGGTCTGCCACGTCGCCAGCGTCGCCGTCGGCTGGATCGGCGAGGTGCCGCTGTTCATGGTGACGTTCGGCAGCGCGTTGCCGGTGCGCTCGAGCTGCCACGACGCCAGGTTCGCGTCGGTCACGCCGCCGGTGATGGTGAACGTGCCGCTGCCGTTCGCGAACATGTTCGAGAGCGTCTGCGACTGCGCCGGCGAGGCGATCGTGGCCGACGGCGCCGCCGTGTCGATGGTGGCCCAGAGGCTCGTGGTCATCGACGTGGCGAAGCCGTTCACGTCGAAGACGTCGAACCAGTACGTGCCGTCCGGCTGCATCGCACCGGAGCCGTTGCGGCCGTCCCAGGTGAACGAGAAGCCGGTGCCGAAGCCCGTCAAGGTGCGCACGACGGCGTTCGCCGCGTTGCGTACGTTCAGGCGCCAGCTCACCTCGGTCGTGACGCGGAAGGCGACGTCGACGCGCGTCGAGTCCTTTACGCTGTCGCCGTTCGGGCTGAAGTAGTTCTCCGTGATCGTGGCCGTGGTGGGCACGACCAGCTCCGGCCAGTTGATCACCCGCGTGCGCAGCTCGTTGACGTGGACCTTGCGCACGACCGTGGAGGTGGTGAGCGCCGGATCGGTGAAGGCCGGCGGCACCTGACCGATGTTCTGCAGCGCGGCGTTGAGCGCGGTGCGGAGCTCGGCCACGTCCGCGGTCTTGACCGGATCGCCGGCCGCGCGCGTGGGAAAGGTCCACGTGGCGTTGGAGAGGCCGGCCGCGGTGCGGGCGCGGTTCACCAGCGTGCGCAGCTCGTTGACGTGCGCCGCGCGCACCGGCGTGCCGACCATGATGTGCTCGGTGAAGCCGGACGTCGTCGCCAGCGCGCCGGCGCTCGGCGCGCCGAACGGCGCTCCGGCGCTGTCGAGCGCCTGCACCTGAAAGACGTACGCGGTGTTCTGCCCGAGGCTCAGGCTCAGCGACGAGTTGTTCCCGACGTTGGTGACCGCCTCCCACAGCGGATACGACGAGGCGCGGCGGACGACGTACGTCGAGGCGCCGGCGACCTGCGTCCAGGCCAGGTCGATGGTGTTGGTGTCGTGGCGGTATTTGACGCGCAGCTGCGGCTGCTGCGCCTGCGCGGCGACGGCCGTCAGGAGAAGAATCGCGGTGAAGAGTGCGCGTCTCATGACTTGCCTCCGCCGTTCACGCGCAGGCGGATCGTGTTGGCGGCCACGCCGCCGTACTCGCTCTGCCAGTTGACCGAGACCATGCGCACCGTGCCGGCGAGCTTCGCCTTCGGGATGCGCACGGTCAGCTCCGCCGTGCCGTCCGCGCTGCTGGTGCCGACGAGGCGGGCGTCGACGAAGCGGTGCACCTTGGCGGGCTGCTTCGCGAACGCGGAGGCGGTCGGGCCGGCCAGCGTCACGCGCAGCTTCACGTCGCCCGCGGGGACGCTCCAGGTGCGGTCGGCTTCCGACCACTTGCCGCCGACCGGCTCGATGACCAGTCCCGGCGAGACGTCGCCGAGGGTGGGGAGGCCGGCGTGATGCGCGTGCCCTTCCGTCTGGAACGTGAAGACCGAGCGCACCTGCTCGCCGCGCGCGGCGGCGAGCTCCACGAACGTGCGCTGCCGGTTCCCGGTGGTGATGATCGAGTTCTCCGCCAGCGGCGTCGCGGCGACGGCGATCACGAAGTGCGGCAGGTCGGGCACGTACGTCGTCCCGCTCTCGTCCAGGCCGTTCCAGTGCTCGGCGATGCTCCCCGCCACCCGCGGCTCGCGGTTGACGACGGTCTTCATCACCGGCCCCTCGGCCGTGCCGTTCTTCATCACCGCCGCTCCCGCCTGCACGTGCACGCGCGACGGCGACGGGAGGTCGAAGGCCAGCGTGCCGCCGCGGCGGTCGTAGTACTTGATCGGGACGGACTTCATCTCGAAGGCGCGGTTGGCCGGGAAGTACCAGGCGCGCACGCCGTCGCCGGTCCAGTCGATCTTCAGTGAATAGGCTTCGTCGGGCACGACCTCGCCGGATGCGTCGCGGCCGTTCCAGACGAATTCGTTCTTGCCGGCGCGGACGTCGGCTTCATTCGCGAGCGTGCGCACGATGACGCCGTCGCGGTCGACGATGGCCACCGTGGCGCGGCCGGTGCGCGGGAACGCGGCGCTGATGCGCACGCTGTCGCCGATGGCCGGATTCATCACACCGCGGTCGATGGATACGGGTCCGATGCGCGGCGCATCCTGGGCGAGCGCCGCCAGCGTGGACAAAGCAACTCCGAACAGAGCGAATCTGAGTCTCATGATCCCTCCACGGGTGCGCGATTACTGAAGGCTGAGCAGGACGAGGATCTCGCCTTCGCCCGCGGGGAGCGGCTCGAGAGCCTTGCCGATAATCGTCCCCGGACGATGCATGGCCAGTCCGTTCACGTCGGCGGCGATCGACTTCATGGCCGTGCCGGGCTTGTCGCTCGTCACCAGCAGGTCGCCGACGCGGATCGGCGCACGCGTGGCGTCGACGCGCACCTTCACGCGGCCGTACGTCGCGATCTGCGCCTTCGACTCGCCCGGCGCGCCGAGCACCACGCCCGGCTTCGCCGAGACGACGCCGGCCACGCTCGTGTCGTACGAGCGGTACGACGGCATGACTTCATTGACCTTGTCGCCGTTGAGCACGACCACCGTGGCCGGGGCGACGTCCACCGTCGTCGGCACCCACTCGGCGATGTCCTGATAGGTGGCCTGGATGACGCCGGAGATCGTGCCGGTGGCGGTGATGTTGCCCGTGACCGTGGCCGAGCCGTTGACCGTGAGGCGGTTCGGTCCCGTGCCGGCCGCGCCGAGGGTCAGCGTGCCGTTCATGTCGTCGACCATCACGTTGTTGGTGTTGCCCGAGAACCCGGTGCCGGGGTCGGACGTCGCGACCACCCAGGAGAAGTCGGCGGCCGCCTTCGCCTTCAGCCCCGTGTATTCGGCGGTGAAGTGGCCGAAGTACCAGACCGTCGACGCGATGCCGATGCGGATCACCACCACGGGAGCCGCGGCGCCGGCGGGTATCTCGGTTCCGATCTCCACCGGCAGGGCCGTTCCCTCCGTCTCGCAGCGGGGGCTGACCAGCGTGGAGCCCGGATGCGCGTACCCGCCGCAGCGAATGTCGATCACGTCGTGCGAATCGTTGTACCGGTATCCGCGGATGTGGATCAGGAAAAAGTTGTTTTCGTTGTGCACGATGGGCGTGACCAGCTTCGCGAACCCGGGCACGTTGGGGGCGGAGACGTTCACCCAGCCGGGAAGGGTGAGGTGTTTGCCCACCTGCAGGCCGCCTTCGACGTGCAGCCTGTTCGTGGGCGAGGGCGTGCCGATGCCGACGTTCTGCACGGGATCGATGCGCATGGCCTCGTTGAACGAGCCCGAGCCGAGCGACAGCGCGCGTCCTGCTTTGTCGGTGCTGATCTGCGCCAGCCCGCTGCCGAGCGTGCGCAGGACCAGGTTCGTGTCGATGTCGTTGGTGAGCAGGATGCCGCCGTAGGACGTCGGCGTGCCGACCGAATCCGTGGTGGCATTGGTGGCCACCACCTCCAGCCGGGCCAGGATGCCGGTGCGGTTCGGTCCAAGAACCGTGTTGCCGTTGCCGCGCACCGTGAGGAGCGCCGTGTTCGCGGAATTGAACACCACGAACGTCTCGGCGCTGGTGTTGCCCGCCAGCTTCGCGCCGATGTTGGGGTTGCTCGTCTTCGGCCGCAGGAAGACGCCATACGTCGCCATCCCCGGTTGCGAGCCGTCGAGCACGACGTCCCCCGCCGTTCCCTGCGCGACTGTGCTCGAGGCATAAAGACTGAAAAGAAACACGAATGCTGCGCGGACACCAATCCCGGTTCTGGACACGATTTCCTCCTCTGACAGTCGCGGCTTTTGCGAATCTCAAAGGAGGAGGACGGGGGATCGGTCGTGTTATTTAACTTTTTTAGCGTCTGGACGGCGCGAGCGCCAGCTCGCGCTCTCGGTTTGAGAGCGGCAGCTGGCCGCTGCCGCAGTCCAGACCTTCGGTTTAGCGTTTCATGGCCACTTCGACGATCTCGCCGATCAGTTGCGTGTACGTCCGGCCGCTCTCTTTGGCGGCCATCGCGAACTCCGCGGCGGGGTCGAGCCACGGGTTCGGGTTCGCCTCCAGCACGTACACGCGCCCGTTCTCGGCGAGGCGGAGGTCGATGCGCCCGTAGTCGCGCAGCTTCAGCGCGCGGAAGGCGGTCAGCGCGGTCTGGTGGATGCTCGCCACGATCTCGTCGGAGAGGTCGCGCGCCGGCGCGGACTTGGTCTTCTTGTACGCCTCGGTGGTGACGTCGAACTTCACCTCGTAGCCGGCGATGCGCGGCATGTCCGCGGGGAGTTTCGACAGGTCGAGCTCCACCAGCGGCAGCGCCTCCGGCCGGTCGTTGCCGAGGACCGCGGCGTAGATCTCGCGCCCCTCGATGTACTCCTCGAGCAGCACCGCCGAGTCGAACTCCTCGTGCACGTACGCGATCTTCTCCAGCAGCTCCTTGACCGAATTCACGACCGACGTGGCGTCGATCCCCTTCGACGCATCCTCGGAGGCCGGCTTGACGATCACCGGGAAACGGATGTCCTGCGCGTGCTCGACGCGCCCCTTGTTCACCACCGCGGAGTAAGGGGTGTAGAGCTCGTGGTAGCGGATGATCATCTTGGCGACCGACTTGTCCATCGCCAGGAACGACCCCTGCGGCCCCGCGCCGGTGTAGCGCTTGCCGACGAGGTCGAGGTACGCGGCGAAGTGCATCTCCATCGTGTCGTCGCCGGCGTACGACTCGACGAGGTTGAAGAAGAGCTCCGCCTGCGTGTTGCGCACGCGCG
This sequence comes from Thermoanaerobaculia bacterium, assembly GCA_035627015.1. GTDB lineage: Bacteria > Acidobacteriota > Thermoanaerobaculia > Gp7-AA8 > Gp7-AA8 > QHVT01. The sequence continues at coordinate 14,410 of DASPMO010000136.1, read as the reverse complement.
TGAGCGTCTGCGGACGCCCGTCCACGGCCAGCGTGGAGGGCTCGTGCCCCAGCTCGCGCAGCGCGTCGCTGATGGCCTCGATGTCCGTCTTCTTTTTCTTCTTCTTCTTTTTCTTCTTCTCGAGGTCTTGCTCGATGTTCGCGCCGGGGTACTCCTCGTATCCTTCCCAGGTGTTGTACAGGATGACCACTTTCATCGCGTGCGCCTCGGCTGGCGCAGGCGTTTCTTCCCGGTCAGGAAAGTCATGGCCAGCGCGGTGATGTAGACGGTGAGCTCGATCATCTGCTGGCGGCTGCGCTCGCGCTGGGCGTGCAGCCCCAGCTCGGCCAGCCGCCGCTCGACGGCGGTGACGAGCGCGCGCACGAGCGAGCGGCGCACGCCGGTCCAGTAATTCACTTTGTCGACGATGGTGCGGCGATGGTCGCGGAGCAATTCCGCGGCGGGATGGGTCTCGTCGCCGCGGCCGTCGAAGATGTCCAGCAGGTCCGCGTCCAGCGCGAGCTCGGCCACGATCTCCGTCTCGTCGACGTGATACTCGCGCAGCATCTCCTCGACGGTCTGCTCCATCTCGTCGGTGGTGACGTCGGTCTGCCCCTCCCGCCGCGGCGGCGGCTGGTCGGCGACCTCGCGCGCGATGCGGTCGAGGTACTCCAGCTTCCGGAGCGCGCCCCAGCCGGCGTAGCGCTCGCGCCACCGCGACTGCGGGTCGAGCCACACCGCGAACGTCTCCGCGAAGTCTTCGTCCGGATGCTTCTGCGCGTACCAGCCGGGGATGTAGCGGACGTAGTCGCGGGAGAAGGGGATGAACGGATAGTCGTCGCGGTACGGGCGGCGCACGGAGCCGAACAGCTCGCGCCACTCGTCCGTCTTCGCCAGCTCGTAGGCGTGATTGAAAGCGTGGCCGGCCTCGTGGCGCAGGTACATCATGATCTCCCGCTCTCCCTCGACGTCGTTCAGCGCATCCTCGAGCGTGGCCACGCGCGGGTCGCCGAGATAGAAGGGGATGCCGATCACCGGCTCGCCCGACGGCGAGCCCCATTCGTCCGAGAGATAGCAGAGCGGCCGGAAGTGCCGCAGGCCTTTCGCTTCCAGCTCGGCGTAGAGATGGCGCACCAGCTCCGCGACCGGCGACTGGTCGAGCGACATGCCGAGGTCGCGGATGCGCACCGGCAGGATCTGTCGCGCCTCGGGAGGCGCGTGCTCGAACGACACCATGGCGGCTGACTCCGGTTCAAGAGGTGGGCCAGAGAGGCGAGCGATGAACGATGAGCGATGAGCGAGGAACGCCGTTGACTGCTCATCGCTCATCGTTCATCGTTCATCGCTCATGAAGTACTGGCTCATGAAATCCGAGCCGTCGGCGTACTCGATCGACGACCTGAAGCGCGACGGCCGGACCACCTGGAACGGCATCCGGAACTATCAGGCGCGCAACTACATGCGCGACGACATGAAGCCGGGCGACCGGGTGCTCTTCTATGCCTCGAACGCAAAGCCGTCCGGCGTGACCGGCATCGCCGAGGTGAGCAAGGCCGCGGTGCCGGAGCCGGACGAGCCGACGTGGTGCATGGTGGAGATCCGCTTCGTCGAAAAGTTCGCGGAGATCGTCCCGCTCGACGTCCTCAAACAGACCAGGGGTCTGGAGAAGATGGTCGTCACGCAGAAGGGGTCGCGCCTCTCCGTGCAGCCGGTGACGAAGAAGGAATTCGAGATCGTCCGGAAGCTCGCAAATGCCTAAGCTCGAGCTGCACCGCGGCGACATCACGAAGCTCGCGGTCGACGCCATCGTGAACGCTGCCAACGAGTCGCTCCTCGGCGGCGGCGGCGTGGACGGCGCCATTCACCGCGCCGCCGGCCCCGAGCTGCTCGAGGAGTGCCGGCGCATCGGCGGCTGTCCGACCGGCGAGGCGCGCATCACGAAAGGCTACCGGCTGCCGGCCAGGCACGTCATCCACACCGTCGGCCCCGTCTGGCGCGGCGGCACGCAGCGGGAGCCGGAACTGCTGGCCTCGTGCTATCGCCAGTCGCTGCGCCTCGCGGAAGAGCACGGCCTGCGCTCGATCGCCTTCCCCGCCATCAGTTGCGGCGTCTACGGCTACCCGCTCGAGGAGGCGGCGAAGATCGCTGTCCGCGAAGTCTCCCGGCATCAGGGAAACGTCGAGCGCGTGATCTTCGTCTGCTTCGGTGACGACGTCTGCCGTGCGTTGTCTGGCGCGGGTATTGCGGGCTGAACGCCCTTGTATGGTGCGTCCGAGTTGTCCCGCGCTCGTCGTTCATGACGACGATGCTTTCCGCAAGGCGCTGATCGCCGCGCTCGATCAGCAGAACTTCACCGTCACGTTCGCCACCGACGGCGACGGCGCCCTCGACATCCTCCGCAACCGCCGCTTCAACGTGGTCCTCCTCGGCCTGAATCTCGCCACGAGGATGGGGACCCACACGCTCGATTTCCTGCGCGACTCGAAAGACAAGCTGAACTGCGGCGTGCTGATCCTCGGCGACCCCGACCCGCAGATCCGCACCCTCGCCCCCTGGGCCGACGAGACCATGCTCAAGCCGGTCGACGCCGCGTACGTGGCCACGCGGGCGCGCACCTACTGCGACTGCGGCTGACGCTTCCGCCGCCGCTCCAGGTACCACGGCACGCTGATCACGGCCACGCGCTGGTTGCCCTTCAGCAGCAGCAGCGAGCGCAGCACGTTCGCGCGCTGCGTGTGCAGCAGGTACTCCCACCAGCGCGCCTCCACGAGGTCGGGGAGGATCACCGCGATCATCCCCTCCTTCTGCTGCCGGTGCTGGTCGATGTAGTCGAGCAGCGGCGTGAGCAGGCGCCGGTACGGCGAGGAGATGCAGACCAGCGGCGCCGGCGTCTGCCCCGCACCGCGCAGCGGCTCGTCGACGTGCTCCGCCCACGCTTTCTCGAAGGCGCGGCACTCCTCGGGATCCGAGTAGATGTGCACCGCCGTGACGTCCTCGGAGAGCGAGCGCGCGAAGCGCAGCGCCTTCTCCGTCAGGTTGTCCCACGATTTCACGGGAAGGACGACACTCACCGGCGCCGGCGGCTCGAGCTCGATGTCGCTCTCGCGCGCGAGCTGGCGGTCCACCTTCCTGTAGTGCGCGTGCACGGAGCGGAAGAGGAGCAGGATCAGCGGCACGAGGAGGAGCGTCATCCACGCGCCGTCGTGAAACTTCGTGGCGATGATGACCAGCAGCGCGGTGGCGGTGGTCACCGCGCCGACGGCGTTGACGGCCAGTTGCAGCCAGTGCTTGCGCGCGCCGAGGCGCCGCCAGTGCACGACCATCCCGAGCTGGGAGAAGGTGAACGCGCCGAACGCGCCGACGGCGAACAGCGGGATGAGATGCTCGGTGATGCCGCCGAAGGCGATCAGCAGCAGCGCGGCCAGCGTGGTCAGCACGAGGATGCCGATCGAGTAGACGAGCCGCCGCCCGACGTTCGCGAACCCGTGCGGCAGAAAGTCGTCCTCGGCCATGAGCCGGCAGATGCGCGGAAAGCCCGCGAAGCTCGTGTTCGCGGAGAGGCAGAGCACCGCCAGCAGGCATCCCATGGTCGCGTAATACAGTCCCCCGCGTCCGGCGATGGCCGCGACGAGTGACGAGAGCACGCTCTGGTAGCCCGCCACTTCCTGGTTCATCGCACCGATCCCGTACGCGTGGGTGAGATAGGCGATCCCGCCGAGGGAGCAGGCCAGGATGGCCACGATGGCGGTGAGCGTGCGGTTGGCGTGCACCGCCTGCGGCTCCTTGAAGATCGGCACCGCGTTGCTGACCGCCTCCACGCCGGTCATGGCCGTGCAGCCGCTGGCGAACGCGCGCAGCAGCAGCCAGAGGCTCGCGGTGCCCGCCGTCGCGGCGAGCTGCGGCGGCGTGACGGCGGGCGGCTTCCCCTGCGCGACGCGGACGATGCCGGCCACCAGAATCCCGAGGAAGAGAATCACGAAGGCGTACGTCGGGATGCCGAACGCGACGCCCGACTCCTTCACGCCGCGCAGGTTCATGATGGCGATGAAGACGAGGATGACCAGGCAGAGCGGGAGGATGTACCCATGCAGCGAGGGGAACGCCGACACCAGCGCGCCGACGCCGGCGGAGATCCCCACCGCGGCGTTGAGCACGTAGTCGAGGATGAGCGCCGCCGCGGCGCAGAGTCCCGGCCACGTGCCGAGGTTGGTCTTGGCCACGATGTACGACCCGCCGCCGTTCGGATACGCGGTGATGGTCTGCCGGTACGAGAGATAGAGAATGCCGAGGACGACCAGGATCACCAGCGTGAGCGGCCGGATGTAGCCGAGGCCCGCCGCGCCGAGGGGGATCAGGATCGCCAGCGCCGCCTCGGGGCCGTACGACGCGGAGGCCAGCGCATCGAGACCGAGCACCGGCACGCCGCGGATCGCCCCGATCTTCGCGTGCTCGGCTTCCCACGTCGCCAGACGCCGCCCGAGGAGCTTCTTCAGCAAAGACACGGCTGCTCTATGTGCAACGGCAGGGCCTGAATGTATTGCGCGTAACGCAAAGCGTCTGGAGTGCGGCAGCGCCAGCTGCCGCTTTCTATGCCGCGGCGCCAGCCGCGGCGGGGCGGGGGGCTGGCGCCTCCCGCATGGAAAGCGGCAGCTGGCGCTGCCGCACTCCATAGCTACTTATGCTCGGGCTCTCCGAGCATGGACGCTTTGTGGTGTCTGAACCGCCCCGTGGCCAGCAGCGCCGGCAGCAGGGTGATCGAGGCCAGGCAGCTCAGCGCGATGCCCACCACCGAGGCCAGTCCGATCGACCGCACGCCCGGATAGTGCGACATCGCGAACGACGCGAAGCCGACGATCGACATCAGCGCCGCCAGTGTCACCGCCCGGCCCGTCTCCAGGGCATTCTCCGGAAAGTCCTCCGGCGACTCGTCGTAGCGCTGCAGCATGTACACCGCGTAGTCCGTGGCCGTGCCGACGAGCATCAGCCCGACGAAGATGTTCATGAAGTTGAACTCGATGTCGAGCGTGGCCATGAAGCCGAGCATGCAGGTGCAGCCGGCGATGAACGGCACGAAGACGAAGCAGGCGCGCGTGAAGGAGCGGAAGCCGCCCCACACCAGCACGAAGACGAGCGCCAGTCCGAGGAGGCTGGCGCGGATGGCGTCGTTGGTCGTGATCGTGCGCAGCGTCTCGCTGATCAGGTTGACGCCGGTCAGTGTACCTTCCGGATGCCGCCTGCGGATCTCCTGCAGCTCGTTCGGAAGGTTGCGCGGCCACTTGCCGCCCTGCGGGTAGAGGTAGACGATGGCCAGGTAGCCGTCCGGCGTCTTCTTCACGAAGCGCTGCAGCGTTTCCCCGAGGCCGAGCCGCTGCAGCGTGTCCACCGTGAGCGGCTGGCGCTGCGCGAGCGCCTGTCCGTACAGCGGCAGCACTTCGTCGTATGCCTCGGCGCGGAAGCCGTTGTCGACCAGCGCCTGCCGGAAGGTCGACTCGATGCGCGGCCAGGAGAACGCGCCGTTCTCTCCCCGCCGCAGCCGCTCGATGACCGCGCGCTGGTGCGCCTCGCCGGGCACGAACGTGGTGATCGACTGATACGAGCCGATCACCCCCTTCTTCGTCACCGCCTCGAGCTCCGGCACGACCGCTTCCGCCCTGGCGATGGCCTCGTCCGCGGTCCTGCCGCGGACGCCGTACATCATCGCGTCGAACGACTGCCCGAAGCGCTGCGTCACTTCCGACTGCCGCCGCGAGGCCTCGTTGCCCGTCGCGCGCAGCGCCTGCAGCGAGTCGCTGAAGCGCACGCCGCGCGCCAGGAAGCCGGTGAAGAGGACGATCACCGCCCACCCCGCGACCACGAGCACCGGACGCTTCAGGCTCCAGCGCACGATGCGCCCCGAGCCGAGGGCGTGGACGTGCAGCTTGCGCTTCTCGGCGCGGCGCCGCTCCACGAGGATCAGCAGCGCCGGGAAGACGAACATCACGCTGACGAGGAAGATCAGGATGCCGCTGCCGGTGAGGAAGCCGAGCTCCGTCATGCCGCGGAAGTCGGTGGCCAGGAAGGCATAGAACGTGGCCGCGGTGGTGAGCGCGCCGACGATGACGCCCGGCAGCGCGTGGCGCATGAGCGTGGTCACGGCGCGCGTGACGTCGGCGCCGCGGTTGCGCTCGTCGACGTAGCGCTCGTAGAGCACGGTCATGAAGTCGAGGCCGAGGCCGGCCAGCAGCGCGGCGAAGCCGGTGCTCGCGGCCGAGAGGGTGCGGAAGGTCAGCGCGCCGAGGCCGAAGGTGACGATGATGGCCGCGCCCATCGGCACGGCCGCGTAGAGCATGGCCGAGGGACGGCGGTACGCGTACAGATAGAGGAGCAGCACGCCGATCATCGACGTGATGCTGTTCAGGGTCATGTCCTGCCGGATGATCTTCTCGTCGCCCGCGGCGATGGCGTAGCCGCCGGTGTAGCCGATGACCGGCACGGGGGCGCTCGGGTTCGCGGCCTTGAACTGCTCGAGCACGCGGTCGCTCATGGCCTGCGTCTGTTCCATCAGCGTGCGGCTGAAGGGGAGGTCCTGCGCCGCGTGCCGCGGCCGCGCGATGATGATGGCGGACTGGTGATCGGCGGAGAGGTAGTAGCCGCTGGCGAAATCGACTTTCAACCCGCCGCCGGCGCGCTGCAGTTTGTCGGTGTAGACCGGGAGGAGGTTGAACGGATCGATGCGCACGAGCTGCTTGGCCACGCTCGACTGCGGCGTCTGCAGCAGCGCGGCGTTGCGCGCCACCGTGGCGCGGATGCCTTCGTCGCTCAGCTTCGCCTGCACGGCGTCGAGCTGCTCGGGGGTGAGCACGAGCATGGAGTAGGGGAGGACGCGGTCGACCATCGAGAAGACGTCGGGGATCTGCCAGGAGACGGTCTCGATGTCCTTGATCTTCTTCAGCTCCCCGCCGAGGGAGTCGAGGAGGGGGTAGTAGGTCTCGGGATTCGCCCCTTTGGGGATGTCGACGACGATGATGTGGAAGTCGAGCGTGCCGGTCTCCTTGAGGAGGTCGCGGAACTCGTTCACCTCGCGGTTGTTGTGCGGGATGAGGTTGAGCACGTCGGGATCGAGACGGAGGCGCGTGGCGGCCAGGCCTCCGAGGAGGACGATGGCCAGCGCGACCATGAGCACCGCGCGCGGATGGCGCAGGACGAGCTTGGTGATCCGTTGGAGCAGCTTTTCGATCAAACAGGTTCCTCGATGTTCTTTGCCGCGGCAGCGTCGTGCATGCGGTCGATGACGTGGCGCGTGATGGCCTTGGCCAGCTCGTGCTCGCCCATGAATACGGTGCCGAGGTTCTCCCCGCGCAGCAATTCCGCGACGTCGTCGCTGTGCGTGCGCAGCACGATATCGATCTTCGGGTTCAATTGGCGCGCGACGTCGACCATTTTGCGGACGTCGACCGTGTCGGGCGTGGCGATCACGAGCATGGCCGCGCGCGCCACGTGCGCCTGGATGAGCACCGCAGGATCGGAGGCGTTGCCCGATACGGCGTGCATGTTTCTCTCCCGCAGTTTCTCCACCAGCTCGCGATTCTCCTCGGCGATGGTGAAGGGGATCTGCTGTTCGGCGAGCGCCAGCGCGACCCGCCGCCCCACGCGTCCGTAGCCGACGATGGCCACGTGCCCGGTCAGCTCGGCCGAGTCGACACTCATCGGCAGCTCGGCCAGCGGATCGGCGCGACGCTCCAGCCGCCGGGCCAGCTCGGAGCGCGCGCGCATCCAGCGCTGCGCCGGCTGGATGGCGGCGAAGAGGGCGGGATTGAGGGCGATGGAGAGGATGGCCGCGGCGAGGATGAGGTCCTGCCCGACGGCCGGGAGGAGCCGGTACTGCGTCCCCAGGCCGGCCAGGATGAACGAGAACTCGCCGATCTGGGCCAGGCTCACGCCGATGGTCACGGCGGTGTTCAGCGGGTAGCGGAACAGGAGCACGAGGATCATGGCCGCGAGCGGGTTGCCGATCATGACGATGGCCATGACCGCCAGGACGCCCAGCGGCTCGCGGACCACGACCATGGGATCGAAGAGCATCCCCACGGAGACGAAGAAGAGGACGGCGAAGGCGTCGCGCAGCGGGAGCGACTCGTCGGCCGCGCGCTGGCTGAGGGCCGACTCGCCGAGGAGCATGCCGGCGAAGAAGGCGCCGAGGGCGAAGGAGACGCCGAAGAGCCGCGCCGCGCCGTAGGCGATCCCCACCGCGGCGGCGATGACGCAGAGCGTGAACAGCTCGCGCGAGCCGGTCTTGGCCACCAGCCAGAGCACGCGCGGAAAGACGCGCCGCCCGACGACGAGCATCAGCACGATGAAGGTGCCGACCTTGGCGAAGGTGAGGACCAGCGACGTGCCCACGCTTCCCTCCCCCGCGCCGGCCAGCGGCGGGAGGAGCACGAGGATCAGGACCATGACCATGTCCTGCACGATCAGCCACCCGACGGCGACGCGCCCGTTGAAGGTCTCGAGCTGCCCGCGCGCCTCGAGCGCACGCAGCAGCACGACGGTGCTGGCCACGCTCAGCGCCAGTCCGAACATGAGTCCCGCCCCGAAGCTCCACCCCCAGAACATGGCCGAGGCGGTGCCGAGGGCCGTGCTGGCCGCCATCTGGACGATGGCCCCGGGGAGCGCCATCCCTTTCACGGCCAGGAGGTCGTCGAAGGAGAAGTGCAGCCCCACGCCGAACATCAGCAGCATCACGCCGATCTCGGCGAGCTGCCCCGCCAGCGCCACGTCCGCCGTGAACCCCCGCGTGTGCGGCCCGAGCAGAATCCCCGCCAGGAGATACCCCACCAGCGGCGGCAACTTCACCCGCGCGGCAAGAAACCCCAGTACCAGCGCCAGCCCGAAGGCGGTGGCAAGGGTGGTGATGAGCGAGGCGCCATGTTCCACGGCGGCATCATAGACGCGGACCGTCGCCGTCCCGGCGGCTGTCGTGGCGGCGTCCCGCGCCGCCACCCCCGGGCGGGCGGCGGGACGCCACCCGGACAGCCGGCGGGGACGCCGGCGGTCCGCTGGTGCTTTTTGCTGGCAGTGTCCGCGGGTCCGCAGGTCAGGGGGACGGTGGATCGGACGGCGTGAAGGCGAGGAGCTGTTCGATGAGGGGTAACTCCTCATGGAGGACGCTCCCGACGCGTTCCGTATCGATGTTCCTGTAGTCATGCACGATGCGGTGACGCATGCCGATCATTCGTGCCCAATCGATCTCGGGATGTTCGACGCGGAGCGGCATCGGCACCCGCGATGCGGCCTCGCCGACGCTTTGCACCAGGTATGTGAGCGCCAGTTGAATCGTTCTGCTGGCGTCGTACTCTTCTTTGGTGATGTCCTGAGCGTGATTCCTCGCGTCTCGTGCCGCGTCGAGCAGAGTCCCGAAGTAAACGAGGTCACTCCTTTTCGACATACTCTGTCACCGCTTCTGCGAGAACATCGCTGCGCATCCACCGGTTCAGCAGATGAGTCTCCACGAGGTCGACTTTCCGTCCAACGAGCGCGGCGAGCTCGTTTTCGGCATCCATGATGTCGAGACCGATCGGCGCGCGGAACTCCACCAGCACATCCACATCGCTCTCCGGCCCGAAATCGTCCCGCACCACGCTGCCGAAGAAGGCCAGTTTGCGGATGCCCCATTTGCGGCAGAAGGCCGCGATTTCCTCGTGGGGGATGGGGATGGCCAGCTCGCGTGTTGCAGGCATGGCACCGATGATACCCGGCGCGGGATTGAAATCGACGGCAGCCGCTGTTATGGTGTCGCGTCTCAAAAGAGATCCGTGTATCGTTTTTCCGGTTCAACCATTTACCAGGAGACAGGATTTGTCGACCACCAAGGAGCAGAAGTCGAATCTCATCAACCAGTATCGCGTCCATGACGGCGATACCGGGTCGCCAGAAGTGCAGATTGCACTCCTCTCGAACCGAATCAGCTACCTGACCGAGCACTTCAAGTCGCATGCGAAGGATCACCACTCCCGCCGCGGCCTCCTGAAGCTCGTCGGACGTCGCCGTCGCCTGCTGGACTACCTCAAGCAGACCGACGTCGAGCGCTACCGCTCGATCATCGACAAGCTCGGCATTCGTAAGTAAGACGACCCTCCTGGGGCGGGCTTCGGCCCGCCCCTCGTGTTTCAGGCCCGGAGCCTGCACGAAACCTCCTTCCAGGCCGGATCCCATCGTTCGGCCGCCCCGCGGAAAATCCAACAGCCCGAGGTGATGAGTGGCCTCGCGGCACATCGAAGGGAATCCATGAGTTTCAAGAGAGAGATGCAGATCGGCGGGAAGACCCTGTCGCTGGAGACAGGTGCGATCGCCAAACAGGCCCACGGCGCCTGTGTCGTGCGTTACGGGGACACGGTGGTGCTCGCCACCGCCTGCTACAAAGACGGCAACGTGATCGGCGACTTCATGCCGCTCACCGTCGACTACAAGGAGTACACGTACGCCGGAGGCCGCATCCCCGGCGGCTTCTTCAAGCGGGAAGGACGTCCGACCGAGAAAGAGATCCTCACCTCGCGTCTGATCGACCGTCCCCTCCGCCCCTCCTTCCAGAAGGGCTACCGCCAGGAGACGCAGATCATCGCCCTCGTCCTCTCGGCCGACGGCGAGAACGATCCCGACGTCCTGGCCATCAACGGCGCGTCCACCGCGCTGGTGATCTCGGAGATCCCGTTCCTCAACCCGATCGGCGCGGTCCGCGTCGGGTACGTGAACAACGAGATCGTCATCAACCCGACCAACTCGCAGCGCGACCTCTCCGACCTCGACCTCGTCGTGGCCGGCACGATGGATGCGATCGTGATGGTCGAGGCGGGCGCGCGCGAGGTCAGCGAGGCGGTCGTCCTCGACGCCTTCGACGCCGCGCACGCCGAGATCCGCCGCATCTGCGAGCTGCAGAAGCAGCTCCAGAACGACCTCGGCAAGTCGAAGCTGAACGTCGAGTACAAGTCGAAGTTCACCGAAGAGCAGCTCTCGAACCTGATGAGTCAGTTCGGCGAGCAGCTCAAGGCGGCCATGCAGACCACCGGCAAGCACGCCCGCAAGGACGCCATGAAGGGCGTCCGCGATGCGGTGCTGGCCACCGTGCCGGCCGAGGATCTCGACCAGGTGACGGCCACCGCCGCGGCGTTCAATGAGATGGAAGTGCAGATCTTCCGCAACCTCATGCTGAACGACAACAAGCGCGTCGACGGCCGCCGCTTCGACGAGATCCGCCCCATCACCATCGACACCGGCGTGCTCCCCCGTACGCACGGCTCGGCGATCTTCACGCGCGGCGAGACGCAGGCGCTGGTCACGGTGACCCTCGGCACCCCGAACGAGGCGCAGAAGATCGAGGACTTCGAGGGGGAGACCTTCCAGCGCTTCATGCTGCACTACAACTTCCCGCCGTTCTCGGTCGGTGAGGTGAAGTTCCTGCGCGGTCCCGCGCGCCGCGAGATCGGCCACGGCAACCTGGCCCGCCGCGCGCTGGCGCCGCTCCTGCCGCCCGAGGACGAGTTCGCGTACACCATCCGCATCGTCTCCGACATCCTCGAGTCGAACGGCTCGTCGTCGATGGCCTCCGTCTGCGGCGGCTCGCTGGCGATGATGCAGGCCGGCGTGCCGCTCCGCGCGGCGGTCGGCGGCGTGGCCATGGGCCTCGTCACCGGCGAAGGCGATCAGGCGGACAAGTACGCCATCCTCTCCGACATCGCCGGCATGGAAGACCACGAAGGCGACATGGACTTCAAGGTCGCCGGCACGCGTACGGGCATCACCGCGCTGCAGATGGACATCAAGGTCACGGGCGTTTCCCGCGAGCTGATGGCCAAGGCGCTGGAGCAGGCCCGCGCCGGCCGCCTGCACATCCTCGACCGCATGGACGCGGCCATCGCCGCGCCGGCCACCGAGCTCTCCGAGTTCGCGCCGCGCCTCTACACGATCCAGATCCCGAAGGACCGCATCCGCGACGTCATCGGCTCGGGCGGCAAGACCATCCGCTGGATCGTCGAGGAGACCGGGACGAAGATCGACGTCGAGGACGACGGCAAGGTGACGATCGCCGCCACGGACGCCAAGGCGGCCGAGCGCGCCATCGACATCATCAAGGGCCTGACCGCCTCGCCCGAGGTCAACAAGAACTACAAGGGCACCATCAAGCGCATCGAGCCGTACGGAGCGTTCGTCGAGATCCTGCCGGGTCAGGACGGGCTGCTGCACATCTCGGAGATGGCCCACACGCGCGTCGGCGCCGTGACGGACCTCTTCCAGATGGGCGACGAGCTCGAGGTGCAGGTGGTGGGGATCGATCCCGACACCGGCAAGATCCGCCTGTCGCGCAAGCCGCTGCTCGCGCCGCCGACCGAGGAGGAGCTCGCGGCCGCACGCGCGTCGCGTCCGCCGCGTGAAGGCGGGGACCGCGAGCATCACGACCGCGGCGACCGCGATCGCGGTGGCCGTGGAGGCGACCGCGGTGGATTCCGCGGCGGCGACCGTGGAGACCGCGGGCCGCGCCGCGAAGGCGGCGGCGGTGGTGGCGGCGGGTATCGCGGTGGAGACCGCGGTGACCGCGGCCCGCGCCGTGAGGGTGGAGACCGCGACCGCGGTCCGCGCCCGCCGCGCCGTGAAGGTGGCAGCGGCGGTGGCGGCGGTGAGACCGGCGGAGGCAACCGCGAAGGCGGTGGCGGTGGCGATCCGCAGATCTGACGTCACGATCGGGGGCGGCCTTCGGGCCGCCCTTTTTGTTGCCGCCGCGATCGTGCTGGTCATCGCCATCGTGTGGGTATGGCGGCTGACGCACGGCGGCGGCGCGATCGACTTCTACCAGTACTACGCGCACGCCCGGATCGCGGGGCGCGACTATCCGCCGAATCTGTACGACCCGATGGCGCAGCGGGAGCTCGGCGAAGAGCTGTACGCGCGCGCGATCGACAGCGGCTCGCTGGTGTACATCGCCGACGCCACGCTGCGCCGCGGCCTGGACAGCACGGCCACGCCGCTGCTCTACACCCTCTTCGGCTGGCTGCCGGAAGACTACGAGCTGGCGCTGACGCTCTTCCGCGCGCTGCTGCTCGCGTCGTTCATCGCCGGGACGCTGCTCCTCGCGCGGGCGGCGCGCATCGGCTGGATCCCGGCGCTGCTGCTCGCCGCGGCGCTGCTGCGCTGGTGCGGGCCGCTGCACGCCGATGTGTGGGTCGGCAACGTCGGCGGCTTTCAGGTGCTGGGGCTGGCGTTGTTCCTGGCGACGGCGGAACGGTGGCCGGCGACGGCGGCGGCCATCCTCACGCTCACCATCGGCTTCAAGCCGAACATCGTCCCGATCGTGATCCTGCTGGTGGTGCTGCGCGTCGCCGATCGCGACTTCGCGCGGCTGCGGCGCGAGGTGCTGGCCGGCGCGGGCGCCGCGGTGGCTGGCTTCCTCGCCTCGTCGCTCTTCTATCGCTCGTGGGACGTCTGGCTGGACTGGCTCGGCGCGGCGCGCGACTTCTACACGCGCCTGCCGGGACGCGAATGGAACAACGTCGCGCCGGCGCTGCCGTTCTACGAGCGCTACGGCACCGGCGCCGGCTCGTGGCTCACGATCCCGCTGCTGCTGCTCGCGGCCGGCCTCCTCCTCTGGAAGCGCCACGACGGCCTGGCCGTGGCCCTCGGCATCGCGGTCTATCTGCTCACCGCGCCGACGGTGTGGCAGCAGTACCTCGTGCTGCTCGTGCCGGCGGCCTTCGGTCTCGTCGTCGCCCTGCGTCGCGCATTCGAGCGACGCGCATCCGCGTCCCCTCACTCGCGCCTCGCTTGAAGACGCGACTGTGCGCCATCGCGTCCCGGACGCATCGTGTCGTCACATCCCGAAAGGAGACGACGCATGCGAGATCTGGAATTGGAATCCGAAGGCTATTTCGAGTCGGAGAATCAGGCGGAGCCGTTCCTCGGCGGACTGCTCGGCGAGTCGGAAGGGGAGCTCGAGTCGCTGGGCGAAGGGTTCGGCGACGGTGAAGGGTTCGGCGAGGGAGAGCTCGAGGGCGAATTCGAAGGCGCGTTCGGCGAAGGCGAAGGGCCGCTCCACGAGTTCGAGAACGAGCAGTTCCTCGGGCCGCTCGTGTCGGGCATTGCCGGCCTGCTCGGCGAGTCGGAGGGCGAAGGCTACTCGTTCGAGAACGAGGGCGAGCAGTTCTTCGGCAATGTCTTCAAGAAGATCGGCGGCTTCATCAGGAAAGCCGCGCCGGTCCTCAAGAAGGTGGCGAAAGTCGCGGCACCGATCGTCGGCACTGCCATCGGCGGCCCGATCGGCGGCAAGATCGGCTCGATGGCCGGCAAGCTCCTCGGCGAGTCGGAGTACGAGGGCTACTACGAGTCCGAGCTCGAGTCCGAGAGCGAAGCCGAATTCGAGGCCGTGATGGAAGGGCCGATGAGCGAGCAGCAGGCGCTCGGCGAGCTG
>DASPMO010000135.1:0-186407 GCA_035627015.1 Thermoanaerobaculia bacterium | reverse complement strand
TGCCGACGATGCGCGAGCTGGAGACGAAGTTCACGCCCGAGGTCACGGCCGTGCTGCGCAGCGAGTCGACGATGCGCTGCCATCCCTCGTGCACGTAGAGCGCGCCGCGCAGGGCGATCTTCATCTGCGCCAGCGCGAGCTTCGCGTCCGCGCGCTCCGCGTGATTGGAATACGTGGCCAGACGGATCAGCGTCTCCAGCACCTGGCGCGCGCGGAAATCGGAGACGTTGGCCTCGACCCATTCGCGCACGGTGACGTCGCCGGGCGGCCGGCGGTCGATGCGGCGGATGCGCAGCAGCGCGCGTGTCAGTTGTACCTTACCGCGCAACGACAGGAGCGACGTGCCGAGGAGCGACAGGATGCCGGTCGGCAGCCTCCGTTCGTGGCCGTCCAGCAGCGCCAGCGCGCGCGGCTTCGGGACCACTCCGGGGACCGGGACGCCGAGCTCGCGGCAGACGCGCGCGCCCGCACCGGTGCGATAGAAGGCGTGCGCGCCGAGATTGAAGCGGTAGCCGTGGCGGAGCTGCGTGATGGCGCGGCCGCCGAGGTACTGGCGCTTCTCGAAAACGGTGACGGTGCGGCCGCCCCGCGCGAGATAGATCGACGCGGCGAGACCGGCGAGCCCCCCTCCGACAATGACGACGTTCCTGGCCACGGGCGAGGCGCGATGGTACAGCATTGTTTCCGGCTGTGGCAGAATCCACGCGGTCGCACTGTTCCAACATCCGCGGATGAAGAAACACTTTCTGTCGACACTGTTGCTGCTGGCGATGGCCACGTCCGCGTTCGCGGCGACGGCGACGGATTTCTATCTGACGCTGCTGCGCCGCGGCACCGCGGACGTAGAGGCGGGACGGAATGCCGACGCGACGACGACGCTGCGTCTCGCGGCCTTCGGCCTCCTCGAGTCCATCGAGCACTATCAGACCGCGCAGGCCTACCTCGCCGTCGCCTTCGACCGCCTCGGCCAGACCGAGCAGGCGCGCGAGGCGGCGCAGCGCGTCGTGAACGCCGAGCGGGTGGAGAAGAAGTTCCGCAGCATCGCCCTCCCCGCGCCGATCCGCACCGCCTTCGAGGCGGTGGCGAAGAAGGTGTTGAGCGCGACCGATGCGGCGGCGCTGCGCGGCGGCGCGACGGCAGCACCCGCGCCGGCGACGACCGCGACTCCGCCGCCGCCCGTGGTCGTCGACAAAGTGGATGTGGTGACGGAGACGCGCAAGCCCGAGATCGTCCCGAAACCGGCCCCGCCGGCGACCACGACGACGGCTCCGCCGGCCGCGCAGCCGCAGAACAAGCCGCAGCCACAGCCCCAGCCTGTACGTCCACAGACCTCGACGCTCCCCCCCCAGCCGCAGCGCACGATCGACGTGGCCGGCCAGTTCGCCGCCGCAGACCGCGCGCTCGCCACGGCGAACATCAACGAGGCGCGGCGCATCTACCGCGAGCTCCTCGGCGTGAGCGGCCTCGATCACGGGCAGCTCGTGCGGCTGGCCGAGGGCTTCTACCGCTCGCGCGATTTCACCAACGTGCTGGCCGCGTTCGACCGCGCCGGCGCGCTTCGTCCCGGCGAAGAGCCGTACCGCTACTACCTGGCCGTTGCGGCGTACGAGGTCGGCCAGTTCGACCGCGCCCGGCGCGAGCTGGCCGCGGCGCTCCCTTTCATCGAGCTGACTCCCGACGTGCAGCGCTATCGAGCGAAGATCGAAGCCGCACGCTGAACGCGATTTCTCTTCTCTTCCGTCACTCGCCTGAATTTGGTTAGAATCCGGGACTGGTTCACGCAGCGCATTCAGATTAAGGTGCGTCCATGAAAAAAATTGTGCTCGGGCTTGTGCTTCTCCTGACCTCGGCTGCCTTCGGGCAGAACCGTGCCACCACACCGGAGCTCACCCCGCCCGACAACGGCGAACAGTGGCTCCGGCTGAGCAGCACCGAGAAGCTCTTCTGGGCCATCGGCTACTCGCAGGGATATCGCGAGGCTCTCGACAAGATCGACGTCACGGCCGGACCGACTTCGCCGTGCGCCAGCCTGGCCATCCGCACCGAGCGGCAGACCTCCACCTCCGGAAAGCTCAGCGGCTTCGAGCTCGTCTCGAGCCTGGAGCGCTTCTACGCCGACCCGGCCAACACCGTGATCCCCATCGGCAGCGCGATCCGCATTTCGCTGCTGCAGGCCAGCGGTAAGGACCAGACCACGATCCAGGAATTGATCGACACCGCACGCGTCCTCGGCCAGCAGGCCGCCGCGCGTCCGCGTCCGTAATCCGCGTTTCAACTCAAAGGGGCGTGCGTATGCGTCACGCTGTCGTCCTCGGTGCCGTGCTCCTCGCCTTGCCGATCTTCGGGCAGGACGATCCCCTTCCGCCGGTGACGCCGCGCGCGCCCGAGCTCATGCTCGTGGCGCTCGCCGTCGAGCCGATCCGCGAAGTGCCGTCCGTCACCATCGAAGACGCCGCGCGCGCGAACGACTACGCCACGTTCCACGCGCTCTTCGAGCAGACGCAGAACCCCGCCTACGCGCCGCTGCACGAGCTCTGGACCTACTCGGTCAACGACCCGATCGGCGCCTTCTACGGCGAGGAAATGTACGAGCGCTTCGCCGGCCGCTATCCGGAGTTCGCCGCCTACATCGACGAATACAAGATCGTCGACAACCGCGGCAACGTCTTCTATCCGACCAGCGAGACGCGCGCGTTCCTCCTCGCACGAGCCATCGAAGGCCGCACCATCGCCCCACAGGAACCGATCCGCGTGGCCAGAGCACAACGTAGGTCGGGCTTCAGCCCGACCCCCTCGTCCACGGAGACTCCCGCTCCTGCTCCGCGCGTCCGTATGAAGAAAGCCGAGGTTGCGCCAGCGCCAGTCGGGCTGAAGCCCGACCTACGCGGGCTGAAGCCCGACCTACATTCGGCACCGGCGCCGGTAGTTGTTGCGGCGAAGCCTGTGGCAGCACCGCCACCCATCGTCGCCGCTTCGGTGGTCGCGGAAGTGCCGAAGCCCGATCTCGCGGCGCGCGGGATCCTGCTGATCCTCATCGGGCTGGTGGGCATCGGGGTCCTGGCCATGCTGCTGCGCGCTCCGAAGGAGCCGCCGCCGTCGTCAACCACCGGTGACCTCGGCAAGGCGCCGCAATAAGCGCGGCCATTCGACCGGCTTGGCGAATGTGTCCTCGACACCGTACGCGCTTTCCACGCGCGGCGTGACCACGAGCGCCGCTCCCGTGTCGAGCATCACCGCGCGCGGCTGCATCGTGCGCGCGCGCTCGGCCGCCTCTTCCTCCGACCGCGCCCGGATGGGCACGTAGCCGGCGGAGCGGAGATACGCGCTGTACGCGTCGAAGGCCTCGTCGTGCGGCTCGACGATCAGCACGCGCCCGCCGAAGCGCAGCGGCAGCGTGAACGTAAACTCGCTCCCCTCGTCGAGGACGCTCTGCACCGCTACCGTGCCGCGCTGCAGCTCCACGAACTTCTTCACCAGCGAGAGGCCGAGGCCCGTGCCGCCGTACGTGCGGCTGGCGTTGTTGTCGAGCTGGCGGAACTCGTCGAAGATCACCGGCCTGGTGCTGCGGCGCGATGCCGATGCCGCGGTCGATCACCGACACGACCAGCAGGTCCGCCTTCGCCCGCGCGCGGATCGTGACCGTGCCGTTCGGGTGCGAGAACTTCACCGCGTTCGAGATCAGGTTGTAGAGGATCTGCTTGAACTTCGCGTGATCGGTCTCGATCTCGCGCACGTTCTCGTCCACCTGCACGACGAAGGTCACCTGCTTCTTCGCCGACAACCCGCGCATTACCTGGCAGACGCTCTCGATGGCCGGACGCACCGGGAACGTCTCCGGATAGATCTCCATCTTCCCGGCCTCGACCTTCGACAGGTCGAGGATGTCGTTGATGATGCTGAGCAGGTGCTGCCCCGACTGCAGGATGCTGCGCAGGAAGCCGGTGTACTTCGGCTCGATGCGCTCCTGCAGCCGCTCCACGAGGATCTCCGAGAAGCCGATGATGGCGTTCATCGGCGTGCGCAGCTCGTGGCTCATGTTGGCCAGGAAGACGCTCTTGGCGCGGTTGGCCTCCTCGGCCTGCTCGTTCTTGATCTGCAGCTCGCGCAGGATGCGCGCCTTGGCGATCGCGGAGACGGCATGCTCGCGGACGCGCGCGAGCTTCTGCAGGTCGGAGCGGCCGAAGGCATGCTCGTCGGAGAAGTTGTCGAAGATGAGAAAGCCTTCCATGCGTCCGCCCAGCGTGACGGCCATGGCCAGCATCGCCTTCGGCTCGGGGAACTGGCTGACCTTGTCCGCGCCGGCGCGATTGCGGAAGTCGCCGGAGCGGACCAGGTACACGCCTTCGCCGAGCTGCTCGGCGCGCTCGGAGTAGCGCTGCATCGCTTCCTCGAACGAGAGCGACACGCCGCGGACGAGCTCCGGATCGTAGCCCTGCACGCCGACCACTTCCGTGCGCCGCGTCTCCGGATCGAACATCAGGAAGACGCCTTTCTCCGCGTTCGGGAAGAGTTTCATCCCCTGTTCGAGCACGCTGCGCAGCACGTTCTCGAGGCTGACCTCGCGGTTGATGACCTCGACGATGCGGTCGAGTGTCTCCAGCTCCCTGGCCTGCGCGCGGATCTCCTCGGTGCGCGCGAGGACGAGATCCGCCAGCGCGCGGTTGCGCCGCTGAAGCTGGCGCGTGCGCCAGCGGTTGAACGCCCACAGCGCCGCCGCGGCGAGCGCCAGGTACGCCAGCACCGCCCACCATCGCGCCCACAGCGGCGGCGTGACGGAGAACTCGTACGGCAGCGCCTCGGACCAGATCCCGTCCGCGCCGCGCGCCTGTACTTCGAACACATAGCCGCGCGCGAAGAGGAACGCCGGCAGGTTCGTGTAGCGGATCTTCGCGTCGCGCGTTTCCTCCGACCATGCGCGGTCGAAGCCGGCCATGCGCGTACGGAAGCGCACGCGCGACTCGTCGGTGAACGTGAGCGCCGCGTACTCGAAGCCGATGTCGTTCCCCGCGCGCTCGACGCGGCGCAGGCGCACGATCGGCGCGAGCGTGCTCTTCTCGCGCAGCGCGGGATTCACGACGGACAGGCCGCGCGGCGTGCCGAGATAGAGCTCGCCGCGCGGGCCCGCGGTGACGGCGCCGTACGCCCACGTCTCGTCGTCCAGCAGCCCGTCGGATTTCGTGACGGTGCCGGCCACGCGCAGCGTGCGCGCGTCGACCTCGGCCAGCCCGGCGTTGTTGCTCACCCAGACGCGCGTGCCGTCCGCGGACGGCGCCATGCCCGTGACTGGGCGCCCTTCGAACACCCGCACCGGATTCGGGTTCATGACGTACAGCCCCTTGCCGGTGCCGACCCACAGCTTCCCCTCGTGAAAGAGAAGCGAACGGACGCTCACGCCGGACCAGACGTTCGTTTCGCCGCGAAAGAGGCCGCGGTCGGGCGTGCCGATCCACAGTGTGCCGCTCGCATCAAAGGCGATCGCGGTCGCGGGCGAGCGAAACGTAGGGCGGGCTTCAGCCCGCCCCGGACGGGCTGAAGCCCGTCCTACGTCTTCACACGTGACGCCCAACGCGCCCGCGAAGCAGATTGCATCGCCACTGCGCCGGATCGCGTATGTCGTCCCCAGCCCGTGCTTCCGTATCCGTCCATCCGCGAGCGAGCTCACGCCCCCGGCCGTGCCGATCCAGAGCGTGCCCGCGCCGTCTTCCGCCAGCGCGTAAATGTGATTCGAGTGCAGTCCGTCCTCGACGCGATACGTCTTCGCACCGGCGATCAACCCGTCGCTCGTACCAATCCACAGCGTGTCGCCACGCGGCAGCACGGCGAACGTGCCGGCATTGGTCCAGGCGTGGAAGGCCTTGTAGCCGCGGCGCAGGCGCGAGACGCCGCCGTTCTGCCCGAACCAGAGATTCCCCTCGCGGTCCTCGAAGACGTTCCAGAGCGTCTCGCCGAGGAGACCGTTCGCGCGCGTGACGCGCAGGCGGTGCGCGGGAGTGCGCGCCTCGATGCGGACCGCGCCGCGGCCGAGGCTGGCCGCCCAGACGTCGCCGTCGCGCGTGGCCAGCAGCGTCACCACGCGCTCGGTGAGATCGTGATTGATGACCCGTGGCTGCCCGTTCTCGAGACGCCACACAGCGCCGTCCACGCGTCCACCCCACAGCGTGCCGTCGCGCAGCTCCGCGAGTGCGACGGTCTCCGGCTGCGTGCGCGCGATCACGCGCGTGCCGTCGGAGATCGTCCCGTCGGCACGGCTCACCACCACCGAGCCGTTGCGCCGCGCCAGCATCGCCGCGACGGCCGATGTGGGGCGGGCTTCAGCCCGCCGCTCCAGTCGGCGGGCTGAAGCCCGCCCCACATAGCGATAGCGGACGATCCCTTCCTGCGTCCCCACCCACACCCACCCGTCACGCGCCGCGACGATGCAGTTGCGGCGCATACGCGCGCGGGTCAGTCCCTTGTCCGTGAACCGCACGCGCTCGCCGGGCGCATACGCGTCGAGCGGCTTCTCGGAGACGGCCAGCCCCGCTTCCGATCCCACCCACAGCCGCCCCGTGGCATCCTCCACGATCTCCCGCACCGTCGGATCGCGGATCCCGTCCGCGACCCCGTAGCTCTCCATCGTCTGTCCGTCGTAGCGGGCGATGCCGGTCGAATAAAACGCCAGCCAGACATAGCCCTGATGGTCCTGCAGGATCTTCTGCACGCTGGCGGACGGCAGCGTGCCGTCCGGCGTGAAGTGCGTAAATGGAAGCTCCTGCGCGCGGACGGAGAGCGCAAGAAGCAGCATGAAGGCGAAGCGGGCCACGGTGGGAGTGTACGTCCCGCAACTCGCCACGCCCAACTCCGTACAATCCAGAACGCAATGGCCCGCTTCCGTGACTGGCTCGACCTCGGGCGTTCGACCTTCACGTCGCTCAACAGCGACGACATGACGAACCTCTATTCGCTGGAGTGGCCGGAGACGAAGAAAATGCTCATGGCCGAGCATCGGCAGGCCATCGAGCAGGAGCGGCGGGCGTGGCGGCGGTGGCTGCGTACGATCAGCGCGATCTTCTACGGCCTGGCCAAGAAGCTCGCGCCGCACCGGCGGCTGCTCTTCGCCGCCTCGTTCATCTTCTTCTTCATCTGCCTGGCGAACGCGGTCGCGCATTCGACCGAGCGGCCGGTGTGGTTGTTCGCCGAGATCGCGGCCACGTTCCTGGTCATGGTCCTGCTGCTGGCCATGGAGCTGATCGACAAGGTGAAGTTCCGCGACGAGCTGCAGCTCGCGCGCGACCTGCAGGCCAGCCTGATCCCGCACCAGATGCCGCAACTGCCGCACTGGGACATCGCCGCGTACAACCGCATCGCCAACACGGTCGGCGGCGACATCTACGACTTCGTCCCGCTCGCCGACGGCCGCCTGGCCGTCCTTTTCGGCGACGCCTCGGGCCACGGCATGGCCGCCGGGCTGGTGATGGCGGTCGCGCACGCGGCGTTCCGCACGCAGCTCGACGTCGACCCGTCGCCCGCCGGGATCACGGCCTCGCTCAATCGCATCCTCTGCCGCACCGGCGGTTCGCGCTCGTTCTTTTCGAGCTGCTACTTCCTCCTCTCCCCCGACGGGACATACGAGGCGACGATCGCCGGCCACCCGCCGGTGCTGAAGATCGACACGGCGGGGAAGGTCGTCGAGCGCATCGGCCGCGGCGCGTATCCCCTCGGAGTCAAGGCGTCGCTGGAGTGGGAGATCGTACGCGGCTCGCTCGCTCCCGGCGAGCGCCTGCTGCTGCACTCCGACGGACTGACCGAGTCGCGCAACGGGACCGACCATGAGTTCGGCGATGCCTACGTCGAAATCGTGGCCACCTGGCATCCCGAGGGGAATGCGCAGACGCTGCTCGACGCGCTCCTCGGCGAATGGCGCGGCTTCATGGGCCGCGCCGTGCCGGACGACGACGTGTCGTTGGCGGTCCTCCGGCGGACGGCGGGCTGAAGCCTGCCCTGCATCAGCGCCTCCGCTCCTGCTTTGCTTCCTCGACGGTGCGGAAGCGGGGGACGGGCAGCGCGATGCGGCGCGCGGAGACGTCGACTCCCGCGAAGTAATCCGCGATCGCGGCCTGCACCTCCGGATTGGGCTGCAGGTCCTCGTGCCCGGCGTTGGTCACGATGATGTGCGTGGCGTTGGGCATCGTCCAACGCAGCTCCTCGGCCTGATAGGGCGGCGTGTTGCAGTCCAGCGTGCCGCTGAGGAACAGCACCGGCACCTCGGAGACGATGGCGGAGCGGAAGGCGTCGCCCGGATCGTGCGGCGGCAGCACGCCGCAGACCTCGGGATACGCGGCGTTCTGCGCGTTGCCGAAGATGGAGCGCGCGGCTTCCAGCGCGATCTGGCGGTCGCGCAGCTCCGTCGCGCCGCCGGAGCAGCGCATGCCGTAGACCATCAGGTCGACGCCCGCGGCGGCCTGGTTGTACCGCTTCTCGACGAACCACGCCAGGATCGACGGATCGCCGCGCTCGATCGTCTCCAGCAGCGCGGGGAAGACGATGAAGTCATTGCCGTCGCCGATGTCCATCACGAGGATCCGCCGCAGCGCATCGGGACCGATCCGCAGCTCGATCTCTTCCTTTCGTGCACGGTCGGTGACCGTCACCGCGATCGGCTCGCGCTCGAGCTTCGCCAGCACGCGCCGGAGCTGCGCGGTCATATCGGTCTTCGCCAGCAGAGAGAGCTTGGCCAGTTGCCCGTCGAGCACGAGCGGCAGCTTGCGCATGTGATTCGGGCCGGCGGTGGAGAGGAGTACCGCGCGCTCGACGTTGCGGCCGTACTCGCGGATGACGGCCAAGCCGAGGTACGTGCCGTAGCTGTGGCCGAGGAGACTGACCTTCGGCACGCCGAGGGCTTTGCGGAGATCGTCCACGTCGGCGGCACTCTCGCGAACCGTGAAGCCGGAGAGGTCGAGGCCTTTCGCGGTCCACTCCCGGGCGCACGCACGCGCGGCGGCGACGATGCGCGGCAGCACTTCCGCGGCGCTGTCGAAGCGGCGCTGCGGCTCGACGGGCGTGGGCGGGCAGACGGCCCGCGGCGTGGAGGCGCCGATGCCGCGCTGGTCGAGGAGGATGAGGTCCGCCTGCGCCGCGAGCCGCGCCAGCCCGCGCAGCGCGCCCGGACTGCGCGCCAGTCCGGCGCCGGAGTCGCCCGGCCCGCCGGCCAGATAAACGATCGGCGCACCCGTTCCGCCGGCGCGCAGACGCACGAACGCCAGCTCCACCGAGCCGGCGTCCGGACGATCGCGGCGCAACGGAACGGTGAGGCGTCCCATCTGCGCCTGGAGTTGTTCAGGGGCGCCCGGAGGGAGGTCGTAGGGCTGCCAGGTGATGGTGGCGGCGAGCAGGATGGCGGTGAGGCTCATGAGGGGAAACGTAGGTTCGGTGAGGTGCGAGTGTCTGTCACGGGATTAGCACGTGTTCCCGGGGGAGGCGGGCTGAAGCCCGCCCTACGTTGAGGGCGATGGTCGCGCGGCGCGTGCTCAACGTAGGACGGGCTTCAGCCCGTCCCGGTACGCGGCGGGCGTGACGCCGAGGCGGGCGCGGAAGTGGCGCGTCAGGTGCGACTGCGAGTCGAAGCCGCTCTCCATGGCCACTTCCGCGATCGGGAGCTCCGTCGCGGCCAGGCGCCGGGCCGCATCGTCGACGCGCAACGCGCGCAGGTACTCCCCCACCGTCGCGCCGTAGCGCCGCGGAAAGGCGCGGCAGAGGTGCACGGGGTGCACGCCCGCCGCCTCGGCGATGCGGCGGAGAGAGAGCCGCTCCGCATAGTGCGCGTGCATGAAGTCGCGCGCGAGGTGCATCCAGCGCAGGCCGTCCTCGCGCTCGCGGCTCAACGCCCCGGTGAGTGACGCCGTCGCCTCGTCGAGCGCGAGGTCGTCATCGCCCGTGTAGCAGCGGCGCGCGAAGAGCGCGGCCGGGCCGGCGAGCTCGCACGAGGCCGCGGGCAGCTCCTGGCCGGTGAGCTCGATGGCGAAGATGCGTCCACCCGTCGCGCCGAAGCGCTCGCTCTGCACTTCGCCGGCGGGATAGAAATACGCGCGGCCGCGCTCGCGGGTCAGCTCGCGGGAGCCGGCGCGCTGCACGCTGATCCCACCGAGAATGATGCAGACGAAGGGGCGCTCGTGCACGTGCGGAGGCGTGACCGCGTGCGGCGCGCAGTTGCTGATCCGCAGCCGTCCGCCGCCCGGCGTCTGCCGTTCGCGCTCGATGTCGTGAAACGCCACACCCCTGATTACGCGGAAATGCCGGTCCGGTTTGCAGTGCCGGTCATTCCCTCGAACACCTGCAAGGCCAGATCGACGCGTCCCAGCGGCGCCGAGACCTGCACGCCCGCCACCCGGCCGCGCACGCGCTCGAGCGTCTCGCGGGCGATGGTCACGCCCTCGCGCAGCGCGTGCTCCTTGCTCTTCTCGCTGGCCAGGCGCATGCGCTCCATCACGTCGTCGGGCACCGAGACGCCCGGCACCTCGTTGTTCATGAACTGCGCGTTGCGGTACGAGAGCAGCGGCCAGATGCCGGCCACGATGGGCAGGTGCAGCTCCTCGATGCGCCCGAGGAAGTGCTCGAGCTGGCGCACGTCGAAGACCGGCTGCGTGATGGCGTACTCGGCGCCCGCCTTCACCTTCCAGTCGAGGCGGCGCAGCTCGTAATCGAGATCGAGATGGCCGGGATTCACCCCCACGCCGATGGTGAACGCCGTCGGCTCGCCGAACGGGTTCCCGCCGAGGTCGAGGCCGTGGTTCATCAGATTGGCCATGTTCGTCAGGCCGATCGAGTCGATGTCGAAGACCGCCGTGGCCTCAGGGTACGGCCCCATCTTCGGCGGATCGCCAGTGATGAGGAGGAGGTTATGCAACCCCAGCGCGGCGCAGCCGAGGAGATCGGAGTGCATGCCCAGGAGATTGCGGTCGCGGCAGCAGTAGTGAAGGATGGCCTCGATGCCGACGCGCTGCTGCAGCAGCACGGCCACGGCGATGGCGCCCATGCGGTTCTGCGCGCGGGGACCATCCGGGACATTGACGCCGTCCACGCCCGCGGCCTTGATCGACTCCACCGACTTGATCATGGCCTCGGCGTTCGGACCCTTGGGCGGCACGATCTCGATGGTGGTGACGAACTCGCCGGCGGCGAGCTTGCGGCCCCAGTTCGAGCGCGTGCCCATCGGCGACGGCTCCACGCCCGCCCCCTTCTCGCCGTTGCCGTTGCGCTCGACGATGACGAACGTGCGCCGCGGCGAGAGCGGCCGCACCGCGTCGGCCATCATCTTGATGTGCTCCGGCATCGTGCCGCAGCAGCCGCCGATGAACTTCACGCCCTTGTGAATGAGGCGCTTCGCGTATTTGGCAAAGTACTCCGGGGAGGCCATGTACATCTGCCGCCCGTTCACGTCGCGCGGCAGGCCGGCGTTCGGCTGACAGGAGATCTTCCTGGCCGTGACGGACGCGATCTCCTCGACCGCGTCCAGCATCAGATCCGGGCCGACCGAACAGTTGATGCCGATGACGTCCGCGCCGGCACGGTCGAGGCGCTGGGCGAACGTCTTCGGCACGTCGCCGAAGATCGTGCGGCCGTCGGTGCCGACGGTCATCTGCGCCACGACCGGCAGCGAGCAGACGTCGCGGATCGCGGCGATGGCCTGTTCGAGCTCGGAGATGTTGGAAAAAGTCTCGCAGACGAAGAGGTCGACGCCGGCGTCGTTCAGCGCGGCGGCCTGCTCGCGGAAGAACTCGCGCGCCTCGTCGAGCGCGGTCGGCCCGTACGGCTCGATGCGGATGCCGAGGGGGCCCAGCGCGCCGGCGACGTACACGCCGTCGCCCGCGGCCTTGCGCGCGATCTCGGCGGCGCGCGCGTTGATGTCGCGCAGCTCGTCCTCGATCCCGAAGCCGCGCAGCTTCACGCGGTTCGCGCCGTAGGTGTTGGTCTCGAGGATCTCCGCGCCGGCTTTGACGTACTGCCGGTGGACCTCGAGCACGATCTCCGGATTGCGGACGTTCAGCTCGTCATAACACTTGTTGATGAAGACGCCCTTCGAATAGAGCATCGTCCCCATCGCACCGTCGAAGAGGTAAACGTGCTCGTCTGCGACTGCCTGGATGAAGTCCATGATTGGTTGTCGGTTGTCGGTTGTCAGTTGTCTGTGCGTTGTCGCCTGAAGGCCCAGACAACTGACAACCGACAACAAAAAGCCCCACCAAAAGGTGGGGCGGTTCATCTCAACGTCAGTTCCGGCTCTTTAGCTTTTTTTTAGCTGGTTGCAAGCCGCCCCCAAATCAATCCAGCAGTTTCAACTTAGTGGCGGGAGTGACCAATTGTCAAGTTATCCTGACCGCGCTTCCGCCTTCCATGAACGTCGCCGCGCTCATCCTTTGTGTCACCGTCCAGGCCGTCCCACTGCCGCGCGCGATCCTGATCGGCTTCGGCATCTTCTCGCCGTCGGCGTACGCCTCCTCCGGATACGTCTACCGCTCGCCGTTCGGCGTGACCAGCGCCATCGGCACGATCGGCACCGGCGATGCGCCAGTCACCGTCGGCGACCGCTGGGGCGACTACACGACTACGCTCGTCGACCCGCTCGACGGCGCGTCGTTCTGGAGCGTGCAGATGCACGCGAAGGCGGAGCGCTTCTGGGAGACGGCCTGGGCGAAGGTGGAGCTGCCGGGCGTGCGGCGGCGCGCCGCGCGGCACTGAGTACTCGATTCGCTAAGTTCGGTCACAGAGCGCGCGGCGGCGCGGTGCCAGTTCCCTCTCCCCACCACAGTGGGGAGAGGGGACTAACCGTGCGGTCTGTGCCTCGCGGTCGGTCCCATGTGTTGGGGACCGACCGCGTCCTGCTCAGTCGTTCCGGAACACGCGCTTCATCTTCTCGAAGAAGCCCTCCACCTCCTGGCGGTTGCGGTCGACCTCGTTCGCCCAGCGGCGGAACTTGTCGAAGGTGATCGCCGGCGGCTCGTCGAAATGCTCCTCGTCGAACAGCACGCGGCGCACGATGCGGCCGAGCATGCCGCGCGGGCACTTGCGCGTCGGCGCGGTGCCGTCGAGGAACACCTCGCGGATCGGGCCGGGGCATCCTTCCGCCCACAGCATCCCCGACTCGGGATCGATGTCGCGGAATGTGACGCCCGCCGGCGCCTCGGGGCGCGACGGGGTGTGCGGCGTCTCGCGCATGTACGCGCCCCACACCGGAATGGCGGCCTCGGAGGACGAGAGCCGCAGCGGCGCGCCGCGGTCGAAGCCGACCCACACCGACGTCACGACGTCGGCCGTGTAGCCGACGAACCAGGCATCGCGGTAATCGTTCGTCGTCCCGGTCTTGCCGGCCACGTACGACAGACCATAGTTCTTGAGCCGCGTGGCCGTGCCGCGGCGCACGACCCCACGCAGCAGCGTGTGCATCACGTACGCGGCGTCGGCGTCGACGACGCGCTTCTTCTGCACCTCGCGCTCGAAGAGCACCTTGCCGCGGCGGTCCTTCACGCGGCGCAGCAGGAACGGCTCCACGCGCTCGCCGAGGTTCGGGAAGGCGGTGTAGGCGGCGGTGAGCTCGCGCATCGACACCTCGCCGACGCCGAGGGGCATGGCCGGGACCTGCTTCACCTGCTCGATGCCGAGATCCTCGGCGGTGCTGACGACGCGGCGCGAGCCGACGTCGGTGGTCAGGCGCACCGTGGGCACGTTCAGCGAGCGCTCGAAGGCCTCGCGCAGCGTCACCCGTCCGCGGAAATTCTCGTCGTAGTTCTGCGGCTCCCAGACCTCGTTGTCCGAGAGCTCCACCTTGACCGGTGAATCGAGGAGCAGCGACGCGGTCGTGGCGCGCTTCGAGCGGATCGCGGCCAGATACACGAACGGCTTGAACGCGGAGCCGGGCTGGCGGCGCATCTGCGACGTGCGGTCGAACGTCGAGCGCTGGAAGCTCGTGCCGCCGACCAGGGCGCGCACGCCGCCGCTGCGCGGATCGACGGAGAGGATGGCCACCTGCAGCGGATCCTTGCGCGACTGCTGGCGGATCCAGGAGAAGCGCGCCTGCAGGCTGGCCGCGCCGCGGCGCGCCGCATCCTCGGCCGCGCGCTGCGCTTTCGGGTCGATCTCGCACACCACCGTCGCGCCGCCCCCCAGCAGCGGCTTCGTGCCCACTTCCTTCAGCACCTCGTTGCGCAGCGCGCGGAGGTAATACGGATACGGCGTCTCGGGCAGGGCGCCGCGGACGATGTCGACGTCGTGCGCCCTGGCGCTGTTGTACTGGCCGTCGCCGATCCACTCGCGCTCGTGCATCTCGACCAGGATCGCGTCGCGGCGCGCGCGGGCCAGCTCGGGACGCTTCTGGTTCGGCGCGCGGATCATCCCCGCCAGCAGCGCCGCCTCATCGAGCCGCAACTGCCGCGGCGTCTTGTCGAAGTAGAGGCGCGCGGCCTCGTCGACGCCGAGGATCGGCGAGCCGGCGTGATGCCCCAGGTAGACGTCGTTGAGATACAGCTCCAGCATCTCGTCTTTCGACAGACGCATGTCGAGCAGCACGGCCAGCACGATCTCGGTGAGCTTGCGGCGCCAGGTGCGCTCGTTGGTGAGGAAGCGCTGCTTGACGATCTGCTGCGGGATCGTGGAGCCGCCCTGGGCGATGCCGCCGGCGCGCACGTTGGCGAAGAGCGCGCGGGCCATGCCGATCGGATCGACGCCGATGTGGTAGCGGAAGCGGACGTCCTCCGCCGCGACGAAGGCGTCGGCCACGTGCTTCGGCAGCTTGTCGAGCAACACCGGCGGCGTGACGCGCCAGTCGGTGCCGTAGACGCGCACGACGGCGACGTCTTTGCCGCTCGCGGCGGAGTAGACCGTGGTCGGCTCGCGCCAGCTCTTCGTCTTCAGCTCGTGCGAAATGCGGCGGTTGATGAAGAAAAAATAGAACGATGCGGCCCACATCGCGATGAAGATCGCGACGGCGAGCGGCAACAGCGCGCGATAGAGCAGAGCCTTGCGTGACAATCGTGACATGTTCGTCTACATTGTTTTTCGTGCAACTCGTACACCGGGTTGCGCGAGCAGCAAAAGGACTCCACGGAAAGTACGGCTCCCCATCCGAGACTTTTGACAAGGAGAAAACCACATGGCTGCGAAGAAACAGGGCGCCGCGAAAAAAGGCGGCGGTAGCAGTAAGGGCGGCGGCGGCTCGAAGAAGGGCGGCGCCAGCAGCAAGAAGTCGTCGGCGTCGAGCAAGAAGGCCTCCTCGTCGTCGAGCAAGAAGGGCTCGTCCTCCTCCTCGAAGAAGGGCGGTGCCGCGTCGTCGTCGAAGAAGGGCGGAGCGAAAAAGGCTTCGTCGTCTTCGTCGTCGAAGAAGGGCGGCGGCAGCAGCCGCAATGTCGTGACCTCCGCGAAGCGCTCCATTGCCGGCTACAAGGGCGGCAAGGCGAGCGGCGGCGGCGGTTCGAAGAAAGGCGGCGGTGGAGGCGGCGGCTCGAAGAAGGGCTCGTCCTCGTCGTCGTCATCGAAGAAGGCCGGCAGCGCGAAGCGCGGCGGTGGCACCAGCGGCCGCACGGCGAGTGCGAAGAAGGCCTCTTCGAGCCGCGGCAGCAGCGGGAGCAGCAAGTCTTCGTATCGCCCGTCGAAGAAGACGAAGAACCGCGTGGCTTCGGTCGCCGGCGCCGCTCTCGGCGCGGCGGTCGCGGCAGCGGCCAATGCGGTCGCGAACAACGCCGACCCGCAGTCCTCGTCGTCTTCCGGCTCGAACGGCGGCGACAACGGCAACCAGGGCTGAAGTTTGATGGGGGCGGGCTCGCGCCCGCCCTACGTCATCCCTGGCCGTTGAACGCGCGGCGGATGCGGCGGGAGAAGTATTTCTCCGGCAAGCCGCCCTTCCACGAGCGCAGCGTCTTCGCTTTCCGGAACGACTGCAGCGCTTTCGTGCGG
This sequence comes from Thermoanaerobaculia bacterium, assembly GCA_035627015.1. Classification (GTDB taxonomy): domain Bacteria; phylum Acidobacteriota; class Thermoanaerobaculia; order Gp7-AA8; family Gp7-AA8; genus QHVT01. The sequence goes on along the minus strand of DASPMO010000135.1, from coordinate 170,486 downwards.
TAGCTTTCCTCCGCCTCGAACGCGTACTGCGAGTACTGCGACGCGCCGAGGAACGCCCAGATCCAGCCGTTGTCGGGCAACTTGCGCGTCAGCTCGGAGAAGTCGCGCGTGGCCTCGTCGAAGTCGCCGTTGAAGTAGTTCTGCAGCGCGCGGCGGAGCTGGCGCTTGTAGTCGTCGAGCACCACGTCGGTGACGATCGACGGCTTCGTCGGAGTCGGCGCCGTTGCGATCGCCGGCGCCGGCGTGGGTGCGCTGGGCGGCATGGCCAGCTCGGCGAGATCGCCCGCGTTCTCAGCCATGCCGATGATCGCGTTCAGGTCGTCGTTCGACTTCGCGCTTCCGATGCGCAAGGAAGCGTCGTCGTAGATCGACTTCGCCCGCGTGTACTGCGGCGACGCCGCGGCGCGCCGCTGCTGCGCGGCGTCGAGCTTCTGCTTCGCGGCGCCGAGCGTCGACATGGCGCGCTGGCGCAGCACGGGATCGATCTGCGGAACCGCGGGCTGCTGCTGCACCGGAGCGGGCGCCGGCTGCGTCACGACGGGACGCGGTTCCGGCCGCACCGGCTCCGGCTCCGGGGTGCTGGCCGCGGCGAGCTGGCGCTTCGCGCGGGCGAGCAGCTCGCCGATTGAGCCGAGGTTCTCCGGGCCCGGTCCCTTGGTGTACTCGAGATCGTCGATAGCCTGCTGATAGCGGCCGAGGTTCAGGTACGCCACGCCGCGGTAGTAGTACGGGTGATAGTTGATGAAGATCGAGCCGTAGGTGCGGGCCTTGCTGTCCTCGTTCGGCCGCCCCTTGATCGCGGAGGTCATCTTCGAGACGACCACGCTCCAGTTGCCCGCGCGCGCGGCGGCGAGGCCCTCGTCGTAATCGTCGTACCACGAGGCCTGCGCCGTGGCGGCGAAGGCGACGAGCAGGAAAGCAGCGAGAGTGCGTACCGGGGTCATGGCTTCCTCGTCAGTTCGGATTCGAGCTCGTTCAAGTCGACCGTGCCGGTCTCGACGTTCCTGCGCGTAGGCTGGCCGGCCTTGATCTCCACGTCGATCGTCTGCGCGCCCTGCGGGCCGTTGACGGTGACGCTGTACTGCCCCGGCTCGAGCCGGATCCGCGAAGGGGTGTCGCGGTCTTCGGCGGTGAGCGGGATCTCTTTCTGGTCCGACTTGCTGACGATGCGGTCGAGCTCACCCCACGGCGAGGCGGAGAGCAGCAGCACGCCGTGATCGCCGCCGATCGGTGCCGCCGTCGTGGTGGTTACCTCGGCGCCCGCGGTCGAGGCCACCGGGTCGGCCGGCGTCACCGCCGGTTTCTTCGTGAGTGCCCAGACACCCAGGAGGATGGCCATGACGACGGCTGCCGCGATGCCGGCAAGCAGGCCGACGTTCCTCTTCGGCGGCGGCGCGATCTGCCGCTCGATCAAGGTCGCTTCCGCCTGCGGCGTCCACTTCGGCTCGGCCGCGGTCGGCGCGGCGGCGCCGAGGCGCTCCACCATCGTGGCCTCGTCGCTGCCGATCGTGCGCGGCGAGCCCGGCATGGTGCTGCCGGGGATGGTGCCGCCGGCGTACGTCTGCTGCTGCGTCCTGGCCGCGCCGCCGGCGGTCACCTGCGGGGCGGTGACCTTCGGCAGGTCGGCCAGCGTCTGCGCGCCGGAGAGCGTGACCATCCGTTCGCCGAGGCCGTACTTCTGGTCGGGAGCGATGGAGTTGCGGATCGATTCGAGAGCCGCGGCGAACTCCGACGCCCCGGCGTAACGCTCGTCGCGGTTCTTCTCCAGCGCCTTCATGATGATCGACGCGAGCTGCGGCGGCACCGCGGCGTCGAGCGGCGCCGGCTTCTCGGTCACGTGCTTGAGGATGTAGCCGTGCGGCGTGGTGGCGTTGAACGGCGCGCGTCCGGCCAGCATCTCGTACATCACGATGCCGAAGGAGTAGAGATCGCTGCGCGGATCGAGGTGCTCCCCTTCCTTGAGATAGCCGGCCTGCTCGGGCGAGGCGTACTTCAGCTTTCCGAGGAACATGCCGGTCTGCGTGAGTCCCTGTCCCCCCTCCCCCTCGGCCAGTTGCTTGGCGATGCCGAAGTCGATGACCTTCACCAGCAGCTTCCCGTGATGGTCCTGCGACAGCATGATGTTCTCGGGGGAGATGTCGCGGTGAATCAGTCCCATGGAGTGGAGATGCTCGAGGCCCGTCAGCGCCTGGACGGCGATCTCCACGGTCAGGCGCGGCGGCACGGCGCCGGTCTGCTGGATCCACTTCTGGATGTTCGTGCCGTCGATGAACTCCCAGACCATGTAGTACGAGCCGTCGTCGAGCTGCGCGAAGTCGTACAGCATCGCCAGGTTGCGATGCTTGATCATCGTCGAGGTGCGCGCCTCCTGCAGGAAGCGCTGCAGCGCCTGCTCGTCCTGGGCGATGTTCGGCCGCATGATCTTGATCACGCGGAGCTCGTTGAGATGGATGTGGCGGACCTTGAAGATCTCGCCCATGCCGCCGACGCCGAGGCGGTCGATGATCTGGTACTTGCCGTCGAGCAGCCGCTCCGCGTACGTGCGCTGGAAGAGCGTGATCCGGTCCCCGCAGTGCGGACAGAGGTCGTACGAGGCGTCAATCGACGACTTGCATTTGAGGCAGTTGATCGTATGGCTCATGGGACTCCCGTTGTCGCCTGTTGCTGGTTGCTGGTTGCTGGTTCAATGCGGTGCAGCGCCTTGAACCAGCAACCAGCAACCAGCAACATCTCTCTCACTGGTCCTTCAATATGTAGCTGCACAACGGGTCGGCGCCGAAGCGCACGATGTCTCCCGGTTTCAGTACGACACGCTCGATGCGGGTATTGTTGACGTACGTCCCGTTGGCGGACTGCAGATCCTCGAGCACGGGCGCCTGGCCGGTCAGGCTGATGCGCGCGTGGCGGCGGGAGACGGCCGGGTGCTGGAGCACGATGGTGCAGGTGCGGTCGCGGCCGACCATCACGTTGTCTCCGCTGATGGCGTACTTCTCGTTGCGCTCCGGCTTCACGCAGACCAGCGACCAGTGCTTCGGCGGCTCCGGCTCTTTCTGCAGCGAGGGAGCGGGCGCGGTGTCGTGCGAGACCGGCTGCAGCTTCGTCGGCGCGATCGGCTGCCGCGCGTTGTACTCCTCCAGCGCCTCGAAGAACTCGCGCGCGGTCTCGTAACGCTGGTCCATGCGCGGATGCATGGCCTTCAGGACGATCTGTTCGAGCTCCGCATCGACCTCGGGACGCAGGGCGCTGGGCGCCTGCTTGTCCCCGCGGTAGATGGCGTCGATCAGTTTCGGGAGCGAGCGGCTGTTGAACGGCAGCGAGCCGGTGAGCATCTCGTACAGCAGCACTCCCGAGGAGTAGACGTCGCTCTTCGCGCCCGCGTCCTTCGGCTCGCGGATCTGCTCGGGCGACATGTAGTGCGGCGTGCCGAGCAGGAAGCCCGACTTGGTGAGCACCGTCTGCCCGCTCGAGCCGCCCCCTTCACGAATCTTGGCGATGCCGAAGTCCGTAACCTTCACCGAGCCGTTCTTCTCCTTGATGAGATTGGCCGGCTTGATGTCGCGATGGGTGATGCCCTTGCCGTGCGCGTAGACCAGCGCCTCGAGCAGGCACTGGCAGACCGAGATGGCCGACTGCACCGGCAGCGCGCCGCGCTCGGAGAGGAGGATGTCGACGGGAGTGCCCTCGACGAGCTCCATCACCAGCACCGCCCCCTGCGCGTTGTTGATGAACTCGTAGAAGCGCGTGATGTAGCGGTGGCGGAGCTTGGAGAGGATCTGCGCTTCCTTCACGAAGCGCTTGCGGGCCGTGACGTCACCGGCCAGCTCGTCCGACATGACCTTGAGCACGACCGGGAAATCGACCGGGAGCATCTCCGTCGCGGCGAGCGTGCGGCCGACGTAGACGTGGCTCATGCCGCCTTCGCCGATCTCGCGCTCGATCCGGTAGTTCCCGATGACGGTCCCGATCATTTCAGCAGGCCCTCGTCATCCCAGTGGAAGCCGTCGTGGCACAACGGCGTGAAGAGGAACTTCTGCGAGCCGATGCGGATGATGTCCTTCGGCGCGAGGTCGCGCCGCGGCTCGATCTCGTGCTCGTTGACGTACGTACCGTTGGTGGAGTTGTGGTCCATGAGGATGAACCGCCGCTCCTCGGGACGGAAGACGAGGTCCGCGTGATGCGACGAGGCCTGCTCGTCGGCGATGACGATGTCCGAGCGCTTGTCGCGGCCGATCACGTTGCGTCCCATGCGCACCGGATACGACTCGCCGCGCGACAGACCGTTCAGCCCCACCAGCCAGCCGACGACGTAGCGCTTCTGCGCGTTGAGCTGCGCCGCGGCGACGGTGCGCTCCATCGGTGGCGGCTGCACGGCGAGCATGGCCCCCGAGGTGGAGCGCGGCGACGGTGGAGGGGCGGCCTTCAGGCCGCCGTCGGAGGCGGGTTGCGCCAGCGACCGCGCCGGCGACGGATCGATCGCCCGCGGGCGCACCACCGGGATCTCCGGCTCGGAGTCGTCCTGCGGACAGTAGGGACAGAGGTCCCACGACTCGTCGATGAAGTGCCCGTTGTCGCAGCGCTTGTCAGCCACCAGTCACCCTCTCACGCGTGAAATGCCACGGCGACGGCATTGCGGCCGCCGAAGTAGATGATGTCCCCGTCCTGCAGGAACCGCTTGTCGATCTTCTGATCGTTGACGTATGTCCCGTTCGAGGAATTCCGGTCGATGAGCATGACCTTGCCGTCGATCGAGACGACCTCCGCATGGAGGCGCGACACCTTCGGATTTTCCAATACGATCTCACAAATCGTCGATTCCCGCCCGATCCGGATGCCCGATCCGCCGAGGCCCAGTTTCTCGCCGGCACGGGTGCCGTTGAGGATCGTGAACCGGCCGATCATGGAGCTGTTCGACGTCACTCCTGTCGGCGCGACGACGGTCTGGACCGTCGGCGCCTGCAGCACGCCGGCCGGGTAACGCGCCGTCTTCCGCGAGCGCATTACCAGGAAGGCGGCCGCGGCGATCGTGGCCACGATGAGCAGCGCTCCGGCGGCCGTGGCGACCGGATAGAGGCGCCACGGCGGCAGCGTGCGGATGGCGCGGTCGGCGTCGTTCGAGAAGCGCATCAGGTCGGGCGACTTCGGGAAGTAGACCGCGGCGCGCTCGAGATTCTTCTTCGCCTCGAGCCACCGCCCCTCGCCCGCCGCGTCGAGCGCCGCGCGGTAATGGACGTTGAACGCGCCTCCCGCGCTCGGCGCGACCTTCGCCTCGGCCAGCAGTTTCCGGGCGACGTTCACCGGCACGAGGAACTTGATCGCCTCCGCCTGCGCGTGTCCCCACGTCGAAATGCCGATCACTTCACCGCCGCGGTTCACCGCCGGCCCACCGGAGTTGCCGTGATAGATGGCCACGTTCGACTGAAAGACGGGCGTGTTCTCGACGTTGCGCTTGATGGACGTGATGTTGCCGGGATTGAAGGTGGCTTCCAGGTCGCTGTCGCGGGACAGCCAGCCGCCGATCACCTGGTCGGTGCTGCTCGCGACCGACGGATAGCCGACCGCCCAGATCGACTCGCCGACGTGGACGGCGTCGGAGTCGCCGAGGGGGAGCGACGGGAGCTGTTTGCGCTCGACCTGCAGCACCGCCAGGTCGCTGCCGCGCTCGTGCAGCGCGGCAGAGTAGTGGCGGATGGTGAACGGCAGCACCTCGCCGTTCGAGAGCTCGACCTGATTCACCACCCGGCGCCTCTCCAGCCGGCCCGCCGCGGCGAGCGGTGCCACGAAGCGGTCGAGCTCTTTGTCGACCTTGAGGCGGCGCAGCGTCTCCACGGGAAAGTGGCGCACGAGCGCCTCGATGGCGCCGTTGCGGCGCAGGTCGCGCTCGAGCACCGCCTCGTCGTGCGTCGGCGCGACCACGTGGCCGCTGGTGAGGATCACGCCGTCGGGATTGATGATGAAGCCGCTGCCCGATCCTCCCGCGCCCGTCGGGGCGACACTCTCCGCCGCCCGCGCCTTCGCGCCGAGCTCCGCTTCGAACGATTTGATGGTGGCGATGGGATAGCGGAAGTCGGCCTCGGCGAAGGCACTGATGCGCACCACGGCCGGCTTCACGCCGTAGGCCATCTTCTGTACGTCGTCGAGCCGCGAGACGTCGCCGCGGCAGGCGGCGAGGAGGAGGACGGCGGGGAGGAGCGACCGGGGGCGGACCATGGGTCACTAGTGGTTGGTCAGGTAGTACCACGCGCCCGCGGCACCGGCCGCAACCACGATCGCCAGGACCAGCCAGACGAAAGGAGAAGCCTTCGCCCCTTTTTTCGCCTCCTCGACGACTCGAAGAGCCGGAGACTCGACCGCCTCCGCGGGAGTGACCGCCACGAGCTTCTGCGTGTCCTTATCCGCCTCGTTCAGTGCGAGAAGAGGCTGGGTCTCGTCGAGCCGCTCGATCAGCGTCGGCTCGCTGCCGTCGTCTTCTTCCACGCGGGCCACGATCACGGTCACGTTGTCCGGCGCGCCGCGCTCGAGCGCCTTGCGGAGGAACTCGTCCGCCGCGACCTCGATCGGCTTGGCGGCGATCTCCTTCAGCTCCGGCTCTTTCACCAGGCCGTGCAGGCCGTCGCTGCAGAGGATGAAGGTGTCGCCCGGCTGCAGCTCGATCGGCCCGCGCAGGTCGACCTCGACATCCTCGGCCACGCCCATCGAGCGCTGCAGGACGTTGCGGCGGGGATGCGTCTCCGCCTCCGCGCTGGTGAGCAGCCCCTCGCGCACCATCGTGGCCACCAGGGAGTGGTCGTCGGTGAGCTGCTCGATCTGGCCGTTGCGGACCAGGTAGATGCGCGAGTCGCCGACGTGCGCCAGCCATCCATGTTCGCCGCGCACGGCCAGCACCGACGTCGTGGTGCCCATGCCGCGCAGCTCGGGATTGGCCTGCGCTTCCGAGAAGATGCGCGCGTTGGCGCGGAGGAGCGACTCGCGCAGCGCGGTCGGGATGTCGGTGGTCTCGCTGCCGAGGAACTGCGCCTTGACCGTCTCGGCGGCCAGGCGCGAGGCCGTCGCGCCGCCGCGATGCCCCCCCATGCCGTCGGCGACGATGAGCAGCCGTCCGCCGGGATGGCTCTCCAACTCTTCCTGCGCCGTCGTGCACGCCCCGAAGTCCTGGTTCTCCGAACGCACCAGTCCCACGTCGGTGCGAAGGGCCGCACGGACGATGAGATGACGCTGTGGAACAGACTCGGACGCTACTTGCTCACTCATGGGAGCTGAACCCCGCGATTGACGACGGAGGCCACATTATAGCGATGAGTGATGAGCGATGAGCGATGAACCGGCCCGCTCGCTATAATCGGCCTCTTCATGGACCAGCTCCAGATCCACTACGTCGATCTCGGCGTGCCGCGGATTACCGACGTTCGATCGGAGCTCTCGATCGGGCGCACCGAGGGAAATGACCTCGTGCTGAACCACCCCTCGGTCTCGCGGAAGCACGCCCGCATCGAGGCGCGCGGCACGCACTGGTGGATCGTCGACCTCAAGTCGACGAACGGCGTGAAACTGAACGGCAACCTGATCGTCGACGCGCAGATCTCGGCCGGCGACAAGATCCTGGTCGGCTCGGTGCAACTGGACGTCAAGGCCATGCCGAGCGTCGAGTTCACCGGCGAGTCGATGTTCGACAACCCCTCCGGGACGGTCATCCGCCGCATCTCCGACTTCAATTCGGAGTTCGGTCTCGACCTCAACGAGATCGCCCAGCAGTCGGCGCGGCCGGCGTCGGAGCCGGGCGCGCCGCCGCAGGTGACGCGCGAGAAGATCTTCCAGGTCCTCGTGCAGGTGGCCAAATCGCTCCTGCAGACCGAGGAGCTCTCGGACCTGCTCGAGACGGTCATGGACATGATCTTCAAGTACCTGCCGGTCGAGCGCGGGCTGATCATCCTCTTCGACGAGGCAGGCAACCCGGTCCCGAAGCTGACCAAGTTCATCGAGGGAGCGGACGCCGGGGACATCCCGATCTCGCGCACGATCCTGAAGATGGTGGCCGAGCAGCAGGTCTCGCTGATGACCTCGAACGCGCTCGAGGACGCGCGCCTCCTGGGCGGGAAGTCGATCGCCATCCACGGCATCCGCTCGGCGATGTGCGTGCCGCTCTGGAACCGGCAGCGCGTCATCGGCGCCGTGCAGGTCGACTCGCCGATCCACATCGGACGGTTCACCGAGGAAGACCTCGACCTGCTCACCGCGCTGGCCAACTTCGCCGCGGTGGCCATCGAGCGCGCCCAGCTCGCCGAGAAGATCGAGCAGGAGCGCAAGATCCGCTCGAAGATGGAGCGCTATCACTCGCCGGCGGTCATCGACGAGATCGTGAAAGGGGCGGGCATCGACGAGGACGAGATCAAGATCGCCGATGTGTCGATCCTCTTCGCCGACATCTCCGGCTTCACCACGGTCTCGGAGACGAAGGCGCCAGAGGAAGTGGCGGCCTACCTCTCGAACTTTTTCTCGGCCGCGGTGGACGCGATCTTCGCGTACGGCGGCACGCTCGACAAATTCATCGGCGACGCGGTGATGGCGTTCTTCGGCGCCCCGATCCCGCAGGAGGACCACGCCGACCGCGCGGTCATGGCCGGGCTGATGATGATGGAGCGCATCGACGAGTGGAACCAGCAGCGCGAGCGCGAGGGGCTGCCGCCCGTGCGCATCCGCGTCGGCATCAACAGCGGCTCCGCGGTGGTCGGCAACGTCGGCACGGAGAAGCGCGTCGACTATACGGTCCTCGGCAGCTCGGTGAACATCGCCTCGCGCCTCGAGAGCGGCGTGGCCAAGCCGGGGCAACTGGTGATCTCGCAGAACACGCTCGACCGCGTGATCGGCAGCTTCGAGACGGAGTCGCTGGGTGAGTTCGCGCTGAAGGGGCTGCAGCAGAAGATGCCCGTGTACCAGATCCGCAACGCGCCGGCGGCGAAGAAGTCCACCACCTCGGGAACGTTCATCGCCCAGCCGACATGAACGAGCCGCCGCAGGTCGCTCACGCTGATCGGCAACTGGCTCGAGCGCAACGTCTACCTTGAACGTAGGACGGGCTTCAGCCCGTCCCCCCGGGGGGACGGGCTGAAGCCCGTCCTACGTTACGGAACTTCTGGCTCGGGCCGTGCGTTCTGCAAGCATCGAGATGCCTCGCACGAAGTCTCTCCTGCGGACGGTTCTGGAACCTCTGGCCGTCGCAATCGCCCTGGCGGTGGTCGCGCGCGCGGCCGTGCACATCTACGCCATCCCCTCGCGCTCGATGGCGCCCACGCTGGAGGCAGGCGACCAGATCGTGGTCACGCGCTACCTCCGCTCGCGGCCGGAGCGCGGGCACGTGATCGTCTTCCGCTCGCCTCGCGATGGCAACGAGCTGCTGGTCAAGCGCGTGATCGCCGTGCCCGGCGACCTCATCGACAGCCGGCTCGGCCGCGTCCGCATCGGCGGCCATACGCTCCCCGAGCCGTACGTGCTGCGCGTCGCCGCCACCGGCGCCATCGACTCGCAGATCGTCCCCGCCGACAGCTACTACGTCCTCGGCGACAACCGCGACGACTCGCTCGACAGCCGCTCCTGGGGCGTCGTGCCGCGGACGGCCGTGGTGGGCCGCGCGCGGCTCGTGCTCTGGTCCGTGGCCATGCTGAATGCAGGACGGGCTTCAGCCCGTCCCTCCCGGCCGACTTCCGGAAGGACTCCCAACCGGACCCGTCTCTTCAAATGGATCGAATGACCTGCTAATCTCCCCTAAAGTTCGGAGGTCACATGGTGCGAAGTCGCCGGGAGCGTGGTGAAGGTCAGTTCGGGTGCCTCGTCGGTCTCGTCGTGCTGCTCATCGCGGGGCTCATCGCCTACCGCCTGATCCCCGTCAAGGTCCGCGCCGCCGAGCTGCGCGATACTGTCGTCGACGAGTCGAAGTCCGCCGGCCAGCACAGCGATAAGCAGATCAAGGAATCGATCCTGCACAAGGCCAAGCAGCTCGAGCTGCCGCTGAACGAGAACGACGTGCACGTGAAGCGGTCGGCGAGCTACATCCGCGTGGAGGTGAAGTACACCGTCCCCGTGGAGTTCCCCGGCTATACCTACAAATGGAACTTCCAGCACAAATACGAGAATCCGGTCTTCTGACATGAGCGTAAAAATCACCATCCGCAACAACGGCCCGTACGTCGTCGAAGGCGACTTCACCCTGGTCGATCACGAAGGAAACGAAGTCCCCCTGACCAAGCGCGCCCTCTGCCGCTGCGGCGGCTCTACGATCAAGCCGTTCTGCGACGGCACCCACTCGAAGATCGGCTTCCAGGGCGCCAACGCGGCGGTCGAGAAGTCCGAGCCGTAGGTCTGGAGTGCGGCAGCGCCAGCTGCCGCTTTCCAGACGCTAGCCCGCGGCGGCGGCGCGGGCGGCGCCGTGGGCGTCCTCCCACTCTTCCTCGTCGGCGGTGAAGAACGACGCGCGCGTCTTCTTGTACTCCTTCGTCGGGAAGAGGGCCTGCTTCTGCGTGAGGTGCGTGTCCGTGGCGAGGTCGTTGATCACCGACTCGCACTCGTCCACCGACCGCGCGTGGACGGTGGTGTAGACGTTGTACGGCCAGTCGTCGAAGATCGGACGGAGGTAGCAGTGCGAGACGGCGCGGTGCTGCGCGAGCTTGGCCGCATAGTCGTCCACCACGTCCTGCGGCACGACCCACACGCCCATGGCGCTGGCCACGAACCCCGACTTGCGGGAGGCCACGCTGGCACAGATGCGGCGGATCTGCCCGCGCTTCTGCAGCGTGCGCGCGGCGGCGAGCAGCTCGTCCGCTCCCAGGCCGCTGGTGCGCGCCAGGAAGTCGAAGGGGCGCGGCTGCAGCGGCAGGTCGCGCTGCAGGAGGCGCACGGTCTCGACCTCTACCGGCGTGAGCGGCGTGTAGTCCGGGTGCGCGAGGTCGTGCGACTCGCCGTCGCCGCTGCTGGTCTTGTACAGCTTCAGCGTCGGCAGCGCGCGCACGGCCTCGCAGTCCGCGGCGCGGCCAAGGATGTCGATGGTCTGCTCCAGCCCCAGCTTCGACTCCGGCGAGACGAAGAGCGTGAACCAGAGATTGAGGTCATTGTTGCGGCGGTAGTTCTGCGTGACGCCGGGATGTGCGTTGATCGCGGCCGCCGCCTCGTCGATGCGTGCCGGCGCGACCCGCGCCGCCACCAGACAGGAACGATAGCCGAGGGCGCGCGGATCGAATTGTGCCGCCAGCGATCGCACCACGCCGTCGCGGCGGAGCCGCTCGGTGCGCTTGATCACTTCTTTCTCGGACATGTCGAGCTGCTGTCCGATCACGGCATACGGCGTGGAAACGAGCGGAATCTCCCCCTGCAGAGCACCCAGCAGCTCCCGATCCCGTTGATCCAATTCCTGCATTTCACCCTCGGTGTCGCGAAGATTCCCTTGGGCCGGTGAAGAGGCTCAATTGTAGCGAAGTTTCGGGAAGTCCACCGCGTCGATGTGTCCGTCACGCGCGATGTGCTCACGATGTTGTGCAGCCCGCGCCGTGGCCTCGCTCCGGTCCACGCCGCCGTAGTCCTCCGGCACGCGCGAGAGCTTCTCCAGCGCGGCGTCGAAGAGGCGGATCCCGCCGCGGTACGTGCGGCGCTGCACGTGGTGATACGCGGCGGCCAGCTGAATCAGTCCTTGCAGGAACAGCTTCTCCTCCCCCTCCGCGACCAGCCAGTCGCGCTCCCACGCTTCGTGGGCGTGCCAGAACTTCTGGTCGTTGAAGAGGGCGATGCCTTCGGCGAGATTGCCTGTCATCCTGAGCCGCGCAGACGGCGAAGGATCCCCTGCTGGAACCCGCGCTCGCTCCGTAGGCAAGGGGATCCTTCGCCCTCTGCGGGGCTCAGGATGACACGTTAATCCTCCGCCCGCGTTCCCTTGCGCAGCACGCCGCAGATCGCGCTCGTGAAGTCCATCGTCGAGCCGGTGCCGCCGATGTCGCCGGTGCGGTGCTCCGGACCCATGGCCAGGACTTTCGTGATCGCGTCGTTGATCCGCTGGGCGGGCCCCATCTCGCCGATGTGCTGCAGCATCAGCACGGCGGACTGCAGGAGCGCGAGCGGGTTGGCCTTGTTCTGCCCGGCGATGTCGGGCGCGCTGCCGTGCACGGCCTCGAAGACCGCGCCGTTCTCGCCGATGTTGGCGCCGGCGACCACGCCCAGCCCGCCCACCAGGCCGGCCGTGAGGTCGGAGACGATGTCGCCGTAGAGGTTCTCCAGCAGCAGGATGTCGAACTGGTTCGGGTTCACCACCAGCTGCATGCAGAGGTTGTCGACGATCTTGTCGTCGGCCTCGATGTTCGGATAGTCCTTGGACACGTTGCGGAAGCACTGGAGGAAGAGGCCGTCCGAGAGCTTCATGATGTTGGCCTTGTGCACCGCCGTGACCCGCTTGCGGCCATGGGTGCGGGCGTATTCGAAGGCGAACTTCGCAATGCGCGTCGAGGCCTTCTCGGTGATGATCTTCAGCGACTCGACGACGCCCGGCACGACCTCGTGCTCGAGGCCGCTGTAGAGGTCCTCGGTGTTCTCGCGCACGACGATCAGGTCGATGTCCTCGTAGCGCGTGATCACGTTCGGCATCGAGTGCACCGGACGGAGGTTGGCGTAGAGATCGAGCGTCTTGCGCAGGCGGACGTTGATCGAGGCGAAACCCGTCCCCACCGGCGTGGTCACCGGCCCTTTCAGCGCCACTTTGTTGCGCAGGATCGAGTCGAGCACGTCCTGCGGCAGCGGGTCGCCGAAGCGGGAGATGGCCTCCGCGCCGACGAAGAACTTCTCCCACTCCACGTCGACGCCGGCGCACTCGATGATCTGCACCACCGCGGCCGTGACCTCGGGACCGATGCCGTCGCCGGGAAGGAGGGTGATCTTGTGTTTAGCCATGGGATCCTTCCGAGTTCAATTTCTGTGCGCGGTCGCGCGCGGCGTCCGGATCGAACGCGAGGGGGAAGATATCGCGAAGGGGCGCGTACTCGGGCAGCTCGTCCAGGCAGCGCTCCACGCTCTCCAGCGCGGCGGGGATGAATTCGAGATAGTGCATCCGCCCGCGGGTGATGGGCTGCCTGGCGAACGTGCCCAGGATCTTGATCGAGCGCTGCAGGAGCGTCTCGAAGTAGCGATGGCGGACGTCGCCCTCCGCGTTCGTGACCTCCGCGTAGTGCCGCAGCAGGTCGAGCTCCGCCGCGTCGCCGATGATGCGCGCCACGCCGCGGTCGCGGAGCAGCGAGGCCAGGTCGTACAGGTCGGGCCCCATGCGCAGGTCCTGATAATCGATCAGATATAACGTGTCGTTTTGCACGTGCAGATTCTGGCCATGAAAATCGCGATGGCATAGCACGTACGGATGCTCCGCTGCTTTTTCCGCAATCGTTCTCAGGATCGGTTTCAGCGGCTCGCCATCGCGCTCCATGAGCAGCTCGACGAAGTACTCGCGCGCCATCTCCAGCTCGTTGAAGAAGAAATCGGCGGTGAAGGCGTCGTTGAGGCCCGCATCGGGCGCGTGCTGGAACGCGGCCAGGAGGTCGATGGCGGCGCGGTAGAGGCGCAGCCCTTCCTCGCGGTCCTCGTGCAGGACGGCGAAGAGCGTGCGGTCCCCGGCGTCGTGCTGGAGCACGGCCACGTCGCACGCCTGCAGGATCTCGGGGACGCGCGCGTGCGGCGCGACGGCTTCCGTCGCGCCGAGGTAGCGGCGGAGCTGCGCGCGCACCTCCTCGGGATACCAGGTGAGCATGTACGTGCGCCCGTCCGCGGCGGTGATGCGGTAGTACGCGCGGACGGAGGCATCGCCGAGGAGCGGCTGCGCGCTCCAGCCGCGGCCGAGCCACTGATCGAGATACGGCGCTGCTTCTGCGGGGACGCTCAACTTACTTCGGCGTTGCGCCCTGCTCGTCCGGACCGGCGTCGCGGACGACGACTTTGGTGATGGCCACCGGATCGTTCGGGCGATCGTTCGCGCCTTTCGGAGCCTTGACGATCGCGTCCGCCACCTCCATCCCCTTCGTGACCTGGCCGAAAGCGGTGTACTGCCGGTCGAGGAACGTCGAGTCGGCCACGCAGATGAAGAACTGCGACGAGGCGCTGTCCGGGTGGTTCGAGCGGGCCATGGAGACGATGCCGCGCTTGTGCGAGACGGAGTTGAACTCGGCCTTGATCCGGTTCGGCGAGCCGCCCGTGCCCCAGCTGTTGGGATTGCCGCTCACGGTGTTCGGATCGCCCCCCTGGATCATGAAGCCGGGGATGACGCGGTGGAACTTCGTGCCGTTGTAGAAGCCCTGCTGGGCGAGATCGAGGAAGTTCTTCACGTGGTTCGGGGCCACGTCGGGGAAGAAGCGGATGTTGATCTGACCCGCGGTGGTGTGCAGCTCGGCTACTTTGTTGTTGGAATCGCTCATTGGTTCACACTCGCTGCCGGTTTCTTCTTCTCTTCTTCTGTGGCGTCGCGCACGACCACCTTCGTGATGGCCACCGGATCGACGGGCGTCTCGCCTCGCGTCTGCGCGTTGACGATCTTGTCGACGACGTCCATCCCCTGCGTCACTTCGCCGAAGACGGTGTACTGGTTGTCGAGCTGCGGGACGTCATCCACGCAGATGAAGAACTGCGAGGACGCGCCATTGGGATCGCCGGTCCGGGCCATGGAGAGGATGCCCCGCTTGTGTGGAATGCTGTTGAACTCCGCGTTCACGTTGTTTGGCGAGCCGCCCGTGCCCCACGTGCTCGGGTCGCCCGACTTCGTGTTCGGGTCGCCGCCCTGGATGACGAAGCCGGGGATGACGCGATGGAACTTCGTGCCGGCGTAGAAGCCGCTCTCCGAGAGGTCGATGAAGTTGCGGACGTGGTTCGGGGCCACGTCGGGAAAGAAGCGCAGGTTGATCTGCCCCGCGGTGGTGTGCAGCTCGGCGATCTTGTTCTCGTAGGCGCTGATCGGTTTCACGGCCGGCGCCGCGGTCGCGCCGCCCCCGGTTGCGGATGCGGTGGTGGTGGCGGCGGAGTCCGTCTGCCCCGCCGCCGTATCGGTGCCGTTCTGCGAACAACCCGCGAGCGCGAAGAGAAGGACGCCTGATAAGAGTGCTTTCAAATTCGAACCTCCGTAGTAGCGTGCGAATCCTAGCAAACATGGTTCCTCTCCCGTGTTTTCCGCCCACCCGCGCACCCGTTGCTTTGTTTTCCACCCCGCCGCACACCCGTTGCTCATTCAGGCCGCGCCTGAGCAGCGACGGGTGGGTGGGCGGGTGGAAAACCAGCAACCAGCAACATCCCGGCGCAGCCGCGAATCAGCGCCGCGTCACGACGGTCGGCGGCACCGGCCCCGTCGAAATGCGGATATCGCCGTCGGTGGCCTGCAGGACGATCTTCTCACCGCCGCCGTTGAGCTTGCCCGTGGCGTGGATGCGCGTCTGTCCTCCCACCTGCTCGCGGCTGATGGAGAGGCCGGGGATGTCGGAGAGGATCTGGTCGGCGTTGGGATCGGAAGTGAGGACGGTCGCCTCGAGGTCGGCGCCGAACTGCGGCGAGACATTGAGGATGATGTTCCCCTGCGACGTCTTGGCGTCGACCTTCTGCGACTTCAACGTCGCGTCGACCGCGATGGCGATGTCGCCCGACTCCGTGGTGGCTTCGACGGGCGCGGCCGCCTGGCGGACGTGGATGTCGCCGCCGCCGGAGTAGAGGCGCGTCGGGCCGCTCGTGTAGAGCAGGCGGATCGTGCCGCCGTTCGTCTGGATCGCACCGCCGCGGCGGGCGGAGTCGACGAGGACGTCGCCCGCGCGCGTGGAGGCGTCGATGGGGCCGCCGATCTCGCCGAATTGCAGCGGGCCGCCGCGCGAGTGCACCTTCGCCGCGCCCCCCGTGGAGCCGATCTGCACCTCGCCCGCGCCGGTGAAGATGTCGACCTTGCCCGTCACTTCCTGCACGCGGACGTCGCCGAGGGTCGTGCGGAAGGTGAAGTCGCCGACGATGCGCTGCTGCTGCGGGGCGCCGACGCGCATGACCGGCATCGGCGTCGGCTGGGCGCGGCGCACGGACTGCGCCAGGCGCACCGGCACGCCGCCGGCGAACACCTGCACGTTGCCCATCAGCGACAGGGTGCGCAGGGTCGGGCCGCCCGGCGCGTTGACCGTGCCGGTGAAGGTATTGTTGATGAACGCGCCGCGCGCGGGGAAGTGCGTGCGGATGTCCCCCTTGACGGTCTCGGCGACCCAGCGGAAGCCGGCCGCGCGCGGCACGGTGGCGGTGATGTCGCCGTTGACGCTGGTCAGCAGCACGTTGCCGCGCAGCGACGGCGCGACGAAGAAGATCGAGCCGTTCACGCTCTCCGCGACGGCCGGTCCGATCACATCCTCGAGCACGATCTGCCCGTTGAAATTCTTGGCCTGCACCACGCCGCGCACGCCGCTGATGCGGATGTGATCGCCGCTGGTGGTGATCACTTTCACCGACGCCCCGCGCGGGACGCGGATGTTCCAGGCCACCGAGGCCTGCCACTCCTTCGTCGCGCCGGGAACGATGGTCATGCGCAGCGTGCGCGTCTTCTCGTTGCCGCCGATCATGAGCTGCGTCAGCCGGCGCCCTTCCTCGACCGCCTCGAGGTCGGTGCCGTCCACGCGCTTGAAGATCATCGCCTCGACGCCCGGGGTGTCCTTGACCGTGATGGTCACGTTCCCCGACGGATTGTCGAGGATGAACGTGCCGTTCGCGTCCAGCGCAAAGGTCTGGTCGGAGTTGAACGTACGCGACACCATCGGCGCCGCCAGCGCGGCCACGCCGGTGAAGAGGACGATCGCTGCTGTGAGGACGCGGGTTTTCATCGTCAGGGCTTGATATTGCTCAGCGCCTCTGCGGCTTTCACTCGTACGTAGAGATTCTCGTCATCCTGGTTGGCCTTCTGCCGGAGCGTGTCGACCATGGACGGATCGAGCGCGGTGCCGGTGCGGGTCATGTTCGCCAGCGCCTCGACGGCCTTGATGCGCACGGCCGGGTTCGGGTCGCTCTTGAGCGCCTCGATCAGCGCGTCGCGCGTCTGCGAGGCCACCGACGGCGGGAGCGTGGTCAGCGTCTCGATGGCGCGGATGCGCACGCCCTCGTGCTGGTCGTCGTTGCGCAGGACCTTGGCCAGCGAGCGGGCGATCTCCGGGTCGGCATACGCCGGATCGGAGTACGTCTGGCGCACCCACTCCAGCGTGTCCGTGCGCGGCGTATTCGTGGCCGCCTCGTTCTCCAGCACGTACGACAGCAGGCGCACCATGCTTTTGTCGCGCGGGTTGCCGTTGACCGTCCAGCGCGAGGTGACGTCGAACGAGACGGCGATCTCCTGGTCCGTGGCGTCGGCGTCGATGAACTGCAGGTTCGAGATGTTCGGGCGTCCCTGGATCTCGGGGCTGAGCGTCTCGGCGTCCATGACGCGCGTCTCCGCCAGCGAGACCGGCACGTAGTTCGTGCGCGCCCGCTCCACGAGGGCCGGCGTCGGGGTGACGGTGGTGTCGACGCGCTTCGCGCCGGCGAAGTATCCGCCGCCGGCCAGGAGCGCTACGGCCGCGGCTTGGGCGACCCACTTGAACGCCGGCTTGCGGTGAAAGGGGACGACGTTCTTCGGCAGCTCGGCCGTGAGGCCGGCCCGCTCCAGGAACTTCGCTTTCACGCGCGCGGGCACTTCGACCTCGGGCAGGTCGCTCATGGCCGCCCAGGTCTCCCGGTACGCGCTCCACTCCTCGCCGCACACCGCGCAGCTCTCGATGTGCTGATGCGCCGCTTCCCGCCGCGCCGCATCGAGCGACTCGGTCAGCAGCAGCGGCATGCTCTCGTTCACTGCACTACAGTCAGGCATTGATCACCACCCTGCCCGCCGTTCCGGCGAGCGTTTTCTTCAACGTTTCCATGGCCCGGAAGACGCGGGTCTTGACCGCGCCCTCCGAGCAGCCGGCGATCTGTGCGATCTCGGCGTACGACAGTCCCTGATAGCGCGAGAGCAGGATGGCCTCGCGCTGCTCCGGCGTCAGCGCGGCCAGCGCTTTCCGCACGAGCTGTTCGTTCTCGCGCTGCTCGAGCGTCCGGTCCGGAGCGAGCTCCGTCGGCGCCGGCAGCTGCACGAGCACGTCGTCGCTTTCCTTCGATTTGTTGTCCGCTTTCCTGAGGTAATCGCGGCACCAGTTGGCCGTGATCGAAAAGAGCCAGGTGGAGAGCTTCGCGTCTCCGTTGAACTGATTCGCATGCTTCAGCATCTTGACAAAGACTTCCTGCGTGGCGTCCTCTGCCGCCTCGGCGTTCTTCAGGAACCGGAACGCGAAGTTGTAGATCCGGCCGCTGTAGCGGTCATAGATCTCGGACGCCGGGGAGTAATCGCCGGCCTGAACGATTCGCATCAACTCCTGATCGTTCAGGTGTTTCATCTCCCCTGTTTCTCTGCCTTTGGACGCGGACATGCTGGAAAGGTTACGGATGCCTTACGCCGCTGGAACAAGGGCAGGCGCTGCTTCATTCGGTTCCGGCTCATCACGCTCCAGCTTGGCCACGATCAAGGCGAAGAGGTTGAGCATCACGTAGAAAACCTCGGTGTCGCCGAAGTTGAACTCGAAGAGCCCGGCCACGGTCAGGCTGACGGTCACGGCCACGCCGATCTCGGCCCACAGCCGCCGCGGCCCCCGCCACTCCCGGAGGCATTCCCGCAGAAACAACGCCAGGAGAAGGAGATACGCCGCGAGACCGAGGATGCCGCGCTCGGCCCAGAGCTGGACGACGTTGTTGTGCAGGTGCGGCGGGCGCGGCCGTGGCGCGTCGTGCTTGCGATACAGGGCGTAGGCTTCCTTGACATTCGCCGGGCCGACGCCGAGGACCGGATGGTCGCGGATCATCTCCACGCCGGCCTCCAGCATGCGGATGCGGTCGAAGTTCGACGACTGCCTGGTGTCGAAAGTCGAGATCAGCCTGCTGAAGAGGTCGATGGGCATGAAGGTGATGAAGAGGATCAGTACCGGCGCGGCGTAGACCAGCAGCCGCGCCCGCGAGGCCATGACCACCACGAAGGCCGCCACCGCCCACCCGAGCCAGACGCTGCGCGTGAAGGTCAGCAGCAGGGTGAACGAGGAGAGGAGGCAGGCCACGAGCTGCCACCACTTCCGCTGCCGCCAGAAGAGGATGAGCATCATCAGCGAGAGCGGCAGGAGCACGCCCGAGTAGGTCATGACGTGCGACGACGGGCCGCTGATGCGGTTCTCGAGGTTGCGCTGGTCGAGGAAGAGGAACTCGATCAGTCCCCAGCACGAGCCGCCCCCGGCCACGATCGCGTACGCGTACACGGCCAGCTCGTGCAGCCGCGGCACCTGCCGGTAGAGCATCACCGCGCAGGGGAAAATCAGCATCTTGAACCAGAGCATCCCCTCGAAGCCCTGATGGATGCGCTTCTCCGCGAAGGCGGCGGAGACGGTGGAGATCAGCCCGTAGACGAAGAGCGGGTAATAGAGGATGTGAAACGAGAAGCGCGCCTCGCGCCGCGCCAGCGCCCATCCCAGGCAGAAGATGGAGAAAAACGCCGACAGCTCGAGCAGAGCGGTCTTGAAGATGAAGAGGAGGTGGAGGAGGAGGAGGGTGGCCGACGATCTTACGAGCGATGAGGGATGAACGATGAGCGATGAGCGTCTCAGCCTTTGTTCATCGCTCATCTCTCATCGTTCATCACTGCTCTTCGAACGCTTCTTCCACCAGCATGACCGGGATGTCGCTGACGATCGGATAGATGCGGCGGCACTTGACGCACTGGAGGCCCTGGTCGACGACGGGCTCCTCTCCGCGGAACTTCTCGCGGAACTTGTCGCGGATCGAGCCGCGGCGCGCTTCGGCGAGGGGGACGAGCTTCACCTCTTCCTTGCAGAGGGGACACGCTAGAATCTCGAGCAGTTCCTGATCGACGGCCATCGTGCCGGGACTATAACAAATCTTGCGCATCCTCCATCTCGCTGCCGGAAATCGCTGGACGGGCGCCGCCGCGCCCGCGTTCGCGGAAGTGGAGGCGCTGCGCGCCGCCGGACACAACGCGCACTACGCGTATGTGGGGGGCTACAAGCTGCAGGCGAAGATCGGCCATCACGACTTCACCCATCCGGTCATCGAGAAAGCCCAGAACCCCGTGTCGTTCGTGCGCAGCATCCGCGCCATCGACCGCCTCGTCCACTATCACGGCTTCGACGTGGTGCACGCGCACCTGACCTACGACCACTGGCTGGCGCGCCTGGTGGCGCGCGATCATCCGTCGCTGCGCGTGGCGCGGACGTTCCACTCGCGCCGCGTGCTCCGCAACGATCCCCTCTCCCGCTCGCTCCTCGCCGCCACGCGGCACCGCTTCGTCATCAACCGTTCCTTCGCCGTGCCGCGGGCGACCTTCACTCCGCCGCCGGTCGATCACCGCCAGTTCCACCCGGACGGTCCCCGCATCGCGGCCGACGGTCCTCTGGTCACCGTCATCGGAAAGCTCTCCGCGGGCCGAGGCTTCGAGGAAGCGATCCACACCTACGCCGCGCTGCGCGAGCGCGCCGCCTGCCGGATGATGATCATCGGACACGGCGAGCACCGCCCCGTTTTGGAAGCGCTCGTCCGCTCGCTGAACCTCGACGTGCTCTTCGCCGGTTATCACGAGGACGACCTCGCCGAGCATTACCGCGCCTCCGACGTCCTCCTCTTCACCGCCCGCGGCTCGGACGAAGGCCACCGCGCCGTGCTCGAAGCAATGGCCTGCGGCGTCCCCGTGGCCACGATGCCGATCGAGGGAGTGGACGCGCTCGTGCCGCCGGAGTGGATCGCGCGGTCTGCCTCTCCCGAAGCGCTGGCGGACGTGGCCGCGTCACTGCTCGCGCACAAGCCGGAGGGCGTGTACGAGCGCTCGCTGGAATTCGGCTACGAAGCGGCCGCGAACCGCTTACTGCAAGGGTACGAAACGTAGGGCGGGCTTCAGCCCGCCGCCCACCCGCGAGGGAGACGGGCTGAAGCCCGTCCTACGCTCGCAGCACCGCGCGCACGGGGCTGCCGTCCGCGCCGGCCAGCCGCAGCGGCAGCGCGATCAGCTCGTAGCGCCCCTCGGCGACGCCGTCCAGGACGAGCCCTTCGAGGTTGGCCATGTCGTGGCGCAGCAGGGCCTGATGCGCCTCCAGCACCTTGTCGTCGAAGGGATCGACGCTCGGCGTGTCGATGCCGATCGTGATCGCCCCCCGCGCGTGCAGCCAGTCGACGAGCTCCGCGGAGAGGGAGGCAAAGTCCTCGTTGAACGCGCGCGGGTCGGGGAAGGTGCCGGTGCGCAGCAGCACGCGCTCCGCGACCGGTTTTCCTTCGAGATCGCCCGGGAGGATGCGGCGCCCTTTCGCGCCCGCCACGTGAATGACCGTACACGGGCCGACGTAGTAGTGCAGGCTGCGCCGCGCGATGTCCTCGCCGCCGGCGGAGTAGTGGCTCGGCGCATCCGCGTGCGCGCCGACGTGCACCGTCGTGTGGATGTCGGAGAGGGTCAGGTTCGCCCCCGCGGCCATGTCCAGGTTCAGCGTCCGGGCGTACGGCGTATCGCCGGGCCAGACGGCGATGCGCTCGTCGATCAGCGGAGAGATGTCGATCAGCATTTCGTGTCCCGCACGAGATCCTTCGGCGTCTTCGCGCCTCAGGATGATTGCATCGGCTACGCCGATGCAATCACCTTCAGCTCCACCGCGATCGGCGTCGGCAGCGAGTCGACGCCCACAGTCGTGCGCGTCGGCTGGATGGTGCCGAAGTACTCGGCGTAGACCTTGTTGAACGTCTCGAAGTCGCGCTTCATGTCGGTGAGGTAGACCGCCACGTCGACCACTTTCTCGAGCGAGCTGCCCGCCTCCTCGAGGATCGTCTTCACGTTCTCGATGCAGGCGCGCGTCTGCGCCTCGATGTCGTGCGAGCCGTCGGGGAGGCGTCCCGGGATCTCCCCCGTGACCGGCTTGCGCGGGCCGATGCCGGAGAGGAAGAGCATGTTCCCGACGCGGCGGGCGTGCGGGTACGGACCGACCGGCCTGGGCGCCTTGTCGGTGCGGATGATGTGCGGCGCGCTCTCCTGCGACGACATCTCGCTCTGCTGGTGCACGTCGGGCCCCTGCTCCAGCACGTTGTGCGTCTCCAGGCCGGTGCCGCTGGAGCCGGCGAAGGTCGGGATGGGGCCCTCGTCGAACTCCTTCTCCCAGTCGATCTGCTTCCGCTCGTTCGGCGTCAGCTCGACGATGGCGTTGCCCGTCCCCCAGACCGGCTGGTAGTCCCACACCTTGCCGTCGTACTTGTTGTGCTCCCCCATCACCGCGCCGAGCCACCAGATGGCCTTGAAGCCCATGTCCGCGTTGGCCTCGCGGGCGAAGTCGCGGGCCACCTGGGCCACATCCTCGAGCCGCCCCTCGCCGAGCATCTCCAGGATCTTGCGGTTCCACTCGTCGTCCTTCTGGGAGGAGATGCGGTCCTGCGCCGGGTCGATGTCCGCCACCTCGTAGCGGTTGGAGAGGTTCGTCACGCAAACGACGATCGTCTTCTTCCGGTAGGCCTCGATGGCCGCGCGCGCCGCAAAGCCGAGGGCGCGCGTCTCTTCGCGCTCCGCGTAGATGTTGCACGAGACCATGGACGCCGGGATGGCGTTGTCCGGATTGAGCAGCTTCAGCGCGACCACGGTCCCGGTGTCGACCGGAAACCCATGATACGCCACCGTCGCCGCCTGCATCCCGTGCTCCTTGCAGATCCGCGCATACAGCTTCCCGAACTCCGGATCGACCCGGAACTCGTACGGGATCTCCCCGAGCTCGTACCAGTTCTGGTCGACCAGCGTCCACGCGGGCTTGGGGTCGATCTGGAACAGGTGCCCGATGACCGAGAACCATTGCGTGGAGTAGACGAGCATCAGCTCGGCGCCGGAGCGGGCGATCTCTTTCCCTACGGCTTCGTAGGATTTGCGGAGACTCGCCCAGCCGGCGTTCTTATCCGGTGCGAGAAGCGGATGCGGTTGGCCCGAAACGATGTAGGCCTTCTGGATCACTGGGCAGTCCTCGTTGGGGAAATTGAAAATTGAAAATTGAAAATTGAAAAATCTATGAGGGCGAGAGGCACGGGCGTAGTCATTGGTTTCTGCTCTTTCTCACGATGGTTGTAAGGATGGCGATGATTTCGGTCAGCGGACCGCCGGCGTCCTCGCCGGCTGTCGCGCAGGCGTCCGGCGCCTGCGCCCCGGGCGGGCGGCGGGACGCTGGCCCGAAACGATGTAGGCTTGGTGGATCACCGGGTGGGCCTCGTTGGCGAAATTGAAAATTGAAAATTGAAAATTGAAAAATCTATGAGGGCGAGAGGCGTGGGCGCGGGCATAGTCATTGGTTTCTGCTCTT
This sequence comes from Thermoanaerobaculia bacterium, assembly GCA_035627015.1. Lineage (GTDB taxonomy): Bacteria > Acidobacteriota > Thermoanaerobaculia > Gp7-AA8 > Gp7-AA8 > QHVT01. Next base: position 147,093 of record DASPMO010000135.1, on the reverse strand, counting down.
TCTCACGATGGTTGTGAGGATGGCGATGATTTCGGTCGCTTCGGCGATGAGGGCTGCGATGCGGTCGGAGCGGATGAATCGGGCCAGGACGCGCAGCCAGTACCGCGTCTCGCGCGCCTCTTTGAGTGCAATGTTGCATTTCGAGATGAAGTCGGCGCGGCTCTGCGCGGCATCCGCCTCTTCGAGGTTCGCACCGATCGAACCAGCCGCCGATGCTGCCTGTCCACTGGTACTTCGCAGCGACGGCTCGCGCTTGTAGACAAACCGGTGCAACTGCAACACCGCGCAAGCGAGCTCGAAAGCCCGCTCCCGAATGTCCGCCCCTTTGCCGTTCTCCATCCGACTTTTTCAATTTTCAATTTTCAATTTTCAATTCAAACCACGTGCGACACCGCCCGCTCCCGCAACTGCGGATCCCACCCCACCACCGCATTCCCCGTCCCGATCACCGTCCAGTACCCGTACACCTCGGCCGGATAGTCAGGAAAGTCCAGCGCCGACAGCATCCAGGCCAGCGACCCCGCCTTCACCTCGCTCACCGCGTGGTCCATGAATTCGGGGAGGACTGCGATCAATTCGCGAGTGCGTCCCTTGCGCATCAGGTCGATGACCTGCATGTCCCAGAGGTAGCCGGAGTGTTCGTACACGTGCTCGCGCGACATGTCCTCGGGGATTTCCGGTTCGGTGGTGAAGTGGCGGTGGGAGAGGGTGTTGGAGGCGAGCAGCACGGCGCGGCGGCCGCTCTTCTCGATGGCGCGCTTCGTGGCCTGGCCGAGCTTGATCATCTGCTGCTGGCCCATCTCGTTCGAGAAGTAGTACGGCGAGTTGTTGGAGGAGATGCCGACGATGGGGATGTCCCACTCGGGATTCATCATGTGGCACGAGACGATGGTCCCGTAATCGACGCGAAAGTGCGGGTTGCGCATCATCTTCGTGATGAGCCCCATCTCCTTCCCCTCTTCCGCGATCAGCTCCGCCAGCTCGACGTCCACCTTCACGTCGTACTGGAAGCGGAAGAGGTTCGGGAAGATCGGGTCGACGGAGAGGCCGTGAAACTCCGGCAGGCCGAGGAAGTGATGGCCGATCACCGTCTGCCAGTGCGGCGAGTGCACGAGGAAAACGTCCGGCTTCTTGTCGAGGAAATGCTTGCGCGCGCGCTCGTAGCCCCAGCGCAGCACCTCCCAGCCGCACTCGGACTTCGGCTCGTTGCGCCAGTGGTTGTCGCCGTAGACGATGTGGGGAGGATGGGGAGCGAGAACGCCGCCGATGATTTCGCCTTTGCTCATAGTTGTCACCGATTGAAGGGGGTTTCGTTGATCCAGTGGAAGCCGCGTGTGTTCAGGAGGAACTCCGTGTCCGGCTCGCGGCGCGCGACCACGTGCACGCGGTCGCCCTCCATCGTGCCGTCGAGAACGAGGGTCTGCGGGTCCGGGCGCCGATAGGTGAACGAGGCCCGGAAATTCGGGTGATCGCGCCGGGTCAGGCTGAACGTCTTCTGCGGCTCCTTCAGGGCGATGGCGTACCGGTGCCGCTGATCGTTCATCAACTGGACCGAGATGCCCTGCGGATAGTCGAAGACCATCCTGCGCCAGCGGCCCGTGTCCGTGATCAGCGGCGGACGATCCACGCCGTTGACCTGCAGCACGTCGACACGCCAGATGCCGCGCAGCGGCGAGCGCTGGGCGAGCTGCTTGCCGTAATCGCGTCCGTCCTTCAGGAACATGAAGCAGATCGCCACCACCGCGGCCGTGCGCAGGGCGATCTTCCACCACGCCACGCGCGGCACCTGCGGGACCAGCGCGAAGAGGAGGCGGCGCGCGCCGTAGGCGATCAGCACGAGCGCCTCGAACAGGAGCAGCGTCGAGTAGATCTTCACCGGCACGTCGTAGCAGAAATTCAGCACGGCCACCTGCGTCATCACCGCGGCGCTGACGACCGCGCCGAGGAGTGCCGTGCGGCGCATGGTCAGCAGCAGGCCGCCGAGCATCTCCCCGATGCCGGTGAAGATGACGTAGGGCGCCGAGGCGCCCATGAACGTCCAGAGCAGCCCCATCGGCGAGGCGTGGCCGAACGGCTGAATCAGCCGGTCCAGCGACGGCGGGGGGAACTGCAGGGGAATCACCTTCATCGTGCCGTACACCAGCATCACGTACGCCAGCGCGAAGCGGACATACGTGTGCAGGAAGCGGGCGAGGCGCGGATAGTTCGTGCGGCGGTCCCAGACCGTCCACACCATCGCGGCCGCGAGCGAGATCGCGAGCATCAGCGCGAGCTGCGTCCAGCTCCAGCGCGTGTCGCCGCTGCCGGTGAAGACCGCGGACGGGCTGACGCCGAAGAGTGCGCGTCCCGCGGGCTGCACGAGCACGTCCCAGCCGCTGCGCGTCCAGCCGTCGAAATTGACCCCGGGGATGACGTTCAGCGGAAAGGGGAAGTTGAAGAGGAGGAGAAAGGCAAAGACGAAGCGGAAGAGAAAGCGATGCAGCGCGCTGTCATCCCAGTTTGACGCAGACATTCTTCGCCTCCGTGAAGAACTGGAGCGACTCGAAGCCGCCCTCGCGCCCGACGCCGCTGTCCTTCATCCCGCCGAACGGCACGCGCAGGTCGCGCAGCAGCCAGCAGTTGATCCAGACCGTCCCGGCGTGGAGCTGCGCCGCTACGCGGTGCGCGCGCTGCAGGTCGCGCGTCCAGACCGTGGCCGAGAGGCCGTATCGCGTCGAGTTCGCGAAGCGCACCGCCTCCTCGTCATCGTCGAACGGCGTGATCGTCACCACCGGGCCGAAGATCTCCTCCTGCAGGACGCGGCAGTCGCAGGTCAGGCCGGTGATCACCGTCGGCTCGACGAAGAAGCCGCGGCGGTCGACGCGGTTGCCCCCCGCGACGATCGTCCCGCCTTCTTCCTTCGCCAGCTCGATGTAGCCGGCAACTTTCTCGAGGTGCGCGGCGGAGACGAGCGCGCCGACGTCCGTCTGCGCGTCCATCGGATCGCCGATGCGCAGCTTCTTCGTGGCCTCGGCAAAGCGCTCCACGAACTCGTCGTGGATGCGGCGGTCGACGAAGATGCGCGAGCCGCAGAGACAGATCTCTCCCTGGTTCCAGAAGCTCGAGCGGATCGACGTGGCCACGGCGTCGTCGAGGTCGGCGTCCGCGAAGACGAGATTCGGGTTCTTGCCACCCAGCTCCAGCGACAGCTTCTTGAACATCGGCGCCGCCGCGGCCGCGACCTTCGCCCCCGTGACCGTGCCGCCGGTGAAGGAGATGAGCGGCACGTCCGGGTGCGCGCAGATCGCCGCGCCGGCCTTCGGTCCCGTGCCGTGGACGATGTTCATCACGCCGGCGGGGAGTCCCGCCTCGAGCGACAGCTCGGCCAGGCGGCTCGCCGTCAGCGGCGTCAGCTCCGACGGCTTGGCCACGCAGGTGTTGCCGCTGGCCAGCGCCGGGGCGATCTTCCACGACAGCAGATACAGCGGCAGGTTCCACGGCGAGATCAGGCCCGCCACGCCGACCGGCTGCCGCAGCGTGTAGTTCAGCGCCGTCGTGTCCGTGACGTGAGCCTCGGAGGATTGATGGAGGATGGCCGTGGCGAAGAAGCGGAAGTTCGCCACCGCGCGCGGGATGTCCAGCCGCTTCGCCAGCGAGAGCGGCTTCCCGTTGTCGCGGCTCTCCGTGCGCGCCAGCTCCTCCAGGTTCTGCTCGATGAGGTCGGCGAGCTTCAGCAGCACCCGCGAGCGCTGCTCGGCCGGCGTGCGGCTCCAGTCGGAAAAGGCGCGCTTCGCCGCGCGCACCGCGTCGTCGACGTCCTGCGCATCGCTGTCGGGGATCTCGGCGATGACGTCGCCGCTGGCGGGCTCGATGTCGTCGAAATAGCTGCCGGCGTGAGGCGCGGCGAACGCGCCTCCGATGAAGTTAGCGAGGCGCAACCGCGAACTCCTCGGGATCGAACTCCCAGCGATCGATGTCCGGATCCCACGAGTCCCACGGAACGATCCTGGCCATGCGGTCGCGCAGGTTCGTGGGGATGACCTCGGGGACGATGAACGCTTTCTGCCGCCGCAGCTTGTACGGGTTGCGGAACTCGAAGCCGAGCACGCCGAGGATGTAGCGGGCGATGTACCACGTCGCCTGCGGGTTCCAGCCGTGCGCGATCTTCACCACCACGCCCAGCCCCTCGGGGTATTCGGGATGCTCGATGGAGAGGCCGAGCAGGCCGTCCGCCCCTTCCTTCGCCAGCACGCGGCCGCCGCAGGCCTTGAGGATCGTCGAGTCGAGACGATTGAAGCCCCCGATGAGATCGGGATGCGAGACCATCGCGTTCCAGATCCAGTCCTCGTCTTTTTCCGTGACCAGGTTCGCGAAGAGCTTCGCCAGGTCGGTCACGGTCATGGAGACGGTGGGCAGGCCGCAGCCGTCCTTGGCGATCACCCCCATCTTCCATTCCGGCCCGAGGACCTTCTTGATGTAGCCGAGGTACTCCTGGAAGAACGGGTGGTGGGGCCAGACGTAGCCGACGCGGCGCCATCCCTTGATGCGGCAGCCACGGAGGATGCCGGCGTGCTCGCCGGAACAGCAGTGATACCAGCGGCGCGGGCGGCGCACCTGCCGGCCGAACTGCACGAGCGGCACGTCCAGCGGCGCCTGCATCATTCCCCACTCCGCCTCGCGCAGGATCGAGCGCGCGGTGGCGACGTGCTCCGCGTCGCCGTTGTGCGAGGCGACGGAAATGGCCTGCTGTTCCGAGGTCAGCTCGCGGCCGAACTCCTTCGCGAAGACCTTCATCATGATCGGCTTGACCATCGAGCGTCCGTAGACCTCGACGTTGCCGCCGAACGAATAGAGCAGGTTCTTCCCCGTCACCCACGACACCGCGCCGTGGATCGTGTTCTCGGCCACGCCGTTGCGGCGGTACTCCACCAGCGGCTGCCAGTTCGGCATGGCCCGCGCGAAGTTGGGGGCGGCGGTCTCGTCGAAGGTATCGATGACGGTGGTGGTCATGAGGTGAACCGCGGCGCAACGCGCGTCATGAAATCGTCCATATTTCTCATGACTCGTTTGGAGTCGTGATTATTGAAGTCGAACCAGAGCATGAGCCGGTCCTCGGGATGGAAGCGCTCGCTCATCTGCTTCGCGATCTGCTCCGCGTCGCCGACCAGGGCGTTGTTCGTGGCGCGGCGGACCTTCTCCTCGTCCAGCGTTCCCTCGAGGGCGCGCCAGTAGTTCGAGAGCGCGTCCTGCGCCTCCGCCGCCGCCTGCGCCGGATCGTCGTTGATGAAGACCAGCACCGTGCGCGGCATGAGGCGGCGATGCCACTCACCGCCGTCCGGGTGGTAGTGCGTGGCCATGCGCTCGTTGGTCTTCTCGATCTCGTCGCCGGGCGTGATGGAGAGGTTGAACACGCCGACGGGGAGGATGGTGTTGGCGAAGATCTGCGTGGCGGGATCGTGCGAGCCGATGGAGAGGCGGAGCAGGTCCATGCGCGGCTCCTGCGGCACGATCTTCAGGTTCGGAAAGCGCCAGCGCGGCGCGAGCGGGATCTCGTCGACGGCGTGGCCGTACGCGTCGACGGCGCGCTGCCAGTCGGCGTCGGTGCGGAAGTCCTTGCGCGTCAGGCTCCGCGGCGCGATGCGCTCCGAGCTGAGCGTCTCTCCCTTCAGCAGGCGGAGGAAGATCTCCGTGGCCTCCTCGAAGATCTTGTTCTTCACCACCGGCCACGCCGCGGCCTCGACGGGATCGCGCGGGACGATGCCGTAGGGGACGTTGATGAACGGGAAGCGCCCCGAGGCGAAGCCGACGGTCAGGAGGCGCCGCTCCCCGGGGTCGAGGCCGTGCAGCGTCAGGAAGGTCTTGATGCGCTCCGCCGCGGCGATCGGGCCGCCGTTGCAGAGGATGTTCATGATCGCCGAGCCGATGCCGATGCGCTTCGTGCGGGCGAAGACGCGGTGGGCGAGCTGGAGGATGTCGGTGTTGAGGCCGATCTCGCCGACGAAGTGGGGGATCACGGCGCCGGGGTTGCTCTTCTGGGTCTCGGTCGAGAGATGGCTCTCAGCCACCCAGGCGGTGCCGAAGCCGAGGCGGTCGGCGAGCTCGATCTGCTCGAAGAAATGCTCGAACATCACCCGCTCGCTCGGCATGTAGCCGTGAACTTCGGTCTGGCAGATCGAGAAGAAGATGTCGAGCTCCATCGGAGGCGCTTACATTAGGCGACATGAAACGCGCGATCAACTTCATTGCGCTCGTCCTTCTCGCCTGCGCGCCGCACATTCCGGTCAATTCCTACGGGCTGCGCATCGTCCCGGATGCGGCAACCTATTCGCGGCTGGCCCGGGCGAACGCCGATACGCGCCTGGTCGACCTCTCCACGCTCGGCATTCCGCTCGACATCCGCTACGCCACGCCGGACAACTTCATGAAGCGGACGCTCTATCCGGTGGCGAAGGCGTATCTCCGCGCCCCCGCCGCCCGCGCGCTGGCCGACGTCGACCGCGAGCTCGCCGTCCGCGGCCTCGGCATCAAGGTCTTCGACGCCTACCGCCCCTACCGCGTGACGGTGGCCATGTGGGAGCCGATCAAGAACCCCGACTACGTGGCCGATCCGGCCAAGGGCTCACGCCACAACCGCGGGGCGGCGGTCGACCTGACCCTGATCGACCGCGCCACCGGCGCCGAGCTGCCGATGCCCACCGGCTACGACGACTTCACCACGCGCGCGGCGCACGAGTTCACGGATCTCCCCGCCGAGGTGCTCGCCAACCGCACCCTCCTGCGCGAGGTGATGACGAAACACGGCTTCGAGCCGCTGCCGTCGGAATGGTGGCATTACGATTTCGCCGGCTGGCGCAACTACGAGCTGCTGGACGTGCCGCTCGAGGATCTACGGTAACGCGCAGCGTCTGGAGTGCGGCAGCGCCAGCTGCCGCTCTCCATGGCCGCAGCGAAGCTGCGGCCGTGGCGGCTGGCGCCGCCGCGATGGAGAGCGGCAACTGGCGTTGCCGCACTCCAGACCGGCAAGAAAATGACCGGGAGCACGTGAAAGTGATCCATGGCCATTTTCAACTGTCCTCCAGGCGAGACTGAAATGCTCCGCGATCACTTTTAAATGCTCGCGGAGCACTTTCACTGTCCTCCAGGCGAGACGAAAGTGCTCCGGAGTCATTTTGTAAATGACCGGGGAGCATTTGAAAGTGCTCCGCGGTCACTTTTAAATGCTCCGCGGTCACATTAGAAGCGCGTGACCAGCGAGATCGACCCCACCTTGTAGTGCTTGGAGGTGTCGTAGGCGGCGTCGATCTGGAAACGCGGCCAGGCGATGCCGGCGCCGATGGAGAAGTGGTCCTGGTCCTCACCTTCCGGGTAGAGCATGGCCTCGGCGATGAACTGCGGGTGGTTCAGGGGGCCGGCCCATTCGATGGAGTGTTTCGGGTCGCGCCAGTAGCCGCCGCGGATGGCGATGGGGATCTTCGTCGTGAAGAAGTACTCGGCGCCCACGTGGAGCTCGGTCACGTCGTTGGCCTCGAACGGCTCCTCGCCGAGGGCCCGGACGGTGGCGTTGATCGACACGAAGTCGTCGACCAGATTCGAGTACGTCACGTGGACCGCATCGACGTTGATGGTCAGCGGGTCGATGGGGCGGAACGACACGCCGATGCCCGCCACGTCGGGGATGTGGAACGAGGTGTTGGCCACGACGCCAAAATCGAAGTTCGTGGACGCGTCGCCGTAAAAGAGCGGCGCGTCGAACTGCGGCCCCTGCTTGTACACGCCGCCAACGCTCACCTTCGCGTGAGGCGACCACTTGAATCCGAGCGCGAACGTGGTGTCGCTCTCTTCCGCGATCTCGACGCCGCCATCCTCGTCGACGCGTGCGGTGGCCTGCACGACGAGCTGGCGCAGCGCGAGCTGCGGCGTGTAGCGCGACGTGAACGCCTCCTCGCGGAAGCGCTGGTGGCGCACCGTCGCACCGACGGAGAACTGGGGATGCACCTGCCACGCGCCGGCCAGGCCGAAGGTGCGTTGCCGCACCGAAAGCGCCGAGACGAACGGATCGATGCGGAACTCCAGGCAGTTGAACGGATTGTTGGTGTTGCGCCGGCGGTCGAGGCACTCCTGCTGCGTGATCGGGCCGCCGATGATCTGGTTGTTCTCCGCGGGGAGGTAGAAGTTCGGCAGCGGCGTGGTGGCGCCGGTGATCGGGTCGCGGCGCGGGACGACCACGCCGCCTCCTTCGTTGTTCAGCGGCTCGTGGTAGTAGCCGCCGATGGTGAACTTGTTCTTGATGGGGTAGACGAAGCTGCCGAAGGTGACGAGAACGCGCTGACTGTGGTGGGTGAACGGCGTCCGCTCGACCTCGGGGAAGGTGCCGCTGGTGGTGAAGAGCTGCTGCTCGAGGTAGTTCCGCGCCTCGATCGAGACTTCCGGCTTGCGGAGGATGGTCAGGCCGGCGGGATTCGCTTCCGCGGCCGAGGCATCGTCGGCCAGACCGAGGAACGCGCCGCCCATGCCCAGCGAGCGCGCGCCCGGATTGCCGAAGTTGAACTGCAGGCCGGAGAGGGCCTCGATGTCGACATTCTGCGCGGCCGCGGGGAGTGCGAACAGAGTGATGGCGAGCAGGAGCTTACGCATGGGGCGAAGGATAGCAGGCAGGCTCATAGGCGCATAGGCGCATAGGCGCATAGGCGCATAGGCTCATAGGCTCATAGGAGCGCTGTCCCTGTGAGCCTGTGAGCCTGTGAGCCTGTGAGCCTGTGAGCCTATGCGCCTATGCGCCTATGCGCCTGTGAGCCCACTTCACACCCGCGCCGCGCGAACAGCTTCGATCACAGTGTTGATCGCCTCGTCCGGCGGCGCGAGCTGCTTCGCCCGGTCCTTGCGCCAGCTCCACTCCACATTGCCCGCGGCCAGCGACTTCGCGCCGACGGCGATGCGCAGCGGGATGCCGATCAGGTCGGCGTCCTTGAACTTCACGCCGGGGCGTTCGTCGCGGTCGTCGAGCAGGGCGTCGATGCCGGCGGCGATGAGCTGGTCGTAGACCTCGTTCGCGGTGCGGACGACGTTCTCTTCCTTGCCCACGATCGTCACCAGCACCTCGAACGGCGCGATGGGCATCGGCCAGATGATGCCGTCGTCGTCGTGGCTCTGCTCGATGGCCGAGGCCACGGTGCGGCCGATGCCGAGGCCGTAGCAGCCCATGATCATCGGCACGCGCTTGCCCCCCTCGTCGAGGTACTCGCAGTGCATGGCCTCCGAGTACTTCGTGCCGAGCTTGAAGATGTGCCCCACCTCGATGCCGCGGTAGATCTCCAGCGCGGTGCCGCAGCGGACGCACGGGTCGCCGGCGATCGCGGTCGTGAAATCGCCGTACTCCGGCTCGGGGAAATCGCGGCCGGGGACGGCGTAGTCGAGGTGGTGGTCCTTCTTGTTCGCGCCGACGATCCAGCGCCTGCGCCCCTTCAGCGAGAAGTCCGCCAGCACGCGCTTACACTTCGTCCCCACCGGGCCGCAGTAGCCGACCACGCCGCCGGTCTCGTGCTCGAAGCGGTTCTCGGCGATGAGCTCGAGGAACTGCGCGCCGAGGTGATTCTTGATCTTGATCTCATTCCCTTCGCGGTCGCCGCGGACGAGCACCATCACCGCGCCCTGGTCGGTGTCGAAGACGAGCGTCTTCACGAGCTGCGCGGTCGGCTTGCCGAGGAAACGGCCGACGTCGTCGATGGTCTGCGTGCCGGGAGTGTGCAGCTCGGCGATGGCCTCCGAGGGGGCCGGCTCCACTTCATCGTCGAAAAACTTCGACGTCGCCTTCTCCACGTTCGCGCCGTAGCGGCAGCTCGGGCAGGAGACGACCGCGTCCTCGCCCGACTGCGCCAGCACCATGAACTCGTGCGAGGCCGAGCCGCCGATGTTGCCGGTATCGGCTTCGACCGGTACGTGGTCTAACGCACAACGATGAAAGATTCGCGTGTAGGCGTCGCGCATCGCGTCGTAGGTCTCGTCGAGCGACTCGCGGCTCGAGTGGAAGGAGTACGCGTCCTTCATGATGAACTCGCGGCCGCGCATGAGGCCGAAGCGCGGGCGGACCTCGTCGCGGAACTTCGTCTGGATCTGGTAGAGATTCACCGGCAGCTGGCGGTACGAGTTGACGGCGTCGCGCACCGTCTCGGTGATCACTTCCTCGTGCGTCGGGCCGAAGACGAAGTCGCGGTCGTGGCGGTCCTTGATGCGCAGGAGCTCCTTCCCGTACTTTTGCCAGCGTCCCGACTCCATCCACAGCTCAGCCGGCTGGATGGCCGGCATGAGCAGCTCCGTGGAGCCGGCACGGGTCATCTCCTGGCGGACGATGTTCTCGAGCTTCTGGACGGAACGGAGGCCGAGCGGCAGGTAGGTGTAGATGCCGGCCGCGACCTTGCGGATCATGCCGGCGCGCATCATCAGCTTCTGGGAGATGACATCCGCGTCCGCGGGCACTTCGCGCAGGGTGGAAATGAAGTAGCGGGACCAACGCATAAGGCGGCGGATTGTATAGCTTCGGGTTGCTGTGTTGCTGGTTGCTGGTTCGTGGTGGTGTACGGAGAGCCGCCACGAACCAGCAACCAGCAACACAACAACTGTGACATGACGGCCCCCGAAAGCCGTGTTATGAATCGGGACGCACGATGAACGACGACACCCTTCTCGTGTTCGAACGGCCCCCCGTCTCGCGGATCATCTCGACCGCGGCGGTGTTCGGCTCGGCGGCGATCTTCTTCATGTACCTGGCCGAACATCCGACCGATTACCGGCCGCTGCCGATGTTCGGCCTGATCCTGCTCTTCCTCGGCACCGTGGTGGCCATGGTGCTGCAGTACGGCGACCACATCTATTTCAGCGACATCGGCGTCAAGTACGAGAACCGGCTGCTGACCCTGTTCGGCAAGCGCGGGCACTGGATGCGGTGGGAAGACATCGTGGAAGTGCGCGAGGTGAAGCAGAAGATCCTGATCCTGCTCTCGCGCGACGGGCAGCGCATGCTGGTCGATGCCATTCTTGGCTATGCGATTGCACGCGCCGAGATCCTCAGGCGAGCTCCTCAGGCGATCAAGTCGGGGACGCTGGCCCGAGACGATTCTTGACCCGTAAGAAAACCGTAGTCGTCGCAGCCGCCGCCGTCGTTGCGCTCATTGCGGTTCTCGCGGCCGTCCTGATCCGCCAGCGCGTGCGGCGGCATCGCGTGTTCCGGCCGGCCGCCGGCGAGGTGAAGCCGGCGCCGCCGCAAGGCATCCCGCCGGTGGAGCAGTGGACGGCCACGTTCATCTCGCTCGAAGGAGAGGAGCTCGCGGAGCTGCTGGCGGCGATCGAGACGAAGCATCCCGATCTCTACAAGAAGTACTCCCTCGGCTATCTGCACGCGCGGGCGCTGCTCGAGGACGATGAAGGAGCCGAGGCGGCGCGGCGCCTCGAGCCCTTCCTGGCCAAAGAGCATCCGTTCCGCGACCGCGCGCTCTATCACCGCGCCTCTCTGGCGGAGGGTCCGGAGGCGAGCCGCTTTCGCACCGCGCTGATCTTCGAGCATCGGGACTCGATGTATCGCGACGAGGCCATCGACGACGAGCTGGCCTACCTCGCGGGGAAGCCGCAGGAGCTGCTGGCGTTCGCGGAGAAGATCGCGCCGTCGGCATCGACGGAGCGGCGCCGCGAGATCAGCGCGCGGATCGTCGAGGCCACGGGCTCGCTCGACCGCGGACTGGCCGTGCTGAAGGGGGGGATCGGCGACGACGCGGCGGACCGCGTCACGCGCGCGCTCGACAAGCCGGCCATCACGCAGCGGCTCTCCACCGAGCAGCTCGAGCTGTTCGGGGAGACCTTTCAGCGGCACCGGCATTACGACCGGGCCATTGCGTACCTGAATCTGGCCATCGGGCGGCTCACCAAAGCCGCGCCGCAGAAGGCGGCCATGCTCGCCGCGGTGAAGAAAAAGAAGAAGGCGCCGCCGAAGGCCGCGAAGAAGCCCACCGCCCCGCCCAGGGGCGGGCTGAAGCCCGCCCTACGTCTAGCGAATCCCCGCAAGCGCATCGACGAGCTGGAGTTCGCCCTCGGCCGCAGCTACTTCGGCGCGGAGCGCTACGCCGAGGCGCAGAACATCTATCTCCGCGGCGCGCGGGCCACGCCCGATCCCGGCATGAAGTGCATGTTTCTCTGGCACGCCGCGCGCTCGGCGCAACTGCGCGGCGACGACAAGACCGCCGAGCAGCTGATGACGCAGTCGATCGCGGTGAAGGGAAAGTTCCCCTCCACCACCGCGGCGCTGACGCAGCGCATCCGCACGCGGCTGAAGCAGCGCCGCTTCACCGAGGCGGCGGGCGACCTCGTGCAACTGCGGAAGATGGCCGGGAACGAGCGGGCCGTCCTCGAAGGGTCGCTCGCGTACGCGGTGGGGATGCTCGCCGCGGGGAACACCACCGCCGCGCTCTCGGCCCTCAATTCGGTACCGCCGAATCTCCGTGACGACTACGACGACGCCGAGCTCGCGTACTGGCGCGCGCGTGCCCTCGAGCAGCGCGATCCGCCCGCCGCGTTCCGCGCCTATCTCGAAGTGCTGCGCTCCGACGCGCCGTCGCACTTTGCGTATTTCGCGCGCAAGCGGCTCGACTCCCCGGCCATGGCCTCGAAGCTCGCCCGCGAGCTGGCGCTGCGCGAGCAGCAGGTGGCGAAGCACGTCGCGGCAAAGCAGTTCGACCTGGCGCGGCGGATCCAGACCGACCGCATCCTGCTCTCCTCGCGGGATCGCCAGAACCAGCTCCGCAAGCTCGCCGACATCTACCGCCAGCTCCCCGTCTACCAGGACGTCCTCGCGCTGAAGCCCGCCGCGCTGCCGTCGTTCCCCGATGCCGACGGCCCCGCGGAACTGCTGATGGCCATGGGGCTCCACGACGAGGCGGCGGAGACGATCGAGCAGCGCTGGGGGCTCCGCCCCGCGCGCGCCGCGCTCACACGCTCCTACGCCTTGAACCTCGGCGGCGCGTCGAAGCAGTCGATCTACGCCATCGAGGTGATGATGAAAGCCGTCCCGGCGGACTTTCATCCCGAGCTGCTGCCGGAGGTCGTGCGCCGGCTCCTCTACCCGCGCTACTTCTACGACTTCATCGCCGGCGACGCCAGGCGCTACGAGGCCGATCCGACGCTGGTGCTGTCGATCATGCGCGAGGAGTCGCGCTTCAACCCGCGGGCGAAGTCGCAGGCCGCGGCGCGCGGACTGCTGCAGTTCATCATCACCACCGCGCGCGACATCGGCCGCGACGTCGGCCTCGTCGACGTCGACCCCGAGGACCTCTACGACCCGCGCGTGATCATCCAGCTCGGCGCGAAGTACATCAGCGAGCTCGGGGGGCAATTCGGCGGCAACCGCTACCGCGTCGCCGCCGCGTACAACGCCGGGCCGAAGCAGGTCGCACTCTGGAATCGCATCCAGGCCGGCAACGGCGACGACTACTTCCTCACCGCCGTGAACTTCGACGAGACCAAGCACTACGTGCGCAAGGTCATGAACTCGTACGAACGGTACCGGTCGATCTACGGCGACGCGGCGCCGGTGGGCGGGTTGAGAGTCGAGCCGTAAAGCTCGCGGTACCGCGGCACGATCTTCTCCTCGTCGAAGTTCGCCACCGCGATCTCACGGGCGCGCTTGCCCATGCGCTTGCGCAATTCATCGTCGCGGAGGATCTCGATCCCGCGCTCGGCCATGCCGGCCACGTCGCCGACGGGGAGGAGGTAGCCGGCGTCGCCGTCGGTCACGACCTCGGGCAGGCCGCCGGTGTGCGTGGCGATGACCGGCACCTCGGAGGCCATGGCCTCGAGCGCGGCCATGCCGAACGACTCCGACTCGGACGGCAGGAGGAACAGGTCGCACGCGCCGAGGATCTCCTCCAGGTTCGGCACGTTGCCGAGGAAGAAGACGCGGTCGCGGAGGCCATGCGCGCGCGCGAACGCCTCCGCCTTGGAGCGGTCGGGGCCGTCGCCGAGCATGAGCAGGCGCGCAGGCACCTTCGCGGCGATGGCGGCGAACGTCTCCACCACGTCCATGACGCGCTTGACCGGGCGGAAGTTCGAGACGTGGCAGACCAGCTTGTCGCCCGGGGAGGCGAACATGTTGCAGATCGCGCTCGGCTCGCGGCGGAAGCGCGCCGGATCGACGAAGTTCGGGATGACGTCGATGTGCTTGTCGGTCTGGAAATTCGTCGCCGTCTCCTGCTTCAGCCACTCCGAGACCGCGGTCACACCGTCCGACACCTCGATGCCGAACTTCGTGATCGGCAGATAGCTCTCGTCGCGGCCGACCAGGGTGATGTCGGTGCCGTGCAGCGTGGTGATGACCTTCAGGCTCGAGCGGAGGATCTGCTTGGCCAGGTGCGCGCTGATGGCGTGCGGGATGGCGTAGTGCACGTGCAGCACTTCCAGCTTCTCGTACGCCGCCACCTCGGCCATCTTCGTGGCCAGCGCCAGCGTGTACGGCGGGTACGGGTCGAAGAGCGGATAGGGCGTGACGTTCACCTCGTGGAAGTGAATGCGCTCGTGCAGCACGTTCAGCCGCGAGGGCATGGCGTAGCTGATGAAGTGCACGTCGTCGCCGTGGCGCGCCAGCGCCAGGCCCAGCTCCGTGGCCACCACGCCGGAGCCGCCGAAGGTCGGATAGCAGGTGATGCCGATCTTCATAGCTCGCGTCCGCTGTAGGCCGCGATCACGTCGTCGATGCGGGGCGGCTGCTTGGTCACGAACGCCTCGCCGTATTGTGCATTGATCAGCGCGCCGAAGTGTTTCCCCCGCGCGTCGATCATCTCCAGGAACTTCGGGTCGGAGATGAAGGTCTGCGGCTCTTTCGACTTCGGATCGTGGAACTGCGACTTGTACGCGTGCACCGCCTTCATCTTCGTCTTCCAGTGCGGCGTGACGTCGACGATGAACGACGGCGGGAACATGTAGTTCTGCAGGTAGTACAGCACGGCCTGCGGGCGGTGCGCGGGGAGGCCCGTCTCCAGCGCGCGCAGCCCGGCGTAGAACGCGGCCTCGGTGACGATGCGGCCGGTGCGGGTGTGGTCGGGATGGCGGTCGTCGGGATACGGCCCGACGACCAGCTTCGGGCGCCGCTCGCGGAGGATGGCGATGATCTCCAGCTCCTGCTCGCGTCCCGTCTGCAGGTTGCCGTCCTGGAAGTCGAGCTGCTGGCGGAACGTGCAGCCGAGGGCCTTCGCCGCGGCGGCGGCCTCCCGCTTGCGCGTCTGCGGCGTGCCGCGCGTGCCCATCTCGCCGCGGGTGAGATCGACGATGCCGACGCGGAGGCCGTCCCGGACGAACTTGACGATGCTGCCGCCGCAGGAAAGCTCGACGTCGTCGGGGTGCGCGCCGAAGAAGAGGATGTCGACGGTTTCCATGTTCGCTTCGCTCATTGTTGTCCGTTCTCAGTTGTCGGTTGTCTGCGATTCCTCGCCTGAGCACTCCTCCTGCGCGACTGCACGGACAACCGAGAACCGACAACTGATAACCAATTCATAGGCTCACGATCCTGAAGTACGGGGAATCCATTTCCACTTCCTCGATCACGCGCTCGACGAGCAGCTCGCGGTGCTCGCACCAGTAGGCGAACCAGCTCACCACGCGCTCCTGCACGTGATGGTCGGGATAGAGCGTGGCCACGACGTCGCGGACCGCGGTCCAGCGCTCGCGGTCCTTGCGCACGAGGCCCTTGATGGCGCGCTCGGCGAGCTTGTTCCAGTGAAACTCGAGATGGCCGACGGAGCGCTGGATGGAGCCGGCCAGGGAGTGGGCGGCCGGCAGCGCGAGCTCGCCGATCTGTTCGATCCGCGACATCAGCTCGCGCTTTCCTTCCTCGGCCAGCTCGCGGATGCGCGCCACCCCCTCGGGCTCGCGCGCGGCAACGATGGCGTCGGCGGAAGAGAAGATCTCCTCCGGCTGGATGGCGAAGCGATCGATGGCGCGCACGACGCGCTTCGGCGCCACGAGCACGTGCCCGCGCAAGGCCACGCGCGGCATCGGCACGCCGAGGAGCTCGTGCAGGACGGAGATCTGCGCGTAGTACGCGACCTCGGCCGGGCCGCCGACGAAGATGTCGGGCTGGAGGACCGCGTCCTGGAGGAGCG
Source organism: Thermoanaerobaculia bacterium (assembly GCA_035627015.1). GTDB lineage: Bacteria > Acidobacteriota > Thermoanaerobaculia > Gp7-AA8 > Gp7-AA8 > QHVT01. The sequence continues at coordinate 130,978 of DASPMO010000135.1, read as the reverse complement.
GGCGCGTGAGCGCGGAGGTCGAGGTGCGCTCGGGTTGGCGGTTGGCGGTTGGCGGTTGGCGGTTGGCGTGTTCATCGACCTCGTACAGGAGGGTGTATTCGGTTCCATCGCGCGCCTCGACCTGTTCCGGATAACCCGCCGACTCGAGCTCGCGTGCGCGGTTCTGCAGGGCGTTTTGAATTTCGTCACGTCTTTGCTCGATCTGGGCGAAGAGCGGCTCGCCCGCTTTCCTCAGCTCCGGGAGGAGCGCGTCGACGAGGATGATCTCGCTGCCGAAGAGGGACGCCACCAGCTCGGCGAAGGAGTCGCGGAAGGTGATGCCGGGGCGCAGCCACGCGGGACGCGGCATGTCGTAGTGCGCCAGGAGCTGCGTGACCAGCTCCTCGGGGACGGGGAGCGAGCCGACCGTGGTGCGCGAGTCGGCCGTGCGCACGGCGCGGATGCGCAGCAGGTCGAGCTGGCGGTTCTTTGCCGGCACATTGAGCGTGGCCACTTCGTCGAAGTCGTGGTCTTCCGTGGCCAGCCAGAAGAAGGCCGTAACCGGGACGCCGGACTTTTCCATGTCGCGCTTGAAGCGCGCCAGCGTGGCCAGCTTGCTGAGCGTGTACAGCGGGCCGCCGGCGAAGCCGACCTGCTGGCCGGCGATGATGGTGAGGGTCTCGCCCTTCTCCCAACGCTCGAGCTGGTCGCCCACGAAGAGGCCCCATTGCTTGTTCGATTCTTTGAGGGCCGAACGTAGGTCGGGCTTCAGCCCGACCAGGCGGGCTGAAGCCCGCCCTACGTTTACGTTTTCACGTTTCAGGAAGCGCTCGTCGCCGTTCATCCAGTCGAGGACGAACTTGTTCATGCCCGGGTACTGCGCGAGCGGGATCCTCATGCGCGGCTCCCGACGAGGATGAGCCGTGGCGAGGTATGGTCGTACGGCGAGCCGTCGAAGTCGCCGAACGCGGAATGGATGGAGAGGTGACAGTCAGAGAACATTGAGGACACTTCGTCGAGATCGTATCCGCGCACGCGCTCCAGATACCGCTTTTCACCGATCGTTATGCGTTTGTTGAACGAGCGTTCAGATCGGTCGAACCAGCGCTGGATCTGCACCACGCCCAGCGGCGTGTCGAGCGTCTCGCGCCGGACGAGGTTCTCCAGCTCGCGGTGCACGTTGAGATAGTCGAAGAGGAACGGGGCGCCGCTCACGAGCACGCGCGACATCTCGCGCACCACCTGCAGGTTCTGCTCTTCCGCCTCGAAGTAGCCGAAGCTGGTGAAGAAATTGACCAGCGCGGCGAACGAGTCGTCGCAGAACGGGAGCTGGCGCATGTCCGCGCGCGCGACCGGCATGGCGCCATATTCGCGGATACCGGTGCGCAGCATGGTGTAGGAGAGATCGCATCCGACCGCGTGATAGCCGAGCGCCTGCAGCTCCTGGATGTGCCGCCCGCTGCCGCAGGCGAGATCGAGCACCGGCCCGTCCACGCCGCCGGCCTGCTCCCGAAAGAACGCCACCTGCTGCCGGGCCTCGTGCTCGTCGCGATGCGAGTAGAGCTCGAGGTACTCCTCGCCGAACCATTCCTGGTACCAAGTCATTTACGGTGCGGGAGCATACCGCCGATATGGAGTGCGGCAACGCCAGTTGCCGCTCTCCATTGCCGCGACGCCAGTCGCGGCAGCTTGCGCTGCCGCGATCCAGAGCGGCAACTAGCGTTGCCGCACTCCATAGCGTGCAGCGAGCGCACGCTCGTGCTCGCGGGCCTGTTCGAGGGCCGCCTCCAGCGCCGTCACCACCGCGCGCGCGTTGGCGAGCAGCTCCGCGTGTTCGTCCGCGGGAGCGAACGGATCCTCGAAATCCGTCGGGGCGTCGAACGGCTCCACCTCCTCGAACGGCGCGGGGTCGGGGGCGGCCACGGAGATCTTCGGCGCCGCGGTGCCCGCCTTCTGCGTCAGGTCCGGCGGCGCGAGCGGCGGCTCCTCGTAGAGCGCCGTGTCGACGTTGTTCTTCAGGTTGTCGAGGATGCGCGTGATGGCGGCACGCAGCGTCGCCGTCACGCCCTGGCCGTTGATGGCCGAGGCCTCGACCACCGGCGCGTTGCCGGGCTGGAGGTAGGCGTTCATCTCCTCGACCGAGGAGACATTCGGCAGGTCGCGCTTGTTGTACTGGAACACCACCGCCACCTTGTCGGGGTCGAGGCGGTTGATGCGCAGGTTGGTCTTCAGGTTGCGCAGGCTGTCGAGGTTCGACTCCTTCATCGACTCCTGCGAGTCCGCCACGAACACCACGCCGTCCGCGCCGCGCAGCACGAGCTTGCGCGTGGCGTCGTAGAACACCTGGCCGGGCACGGTGTAGAGCTGCACGCGCACCTTCTGGCCGGCGATCGTGCCGAGCTCCATGGGCATGAAGTCGAAGAAGAGCGTGCGGTCCGTCTCGGTCGACATCGAGATCATCTTGCCCTTGTTGTCCAGCTTCGGATTGGCGTAGATCTTCTCGAGGTTCGTCGTCTTCCCGCAGAGCCCGGGCCCGTAGTAGACGAGCTTCACCGTCACTTCGTTGATGGCCTTGTTGATGAGGACCATGGGTGGCGTGATGTTAATACAATGACGACATGCTCACCGCCGGATCGAAGATCGGCCCGTACGAGGTCGTATCGCTGCTCGGCGAAGGGGGCATGGGGCAGGTGTACCGCGGCCGCGACCCGCGCCTCGGGCGCGACATCGCCATCAAGATCCTCGCGCGCGACGCGGCCCAGGACGCCGAGGCCATCGGCCGCCTCGAGCGCGAGGCGCGGGCCATCGCCTCGCTGTCGCACCCGAACATCCTGGCGGTGCACGACGTCGGGCGCGAAGAAGGCGACTTCTACATCGTCACCGAATTGCTCGAGGGGAAGACGCTGCGCGAGCAGATCCGCTCGATGGCGCTGAGCTGGCGGCAGGCGGTGGAGATCGGCGCCGAGGTGGCGGAGGGACTGGCCGCCGCGCACGCGAAATCGATCGTGCACCGCGACCTCAAGCCGGAGAACATCTTCCTCACCGCCGACGGGCGCGTGAAGATCCTCGACTTCGGGCTCGCCCAGACCGACCCGCTGCTCGCGCAGCGCGACGAGCGGGAAATCCCCACCACGAAATGGTTCCAGACGCACCCCGGCACGGTCATCGGCACGCTCGGCTACATGTCGCCCGAGCAGTTGCGCGGCGAGGCCGTCGATCCGACCGCGGACATCTTCTCCCTCGGCTGCATCCTGTACGAGATGGTCACGGCGCGGCCGCCCTTCCGTCGCGACTCGGGCGCGGCCACGATCGCGGCCATCCTCAAGGACTCGCTGCCGCGCGAAGACCTCGGCGGCACGATCCCGCTCGAGCTCCAGCGCATCATCGAAGGATGCGTCGAGAAGACGCCGTCGCTGCGGTTCCAGTCGGCGCGCGACCTCTCGCTCACCCTGCGCGCCATCGGCTCCAGCGCCTCCATCGGCGACGACACGCTCGTGCGGAAGATCGTGCGCCGCCGCAAGTCCGCGGCCATCGACTCGCTGGCCGTGCTGCCGCTGGCCAATGCGCCCGGCGACGCGGAGTACCTCGCGGACGGCATCACCGAGGGACTCATCAACCGCCTGTCGCAACTGCCCAAGCTCAAGGTCATGGCGCGCAGCACGGTGTTCCGCTACAAGGGGCGCGACTTCGACGCGCTGGCGGTCGGCCGCGAGCTGCGCGTGCGCGCCGTGCTGACCGGCGTCGTGAAGGCGGCCGGCGAGCGGCTGCAGATCTCCGTGGAGCTCGTCGACACGACCGACGGCTCGCAGCTCTGGGGCGCGACGTACACGCGCAACATGTCCGACCTCGTGAAGCTGCCGGACGAGATCTCGCGCGAGATCGCCGAGGCGCTGCGGGTGCGGCTCACCGGCGCGGAGAGGAAAAAGCTCCGCAAGCGCACCACCGAGAACAGCGAGGCGTATCAGCTCTATCTCAAGGGGCGCTATCACTGGAACAAGCGCACCGGCGACGGGCTGCGCAAAGGGATCGCCTTCTTCCGCGAGGCCATCGAGTCCGACCCGTCGTTCGCCAGCGCCTACGCGGGGATGGCGGACTGCTTCATCACCCTCGGCACGAACATCCCGCTGCCGCCGCGCGAGACGATGCCGAAGGCGAAGGCCGCGGCGATGAAGGCCCTCGAGATCGACGATGCGCTGGCCGAGCCGTGGGCGTCCCTCGGCGCGGTGCGCTGGTGGTTCGAGTGGGACTGGGAAGGCGCCGAGGAGGCCTACCGCCGCGCCATCGAGCTCAACCCGAACTACGCCACGGCGCACGACGGCTACGCCATGCTCCTCTCCGCGCGCGGCCGCTTCAGCGACGCGGTCGAGCAGATCACCAAGGCCTGCGACCTCGATCCGCTCTCCCTCATCAGCGCCGTGCACGCGGGGTGGCCGTTCTACTTCGCGGGGGACTACGAGTCCGCCATCCGCCGCTTCCGCAAGGCGCTCGAGCTCGACGAGCACTTCATCCCCGCGCACGGGTGGCTCGGCCTGGCCCTCGGCCAGCAGAGCCGCTTCGACGAGGCCATCGACGCCTTTCACCGCGCCCTGGAAGTCGAGCGCATCTCCATCCTCAAGGCCATGCTCGCGCACACGCACGCCGTGGCCGGGCACCGCGACCAGGCTCTGGCGCTGCTGGAGGAGCTGGAGCAGGAGAAGAAGGAGCGCTACATCTCGCCGTATGACATCGCCATGATCCATGCCGGGCTCGGCGACTCCAGGCGCGCCCTCGAGCACCTGCGCGCCGCGGTGGAGGACCGGTCCGCCTGGCTGGTGTTTCTGGACGTGGATCCGCGGCTGGAGGGATTGCGGCACCTGCCGGCCTTCGGGGAGATTGCCGCCGCCCTGGATTAATCAAACGTAGGACGGGCTTCAGCCCGTCCATGGGCGGGCTGAAGCCCGCCCTACGTTAAAATCAATACCGTCATGTCACGCAAAGAGCTCCTGGCAAAGGTCTACACGGAACAGATCATCGGCGTCGTGCGCGAGGACAGCGCCGAAGTAGCCGAGGCGGTCGCGGACGCGTACGCGCGCAACGGCATCCGCCTGGTCGAGATCACGATGACCACTCCCGACGCGATCGAGCTGATGGCATCGATGGCCAAGCGCTACGGCCCGCAGGTGTCGATCGCCGCGGGAACGGTGCGCAGCACGAACGACGCCGCGCTGGCGCGGCGTGCCGGCGCGTCGATCATCGTCTCGCCGCACACCGACCCACGCGTCATCGAGTACGCGGTCGAGAACGAGATGCTCTCCATCGCCGGCGCGTCGACGCCCACCGAGATCATCCACGCCTGGGAAGCGGGCTGCGACGTCGTGAAGATCTACCCCGCCCATCACCTCGGCGGTCCCGATTACATCCGCACGATCCGCGGGCCGATCCGCGACGTGCCGATGCTGGCCGGCGGTCCCGTGCCGCTGGACATGATCGACGCGTACCTCGACGCGGGCTGCATCGCCGTGAACCTCGGGCCGTCGCTGGCCGTGCCGGACCTCGTCCGCTCCGGGCAGTGGGAAGAGATCGGGCGGCGGGCCATGCTGGCGACGTCCATCGTGCAGTCGCGGCGCAACCTCGAGGCGCCCGAGGCGCCGTACGTCCACTGATGGCCGCCCTCCTCGCGCTGCTCCTGACCCTCGTTCCGCCCCCGATCAGCACCGACTGGATGCGGCCGGAGTCGTTCCATCTCACCATCGGCATGAGGCGCGCCGACGCCGTGGCCGCGCTGCGCGCGTGGAACCCGAAAGTGGGCAAGGACGCGAGCGAAGTCGTGGTGGACTACTCCGGCGACAAGTCGCTCACCCTCGAGTTCCGCAAGGAGCGGCTGCACGCCATCCGCTTCGAGCTCTTCGTGATGCTGCCGCTGGCGCGGCAGGCATTCGAGCAGCACCGCACGCTGCTGCGTGGCACTCTGGGCGAGCCGCGCAAGACCACGAAGTCGGTGCTGATCTACGACAATGCCCTGCCGAACGTCATGGTCGTCGTCGCCGACGACCCGAAGTCCGTGCAGGGCAAAAAGGGGCTGGGCGTGGTAGCGGTGCGGTACTACGACCCACGCTGACCTGTCATCCTGAGGCGCGCAGACGCCGAAGGATCCCCTGCTGAAACCCCGTGCCCGCTCCGTCTGCAGGGGGTCCTTCGGCGTCTGCGCGCCTCAGGATGACAGGCGTTACTGCGTTCCGCCCGTCACCTGCGCCCGCGTCTCCGGCGCGCGCGCCACGTAGCGCCGCATCTTTCCTTCGTACACCCACACACCCTCGCCCAGCGTCGAGACGTAGTAGCGGTCGCGGCTGAACGGGTCGGGGACGATGGAGGTGATCTCGGTCCCGCGCAGCGGCACCGTCAGCTCGCTCCACTCCGCCTCGGACGGCTCGCCGACCAGCACCTCGCGCTGCGCGCGCGACGTCACGAAGAGCATCTGCCCGCTGGTGCGGCTGCCGCCGTGCACGGAGGCGTACTCCGCGTCCGGCGCGGTCGTCGGCTGCCAGCGGCGCTCGACGGTGTCGATCGTCCCCGCGCGCACGCCCTGCGTGCCGGCCACGAAGATGTGATCGACGCTGCCGATGGTGCGGATGGCGATCGAGCGTCCCTTCGCCGGAGCATTGCCGATGGTCGACCACTTCTCGCCGTCGAACACTTCCAGCCCGGCGGCGGTGAGTGCGTACAGTGCTTTCTTTTCGCCGAGGGTACCGATGGCGAGATCGATGGCCTTGTTCTTCGCGCCGGCCAGGCGGTACCAGTTCTTGCCGCCGTCGCGCGTGGTGAAGACGCCTTCGACCGTGGCCGCGAACGAGCGCGCCCGGTTGAAACGCACCACCTTGTCGACGCGGATCGGGAAGCTGGCCGGCTCCGCCTGCGTCCACTGCTCGCCGTCGTTGCTCCAGAAGAAGCCCTTCTCCGTGCCGGCCAGGAACTTCACGTCGGCATCCGACTCGGTGGCGATGGCCAGCGACAGCACCTCGGGGAGCTGCGTCTTGCTGGCCCGCTCCCAGGTGCGGCCCGCGTCGTTCGAGCGGTAGATGCCGGAGGCCTGTCCGCCGAACACCACCGCGGCGTAGACGCGGTTGCGCTGGAACGGATCGGCGGCGATGGTGGCGATGCGCAGGTTGAACAGCCCCTCGGACGTGCGGCTGAACGTCTTCCCGCGGTCGTTCGAGACGTACACACCGTCCCCTTCGACGCCGAGGATGATCCGGTTCGGGCGCTGCGGATGCAGCACGATCGAGTTGATCACCAGTCCCTCGTCGGAGACCGTGTACCAGCTCTTGCCGGCATCGTCGGAGCGATAGAGGCCCGCCACCGAGCCGGCGTAGACCGTGTTCTTGTCGCACGGGTCGGTCTTCACGTCATGGATGCGGCGGTTGTCGAAGCCGTCGCGGTAGCGCGTCCAGAGATCGCCCCCGTTGAGCGAGTTGTAGACCCAGCCGCACGTCGCCACCCACACGTTGTCCGGCTTGTACGGATCGATGTGGATCGCGAACATGTCGGTGTCGAGCACCATGCCGTTGGCGATGTGCTTCCACGTCTTGCCGCCGTCGTCCGTGCGCCATCCCTGGCGCCACGTACCGACGAAGATGCGGTCGTTCGTGCGCGGGTCGATGGCCAGCGACTCGACGTTGATCTGGTCGGAGATCTTCGTCCAGGTGCGGCCGGCGTTGCGGCTGCGGTAGACGCCGGTCAGCCCGCCGGCAACGACGAAGTTGGCGTCCTTCGGGTCGACGGCGAAGGCGCGGACGGAGAACTCGTCCAGTCCCTCGTCGCGGCGCTCCCAGTTCTTTCCGCCGTCTTCGGATACGGCGATCACGCCGCCGCCCCACAGTCCCCAGCACGCGGCCCAGAGCCGCCCCTCGCGGTCGAGGAGCAGGTTGTCGACGATGTAGCCCGGGAACGGGATGCCGCCGCGCGGCGACGTCCACGTTTTCGCGCCGTCGTGCGAGACGTACACCTCGCCGCCGCTCGTGCCGAGATAGAGCGTGTCGGGGGCGGACGGATCGCTGATCAGCGCGCGCACGTCCGCACCGTGCAGACCGGCCCGGCGCCACTGCGCCGCCGCCGGCAGGGTCGTGAGAAGGATACCGAGGAGAATCAGGAGTTTACGCATCGTTGGCCGTGTAGTCGTCAGTTGTACCACAGGCGGGCTAAGCAAACGGGCCGCCATCGGATGTATCCTCCGCGCCGCATGAGCCCACTCCGTACGTGTGTCTTCCCCTGCGCCGGCTTCGGCACCCGCTTCTTTCCGGCCACCAAAGTGATCCCGAAAGAGATGCTGCCGCTGGTCGACAAGCCGATCCTGCAGTACGGGATCGAGGAAGCGCGCGATTCGGGGATGGACAAGCTCGTGATCGTGACGTCCAAAGGAAAGGACACGATCCTCGACCACTTCGACCGCACCGCGGAGCTGGAGCGCTCCCTGCGCGAGCGTGGCAAGAACGACCTGCTGGCCGAGGTGGACAACGTCAGCCGCATGGTCGACCTGATCTCCGTCCGGCAGAAGGAAGCGCTCGGCCTCGGCCACGCGGTGCTGACGGCCAGGGACGCGGTCGGCGAGCACCCCTTCGCCGTGGTGCTCCCGGACGACGTCATCCTGGCCGACGAGCCGTGCCTGCTGCAGATGCGGCGCGTGTTCGAGGACACCGGGCGGCCGGTGGTGGCGCTGATGGAAGTGACGCAGGAGGAGACATCGCGCTACGGCATCGTGGCGGGCGAGCTGGTCGGCGACCGCCGTTTCCGGATCACGGACATGGTCGAGAAGCCGAAGGTGAATCCCCCCTCGCGCTACGCGATCATCGGGCGCTACATCCTGCCGCCCGACATCTTCGCGCTGCTGGAGAAGACCGAGCGCGGCGCCGGCGGGGAGATCCAGCTCACCGACGCGCTTCGCGAGCTGGTGCGCACGGGCGACTTCTACGGCTACGTCTTCGCCGGCCGCCGCTACGACGCCGGCGAGAAGCTCGGCTACCTCAAGGCCACGGTCGACTACGCGCTGCGCCACCCGAAGCTCGGCGCCGATTTCCGCGAATACCTCAAGACCTCCGTGTCGTGAAACGCATCGACGTCCTCGATCTCCCCGAAGACGCGCGCGACCTGGTTCGCGAGTGCGAGGCGAAAGGCACGCGGACGCTGTTCGAGCGCAACGGGCGCCCCGTGGCGGTGCTGGTCTCGCACGACGAGTACCTCGCGCTGCGGGAGACGATCGAGATCGCCAACGACTCGCTGCTGTTCGCGCGGCTGGCCTCGGCCGACGAAGAGACGCAGGGGAGCGCCGGCGTCCCGCCGGCGGGGACGCCGGCGGTCCGCAATCTCGAGCGGATCGTGCTGTCGTCGATGGCGGGCGAAAGCCTCGAGGAGCTGGCCGGCGTGACGCGCCGCCGCGCGCTCTCCTCGCTGGCCCGCATCAACCTCGATCCCATCTGCGGCGCGCCGCTCTTCGAGCCGTTGAAAGGCCTCTGGAGCTACCGCACCGAGGAGCTGCGGATCATCTACAAGATCCGGGCGGAGGCGCGGATGGTGGTGATCCTGTCGATTGATAGACTTCGCCTGTAAGAGCAATGGCTAAATTTATCCTGGCCTCTTCCTCCCCGCGGCGCCGCGAGCTGCTCGCGTCGATCGGGCTCGACTTCGAGGTCATGCCCAGTCACGTCCCCGAGGTCCATCAGGCCGGCGAAGCGCCCGAGGAGTACGTCGCGCGGCTCTCGCGCGACAAGGCCAACGCGCTGGCGCAGGAGCACCGCGAGCGCTGGGTGATCGCCGCCGACACGACGGTCCACCTCGGCGACCAGCTGCTGGAAAAGCCGGCCGATCCGCAGGACGCCGAGCGCATGCTGGCCATCATCGCCGGGCAGACGCACATGGTCTACACCGGCGTCACCCTGCAGAACGTCGACCGCGGGTACTGCGACACCCGCGTGGCCGAGACGGAAGTGCGCATGCTCCCCCTCTCGCCGCAGGAGATTTCCTGGTACGTGGCCAGCGGCGAGCCGCTCGACAAGGCCGGCGCCTACGCCGCCCAGGGGATCGGCGCCGTCTTCATCGAATCCATCCACGGCAGCTACACGAACGTAGTCGGACTGCCCCTTGCTACGCTGTTCCAGATGCTCAGACGAGCGGGCATCGATCCACTCAGGAGTTGAACCATGACCTCAGCAGCAAAAGTCGGCATCGTGATGCTGATCGCCCTGGCCGTCCTCGGCTACTTCGTCCTGCGCATCGAGGACATCAACCTGAACCGCTCGCGCACGACGCGCGAGATCAAGGCGGTCTTCGACAACGTGGCCGGGCTCGATGACGAGTCGGCGGTGCGCATCGCGGGCGTGCGCAAGGGGCACGTCACGGACATCAAGGTGCTCCCCGACGGGCGCGCCGAGGTCACGATGGAAGTGGATGACGACGTGCCGCTGCACGCGAACGCGCAGGCCACCGTCTCCAACATGGGCCTCCTCGGCGAGAAGTACATCGAGCTCGATCCCGGCACGCCGCAGGCGCGCGTGCTGCCCGACGACGGCACCACCGTGACCCTGCGCGGCGCGCAGCCGCGGAGCCTCGACGACGTGACGCAGCAGGTCTCGGCCATCGCCGACGACGTGAAGGCCATCACCGCGTCGCTGCGCGCGGTGGCCGGCGGCCCGACCGGGCAGCAGCGCCTGGACGAGATCGTGGAGAACGTCCGCGACATCACCGCCGAGGTGCGGCTGCTCATCGCCGCGAACCGCTCCAACGTCGACGCCACGCTCGGCAACGCGCGCATCGTCACCGAACAGCTGCGCCAGGAGATCCCGCGGCTGGCCGACTCCATCGACCGCGTGGCGTCGCAGATGGGGGGCACCATCGGCGAGAACCGCGAGGACGTGCGCGGCGTCGTGCGCAACCTGCGCGGCCTCTCCGCCGACCTGCGCACCACCGCCGACAACCTGAACGCCATCACCGGCCAGGTGCGCGCCGGCGAGGGGACGGTCGGGAAGCTCTTCTACTCCGACGAGGCCCACGACCGCCTCACCAGCGCGCTGTCGTCCGTGGAGGGAGGCGTGAAGTCGCTGCAGGAGACGCTCGGCCGCGCCACGCGCATCCAGATGGACCTCGGCATCCGCGCCGACTACATGGCCGGCCTCTCCCAGGAACGGCAGATCGCCGGCGTGAACACGGAGTACGGCAAAGGGAGCTCCCGCAGCTCCGTCGGACTGCGCCTGGTGCCGAATCCCGACATCAACCGCTTCTACAACATCGAGCTGAGCGACGATCCGCGCGGCAAGCGCCGCGACAAGGTGAACGTGGAGACGCGCACCAACCCCGCGACCGGGGAGACGGAGACGATCGTCACGGAGACGCAGCGCTACGAGCGCGACTTCCTCATCTCCGGCCAGGTAGGCTGGCAGCTCGACCCGACCCTGGCCGTGCGCGTCGGACTGTTCGACAACACCGGCGGCGTCGGCGCGGACTATCGCCTGAACGACCGTCTCGTGGTCACCGGCGAGGCCTTCGACTTCGGCCAGCGCCGCGACGACAACCCGCACCTCCGCCTCTACGGCGAATACACGATCCGGAAGGAGAAGCCGCGCACGCCGCGCCTCTTCGTCACCTCCGGCGTCGACAACGCGCTCAACGACACCGCCTTCACCTTCGGCGGCGGCATCCGCTGGCGCGACGAGGATCTGAAGTATCTGTTGGGGAGCATTCCGGTAGGACGATAGAACTGTTGTTGTGTTGCTGGTTGTTGGGTTCGTGGCGGCTTTCGGCGGCTTGCGACTCCCCACCTTGAACCAGCAACCAGCAACACAGCAACCAACACGATGACCCAGCCCACACGAGTAGTCCTGTTGTTCGGCGGCCGTTCCGCCGAGCACGAAGTCTCCATCCTCTCCGCGCGCTCGGTGGCCAACGCGGCGCCGAAGGAGCGCATCGCCCTCACGCCGGTCTGTATCGCGCGCGACGGACGCTTCGTCGCGCCGGAGCGCAGCGCGCGCATTCTCGCGGGAGAGGAGAAGAGCGTCGCCGGCGACGCCGATTTCTCCTTCGAGGCGTGGGCGCGCGGCACGGAGCTCGACCTGATCTTCCCGCTCATCCACGGCACGGGCGGCGAGGACGGCGCGCTGCAGGGCTACCTCGAGATCCTCGGCCTGCCGTACGCCGGCAGCGGCGTGACGGCGTCGGCCGTGGCCATGGACAAGGTGCACATGAAGCAGGCCTTCGCGGCGGCCAAACTGCCGATGGTCGACTTCGTCCCGGTGCAGGAGCACGACTGGAAAAACGAGCGGGAGCGCGTCGTCCGGGCCGTCACCAACGCGCTGCGCCTCCCCTACTTCGTGAAGCCCGCGAACGCCGGCTCGAGCGTCGGCGTGACGAAGGTGAAGAACGACGCCGACCTCTCCAAAGCCATGGAGCACGCGCTCCGCTTCGACGAGAAAGTGCTCATCGAGCGCGGCGTCGACGCGCGCGAGATCGAGGTCTCGGTCCTCGGCAACGAGACGCCGCAGGCCTCCGTGCCGGGCGAGATCGTGGTCGGACGCGACTTCTACGACTACACGGACAAGTACGTCGAGAACAAGTCGTCGCTGGTCATCCCGGCCAAGCTCGCCTCCGACAAGACGGCGGAGATCCAGCGCATGGCCATCGCCGCCTTCAAGGCCGTCGGCGCGTCGGGCTTCTCGCGCGTCGACTTCTTCCTCGAGCGCGGCACGAACCGGCTCTACGTGAACGAGATCAACACCATCCCCGGCTTCACCAACATCTCGATGTATCCGAAGCTGTGGGAAGCGTCGGAGCTGCGCTACGGACGGCTGATCGAGCGTCTGATCCAGCTCGGCATCGAGCGCTCGAAGGCGCGCGCCGCGCGCGCGGAATCGACGATGCGCTGGTTCGACGAAGTCACGTCGATTGCAGACGTGTCATCCTGAGCCGCGCAGACGGCGACGGATCCCCCGCCTGTCGAGCGCCCCATCGTGCTTCGGCAGGGGATCCCGCGCCGTCTGCGCGGCTCGGGATGACACGCAAGCCCATGTGGCCCATTCGCATCGCCCTCGCCCGCCTCCGCCCGTTCAACGCGTCCGCGATGATGCGCACGCTGGTCGTGCTGGCGGTGGTGGTCTTCTTTCTGGCGGGTGACTACGTCCTCTTCCGGCGCCTCTTCGAGGCCATCGCCGGGGTCGAGGCGAAGACGCCGATCTTCGCGCTGGTGCTGCTGCGCAATCTCCTGGCCCTGGTGTTCCTGGTGTCCACGGTCATCCTCTTCTCCTCGTCGCTGACGGCGGCCATCGGCTCGTACTTTACCGACCTCGATCTCGACCTCTACCACGCCGGCCCGCGGGCGAAGCTGCGCATCGCGCTCTCGCGCTGGCTGAAGACGCTCGTGCAGAGCGCGACCGTGGTCTACGTCTTTCTGATCCCGCTCGTCGTCGCCTTCGCGGAGCGGTACGACAAGCCGCCGGCGTTCTTCGCCAGCGTGCTGCTGAACCTCGGCCTGCTGCTGACCATCCCGGTGTCGCTCGCCTCTCTGGTGATCCTGCTGCTCGTGCGCTGGTTCCCGGTGCGGCGCATCCACCAGATCGTGGCCACGATCGCGGTGCTGGTGCTGACGCTGGTGGTGGTCGCGTTCCGCATGAGCAGGCCGGAGCGCTTCTTCGCCAACGTCTCCTCGGCCGACGTGGCGGAGGTGCTGCGCTCGATCGAGCTGCCGGCGATGAGCGTCTACCCGAGCACCGCCGTGGCGGAGCTGATGACGCGCCCCGACGCGCCGTTCCTGGCGGGGCGCATCGCGCTGCTGGCGGTCCTCGCGTTCGCGCTGTTCGCGCTTGCCGCGCGCTCGTGGTACTTCACCGCGTTCGTGCGGGCGCGGGAGAGCATGGCCCCGATGGCCATCGGCGCGGCCTCGGCGACGACGCTGTTCGACCGCCTGCTCGCGCGCGCCGATCCGCCGCTGCGGGCGCTGATCGGGAAGGAAGTGCGCACCATCGGGCGGGACGTCGCGCAGTGGTCGCAGCTCTTCCTCATGGCCGCGCTGCTGTTCATCTACCTCTACAACATCCGCATGCTGCCCCTCGGCGGCGACGCACGTGCGCCGCTCGTGGCGTACGCGAACCTGGGGATGTCGGGCTTCGTCATCGCGGCCATCTGCCTGCGCTTCGCGTATCCGTCCGTGTCGTCCGAGGGGAAAGCGTTCTGGCTCATCCAGACCGCGCCCGTGTCGTACCGGACGTTCCTCGTGGTGAAGGTGCTGGTGTACGCGCTGCCGCTGACGCTCTTCGCGCTGTTCCTGACCGCGTTCGCGAACTTCATCCTCGAGGCCAACGGCGTCGTGTGGCTGTTCACGATGACCGGCGCCTCGCTGCTGGCGGTGACGCTGGTCAGCCTCGGCGTGGGCCTCGGGGCGCTGTCGCCGAACTTCAACGCCGAGAATCCGCTGCAGGTCGGCCTCTCGCTCGGCGGCTTCGCGTACATGGCCATCTCCATGGCGTACGTCGCGGCGGTGATGCTGCTGGCGGCGCGTCCGGTGATGCGCTACTTCCTGCGCGCGGTGCTCGACGTCGAGTCGGAAGCGATCGGGGCGGCGGTGCCGTTCGTGATTGCGCTCACGCTGTCGGCGCTGCTGTCGGTGATATCCATCGTGGCCGCGGAACGCCGTCTCACGCGTTACAAAAGCGATTAGAATCGCCCGCGTCTGTTCAGCATCAGCAAGGAGAATAAATGAGCGAGATTCCTCCGCCGACGATTCCCCCCGCGACCCCGCCGCCGCCCGGAGGCGGATCGTACACGCCGCCGCCGCCGCCACCGCCGCCGGGCGGAGGATACGGTGCCGGTCCCTCGGGCAGCTCGGACCGCACCCTGATGATCGTGCTGTCGTACCTCGGCCTGCTCGCACTCATCCCGTACCTGACGAAGAAGGAAGATCCGGAGATTCACTGGCACGCCAAGAACGGCGTCGGCCTGCTCATCGCCGAGGTCATTCTCGGCGTCGCGATCTGGGTCATCGGCCTCGTCCTGCCGAACACGATCGCCTGCGGCCTGAGCGTCGTCTACTGCGTGGTGTGGCTGGCCATTCTCGGCCTGCACATTTACTGCATCATCCAGGCAGTCGGCGGGAAGCGCCCGAACATCCCCGTCGTGACCGACTTCGCGCAGAAGAGCCTCTAAGGAGAATTCATGTCATCAGACCCCGTGGGTGGTTCCTACACCCCGCCGCCTCCTCCGCCGCCGGGATCCACTGGTCCCGGCGGGCCGGCCGGCGGTGACATCATCTACCCCGCGCAGCCCCCGAAGGATCCGATTCTCGTCCTGATCCTGAACCTGCTGATTCTCGGCGGGGTGGGCTACCTCATCATGGGGCAGAAGATGAAGGGCATCATCGCAATCATCGCCTGCATCATCGTGGCAATTCCGACATGCGGCGGCGGGAGCCTGCTCATCGCCGCTGCTGCCGCCATCGACGGCTACATGCAGGCGCAGCAGCTCCAGCAGGGACACCCGATCGGGCAGTGGACCTGGTTCCAGAACCACCTCTGATTGCACCACGTGGGGCGGGCTGAAGCCCGCCCTACGTTCAGAACGGGTAGAGCGGCGTGTTGCGGAAGATCCAGTAGGTCCCGAGCACGATCAGCGCGCTGTACGCGAACCACGGCTGCTGCAGGAACCGCGGCGGCCGTCCGCGCAGGATGCCCGGCAGCGCGCACAACGCCACCGCCAGCATCACGAAGAGCATCGGGTTGAGCCGGAAGGCCGCCTCCACGTTGCCGTGCAGCAACTGGTGGAGCGCCCGCGTGCTGCCGCAGCCGGGGCAGTCCAGCCCCGTGGCCAGCTTGAAGATGCACCGGGGATAGAAGCCGTGCTCCGTCGGCGCGTAGGTGTAGACCACCCACGCGCCGGCGGCAATGACGGCACTGAGACTAGCGGCCCTGAGCGCGACGGATCTCTTCAAAGATGGCCATTCCACCGAAGAAGCCGAACCAGAGGATGTAGAAGATGATGAGCGCGCCGATGGAGATCCAGAACCAGAGCGCCGCGCGGCGCGAGTTCAGCTCGGCGCCAGCGTAGTCGCCCGCGTTGCGGCGCGAGGTCGACATGATGGCGAAGATCAGCGGCACGAGCGCCACCGGGTTGCAGCAGCAGAGGAGCTGGATGATGGACAGGACGAGATAGACGATCACCGCCGTGTTGCTCGGCGGCACGCCCGCGGGGCCGGGCGCATACCCGCCGCCGTAGTTCCCTGCCGGTGGTGGAGGGGGCGGCGGCGTGTAGGACGTGGACGTGGGCCCGCTCATGAGCGAGCGGCCGCAGTTCACGCAGACCGAGGCATTGTCGAGGTTGTTCGTACCGCAGTTCGGACAGTTCACCTTTCCTCCTTCAGCTGCCGGGGAACCTGGGTGGGCGGATTGTACATCCCGGCGCCGGGAGAACAGCGAAGCGTGTCCGCTACCACATCATGCCGAGCTGCAGCCTCGCGGCCTCGGACATCATGCTCCGGTCCCACACCGGATCGAACACGACGTCGACCTCCGCGTTCGCGACGCCGGGCAGGTTCTCGACCTTCATCTTCACGTCGCTGGCGAGCACGGGTCCCATGCCGCAGCCGGGCGCGGTGAGGGTCATCTTGATCTTCACGTTCTTGCGGCCGTCCTCGGTGTCCTCGAGCTCGCAGAGATAGACCAGGCCGAGGTCGACGATGTTCACCGGGATCTCCGGATCGAAGCAGGTCTTCAACTGCTCCCACACCATCTCCTCGAGCTTTTCCGGCGTGAGCTCCTCCGGCTTGACCTCGACGCTCTCCTGCGGCGCCTTGCCGATGGCCTCGACTTCCTGGCCGGACACGCGGACCATGAGGCCGCGGTCGGTGATCAGCGTGTAGGTGCCGCCGAGGGACTGGGTGATCGTGGCCTGCGCGCCCTTGGGCACCAGGACCTTCTCCCCGCTGGGGATCATGATCGCTTCTGCGTTGCGGCTGAAGGTGATTTCTTCTCTCATTCGGTCGATACCTTGTCCTGCTTCCCTTCGAGGGCACTCCGTAGCGTATGCCACGCCAACGTCGCGCATTTGACGCGCGCGGGGAACTCGCTCACCCCGGAGAACGCGGCCAGGCGGCCGAGATCTGCCGCGCTCAGCCCGCTGGCGTCGCCGGTGACGAGCCGATGGAACGTTTCGAAGAGGCGCTCGGCCTCCGCTTTGGATTTGCCTTTCACGGTCGAGCTCATCACCGAGGCGGACGCTTTCGAGATCGCGCAGCCGCTGCCGGTGAAGCTCACTTCCGCGACGGTCTCGCCGTCGGTCCTGACGAAGATCGTGTAGTGATCGCCGCAGAGCGGGTTATAGCCGTCCACGCGCGACGTGGCGTCTTCCATCTCGCGGAAGTTGCGAGGGTTCTTGTTGTGGTCGAGGATGACCTGCTGGTAAAGCTCGCGTAAGTCGGACATATCGTTACTCTGTCATCCCGAGCGTCGGCGAGGGATCCCCTGCAGATGCACGAGACTCGCTCCGTCGACGGGGGATTCCTCGCCGTCTTCGCGGCTCGGAATGACACCTCATCGGAACACCTCAATGACCTTGTGCAGCGCCGCGACGAGCGCGTCCGCCTCTTCCCTGGTGTTGTAGAGGCCGAACGAGGCGCGTCCCGTGGCCGGCACATTGAATCGCATCATCAGCGGCTGCGCGCAGTGATGGCCGGTGCGGACGGCGATCCCCTCCTGATCGAGGATGGTGCCGATGTCGTGCGGGTGCACGCCTTCGAGCACGAACGAGATCACGGCCGCCTTCTCGGCCGCGCGGCCGATGATGCGCAGGCCGTCGATCTCGAGCAGGCGCGCGGTGACGTACTGCAGCAGGTCGTGCTCGTAGGCGCCGATGGCGTCGAGGCCGATGGCGGCGACGTAGTCGAGCGCCGCGGCGAGGCCGATCACGCCGGCGATGTTCGGCGTGCCCGCCTCGAACTTGTACGGCAGCGCGTTGTAGGTGGTCTTCTCGTACGAGACGGAGAGGATCATGTCGCCGCCGCCCTGCCAGGGGGGCATGGCCTCGAGCAGCGACTCGCGTCCCCACAGCACGCCGATGCCGGTCGGGCCGTAGACCTTGTGGCCGGAGAAGGCGTAGAAGTCGCAGCCGAGGTCCTGCACGTCGATGGGAAGGTGCGGCGCGCCCTGGGCGCCGTCGACGAGGACGAGCGACCCGTTGGCGTGGGCCGCGGCGACGATGCGCTTCACCGGATTGATCGTGCCGAGGGCGTTCGAGGCATGGCCGAGGGCCACCAGCTTCACGCGCGGATTGAGCATCCGCTCCAGCTCCTCGACCATCAGCTCGCCGTTGTCGTTCACCGGCGCGACGCGCAGCTTGGCGTCCTTCTCGGCGCAGAGCATCTGCCACGGAACGATGTTCGAGTGATGCTCGATGGCCGTGATGATGATCTCGTCGCCGGCCTTGACGCTGGTGCGTCCCCACGTCTGGGCCACGAGGTTGATGGCCTCGGTGGTGCCGCGCGTGAAGACCACTTCCTTGATGTCGCGGGCGTTGATGAAGCGCTGCACCGTGCCGCGCGCGTTCTCGAACTGGATCGTGGAGAGCTCGGAAAGATAGTGCACGCCGCGGTGGACGTTCGAGTTCTCCTGCGTGTAATAGCGCACGATGCGGTCGATCACCGCCTGCGGCTTCTGCGTCGTGGCGGCGTTGTCGAGGTAGACCAGACGCTTGCCTCTGGCCTGGCTGGCGAGGATCGGGAAGTCGGCGCGGATCCGGTCGACGTCGTATGTGACGTGCTGCTCGAGAACAGTCATCGTGCTTCTCCTCTCCGCTCCGGCAGGCGTTGCGGAATGGCCTGGAACAGCGCGCGGCGGATTTGCTCGCGCACCGGCTCGATCTTCATACGGTCCACGACCTCGGCGGCGAAGGCATAGACGAGGAGGTTGCGCGCCTCGTCCTCGCCGATGCCGCGCGAGCGGAGGTAGAAGAGCGGCTCCTGCTCGATCTGGCCGATGGTCGAGCCGTGATTGCACTTCACGTCGTCGTTGTGGATCTCGAGCGTCGGCTTCGAGTCGACGATCGCGGTCTCGCTGAGGAGCAGGTTGCGGTTCTCCTGCCTCGAGAGCGTCTTCTGCGCGTCGGGACGGACGATCACCTTGCCGTCGAATACGCCGCGCGCGTTCTGGTCGAGGACGCCTTTGTAGCGCTCCAGGCTCTCGCAGTGCGGCTTGATGTGGTCGATGACCGTGCGGTTGTCGAGATGCTGCGTGCCGGTGCCGGTATAGAGGCCGTCGAGCGTCACGGACGCCCCTTCGCCGGCCAGGGCCACGTGCGTCTCGTTGCGCACGATGGCTCCGCCGATGGCGATGCTGCGCGAGGTCACGTTCGCGCCGCGCTCCTGGCGGATGAAGACGTTGCCGACGTGGAAGGCCTCGAGCGACTCGCACTCGATCCGGTAGTGGTCGACCACCGCCCCTTCACCGGCGCTGATCTCCGTGACGGCGTTGGTGAAGTAGCTGCCGGAGCCGACGTACGTCTCGACGATGGCTACCTGCGCGTTCGCGCCGACGGCGATCACGTTGCGCGGATGCGACCAGATGCCATCGCCCTTGCCGATGAAGAGCAGATGAATGAAGCCGTCGACGATCTGTCCCGCCGGAATCTCGATGCGCGCGCCGTCCTGCATGTTGGCGGTGTTCAGCGCGACCATGGCGTTGCGCTCCCAGTCGGCGATGGTGGTCTCCAGCGGCGCGGCGGGCTTCAGCCCGCGGCCGTTGACGAAGACGTACTCGGTCGCCCCCTTCTCCACCAGCGACGCCGGCGAGTCGGCCGCGGCCGGCGCCTCATCGACGCGCCAGGCCACCTTCTGCACCGGGGCCAGGTTCGTGTAGCGCCACTCCTCGATGCGCGGGGTCGGCCAGCCGAGCGTCGCGAAACGCTCGGCCGCCTCTTCGCGGAGGGTCGTCACCGCGCTCACGCCACGTTCTCCTCGATCCAGTCGTAGCCCTTCTGCTCCAGCTCCTCGGCCAGCTCCTTGCCGCCCGACTTCACGATGCGGCCGTTGGCCAGCACGTGCACGAAATCGGGGACCAGGTAGCGCAGCAGGCGCTGGTAGTGCGTGATCACCAGCACCGAGTGATGCTCGCTGCGGAGGTTGTTCACGCCGGTGGCCACGATGCGCAGGGCATCGATGTCGAGGCCGGAGTCGGTCTCGTCGAGGATGGCCAGCTTCGGATCGAGCACGGCCATCTGGAAGATCTCGTTGCGCTTCTTCTCGCCGCCCGAGAACCCCTCGTTCACGCCGCGGTTCATGAAGGCTTCGTCGAGCTCGACGACCTTCATCTTCTCGCGCACGAGCTGCAGGAACTCGATGGCGTCCAGCTCTTCCTCGCCGCGATGCTTGCGGATGGCATTCATGGCCGCCTTGAGGAAGTAGATGTTGTTCACGCCGGGGATCTCGACCGGATACTGCATGGCCAGGAACACCCCCTCGCGCGCGCGCTCCTCGGCCGGCAGCTCGAGCAGGTTCTTCCCCTCGAACAGCACTTCCCCCTGCGTCACTTCATAGCGCGGCCGCCCCGCGAGCACGTTGGCCAGCGTCGACTTCCCGGAGCCGTTCGGCCCCATGATGGCGTGCACCTCACCGGGGTTGATGGTGAGGTCCAGGCCGTTCAGGATTGCTTTGCCGTCGATCCCGGCATGTAAGTTTTTGATTTCGAGCATTACCACTCCATGTTGCTGGTTGCTGTGTTGCTGGTTGCTCGTGGTGCATCGCTCTTGCGCAACTGCACAAGGAACCAGCAACCAGCAACATCACCCCACGGACCCCTCCAGGCTCACGCCCAGTAATTTCTGCGCTTCGACGGCGAACTCCATCGGCAGCTCGCGGAACACCTCGCGGCAGAAGCCGTTCACGATCATCGAGACCGCGTCCTCGGCGCTGATGCCGCGCTGCTGCGCGTAGAAGAGCTGGTCCTCGCCGATCTTCGACGTCGAGGCCTCGTGCTCCATCGTCGCCGAGGAGTTGCGCACCTCGATGTACGGGAACGTGTGCGCGCCGCACTTGTCGCCGAGGAGCAGCGAGTCGCACTGCGAGTAATTGCGCGCGTTCGTCGCGTTCTTCATGATCTTCACTTCGCCGCGGTAGGTCTGCTGCCCGTGGCCGGCGGAGATCCCCTTCGACACGATCGTCGAGCGGGTGTTCTTGCCGATGTGGATCATCTTCGTGCCGGTGTCGGCCTGCTGATAGTGGTTCGTCAACGCGACCGAGTAGAACTCCCCCACCGAGTCGTCGCCCTGCAGGATGCAGCTCGGGTACTTCCACGTGATCGCCGATCCCGTCTCGACCTGCGTCCAGGAGATCTTCGAGCGGTTGAAGGCCTTGCCGCGCTTGGTGACGAAGTTGTAGATGCCGCCGACGCCGTTCTTGTCGCCGGGATACCAGTTCTGCACCGTGGAGTATTTGATGGTCGCCCCGTCGAGGGCCACCAGCTCGACCACCGCCGCGTGCAACTGGTTCTCGTCGCGCATCGGCGCGGTACACCCTTCGAGGTAGCTCACGGTCGCCCCCTCGTCGGCGACGATGAGCGTGCGCTCGAACTGTCCCGTCCCCGCGGAGTTGATGCGGAAGTAGGTCGACAGCTCCATCGGGCAGCGCACCCCCTTGGGGATGTAGCAGAACGAACCGTCGGTGAAGACGGCGCTGTTCAGCGTGGCGAAATAGTTGTCCGTGTACGGGACGACGGTGCCGAGGTACTTGCGCACCAGCTCCGGATGCTCCTTCACCGCCTCGGAGAACGAACAGAAGATGATCCCGAGCTTGGCCAGCTCGGCGCGGAAGGTCGTGGCCACGGAGACGGAGTCGAACACCGCGTCGACGGCCACGCCGCTGAGGCGCTTCTGCTCTTCGAGCGAGATGCCGAGCTTCGCGAACGTGGCCCGCAGCTCCGGATCGACTTCATCGAGGGAGTTGAGCTTCTTCTTCTGCTTCGGCGCCGAGTAGTAGCGGATGGCCTGGTAGTCGATGGGGGGATACGACACGTTCGCCCACGTCGGCTCCTTCATCGTCTGCCAGTGGCGGAACGACTTGAGGCGCCATTCGAGCAGCCACTCCGGCTCCTCTTTCTTCGCGGAGATGAAGCGGATGATGTCTTCGTTCAACCCGGGAGGAACGGTGTCTTCCTCGATGAGGGTGACGAAGCCGTACTTGTACTCCTGCGATGCGATTTCCTGAATTTCGAGATTACTCATGAGGCCACCAGATGTTTCTTGTCGATCACGGGGATCGGCATTCCGCCACGCACGAGATCTTCGAGCGTGACCTGTTCAAAAGCTCCTTTGACTGCGCGGTTGATGCCGAACATGAACCGCCGCGACGGGCAGGCGATGCGGATCGCACAGGTCGCCTCGCCGTGATCGTCGAGGGTCTCGCACTCGGTGAGGTCCCACGGACCCTCGAAGATCTCGATGAGGCGCCCGAGAGTGACGACCTCGGCGTTGCCGTCGAACGAGTAGCCGCCGCCGACGCCGCGATGCGAGCGGATCACGCCGCCGTGATGAAGCGTCTTCAGCACCTTCGTCACGGCCGGGAGCGGCAGATGGTAGAACTCGGCGATCTCGCGCGCGGACGTCACCTCACCCGCGTTGCGGGCCAGGTAAACGGCGGCGAGCAGGCCGTAGTCGGTGAGTCGGGAGATCTTCAGCATTTTCGGCAGGTACCCTGAAACAGCGAAACCGTACCATGTAGGTACGGTTTCTACAACTGCCTGAAAGGGTGGGGGATTCCGGAGGATCAGGTTTGCGGCGGAGGCGTGTTGTCGATCTCGGGATCGTGCCGGACGACGGCACTGCCATTCAGGCTCGCACTCACGATGTACGACCAGCGGCCGGCGTTGGCCGGTGCCTGATAGGTGGCCATCCAATTGCCGTCGCTATCCGGGCCGGCTACCGAAACAGCCGACGGGAAGCCGGTGATGCTCGTAATCGCGATGGAGGGGTCGGCGGGAGTCCAGATGATCACCACCATGTCACCCGGTGACGCCGACACGGTTTGCTGCGGGTCATTGACGGTCGGCCGGTTGAGCCCGGGATCCCACGACACGAGGAGATTGACGGTGGACGGGTTTGCGCTCAAAGATTCTCCCTTCACTTTGTTGTTCGGTTGATCGTCAGCTCCTCGGTTGCATAACCGCTGAGCCGGAGACGCGCGAGAATGGCGCGCGCCTCATCCTCTCGCTGGAGACGAGACAGCACGCGCACCCACGTCGCGAGCTGTGCTGGATCGGTCGTGCCGGCCAGGGGCGGCAGATCCCGCGCGGCCTGCTGCCAGAAGGCAGGTGCCGCGGCCGGGCGGGTGCGCGACAGGGCATCGCCCAGGTAGAGCGCGATGCGGCCGAGGTGCGGAGGCGCGGCGGAATCCTGGCGACGGCGCTCCGCCGTTTCGAGCGCACGCTGCAGGAGCGTACTCCCGCGAGCGTCGCCGCGCGCGGCGAGAGCGCGTCCGTACTCACCGTCGATGTAGGCAGCATCGAGCTCGAACGACGCCCGCGTCGGCGCGAGCCTGCGCACGGCGGCGATCTTCGACGAGGCGGCCGCCAACAGCGGAATGGCCTGCTCGAGATCGCCCCGATCGACGAGGCGAAGGCCGATGCCGGCGGTGGTCATGGCCGTGGCGCGCTGCCACTCCACGTTGGCAGGATCGCGCTCCGCGAGCTCGGTTTCGATGACCAGCTCCTCGCGCAGCAAGGCCAGCGCGGCCTCCGTCTCGCCGGTCATGGCCAGTCCCCGCGCCAGATAGGCCTTGCTGTACGCCAGCCGCTCCTTCCACTTCATCTGCTGCGGCTCGCGCGCGACGAGGCTTCCATAGATCTCGTGCTCGCGGCGCAGGTACTCGTTCGACGTGCGCAGGTCGGCCAGGCGGTAGTAATTCACGCCGACCTTGTTGAACGCGCGCGCCAGCTCGGCCTGCGCGTCCGCGTTGCCCGGCGCGCGATCGGCGAGGAGCTGCTTCACCTCGAGGCTGACGCGGTAGTGCTGCGCCGCTTCTTTGAGATCGCCCTTCGCCTCGAGAATGACGCCGACGCCGCTGTGGCCGTAGGCGCGCTCGAGCTGGTACTTTTCGTTCTTCGGATCGAGCAGCGCCAGCGCGTCGCCGGTCTTCATGTACTCGCGCATGTGCACGAGCGCCTCGTCGTACTTGCCGAGGAGACGCAGGCCGTTGGCGAGCCAGTAGTGCGTCTCGCCATGGACCAGGAGCGCGTCCGGATTGCGCGGCTCGCGCTTGACGGCCGCGGCGGTCAGCACGAGCGAGCGGCGGAACAGCGCCAGCGCCTCGGGCGACTTCCCCTGCCCGACGCGCACTTCGCCGAGCTGGTTGACGGCCTTCGCGTTGCGGGCCAGCTCCGACGCGGTCAGCGTCGCCGGTTCGAGGCCGTCGACATACTCCAGCGTGCGGTTCGCGACGTCGTCGAGAATGTCCAGACGCCCCACCGGCTCGAGCTTTCTGCGCAGGTCGCCGATCATGAACTCGATCAGCCCCTCCGCCTGATCGCGGCGATGCTCCGCATCGGCGCGCGCGGCAACGGCCCGCGCCTCGGCCGCAATCGCCGCCGCGCGCTCGCGGCGCAGGTCGACCATATAGCGCCACGCGCCGAGGAGCGCCATCAGCACGATCACGGCGGCGATGCTGCGCCGCGTGATGCGCGCCGGTTTGCTGGCCAGCCACTGCAGACGCTCCAGCGTCTCCACCGCGGTCGGGCGGTCGGCGGGAGCGAAATTCTTGAGACGGTTGATCAGCGCGGTGATGTCGCGCGGCAGCCCCTGCACCGGGTTCGTCTCGCCCTTCGCCACGCGCAGCATCACCTGACGCGCGCCGAGAAAGTCGGGGTGCGGCTCGGCGCCGGTGAACAGGACCTGCAGCAGCAGGCCGAAGGCGAACATGTCGCTGGCCGGCGTCAGCTCCTCGCCGCGGGCCTGTTCGGGACTCATGTACATCGGCGTGCCCATCGAGACGCCGACCTGGGTTTTCAGGAAGCCTGACGGGGTGTGCGGCTCTTCGCCCTCGCGGACGACGCGCGGGCGCGGGGCCGGCTCGTCCACCTCGTTGTTCGTGGGCGTGTTGCGCGCGCGGCTCAGCAGCCGCGCGAGGCCGAAGTCGAGCACCTTCACCTCGCCCGACGTCGTGAGCATCACGTTGTCGGGTTTGAGGTCGCGATGCAGGATGCCCGCGCGGTGGGCCACCACCAGCACCTCGGCCACGCTGAGCGCGATGCGCAGCTTCTCCGCGCGCGAGCGCTTCTCGCGCAGCGCGTTCGTCAGCGTGCGGCCGTCGATGTACTCGAGCACGAGCAGATCGGAATCGCTCGCCTCGACGTAATCGTGGATGCGGCAGATGTTCGGGTGATCGAGCCGCGAGAGCGCACGCGCCTCGCGCAGCAGACGCTCGCGCGCCTCCTCGTCGAGGCGCAGATCCTCGTGAATGACCTTGAGCGCGACCCTTCGCTCCAGCGTCTCGTCGAAGCCGGAGTAGACCGCTCCCATGCCGCCCTCGCCGACGACTCCAGTGACACGAATGTGTCCGAACCGCTGACCGAGCAGTTCCATAGGCACCAGTTTTGGGATTACGACCCTCGGGCAGTATAGGCCAGGTCAGTGCCGCACGCTTCTGCGGCGGGACGTGCGATTCAGCGCCTCCACCGAAATGACGGGAACGATGCGCGGATCGAAGATCGTGAGCGTATTCCGGAACTCCGGTTTCCAGGTCGGATCGCCGCACGGCGGCGGAGCACTGGCCGGGATGGGAATGTCGGGATAGAAGTCCGCCATGGCCACACGTCCGCCGGACAGGAACACCATCCCGCCGTAAAAGCGGGGACGGCACTCCGACCACGGCAGCGGCGGGAACGGGCCGAACCGCGTCAGCACGCCCTGTGGGGAGAGCTGGGCCACGACGTCGCTGCCGCCGGCCAGGGTCGTGCGCAGCCAGAGATTGCCGAGGGCGTCGGCCGCGAACGAGGTCATGTCAAGCGTGTAGCTGGCGAGCGTCTCGCCCTGGAGGCTCAGCTTCCGGATCGTCGCCGAGGGAGCGCGGTCGCCCGGCTCGAGGAAGCCGCGGTCGCCGTTCCAGAGAAAGCCGGGGCCGGCGTAGAGATCGCCGCTCACGGCCGCGGGAAACTCCGTCCGCTGGCCGTCGATCGTGATCCGCACGAGGCTCGTTCCCGTGGCGAGATAGAGCGCGCCGTCGGAGCCGAACACCGCGCCCGTGGCCGGGCCGCCGATCGGATACGAGTCGAGCATCGTGCCGTCCGGTCGCATGCGTTTCACCTGATTGCCGGCCCCGCCGAACCACAGATTGCCGTCGGGGCCGGAGAGGAGGAATGGGCTTCCCACGGCGACGGCCCAGCGCTGCACCGCCCGCGTTTGCGGATCGACGCGGCCGATCTGGCCGGCCGAGAGGATCCAGAGCGCGCCGTCGGGCCCGGCCGTCGCCGCGACCGACCTCCAGGGCTTGGGCAGATCGAAGTCGGCCGTCGTGCCGTCGGGGTGGATGCGCGTGCCCTGAATGTTCCAGTAGTCGAGCGCCCAGAGCGAGTCGTCGGGCAGCGCGACGAGGGTGTACGCCCAGAGGTACTGGCGAAAGTTCGTGCGGGTCGTGCCGGGCGGCAGCTGGGCGACGAGCGGCAGCGCAACCAGGAGCAGCAGGAGCACGATCCGGCGCATAGGGTTATTACAACTTACGCCGGAATGAAATATGCGTCAAGAGCATATTTCGGAACGCTGCATGTGCCGCGGACGTGGTTCGCCGCTTCCCGGAACCGGCGATCAGCGACGCACAGGCTGGCTCGACTCATGGATTGCTCCGCCGGAGCGATCCGGCTCTGACGCTCAGAGCCGCGTTGCTCGTTTCGTGCTGTCGATTGCTTTGTCTGGGCTTCGGCCCGCCGCCCCCGAGGGAGGCGGGCTGAAGCCCGCCCTACATTTAGCCGCGCGGGGCCTTGTCCGACCCGTTGCGCCGGCCGCGGCCGGGGCGGTCACCGCTCACCGAGCGCTCTTTAAGCTCGTCGCGGCTCTGGGCGTGGCGATGCTTGTCCGGATCGGGTACGGGCGCATCCTTCGGGTTGTAGGTGGGCCCGCCTGAATTGGTGCGATCTTTGGCCATTTTCGAGTCCTCCAAAGATTCACATTCGCAAGATCGGCGCCGGGCCGAAGTGGCACCTCGCTTGCGATTCCGAGGGCAGGAGTGGTCATGAAGAAAACACTGATTTTCCCGTTGATTTTCGTTAGTTTCTGGGGGGTTGCGTGCGGGGGAGATGACGGAGCTCGACGCGGCAATCAGGCGGCGTACGAAACCGTCCAGGAAGGCTCCGCCGCGGGCGTGACGTCGACCATTCATGGACCGGGCGAGGCGCTGCCGCCGGTGACCGGCACCAACGCCGACACGACCACGGCCTTCACCATCGACCCGAGCGTCGCCTCGGCCGTACCGCCGCCGAACGTGGCCTCCGGATCCGGCACGCTGGCGGGCACGCTCCCGAGCCAGCCGTCCTATCCGCCGCCGATGACCTCGGCCACACCGCCGCCGCAGCGCACGTATCCGCAGCCGCAACCGCAGCAGTCGCAGCGTACCTATCCGCAACCGCAACAGCAGCAGCCACGTCCGGCGGAGCGCGAACAGCCGGAACCGCAGCAACAGCCGCCGGCGACCGATACCGCCGTGACCACGCCGCCGCAGCAGCAGGCGCCGGTCACGAATGCGAATCCGCCGCAGCAGCAGGAACAGCCGCAACCGCAGCCGCAGCCGCAGCCGCAGCAGCCTCCGGCGACGAACACCAACCCGCCTGAGGAAGAGGACAGCGAGGAAGAGGAAGAAGAGCCGCCTCCTCCGCCGACGACCACCGATACGCGGGGCAACTAAGGGGCAACGAACGCACGGGGCGCGCAGTTGTATGATGCGCGCCCAATGTCGCGCGTGACCTTCCAGTCACTGATTCTCAAGCTCCAGAACTTCTGGGCCGAGCGCGGCTGCATCATCGAAACGCCGCTCGATCTCGAGGTCGGCGCCGGCACGATGCATCCCGCCACCTACCTCCGCGTCCTCGGGCCCGAGCCGTGGAACGTCGCCTACGTGCAACCCTCCCGGCGTCCCGCGGACGGCAGGTACGGCGACAACCCCTTCCGCCTCGGCAAGCACTACCAGTTTCAGGTGATCCTGAAGCCGTCGCCGCTCGAGGTGCAGGACCTCTATCTCGACTCCCTCCGCGCCCTCGGCCTCGATCTCACCAAGCACGACATCCGCTTCGAGGAGGACAACTGGGAGTCCCCCACCCTCGGCGCGTGGGGCGTGGGGTGGCAGATCCTCCTCGACGGCATGGAGATCACCCAGTTCACCTACTTCCAGCAGGCCGGCGGCATCGACCTCGCGCCGATGTCGGCCGAGATCACCTACGGCCTCGAGCGGCTGACCATGTTCCTGGCCCGCCAGTCGTCGGTCTTCGACATCGACTGGACGCCCGGCGTGCCGTACGGCGCCGTGCGCAAGCAGGACGAGTACGAGTTCTCGAAGTACTACTTCGAGGAAGCCGACGTGGAGATGCACTGGAAGCTCCTCGACATCTACGAGAATGAAGCGCGCCGCTGCCTCGACGCGAAGCTCGTCCTCCCGGCCTACGACTGGACCCTCAAGTGCTCGCACGTGTTCAACACGCTCGACGCGCGCGGCGCCGTCTCGGTGACCGAGCGCGTGGGCGTGATCAAGCGCGTGCGCGACCTGGCCGTGCGCTGCGCCGAGCAGTACTTCGAGGCGCGCAAGGAGCTCGGCTTCCCGCTCATGCAGGCACGGACCAATGGCTGATTACTTCTTCGAGCTGCTGACGGAAGAGATCCCGGCGTGGATGCACGACGCCGCCGCGGCCACGCTGCGCGAGCGCCTGGGCGCGCTGTCGCCCGACGTGACCGTCAACACCACGCCGCGGCGCATCATCTTTCTGCTGAAGAAACTTCCGCTTCGCGAGGAAGACCGCGTGCAGGAAGTGAAAGGCCCGCCGAAGAAATCGCCCGAGGCCGCGCTGCAGGGCTTCCTGAAAAAACAGAACGCCACCGCGGACGACATCATCGCCTCGGACGACGATTACATCCGCATTCGCAAGACCATCGCCGGCCGCGACACGCGCGACATTCTCGCCGCGCGCATCCCGGACATCATCCAGTCGCTGCGCTGGCCCAAGATGATGCGCTGGGGCACGGGCGAGCATGCGTACATCCGCCCGATCCACTCCATCGTCTCGATCTTCGAGGGGGAGCATCTCCCGATCTCGATCTTCGGCACGCAGTCCGGCGTGCAGACGGTGGGACATCGCACGCTCGTGCCGAAGCGGTTCACGGTCGGCTCGTACAACGACTACGTGACCAAGCTGGAGCTGGCGCGCGTGGTCGTCGACCCGATGCGGCGGCGCGAGGTGATGGTGCACCGCGCGCGGACGCTGGCCAATGAAGTGGACGGCAAGCCGTCCGAGGACGTCTCGATCTGGTCACAGTGGCAGTACCTCACCGAATATCCCGGCCTGGTGCGGGCGGAGTTCCGCCGCGAATACCTGGCCCTGCCGGAAGAGGTGCTGGTCACGGTGATGCGCGTGCACCAGAAGCAGCTCCCGATCCGCGACCGGCACGACCGCCTCACCAACTCCTTCCTGGCCGTGCTCGACAACGACGGCGACCCCGAGGGGAACGCCGCGTACGGCAACTCCTTCGTCACCAACGCGCGGTTCGCCGACGCGCAGTTCTTCTACGAGACGGACCGCCGCCGCAAGCTGGAGGAGCGCCTCGAGCAGCTCGCGCACCTGCAGTTCCAGGAAAAGCTCGGCAACTACCTCGACAAGACGAAGCGCATCGAGCGCATCGCCCGCGGCATCCTCGACGATGCCGACGTCGCCACGGCGGCGCGGCTCTGCAAGACCGACCTGGTCACGGAGATGGTGAAGGAGTTCACCGATCTCCAGGGACGCGTCGGCGGCATCTACGCGCGCGAGGAAGGGCTGCCGGAGAACGTCTGGCAGGCCATCTACGATCATTACCAGCCGGTCAGTCTCGACGACGCGCTGCCGCGCAGCGTCACCGGCGCGGTGGTCTCGCTGGCCGACCGCATCGACACGCTGGTCGGCTTCTTCTCCATCGGCGCGAAGCCGACCGGCTCGAAGGACCCGTTCGGACTGCGCCGCGCGGCGCAGGGCGTCGTGCAGATCCTGCTGAACCGCGACAAGCGCGAGGTGAAGATCGGCATCGACCGGCTGATCGACCTCGGCATCGAGGCGTACGGCAACGCCGGCGTGAAGGACGAGTTGCTGGCCTTCTTCGCCGAGCGCGTGCGCACGATCCTGGAGGCCTCGGCCTGGCAGTTCGCCTACGACGAGATCGCCGCGGCGATGGAGTCGGGATGGGCGTCGTCGCTCACCGATCTCGTCGACCGCATCTCGGCGCTGAAGGCGATGCGCAGCGACCCGAATTTCCTGTCGGTGCTCGACTCGGCCAAGCGCATCGAGAACATCACCGAGGGGCACACGTCGACGGACGTCGACAGCTCCAGGTTCGAGCACGAGATCGAGGCGCGGCTGCTCGCGGAGCTCGTGGCGCTGAACCTTCACGACACCATCGCCCATCGTGACTATCGCGCGGCCATCGAGCGCTTCGCCTCACTGGCACCCACGCTCGAGCAGTTCTTCAAAGACGTCATGGTCAACGTCGAAAACGCCCAGGTGCGCGCCAATCGCATGTCTCTCCTGCGCCGGGTTGGTCAGTCCGTAACCACGATCGCCGACGTGACGAAGATCGTCGTCGACCGCCGCGACTACCGCGCGTCGTGAAAAAGCTCGCGCTGCTGGCCTGCCTGCTCATCGCCTGTGGCGAACGTAGCGCGGGCTTCAGCCCGCCCCGGGAGGACGGGCTGAAGCCCGTCCTCCATATCGAGCCCGACACGGACGCCGAGAATCTGCTGAACCTCGCCTACGGCGCGGCGGTGGTCTCGCGCACCGGTGAGCTGAATCTCGAGCTCTCGGCCGTGCACGCGATCGACGGCATCTCCACCACCGCGTGGATCTCCTCGCCCGGCGCGCCCGACGAGACGCTGGTCTACTCGCTGCTGTCGCCGTCGCGGCTGAAGCGCGTCGGGGTGACCGTGTCCGTGGGCGATCAGGTGCCGCGGGGCCTCGCCTTCGATGCGTCGATGGACGGGAAAACGTGGCGCGAGCTGATCTCCGTCGAGCCGCAGAAACACAACGAGCGGCAGCTCTGGCCCGTGCCCGAGACGGTCGCGCGCTACGTGCGCATCCGCTCCCTCGACCGGGAAAAGTATTACGTCCGCGCGCGTGCCTTCCACGTCCTCGGCGACGAAGTGGCGCCGCCCGACACGCCGCCGTTCGGCGGCTGCTGGACGATCAACGGACAGCGCGCCTCGCTGCAGCAGGACGGCGCGCGCATCACCGGCACGATCGAGTCCGAGCCGCCGACCTATCTCGAGGGCGGCACCGACAACCGCGTGGCGATGCTGACGTGGCAGCAGGGGGCGACGTGGGGACATGCGGTGCTGACGCGCACGCCCGACGGCCGGCACCTCACGGGGCTGCGGTTCTTCACGGAGTTCGAGATCAAGTGGCTCGGCGACGCCTGGTATGGAGACAAATGTAGGGCGGGCTTCAGCCCGCCTCTCTCGTCGGGGGGAGGCGGGCTGAAGCCCGCCCTACATTTGGCGACCTATCCGCTCTACGGCCTCGCCTTCGATTCGAAGGGCCAGGTCATCGAGGAGCTGAGCAAAGCGCAGCTCGATGCCGTCGTGCCGCTGCTCGCGGGGCGGCGGGCGAGAATCACCAGCTACGAAGTGCGGTACGACACGGCCGAGGACAATCGCCGCGTCACCGCGGCGCGCGTCGCCTCACTGCGCGCGGCGCTGCAGGCGCGCGGGGTGGACGTGTCGCGCATCGAATTCGTCGCGGCGGGGAACAACTGGCAGGGACCGATTCTCCGCTCCACCATCCAGCGGCTACTTGCCAGCCGCGTGGAGCTCTCTTTTGGCACATAATCCCGCCGCTATGACGACGTACGTCTATTACTTCGGCGATGGCCGCGCCGAGGGCAATGCGCAGATGAAAGAGATCCTCGGCGGCAAAGGCGCGGGCCTCGCCGAGATGACCAACATCGGCGTGCCCGTCCCGCCGGGCTTCACCATCTCCACCGCCGTCTGCACGTACTTTTACGACCACGACAAAACCTATCCGCCCGAGCTGCAGCAGGCCGTGGCGGAGAACCTGGCCCGGGTCGAGGCCTCCGTCGGGCGCAAGTTCGGCGATCGCAACCAGCCGCTGCTCGTCTCCGTGCGCTCCGGCGCGCGCGCGTCGATGCCCGGCATGATGGACACGATCCTCAACCTCGGCCTGAACGACGAGACGGTGCAGGGACTCGCGGCCTCGTCGGGCGACGACCGCTTCGCGCTCGACTCCTACCGCCGCTTCATCCAGATGTACTCCGACGTCGTGCTGGAGATCGACCGCGAGCACTTCGAGCACGAGCTGCACGCGCTGCGCGACCGCGCCGGCGTGAAGACCGACGCCGAGATTCCCGCTGAGTCGCTGCGCGAGCTCGTGGCCACCTACAAGAACATCGTCCGCGAGCGCGGCAACCGCGACTTCCCGCAGGACGTCCACGACCAGCTCTGGGGCGCCATCGGCGCCGTGTTCAACTCCTGGAACAACCAGCGCGCCATCACCTACCGCAAGCTGAACGGCATCCCCGACGACTGGGGCACCGCCGTCAACGTGCAGTCCATGGTCTTCGGCAACATGGGCGACGACTGCGCCACCGGCGTCGCCTTCACGCGCAACCCCTCCACCGGCGAGAAGAAGTTCTTCGGCGAGTACCTCCCGAACGCGCAGGGCGAGGACGTCGTGGCGGGCATCCGCACGCCGCTGCCCATCAGCGAGCTGCAGACGTCGATGCCCGACGTCTACGACCAGCTCGTCGACGTCTACAAGAAGCTCGAAGCGCACTACCGCGACATGCAGGACATCGAGTTCACGATCCAGTCGCGGAAGCTCTACCTGCTCCAGACGCGCACGGGCAAGCGCACCGGCTTCGCGGCGGTGCAGATCGCCTGCGACATGGTCGACGAGCAGTTGATCTCGCAGCAGGAAGCGGTCGAGCGCGTTGAGGCCGGACAGATCACGCAGATGCTCGCGCCGGTGTTCGACGCCGCCGAAAAGGAAAAGATGCTCGCGGGCGGCCGCCTCCTCGGCCGCGGACTCCCCGCCGGTCCCGGCGCGGCCGCGGGCCGCATCGCCTTCAACGCCGAGCACGCGGTGTCGATGGCCAAGGACGGGCCGGTCATCCTCGTGCGCGTGGAGACGTCGCCGGAAGACATCGCCGGCATGCACAGCGCGGCCGGCATCCTCACCACCCGCGGCGGGCTCACGTCGCACGCGGCCGTCGTCGCGCGCGGCATGGGGCGTCCGTGCGTGGTCGGCGCGGGCGCGCTGAAGGTCGACTACGCCAAGGGGGAGTTGCGCAGCGAGGGACACGAGCCGCTCGAAGAAGGCGACTGGGTGTCGATCGACGGCACGACCGGCGAGGTGATCGGCGGCAAGCTGGCCACGCGGCCGTCGGAGGTCGTGCAGGTGCTCCTCGAGGGCTCGATGAAGCCCGAGGACTCCGAGACCTACCGCAACTTCGACCGCCTGCTGAAGTGGGCGGACGAGATCCGCACCCTCGGCATCCGCACCAACGCCGACACGCCGAACGACGCGCGCGTGGCGCGGCTCTTCGGCGCGCACGGCATCGGCCTCTGCCGCACGGAGCACATGTTCTTCGCCGAGGAGCGCGTGCTGAAAGTGCGCGAGATGATCCTCGCCCGCAACGAGGCGGGGCGCCGCAGGGCGCTCGACGAGCTGCTGCCGTTCCAGGCCGGCGACTTCGAGGGGATCTTCCGCGAGCTGGCGGGCATGCCCGTGACCGTGCGCCTGCTCGACCCGCCGCTGCACGAGTTCCTGCCGCAGACCGAGGCCCAGATCTCGTCGGTCGCGCGCGAGATGAACTGGGGCTTCGTCGAGCTGCGCAACAAGGTGAATCAGCTCCACGAGACGAACCCGATGCTCGGCCACCGCGGCTGCCGCCTCGGCATCACCTATCCCGAGATCTACGAGATGCAGGTGCGCGCCATCTTCCAGGCCGCGTGCAAGCTGAAGAAGGAAGGCGTCGACGTGCGCCCCGAGGTCATGATTCCGCTGGTCGGGACCGTGAAGGAGCTGCAGCTCACCACCGACATGACCCATCGCGTGGCGCGCGCCGTCATGGCGGAGAACCACGTGCAGGTGGAGTACCTCGTCGGCACGATGATCGAGATCCCGCGCGCGGCACTCATCGCCGACCAGCTCGGCGCGACGGCGGAGTTCTTCTCCTTCGGCACGAACGACCTCACGCAGATGACCTTCGGCTACTCGCGCGACGACGCCGGGACGTTCCTTCCCGATTACGTCGAGAAGAAGATCCTCCCGCGCGATCCGTTCGAGTCGATCGACCAGGAAGGCGTCGGGCAGCTCGTGCGCCTCGGCACCGAGCGCGGACGCGGCGCGAATGCGACGCTGAAGGTCGGCGTCTGCGGAGAGCACGGCGGCGATCCGGCGTCGATCCGCTTCTTCCGCTCCTGCGGCCTCGACTACGTGTCGTGCTCGCCGTATCGCGTGCCCGTGGCGCGCCTCGCGGCGGCCCAGGCCGAGCTCGAGCAGAAGGCCTACGAGGGCTGAAGAAACAAATCGGGCTCTTCGCGCGTATTGACCCTCGGTTCAATACAACCTCGAGGAGTCTTCATGAAACGAATCCACGCACTAGCGCTGATTGCTGTTGCGGTCCTCGTGTCTCCGCTCTCGGCGGCCGAGTCGCTCAAAGCCACGGTCGCCGCCTATGACGGCATGACGCTCGGCGCGTCGTCGCCCGTCAGCAACGTCAAGCTGGCATCCGGTCACATGACCTTCACCCTCGCCTCGGGATCGGCTACGCCCGTCATCGCGGGCGACAACATCATCGGCCTCTTCTTCACCGGCCAGGGCACGTACGAGTACGTGTCGAAGGATCCGGTCGAGGCGGCGGTGGTGAAGGGGAACGTCAAGCGCGTGACGGGCCTCAACGCGACGGAGCGCGATGGCGCCGTCGTCGTCGGCGACTCGTTCCACGAGCTGCTCTACATCAGCCCGGGCAAGCTGCCGGAGCTCGCCGCGAGCGGCACGATCTCGGTCGACGACAAGTTCCGCCAGTTCAAGGAATACTTCGCCAAGGACCAGGGCGCGCCGTTCGTGCACCTTTATGCCATGAAGGTGCTCGACAACCCGAAAGGCGATCTGACCATGGCGCAGATCCGCGGCGGCAAGGAGCCGGCGATCTACATCTACGACGACGTGCTCCGTCACACCGAGTCGCTGGAGAAGCTTTCCGCGCCGTACACGCCGAACCGCATCGCCCAAGGCCGACTCTATCGCGAGTCGCTCTCCGAGCAGCTCATCAATCGCGATTGGAAGACGTACTCGGTGCAGAACTTCCTGCTCGCCGGGGTCGACCTCGACCTCACGGCCTCCGACAAGAAGGACGTGAAGTACACGATGACGCAGACCGTCGTGCCGATGAACACGCCGCGGCGCGTGTTCCGCTTCGACCTTTTCAACGACCTCATCGTGGGCGTGAACGATGAGCGCAAGTTCAACCTGCGCAGCATCGCCGACGCCGCCGGCAACGCGCTCGAGTACGACCACCGCAACGACCAGCTCATCGTGGCCACGCCTGCGCACGTCCCGGTGAACGGCACGGCGTCGTGGAAGCTCGCTGTCGACGGCGACTTCCTCTTCGGCTCCACCGGCGTCGGCGACAAGGTCTGGCAGCTCGGCGTCTTCCCCTGGTTCCCGCAGCCGGAGCTGGGCGAGCAGTACTACACGTTCCACGCGGTCTCGCGCGTGAAGAAGCCGTTCCACGTGATCTCGCCCGGCACCACCATCCGCCGCACCGAGGAGGGCGACTACAACCTCGTCGAGACGAAGATCGACAAGCCGGTGCAGTTCGCGTCGCTGCAGGGAGGGAAGTACTACTTCGGCGAGACCGTGCGCGACGGCCTGACCGTGCGCGTCGCCTCCTACGGCCAGAACGATCAGATGGCGTTCAAGAAGCTGGCGAACCTCGCCCACCAGATGATTGACTTCTACGAGGTCTTCCTCGGGCCGTTCCCCTTCACGGAGTTCAACATCATCGAGATCGACGAATTCAACGGCGGCCAGGCGCCTCCGGGAACGATGTTCATCACCGACGCCGCGTTCAACCCGCACGAGGACCTCGATAACCAGGCCATGTCCAAGCATGCGAACAAGGTTTACGCGCACGAGATCGCGCACCAGTGGTGGGGGCACGCGGTGAAGATGCCCTCCGGCCACGAGCAGTGGCTGACCGAGTCGTTCGCGGAGTACTGCGCGGGGCTGCTCATGAACAAGATGAAGGGTCGCAGCGCCTTCAACGCGATCATGAATGACTGGAAGGGCAGCGCCAGCGCGGCCACGGCCACGTCGTCCATCGCCATGGCCAACCGTCTGGCCGGCGACCCGGTGGTTGCGGGACGGTCGCGCACGTGGCTCGTCTACGACAAGGGCGCGTACCTCATCGCGCAGCTTCACGCGGAGCTGGGCGACGAGAAGTTCTACACGTTCCTCAAGTCTTACCAGAAGACGTTCAACTTCAAATACGGCACGACCGCGCATGTGGCGGGCATGCTCCAGTTCATCACGCAGAAGGACTACTCTCAGTGGTTCGATCAGCACTACTGGGGCACCGGCATGCCGGAACAGAAGAAGCTGAAGTAACCCTCTCGTGGAGCGGCGGGCATCAGCCCGCCGCTCCACTCACTGTTTGTAGCAACCGCAGTGCGCGCCGCTGTCGCTGCAGTAGCAGCAGGAGTAGTAACCCGCGGAGCAACTGGTCGAGCAGCCCGCCGACGAGCCGTACGACGTGACGCAGCCGGTGAGCGAGCAGGACGTGGAGCCCACACCTCCCGCCGCACACGTTTTCGCCGGCTTCAGCCCTCCGGCTCCCGGACCGCAGAAAGGCGATTCGTAGAACTCGTCCTCGCACGGGTCCCAGTACTCCACCGGCTCGTAGTAAAAATTTGTCTCGTTCGTCGAAATCCCGGGAGCGCGTTCGGTCTTCACTACGCGTTTCGGCTTCGTTGCGTCATCCTCGATGACGTCCGCACGTCGTGGCGCGAGGCGCGGCCAGCGGGCGTCGCCATTCAGCCGCCGCACTTCGAATCCCGTGTAACGCAGCACCTTCGACCTTCCGTAGTCGCAGTCGGGGCAGTTCGCGTCGTGCTCGAAAACGACCGCCAGCTTCCGGTCGGGGGCGAAGGCCATGACGCGATTCGCGCGAATGACCACTGACGCGCCCTGGATGCGAAATGCGAAGCGCTCGTCGAACGGAGTCTCGGCGCGCAGGGTGAGGATAAAGTCGCCGACGCCGTCCGGCTGGCCCGAGGCACGCGAGTCGACGACCATCATCACCATGTTCTCGCCCGCGGACTGGACCTGCACGTCCCCGGGGATCGTCTCGTCGAGGATGCCGTGGCGAAGCTCGGCAAACAGTGGCAGGGCGAGCAACGCGAAAACGGCCGCACGGAATGGAAGCATGGAACAAAGTAGCGGTATATCAGGATCTATGTCAAATTCCTGCCTCCTCGCGCCGTTCCTTGTAGCGGTGCCACAGCCAGAATCCGATGGCAATCACCGCAATGAAGAGAAGCGCGTACTTTTCCATGTGCTCGACGCGCCCGAGGACGCTCTCGATGGCGCGGCCGAAATAGTATCCCGCCGCGGTGATGACCGCCGCCCACAGCCCGCAGCTCACCGCCTGGTAGATGAAGAACTTCACCAGGCCGATGCGCGACATGCCGATGATCACCGCGCAGGTGATGCGCAGCCCGTAGATCCATTGCGTGAGGATGATCGCCGCCGCCCCGTAGCGCTCGAACACGCGGATGCCCTTGCCGAAGTGGCGCTTCATGCGCGGGAAGCGGTCCAGCAGCCGCACGCCGTGCACGCGCCCGAGCCAGAACCAGAAGATGTGTCCCGCGTAGGCGCCGGCGAAGGCCGCCACGAACACGGCCATCGGGTCGAGGTAGCCGCGCGAGGCGAAGAAGCCCGCCGCGATCAGGATGGCCTCGCCCTCCAGGAACGTCCCCAGAAAAACCGCCAGGTAGCCGAAGTCCTGCAGCAGGGATTCAGGTGACATTCAGGCCTCGACCGCTGCAAGATTCGGGGCGCACCGGAAATTGTGGCGGTTCGGTGTCACATTACACGTTTCATGAAGCGCATTCTGACGATCGTCCTGGCCCTCGGTCTCGGTGGAGCGGCATCCGCCGACGACGCCGCAAAGAAGCCGGCCGCCGAGGCCACTGCCGCCCCGGCTCCCGTGGTCACGGCCAGCGACTCCCCCATGGTCGCCGCCGCCAAGCGCGCCAACCGCAAGGGGCGCAAGGCCACGACCATCGTCATCACCAACGAGACGCTGAACAAGTCCGGCGCCGGCGCGCACGTCACCACCACCGCCAAGCAGCCTGCCTTCGCCACGTCGAAAGAACCGGTCCGTCCCACGCCGGAGATGCTCCACCAGCAGCAGCGCGAGGCGGAGAAGCGCCGTCAGGCCGCGGAAGCGGCCAAGCAGCAGAAGGCGGCCGAGACGAAGGAGCAGGCCGCTGCCGCTGCCGCCGCCGCGGCCGAGGAAGGGCTCTACGACGCCGAGGAGCTCGAGCCGCAGGAAACCCAGAAGCCGCCGCGCTTCTGAGGCACTTTCCAAAGTCGATTCTTTCCACCCTTCACATTTTGCGTCGCTATGACGGCTCCATCACCTCGGAGCCAGGGCGGACGCATTAACTTGTGATCCAGAGCACAAAACAACGCGGTACGGCGAGTACCAACAAAGGGGCGTAGAGCCCCTTTTTCTTTTCTCGCCCCAAGTCCACTCGCACCGAAGCCCTCCGGGGCAGACATGGGAAAGGTGTGTCTTCATGTCGCGACGACGAAGAAACAGGAACGAGCGCGGGGCGGCGCTGGTCATGGCCATCTTCGCCTGCACCCTGATCCTGCTCCTGTTGATGACGCTGCTGGTCATGCTGCAGACCTCCGGCCTGGCGCTGGCGCGGCAACTGTCGGTGCAGGGGCACGCCACGAACGCGGCCAGCGCCGGTCTCACCGACGGCCTGTCGTGGTTCGTGCGCCAGCAGGTGCAGCCGGTCACGAATTTCAATCCGGTGGCCGACGGCGCGGCCTGCATCCACATGCCGCGGCACAACCCGCTGGCGTACGACTCGGAGGTGCCGGCCACGGGCATCGTCCGCTCGTTCGAGATCAACAGCACGGGGCGGGTCTGGGGGCGGTACGAGCTGCGCCGGGCGAGCGTGGTCGACGTCAGCGCGCGGCGCGGCAAGCCGCAGCCGGGGACGATCTGGCAGCTCGACTCCGAGGGGATCGTCTACGTCCGCAACGACGCGGCGGCCGCTCCGGACGTCTCGCCGAACCGGGTCCTGGCGCGGCGCACCATGCGCGTGGACATCCAGCGGCTCGGCCTCAACCCGCCGGCGGCCGCGGCGCTCTGCGCGCTCAATGCAGCCAGCGTCAACGTCACGCAACCGTCGCGCATCCGCGGCGGGACGACCGGCATCGGCGTGGCCCACGCGCCGAACAGCGGGGCGCCGCTCGGCAACGGCACGATCTCCGGCAATCCGAGGCTGCAGTCGACGAACAACTCGTTCGCCCTCGACCAGATCTTCGGCGTGACGCTGAACGAGCTGGTGGCGATGGCGGACCTCGTCGTCGACGACGAGTCGCAGCTCCCGAATCCCCTTCCGGACATGTCGCTCGTGGTCATCCGCGGCAACGCCACCTTCCATGCCGGACGCCCGCTGCGGGGGAGCGGCATCCTGGTGGTACTCGGCAACCTGATCTGCAACTCGCAGTCGAACGCCTTCTACGGCGGGGTGGTCTGGGTGCAGGGGAACTTCCAGTTCAGCCCCCCGGGGATCATCAACGGCACCGTCATCGCCAACGGCAACGCGCACCTGCTGGGGGGCTCGGACGTCGCGGAGATCCACTACGACGCGGCCATCCTCGCGCAGATCCGCCAGCAGATGGGCAACTACCTCTTCAGCCGCAGCCCTTGGGTGGTCGGCGGCGGGACGGCACTGCAATGAGAAACCAGCGCGGCATGACCCTGATCGAGACCCTGGTGGCCATGGCCATCGTCGGGATCATCATCGCCTTCTCCACGACGATGGTGACGACGGTCCTGCGCCGCACGCAGGACAACCTCAACAAGCAGTTCGCCACGCAGAAGGCGATCTCGATGCTCGAGGAGCTGCGCGCGGTCGTGCAGACCGAGAGCGGCGCGACCGAGGTCGTGCTCGACGACTTCGACGACGGCACCACCAACCAGCCCCTCCTGACCGTCCAGAAGGGAATCGACAATCCGGCCCATCCGACCAGCGGCAACCGCATGGCCGGCGGCCAGTGGCTCTTCCAGCGGCGCATCAGCGTGCAGCGCGTGCGCGGCGCGAACGACGTCCGCCTGGTCAACGTCAAGGTGTACGTGAACGACGCCGGCGGCGTGCGCGTGCTGGCCGAGGTGGCGGGCGTGCTGAGCACCATCCCGCAGAACATGCCGCCGACGCAGGTGTACGACGTCTATCTCATCGCCATCGAGAACGTGCCCGGCTGGTGGCTGTACATGCAGAACATCGTGCCGTTCGTCGAGGGAGCGATCGCCGACCTGGAGGCCAGGCATCCCGGCCTGGAGTTCCGCAGACACTGGGTCCGCAAGCTGTCGTACGGACGCGATCCGCTCTACACGCCGTACGTGAACGACACCGCGGAGTCGACGGCGCCGGTCCCGGGCGTCTACTTCTATCCGGGCCGCCTCCCCGCGGGCTCGGCGGTGGAGAAGTACTACCCGCCGG
Source organism: Thermoanaerobaculia bacterium (assembly GCA_035627015.1). Taxonomy (GTDB): domain Bacteria; phylum Acidobacteriota; class Thermoanaerobaculia; order Gp7-AA8; family Gp7-AA8; genus QHVT01. The sequence goes on along the minus strand of DASPMO010000135.1, from coordinate 90,030 downwards.
CCTTCTTCAACGCGCGCATCTCGGTGGACGGGACGCTCGTGAACGGACCGAGCGACACGAACCCGCTCCCCTACGCGCTGGCCGACCAGTACAACCACGGCATGCGCTATCCCGAGGAGCGGGCCCTCTTCGAGCAGCGCGTGGCGGCGAAGCTCGAGAGCGCGGACGCGCCGACGCTGCGGCTGCTGCTGGACGACATGTACATGCGTCCGGACCTCTACCGCAACGCCATCGTGATCAACCTGCACGGCGAGCTGTTCCCCTTCCCGCCGCTGCGCAATTACTCGGACGCGGCCAAGAGCCCGGCCGCGGCGCCGTGGGTCCGCGCGGTCACGCATCCGCAGCAACTGCGCTCCGGCAACGGCGACCCGGTCACGCTGCGCGTCTACTCGTATCACGTGAATCCCGCCGCTCCGCACACGGTCCCCGAGTTCCTCGGGCAGGGAGGCGCCCCGACGCCCATCACCATCACGCTGCGCGGCATCTCCTGGACTCCCGCCCCGGGCGAGATCGCGGCCTACACCGGCGGTGTCGACTTCGACGCCGACGGGCAGCCCGATCACTACTCCTTCACCGCGCCGGCCACGGCCGCGCAGCCGACGAGCGGCGAGACGGCCATGTGGTACTCCTCGACCCAGAGCGGCTCCGACACGATCATCCGCCTCTACAACTCGCCGCTGAAGGCGCCCTGCGCGCAGGACAAGGATCCGTGCGACAAGGGGGGCCTCGACGCCGGCGCGCGCCTCTACGCGCTCGAGTACATCCCCGCGCCGCTGGAGGACCTCCCCGACTCGACCTCGCCGCCGCCGTTCTCGGTGAACCTGGCGTCGTCCGGCACCACCCCGAAGAACACTGCGCGCTGGGTGATCACCATTCCCTCCATCAAACTGCCCAAGGACGCGGTGGTGACCGTCGAGACGCGCATCGGCAGCGCCGAGACGGACTACCCGAACGTCTCGCGCACGTACGTCTGGCGCGGCAGCGACACGTGGCTGTTCGGCGACGCGGCCAACCCGCCGCACCTGCCGCTCACCGAGCGTTTCCAGCTCCTCGGCGACCCGCGCCACTGTCCTTACTTCGACCTCAAGCTGCCGCACGCCGGGTCGGGACGCGTGCGCGGCGACGCGCTGGGGATGGGCTACAACCGCTATTTCGACGACTTCCAGGCCGGCGGAACGAACGCCGCGGCCTCGTGGCCGGGATGGTCGTACGAGGGGCCGCCGTTCAGCGGCAACTGGTTCGGCGTGAAGAACTATCCCGCGGACGGCGACCCGAACAACGACGGCTGGAACACCCGCAGCGGCCACCTGGAGATCGACGTGCCGCGCATCTACCAGATCCTCCGCTCCGCGGTGATGCGGGCCAACGCCGTGTACACGACCCTGACCGGCTTCTCGTACTACTACGTCGGCATCGGCGGCGAGATCGGCTACGACGCGGCGAACGGCTTCCCGAACAGCATCGCCGTCTCCGCGCGGCCGTTCACCGGAAACAACGGCGCGCTCAACGAGCAGTCGATCACCAATGAGAACAACGGCGGCGTGAAGTACATCCGCGAGAATTCGTTCGCGGCCGACTACTGGTGGTCGATGCACTGGCTCGGCGAGCTGTGGCCCGACCACGCCTGGGGGACGTGGAGCGCGACCGGCAATCTCCCCACCGGCTTCGGGCCGAACACATTCTCGCGGGTGCGGCGCGACGCGATCGGCACGCGTCTGCCGGCCGGCACGCAGCTCCAGAATGCCGTGCGCCGTCCGCAGGAAGAGGGGAGCACGACCTTCTTCTGGAGCGGCCGTGCCAGCTCGACCTTCCATCACCGCTATCAGGACGGCTCGACCGGCAACCTGGCCGCGCAGGGACAGGAGATCGCCGATTCGTACCGCCTGCCGATGCCGTCGTCGATCGACAACAACCGTCCGTTCGACATCGACGTGAACGATACGTCGATGAACCCCGACCACTTCCTCCAGAACGCCTACGGCGCGCCGACGGAGCTGACGCCGCTGTCGGAGTTCTACACGCACACGACCAACATGCCGGGCAGCGCGCTCCTGGCCATGCGCGACGGCAATCAGGCGGCGTTCGTCGTGGTGAACGGCCTCTCCCCGGCCGGGGAGTCGGGCGTGGCCTTCATGGCCCGCTGGTCGTTCCTCAGCCTGATCCAGAGTTTCCTCGCCTCGGGGCGCTACAGCATCTCCGGAAGGCCGGCCGCCGCGCGCGTGCGCGAGCTGCCGCGCGTCAGCATCCTCACCCCGAACGACGAGATCGACATCGTCGATCCCGGCTCGATCAGCATCACCTGGGACCGCACGTGGAGGCGCTGGGACGGCCTGCCGTACACGCCCGCCTATCCGAACGACTTCAGCGAGGACACGCCCGTGCGCTACGCGCTGCTCTACAGCCGCGACAACGGCCGGAGCTGGCTGCACATGAAGGACGACACGCCGGCCACGCCCGGCGTCCGTCCGGCCGGCGAGTACCTGCAGAGCGGTACGAGCTACACGCTGCCGACGCCGGCGGGCAGCTTCCCGAAAGGGAACTACGTGCTGCGCGTCGAGGCCTACCGCGACGAGATCCCGCTGCACTACTCCTTCCACCAGTACCGCGCGTTCATCAAGAGGTCGTGATGCAGCAGAAAGGGTTCTCCCTGGTCGAGGTGCTGGTGACGATCGTCATCGTGGTGGTGATGCTGCTGGTCTGCTACCAGATGATCGACGAGACGATGCGCACGTCGCTCTTCACCGAGAGCCACAACGACCTGGCGGTGATGAGCCAGCGCGCCATCAACTCGCTGCAGACCGAGATCATGCAGACGCGCGTGGCCTTCGAGGAGAACACCGCGGGGGCCGCGTACCGCGCGGCGCTGACGATGCCGGCCGGGGTCACGGTCTGGCCCGACTCGTTTCTCCCCCTCTTTCAGCCGTCGAGCGGCACGATCCTGCCCGACCCGGCGGACAAACGCTTCACCGGCAACTCGCTCCTCCTGGCGCGGCAGCTCCCGCCGCTCAGCGTCATGTACGACCACGACAACAACGGCGGCACGCCGCAGGTGGAGTTCCTGGCCGACCGCTATCAATTCGAGTACGTCCACCTCATCCGCGCGGCCGCACCGTCGTTCTCCGGCAGCGGCATGACGCTCGACCTGCACCTCAGCACGAGCGCCGAATACGCCGACTACTTCCAGCTCGAGGCGCTGAGCGACTTCGCCACCACGCGCATCGTGCCGCGGCTGATCGCCGCGGGGATGCAGCGCGCGTGGAACCCCGGCCAGCCGGTCAACAGCTCGTTCTACGAGCTGGCGCAAGCCACCGACGGCCGGTTCAACAACGCCGTCAACAGCGTGACCATCCCCATCGTCAGCTCGCGCACGCTCCTGCGCGGGCTGCGGGGCGGACGCATCACCGGGCGCATGCCGTACTCGGTCGCGTTCGTCCCCAACTCACCCGCACAGCCGTACCCGATTCCCACGCCCATTCGCACGTTCGCGCAGCCGATCAACGGCAAGCCCGGCTTTCCGTCCGGGTTCGAGGTGAAGATCACCGGCCCCGCGCGCAAGCGCCAGGTGATGACGCGCCTCGTGCTCATGTCGCACCACAGTACGAGCCGCTACGAGTCGCAGCAGGCGTTCGTCATCACCGCCGCACGTTTCTGATCAGGCCTCCGCGTCTTCACGCCCTTCTTTCCAGCGATGCCACAGCCAGAAGCCGACCGCAATCACCGCGATGAAGAGGAGCGCGTACTTTTCCATGTGCTCGACGCGCCCGAGGACGCTCTCGATGGCGCGGCCGAAGTAGTAGCCCGCCGCGGTGATGACGGCCGCCCACAGCCCGCAGCTCACCGCCTGGTAGATGAAGAACTTCACCAGGCCGATGCGCGACATGCCGATGATCACCGCGCAGGTGATGCGCAGCCCGTAGATCCATTGCGTGAGGATGATCGCCGCGGCCCCGTAGCGCTCGAACACGCGGATGCCCTTGCCGAAGTGGCGCTTCATGCGCGGGAAGCGGTCCAGCAGCCGCACGCCGTGCACGCGCCCGAGCCAGAACCAGAAGATGTGTCCCGCGTAGGCGCCGGCGAAGGCCACCACGAACACGGCCATCGGGTCGAGGTAGCCGCGCGAGGCGAAGAAGCCCGCCGCGATCAGGATGGCCTCCCCCTCGAGGAACGTCCCCAGGAAAACCGCCAGGTAGCCGAAGTCCTGCAGCAGGGATTCGGCCGACATCAGCACCCGCCTGCTGCGAAACCGTGGAAATCGAGGAGGATCGAATGCGGTACGACGGCACGTTCCCAACAGTCCCCTCTCCCCTTTGGGGAGAGGGTCAGGGTGAGGGGTAACGCCTCCATCGATGCACGTCCCCTCACCCTGGCCCTCTCCCCAAAGGGGAGAGGGGACTGGAGCGCGCCCCGCTTACGAACGGTGCACCCCTTCACGGGACTCGACGTTCCGGAGGATCTTCTCCAGCAGCACCCACACCTGTTCCAGCTTGGTCTCGATGCGCGTGAGCCGCTCGTCGAGATCGCCGCTCTCCATCTCCGCCACGATGTCCCAGAAGACCGGATCGGCGGGCGCGTTGCGCGGCGGGCGCTGGCGCCCGCTGAGCGTCGACTCGGGATCGCGCTCCTCCGGATAGCAGCGCTCGATCATCGTGCGGATCGAGCTCTCCGGCGCGATCAGCGGCGTGACCGTCATCCCGATCGCCTTTTCCAGCTTGTCCAGCACTTCCACGTCCGTCGGGTCGACCATGGCCACTTCCAGGCGGTCGCTGTCCACACGCACCGGGACGGCCTTGTACGTCAGGGCATGGATGCGCGAGAGCTTGCGCAGGACTTTCCTGGGGATGTCGACGTGCAGCAGGCTGATGCAGGGGATGTCGATCTGCTTCGACAGAAAGGCGGCGAGCACGTTCTCGTCGATGAACTTCAACTCGACGAGCGTCGATCCGAACCGCTTCCCTGTCTGCTTCTGTTCGGCGAGCGCAATCTGCATCTGCACTTCGTCGATCAGGTTGGCCGCGACGAGCATCTCGCCGAGGTTCTGCCGGTGCATGCCGCGCCATCGTAACGTACGAAGGGCGGGCTTCAGCCCGCCCTTTGTCGAAACTTACGCGTGCCGATGGGTCTGGCGGTACTTCCAGAGAGCACGGGCGCCGCTGACGATCCCGACGATCGCCGCGATCTTCCCGAAACCGAACATGCGCATTGCGCCGCGAGCCGACGTCTGCGCGAAGCGGAACGTCAGAAACTGTTTGATCAGGTTCAGCATTGTGAGTCCTCCACACCCTCCAATATTGCAATGCGGAAGCCAGCGGTAACTCACTGATGTAAGATCACTTAGCACATGCGCCGCGCCGTCCTGATCTTCCTCGGAATCGCCCTGCTCTACGCCGGGCCGGGCCTGCTTCCCGGCCGCACCTTCGCCCCGCTCGACATCCCCCTCGACTTCGACGCCTGGAAGCAGGACCCGACCCGCCGCGTGCGCGTCTCCAACACGCTCCTCGCCGACGTGATCGTGCAGTTCGTGCCGTGGGACACCGAGATCCTCCGCCTCGCCGCCGCGGGCGAATGGCCGTGGACGAATCGCTGGGCGGGCGACGGCGGCCCGCTCTTCGCCAATCCGCAGACCGCGCTCTTCTCCCCCTTCATCTGGCCGCGCCTCCTCTTCGGGCTCGATGGGTGGGCCATCATGGGCATCCTCAAGCTGCTCGCGGCGATGCTCTGCGCGTACTGGCTCGCGCGCGAGCTCGACGTGCCGCGGCCGCAGGCGATCTTCTCCGGCCTGGTCTACGCCACCGCCGGCTACACGATCTGCTGGCTGCTCTACCCGATCACCGGCGTCTTCACGCTGCTGGCCGGACTGGCCGCCGCGGCGCTGCGGCTGATGAAGCACCCCTCCCTTCACAACGCCGCGCTGGTGGTGCTCCTCGCCGCGCTCTGCACCGCCGGGGGTCATCCCGAGACGCTGTTCCTCGGCGTGGTGGGGATCTGGATCTTCCTGGCCTGGGAAGCGGAGAAGCGCCGCGACTTCGGCCTGGCGGCGATCGTCCCCTCGACCGTCGGCGCGGCCCTCGGCTTTCTCCTCCTGGCCGTGCAGCTCGCGCCGTTCCTCTCGCTCCTCGGCAACAGCTACGCCGAGGTGCTGCGGCCGCGCATCGCCCACCCGTTCCGCATCTGGGGCGTCGTCTCGCAGGTGCTGCCCGGCATCCTCGGCAGCCCGATGCGCGGCGAGCTCGATCTGACCGCCGTGCCGCCGCACGCGGAGAACTTCAACCTCCGCGCGGGAGGCTTCATCGGCGCCATCGTGCTGCTGGCCATCGTCCTGGCCTGGCGCGAGCTCTCGCCGTCGCTGCGGCGCGGTTTGATCGTCGGCACCGCAGCGCTCGTGCTGTCGTGGTACCCGCCGGGCGTGTGGGCGGTGGCGAAGCACGTCCCGGTGCTGCGCGTGCTGACGCTGGAGTACTTCGTGGCCCTCTTCGTCCTCTTCGGGTCGATGGCCGCGGGGCCGGCGATGTGGGTGCTCGCCTCGCGGCAGCGGCGGAAGATCGGCACCGTCGTGGCCGTGGCCGGCCTGCTCGCGTTCGCGGGCGGACTGATCCCGCTCGTGTCGCCGCGCACGATCTCCAGCGTCGCGCGCGGCGGGATCGAGGCGCTGCGCGAGCGCGGGCATCTCCGCCAGGCCGCCGCGGTCTACGAACAGCGCCTCGGCTATTACCTCTCCGCCGCGGGGCTGACCGCGTTCCGCCGCCTCGCGCTTCCCGGCGCCTGCTGGCTGCTCGCCGGCCTCGCGCTCGCGCTGCCGCTGCGCCGGCGCGGCGCGCTCCTGACCCTCGCCGCCGCGGGAGAGCTCATCGCGTTCGGCGCCGGCTTCAATCCGGCCGTGCCGATGACGGCCGTGCCGGCGGAGCCCGACGTCATCCGCGAGATCCGCCTGCGCGACCCCGCGCGGCAGTTCCTCCTCGCCGAGCATTTCGAAGTCTTCCCCGCGAACCTGTCGACGCTCTACGGCGTGCGCGACGCGATCTCGTACGACGCGCTGAACACGAAGCAGCGCGTCGAGCAGCTCCTGCCGCGCGGCTACGACGCGCTCCTGCACACGTTCAACCCCGTCCTCGCGCCGCAGGAAGTGGAGCGCCTGGGCAGCCTCGGTGTGCGCTGGGTGCTGAGCCGCGGCGACGTCCCGGGCGCCGTGCGCGTCGCCGGTCCGCCCCCGCCCGCCGTCGGCGTGTACGAGGTGCCGAACGCGCGGCCCGTGCCGATGCCGGCGAACGCGCGTCCGCCGGGGCTGTTCCTGGGGATGGTGATCTCGCTGGCGGCGCTCTTCGCCACGGCGGGGTGGCTGCGGCTCTACACGCTGCCGGCGCCCGATGTGGCGCGGGCTTCAGCCCGCGAATCCCCGGCGGGCTGAAGCTCCGGCGGGCTGAAGCCCCGGCGGGCTGAAGCCCGCCCTACATGGTCACACCACCTCGGACTTCAGTGCCCGCGTCATGAGCCGCTGGATGCCTTCGCGCGGCGACTCGCCCTCGTAGAGCACGCGGTGCATCTCCGTCGTAATCGGCATCTCGATGCGATGCCGCTCCGCGAGCTGCTGCGCCGACTTCGTGGTCTTGATTCCTTCCGCGACGAACTTCGCGTCGCGGAGGATGTCCTCCAGCGTGCGCCCCTTGCCGAGCTGCACGCCAACCGTGCGGTTGCGGGAGAGCGCGCCGGTACACGTCAGCACCAGGTCGCCCATGCCCGCCAGTCCCGCGAAGGTCTCCAGCGTGCCGCCGAGGACGATGCCGAGGCGGGTCATCTCACGGAGGCCGCGCGTGATCAGCGCGGCATTCGTATTCGCGCCGAGGCCGAGACCTTCCAGCACCCCCGCGGCGATGGCGATCACGTTCTTCAGCGAGCCCGCCAGCTCCACCCCCGTCACGTCCTCCGAGTGATAGAGCCGGAACGACGGCGACGACATGGCGTGCTGCACCTGCTGCGCGAAGTCGAGGTCGCGCGACGCCACCACGGCCACGGAGGGAATCCCCTTCGCCGTCTCGATGGCGAACGTCGGGCCGGAGAGCACCGCGAACGCCGCCAGCCGGTCGCCGAGGACTTCCTTCGTCACCGCGGACATCGGATCGAGCGACTCGTTCTCAATCCCCTTCGTGCCGGAGATCACGCGCGCCGCGCCGTTGAGACTGGGCCGCATGTTCGTCAGCACCTCGCGGTAGTGATGGCTGGGCACGACCATGAAGATCGTCTCCGCGAACTGTGCGGCCTCGGCCAGGTCGCTGGTCGGATGGATGCTCTCCGCGAGCGTCACGCCGCGGAGGTAGTCGGGATTCTCGCGCGTGTCGCGGATCGTCCGCGCGACTTCCGGATCGTGCGCCCAGAGCACGACCTCATTGCCCGCGCGCGCCGCGGCCACGGCCATGGCCGTGCCGAACGATCCCGCCCCGATGACCGAGATCCTCACTCATCCTCCTTCTTGCGGCCGAGCTTCCGCTCCGTGCCGCCGGCGAGCCGGGCGATGTTCGAGTGGTGCTTGAGGATGACGGCCAGGGCGATGCCGATGCTCACCACCGTCCGCCAGAACGGCGTGGCCTGTCCGATGAAGCGGAACAGCAGCGGAATCGTGGCCGCCGTGACGATCGACCCGAGGGAGACCATTCGCGACAGCAGCACCACGATGGCGAAGACGAGCACCGAGGCCGCGAATACGCGCGGATCGAGCGCCAGGATCACGCCCGCGGCCGTGGCTACCCCCTTCCCGCCATGAAAGCGCAGCCACACCGGGAACATGTGCGCGAGCACCGCCACCAGCCCGGCCAGCGCGATCCACATCTCCCGCGACTCCCACGCCTGCACCCCCGGCCGGAACGGCCACCCCGGCTGCGCCACCACCCACCGCGCCAGCACGACGACCGCGTACCCCTTCACCAGATCGAGCAGCAGCGCCAGCCCCCCCGCCCCCCGCCCCGCCGTCCGCGCGACATTCGTCGCCCCCACGTTCCCGCTCCCCTCCTGCCGCACGTCCTTGCCGGAGAACGCCCGCGCGATGAGAAAGCTGAACGGGATGGAGCCGACGAGATACGCAAGCGCGAGCAGCGCAAGGGGGAGGAGCATGCGGGGGCTATTGTAGTTTGCGCACGCGGGGGACGGGCTGAAGCCCGTCCTACGTTCAGCATGCTCAACGTAGGGCGGGCTTCAGCCCGCCTTTGCGCTCGCATTCGGCGGCACGCTCGAAACTGACCAGGCGGCGGATTAAGGCGTGTACTGCGAGTTTGCGCACGCGGGGAGACGGGCTGAAGCCCGTCCTACGTTCAGCATGCTCGACGTAGGGCGGGCTTCAGCCCGCCCCCCACGTTCATACGCCCTCGAACGCGTTCTCGAGGTCGGCGATCAGGTCTTCGATGTCTTCGATGCCGACGGAGATGCGTACCAGGCCGGGGGTAATGCCGAGTCTCGTGCGGGTCTCGATCGGGACGGAGGCGTGGGTCATGGTCTCGGGGTGGGAGATGAGCGTCTCGACGCCGCCGAGGCTTTCGGCGAGCGAGCAGAGGCGGACGCGGTCGAGGAACTTCTTCGCGTTCTCGTGCGAGCCGAGGTCGAAGGAGATCATCGAGCCGAAACCGTTCATCTGGCGTTTGGCCAGCTCGTGCTGCGGGTGGTCGGGGAGGCCGGGGTAATAGATCTTCTGCACCTTCACGTGATTGGCGAGGTAGTTGGCCATGGCCACGCCGTTCTCCTCGTGGCGCTTCATGCGCACGGCCAGCGTCTTCACGCCGCGGAGGACGAGCCACGAATCAAAGGGAGAGAGGATCGCGCCGATCGCGTTCTGCAGGAAGCCGACCTGCTCGCCGATCTCGTCGCTGTTCGAGATCACCACGCCGCCGACCGAGTCGGAGTGCCCGTTGAGGAACTTCGTCGTCGAGTGCACCACGATGTCCGCGCCGAGGTCGATCGGCTTCTGCAGCCACGGCGAGCAGAACGTGTTGTCGACGACGACGAGTGCGCCTCCCTGGTGCGCGACGTCCGCGCAGGCGGCGAGGTCCGTCACCGTCATCATCGGATTGGTCGGCGTCTCCAGGAAGACGAGGCGCGTGTTGTCGCGCATGGCGCCCTTCACGTTGTCGACGTTCGACGTGTCGACGTACGTGAACTCGAGGCCGAAGCGCTCCAGCACGCGGCTGAAGAGCCGGTACGACCCGCCGTACATGTTCTCGCCCGCGACCACGTGGTCGCCCTTCTTCAGGAGGCGGAAGACCGTGTCGGTCGCGGACATGCCGGACGCGAAGCAGTGTCCGTACTTGCCGCGCTCCAGCGCGGCCAGGTTCGCCTCCAGCGCCGAGCGCGTCGGGTTCTTCGTGCGCGCGTACTCATAGCCCTTGTGGCGTCCGAGCTCGGGCTGCACGTAGGTCGAGGTCTGGTAGATCGGAATGGTGACGGCGCCGGTGTGCGGCTCCGGCTCCTGGCCCGCGTGGATGCAGTCGGTGGAGAATCCCATGGTGTGTGCTCGCTTTCGGTGAGGCGAATTTAGAATTGAAAATTGAAAATTGAAAATTGAAAAACGGAGGCCGCGCGGCTCGCGCACTTTTTCAATTTTCAATTTTCAATTTCCCCCGGTCTCTCCTTACGCCAGCGCGAGTAAACACCCTTCGACATGTAGCGCTCGGCGGCGTCGGGGATGATGGTGACGACGCGCTTGCCGGGGCCGAGGCGGCGCGCCACTTCGAGGGCGGCGTGGACGTTCGCGCCGGACGACGACGCGCCGAGGATCCCTTCCTCGCGCGCCAGCCGGGCCACGACGTCGAAGGCGGGGTCGTCGTCGACGCGGATCACGTCCGTCGCCAGCGACATGTCGAGGACGGGGGGGATGAACGTCGAGGCGCCGATGCCTTCCACTTCGTGCGGACCTGCTTCGCCGCCCTTGAGGATCGACCCCTGCGGCTCGACCACATAACACTCGATCTCCGGCAGGCGTTCGCGCAGGTACCTGGCCACGCCGGTGAACGTGCCGCCGGTGCCGGCGCCGGCGAGCCAGGCGTCGATGCGCCCTTCCATCTGCTCGAAGATCTCGGGGCCGGTGGTCTCGTAGTGCGACTCGGCGTTGAACGGGTTCGCGAACTGCTGCGGCACGTAGGCGCCTTCGGTCTCGCGCGCGAGCTCCTGCGCTTTCTCGATGGCCGCCTTCATGCCGCCGTCCTTCGGGGTGAGGATCACCTCGCCGCCGAGGGCCCTCATCACCTCGCGCTTCTCGATGGAGAAATGCTCGGGGACGCAGAGGATGACGCGGTAGCCCTTCTGCACGCCGGCCAGGGCCAGGCCGACGCCGGTATTGCCCGCGGTCGGCTCGATGATCGTGCCGCCCGGCTTGAGCAGGCCGGCGCGCTCGGCGCGCTCGATCATGCCGACGCCGATGCGGTCCTTGACGGAGAAGCCGGGGTTGAGCAGCTCGAGCTTGACGAAGACGTCGGCGAGCGCGCCGCCGCTCATCGTGCGCAGGCGCACCATCGGCGTGTTGCCGATGAGATCGAGGATGGAATCGACGGGGGGGAGTAAGGGGCCAGTCAAGAGGGGCGGATTCTATACAAGCAAAACGGCCGGCGCCAGAAAGCGCCGGCCGACTCTGAAGGGTTCGATCGTGTGAGGGGGGTCGTTTCGTTTACGCCCAGCTCGAGGGGCGGCTGTTCGAGCGGCGCTGGTTGTAGCAATCGCGGCAGTAGACCGGCTTGCCGCTCACCGGGGTGAACGGAACTTCGGTCGGCACACCGCAGCTGTCGCACGTGACGCTCACCATCTGGCGGGTGCGCCCTTCGGAGCCGTTGCCGTCGCGAGCGGTCTTCCGCTTGTCGCGGCAGTTCTTGCAGCGCTTCGGCTCGTTCGTGAATCCACGCTCGGCGTAGAACGCCTGCTCGTTCCGGCTGAAGATGAACTCCTGTCCACAGTCGGCGCAGTTGAGTGACTTGTCGTTGAAAGTGTCCATGAAACCTTGATCTCCTAACGGTTGTAACCTTGGTGCTTCGAATTGCCGCAGCGGGTATCGCTTGCGGGGGGCCGCGACCCTGCCCCCGCTCGATGGATGAGAACTACGAGTGCGTTTGGAATCGACCCCCTTCCGAGTCATCAGGAGCAACACGATCCCCCCAACGAACGGCGCTGTCCGGTGAGGAGTTGTTCACATTGACCCCGATGGCAGCGGTTTTAGCATAGGTTTCTCGACGAAGGCAACGCGAAAAGATGTACTCCAAATAAATCGTCAAGGTGTTGACCATTGCCCAAAGCCACCAAAATCAGAATCGGCCCCGCGGGATGGAGCTACAAGGACTGGGAAGGAACGGTCTACCCGCCGCACGGCTCGAAGTTCGACCATCTCGCCTACCTCGCGCAGTTCTTCGACACGGTGGAGATCAACTCGCCGTTCTACCGGATCCCGCCGCCGACGCACGCGAAGAGCTGGGTGCGCCGCGTGGCCTCGAACGACGACTTCCGCTTCACCACGAAGGTGTTCCGCGGCTTCACGCACGAGAGCGAGCCGCTGGCGAAGGCCGACGTGAAAGCCTTCCGCAACTATCTCGATCCGCTCATGGAGGCGGACCGCCTCGGCGCGATCCTCATTCAGTTTCCGTGGAGCTTCCGGAACACGCCGGAGTCGCGCGTGAAGCTGGTCGAGCTTTTCGAGGCCTTCGCCGATTACCCGAAGGCGCTGGAGGTGCGGCACGCGACGTTCCAGGAGCCGCAGTTCTACGACTTTCTCGAGGAGCACGACGTGTCGTGGGTGAACGTCGACCAGCCGCTCTACGCCGACTCGGTCAAGCCGGCCGACACGGTCACGGGCCCGATCGGCTACGCGCGGCTGCACGGCCGGAACTACGAGAAGTGGTTCGCGCACGGCGAGACGTGGGAGCGCTACAACTACCTCTATTCGGAGCGCGAGCTCGCGCCGTGGGTGGAGCGCATCGAGAAGATCGCGAAGAAGAAGAAGGATACGTACGTCATCACCAACAACCACTTCCGCGGGCAGGCCATCCTGAACGCGGGGGACCTCAAGGAGTCGCTGGGGCAGGACGGGACGCTGCCGCCGCAGTTGAAGGAGGCGTATCCGGAGAGGTTCGAGTAAGGCTCTGCCCACGGAGCGTCTGCGTCGCCCTCGCGATGCACGTGGAAACGTAGGACGGGCTTCAGCCCGTCGGGCACTCGCGGCGATGGCGCCCCCGCCCCGTCCGGGAGGCGGGCTGAAGCCCGCCCTACGTTTTCAGCCAACGCACGACGTCATCCCACAAGTGCGTGCCTTTCGACTTCCGGAAGAAGTCGAAGTGGCCGAGGCCGCGCTCTTCGAGGTGGACGCGGGTGACGTTCGGGTAGTGGGCGGCAAGGGCGTCGACGGCGCGCTTCGGGGCGTATTTGTCGTCGCGGAGGCTGTAGGAGAGCACGGGGGCGGTGAGGCGCGCGTAGAGCGCGGGATCGACGTCGCGGAAGAGGTAGTCGGGGTGGCGTCCCCAGCGCGCCCACTGCGCGGCCACGCCGCGCGGGAGGTCCTCGGGGCCGAGGCCGGTGAGCTTCGCCGGAAAATACCCGAAGGCATACGACAGCAGGGGCATGGCCAGCCAGAGCGCGCCGAGTCCAAGGGCATGGATGCCGGACCAGTGGCGCCAGTAGCCGCTCTGCGAGGAGACGAAGACGAAGCGCTCCACGGCATCCGCGTTCGGCGCCAGGCCGGCCAGCTGGCCGCCGGCGCTGTGTCCCACGTAATAGAGCGAGCGCGGACGCAGCTCGCTCCGGATCCAGTCGATCGCGGCGGGGAGGTCGGAGCGTCCCCAGTCGAGCATCGACGCCTCGACGCCGCGCAGCGACTCGGGGCGCGACTCGCCGATGCCGCGGTAGTCGAACGTCACCACGCTGATGCCCTGCGCGGCGGCGTGCTGCGCGAACGCCTCGTAATAGCGGCGGCGCACGCCCATCGCCGAGGCCACCAGCAGCGCCCGGTCGGAACCGGCGTCGTAGAGCGTGGCGTGCAGGGAAACGCCGTCCGCGGTGCGGATGATCATGATCAACAGTACGATTCGCGCCGATGACACGCAAGAAACGCGTGGTCGGGACGGCCGGCCACATCGACCACGGCAAGACCTCCCTCGTGCGCGCGCTGACCGGCGTCGACACCGATCGGCTCCCCGAGGAGAAGCGCCGCGGCATCACCATCGACCTCGGCTTCGCGAGCTGGTTCACCGACGAGTACCAGATCGGCTTCGTCGACGTGCCGGGCCACGAGCGCTTCGTGAAGAACATGCTCGCCGGCGTGGGCGGCATCGACAGCGTGCTCCTGGTGGTCGCGGCCGACGAGTCGATCAAGCCGCAGACACGCGAGCACTTCGCCATCTGCCGCCTCCTGGACATCTCCTCCGGCGTCGTGGCCGTCACCAAGAGCGATCTCGTCGACCGCGACATCCTGGAGCTGGTGCGCCTGGAGATCGAGGAGCTGGTGGCGGGGAGCTTCCTGGAAGGGAAGCCGATCGTGCCGGTCAGCAGCACCACGGGGGCGGGGCTGGACGACCTGCGCGCGGCGCTGCTGCAGTCGGTGTCGTCCGTCGGCGACCGCGATGCGAGCACGCGCGTCTTCCGCCTGCCCATCGACCGCGCGTTCACGATGAAGGGCTTCGGCTCGGTCATCACCGGCACGACCTACTCGGGACGCGTGCAGGTGGAGGATGAGGTGGAGGTGCTGCCGGGCGGACTGCGCAGCCGCGCGCGCGCGATCCAGGTGCACGGCGAGCCGCGCGACGACGCCTCCGCGGGCGAGCGCACGTCGATGAACCTGGCCGACATCCCGCTCGAAGACATCCATCGCGGCCGCCAGGTCGTGCATCCGGAGACGCTGCGGCCGTCGTCCGTCATCACCGTGCACCTCGACCTGCTGCCCGATGCGAAGCCGCTCAAGGAGCAGACGCGCATCCGCTTCCATCACCTCTCCGCGGAGCTCCTGGGCACGATCCGCTTCGTCGACGACACGGAAGGGGAGCTGCGTCCCGGCAGCGGCGCGTTCGCGCAGATCCGGCTGGAGTCGCCGGTCATCGCCGTGGCCGGCGACCGCTTCGTCATCCGCCGCTATTCGCCCGCGTTCACCATCGGCGGCGGCGTGATCCTCGACGCGCACCTCCAGAAGCTGAGCCGCGGCACGCGCGCGGAGATCCTGGAGACGCTCGCCACCGGCACGCTGCCGCAGCGCGTGGAGCTGGTGGCGAAGCTGCAGGGACTGCGCGGCGTGACCATCGACGAGCTGCAGGCGCGCACCGGCATCCGCGCGGAGTCGCTGGCGAAAGAGCTGCGCGGCGTGCCGAATACGTCGAAGACCGGCAGCACGTTCCTGCACAACGACGTGCTGGCCGACTTCCGCCGCCGGGCCATGGAGTTCCTGAACGGCTACTTCAAGGACAACAAGATGGCGGTGAGCGTGCCGAAGGGAGAGTTCGTGCAGAAGCTCGTCCCGCCCGGCGCGCCGGTGAACTTTCTCCTGAATGACCTGGCGAAGGAGAAGATCGCCACGGTGCAGGGGGACGCGCTGGACATCCCCGGGCGCTCGAAGACGCTGGGCGGCGCGGAAGGAGAGCTCGCGCGCATGATCGAGGCGCGCTACGTCGAGGCGGGACTGCAAACGCCCGCCACCTCGGAGCTCATCAAGACCATCCAGCAGCGCCCGAAGGTCATCGAAGGGGTGATCGGCTATCTCGTGAAGCAGGGGACGCTCGTGCGGCTCGCCGAAGGGGTCTACCTGCACCGCGACGTCGTGGCCGCGGCGCGCGAAAAGCTGTCGGCGAAGAAGGGGGAAACCATCGACGTCGGGCAGTTCAAGGATCTGTTCGGGATCTCGCGCAAAGTGGCCATCCCGTTATTGGAGTTTTTCGACAAAGAAGGCGCCACGAAGCGCGTGGGAGACTCCCGGACGGTGCTGTGATGTGACCGCGGATCACGTCCCTTGTGCCCGGGATCATTCCAAAGTGATCCTCGGTCACGTTGTAAATGACCCCATGATCACGTCGTAAATGATCCACGGAGGTCGTGCAATTGGCCTCCGGCGAGATTCAAATGATCCGCGATCGCTTCAAAGGCGACGCGGGGGCATTTCAATGTGCCCGGCGAGCACCCTGAATGCGAACCCACGTCATTTTCAATGTGTCCGGCGAGCACCCTGAATGCGAACCCACGTCATTTTCAATGTGCTCGGCGACCACATTGCACATGACGCTCAGTCACTGACGCCGCCGTTATAGGACGGCGGATCGCTGGCCGGGAACGATTCGGCGATGGCTTCGTCAATACGTCCCTGATCGTCGAGCGGTTCCTCGGGGTCGCGGAGCGGATCGATGCGGCCGCCTCGCTCTTTTTGCCAGTCTCTTTGCGGTGGCTCCATGGGAGTCAGCGCTGCGGATTGCGGGCCACAGGGGTGGTGTCCTTGTAGTCCTTCGGCAGCGCGAGCAGGACGTCGGGCACCTCGCGCTGGACGATGCCGGTGACGGTGCGCTCCACGATCACCTTGCCGCCCAGGGTGGCGCGGTCGACGAGGGGGAAGCCGCGCTCGTTCGCCAGGGCCTGGTCGACGGCGCTCATCATCGGCGCGAGCGGAGAGCTCGGCGCATCGCTGACGTGCATCATGGCGAAGAGGCCGCGCGGGATGGCCGGATGCTCGGCCAGCCAGAGCTCGCGGCGGTAGGTGCCGGACTCGATCACGGCCGCGCGCGCCGTGGCGCCGTGCAGCGGCTTCGTCTCGTTCGTACGCACGAGGCGCGCGCGGGGGAACTGCGGCGGGATGGCCGCGGCGTTGGCGGTGCGGCGGCGGGCGGCGATGGCGTCGAGCGGCTCCGTGCGGATGGTCCGCTCCACGTCATCGACGAACGTGACCGTATCCGCTTTCGTGTCGTAGAGGCGCCAGAGGTCCTGCTCGCCGGTGTGGCGGACGCGGTTGCCGGCGATGAGCAGCGTGGAGTCGTGTGTCTTCTCGCCTACCGTCGTGCGGATGGTGACCACCGTCGCGCGCACCTGCGGCCCGGCAGCGGAGGGTTTCGCGGGTTGCTGCTGCTGTTGCGCCGGTTTGCATGCAAGGCAAAAGGCGACGAGGAGGAGAAATCGCTTCACTATTCTTTGGCGTCGTACCAGCTCTTCCCCCAGTGCGCGTCGACGGCCAGCGGCACCGAGAGCGGGAAGACGTTCTCCATGGTCTCTTTCACGATCCCCGCCACGTCGGCCGCGTCCGGCTCCGGCGCCTCGATCACGATCTCATCGTGTACGGTGAGGAGCATGCGCGCGCCCGTGCCGTGCTCGCCGAGCCGGCGCTCCAGCTCGATCATGGCCATCTTCAGGATGTCCGCCGCCGTCCCCTGGATCGGCGCGTTCGTGGCCATGCGCTCGGCATTGCCGCGCACGGTGAAGGAGCGGTTGTGGATCTCGGGGATGTACCGCACGCGCCCGAACAGCGTGGTCACCTTCCCCGTCTGCCGCGCCTCGACCAGCGTGCGGTCGAGGTACTCCTGGATCTTCGGATAGCGGTTGAAGTACGCCTCGATCCAGTCCTTGGCCTGCGCGCCGGAGATCCCGAGCTCGTTCGACAGCCGGAACGACGACATGCCGTACAGCACGCCGAAGTTGATGACCTTCGCCGCGCGGCGCTGCTCGGCCGTCAGCTCGTCCGGCGGGATGTTGAACATCTTCGAGGCGGTGGCGCGATGGATGTCCGCGCCGCGGCTGAAGGTCTCGATGAGCGACTCATCCTGCGAGATGTGCGCGAGGATGCGCAGCTCCACCTGCGAGTAGTCGGCCGAGAGCAGCACCCACCCCTCGTCGGCCACGAAGGCCTTGCGGATCTCGCGGCCGGTCTGCGTGCGGATGGGGATGTTCTGCAGGTTGGGATCGGACGACGAGAGGCGTCCCGTGGCGGCGACGGCCTGGTTGAAGGTCGTGTGCACGCGGCCGTCCGCGGCCACGAGCTGCGGCAGCGCGTCGACGTACGTCCCCTTGAGCTTGTGCAGCTCGCGATGCTGCAGGATGAGCTGCGGCACGGCGTAGCCGTGCGCGGCCAGCTCCTCGAGCACTTCCACGCTGGTCGAGTAGCTCTTGGTGGTCTTGGTCTTCTTGATGACCGGGTACTGCAGCTTCTCGAACAGCACGTGGCCGAGCTGCATGGGGGAGTTGATGTTGAACTCCGTCCCCGCCTCTTCGAAGATGCGCGTCTCCAGCTCGGCGATCTGGTCGCCCATGGTCTTCGACATCGAGCGCAGCAGGCCGACGTCGACGCGGATGCCGCGCTCCTCGAGGCTGGCCAGCACGGGGAAGAGCGGCATCTCGATGCGCTCGTAGATGTCGAGCAGGGCCGGGTCGCGGCGGAGCTCGGGTCCGAGGACGTCGTGCAGGGCGACGGTGACCTCCGACTTTTCGCCGAGGTACTGCTGGTAGGCCCCCAGCGGGGAGGAGCCGATCTCGTGGTCGAGGGCGAAGAGCGGCGCGGTCTTCTGCACGTCCTTACGCGAGCCGATGTCCTGCTTGAGGCGGTCGCGGGCGATGTTGCCGAGGGCGTGGCTGGGGAGGCCGGGGTTGAGGACGTAGGAGGTCAGCATGACGTCGTCCCAGCGCGCGGGGACGGGCCAGCCGAGGGCACGCAGGCGGCGCGACTGCGCCTTGGCGTCGTAGGCGACGAAGAGGCGGTCGCTGGCGAAGAGCTCGCGCAGCGCGTCGTGCAGCTCCGGCGTGCCGCCCAGGTCGGCACGGATCGGGACGAGCAGCGACTCCGAGGACTTGATGGAGAGCGAGGCCGCCATCGGCGCGTCGAAGCCTTCCGGCGTCTCCGGCTCCAGCCATACTGCGACGCTTTCGTGTCCCGCCACGAAGCTGCGCACTTCCTCCGCCGTCGCGGCGATGCGGAAGTCTTTGTGCGCCGGCGGCGCCTCGGGGAGGAACTCCTGCATGAGCGAGGCGAACTCGAGCCGCGAGAAGATGTCGTGCAGCTTCGGGCGGTCGGGGTCGGTGCGCTTCAGCGTCTCGAAGTCGATGTCGAGGTCGAGGTCGCACTTGATGCGCGCGAGCTCCTTGGAGAGGTAGGCCTTGTCTTTGTTCTCCTCGAGCGTCTTCCGCTGCGCGGCCTTCTTGATCTGGTCGAGGTTCTCGTAGACGCCGTCGAGCGATCCGAACTGCTGGATCAGCCCCTTGGCTCCCTTCTCGCCAATGCCGGGGACGCCGGGGATGTTGTCGATGGCGTCGCCCCAGATGGCCATCACGTCGACGACTTTCTCGGGGGGGAGGCCGAACGCCTCTTCGACGCCCTTGGCGTCGTACATCGTCTCGCGGCCGGTGTGGTAGAGGCGGATGCCGTCGCCGACGAGCTGGAAGAAGTCCTTGTCGCTGGTGGCGATGACGACGTCGTAGCCGCGGTCGCGGGCGGTGCAGGCGAGGGAGCCGATGAAGTCGTCCGCCTCCCACTCGGTGGAGCGGATGACCGGGATGCGGAAGCCTTCCAGGACTTCGTAGACCAGCGGAATCTGCACGACGAGGTCGTCGGGCATCGGCTTGCGGTCTTTCTTGTAGTCGGCGAACTGCGTCGTGCGCGCCGTCTCCCGCCCCTCGTCGAAGGCCACGGCGATGCAGTCCGGATCGTGGTCCTTCATCAGCTTCCGCAGGACGGTGGTGAACCCATACACCGCGTTCGTCGAGAACCCGGCGGAGTTGGTCAGGTTCCGGATGGCGTAGTAGGAGCGGTAGACGTTGTTGGAGCCGTCGATGATGAACAGGCTCGGGCGTTTGGATCTGGCCACGGCGCGGAGGTTATCAGGTACGAGGTACGAGGTACGAGGTACGAGTGAAAGCTTTTACTCGTACCTCGTCACTCGTCACTCGTACCTCTATAAAGCACTAACGGACCCTTTCGGGTCCGTTGTGGTACATCAGAGCTGGACTGCTGCGGCTAGTTGGTGGGGTTCAAGGAAGCTAAGTGAGTAATCGTCCAAAATCGGTCCAATAGTCAAGGAGGGAGCCCGCAGCAGCCACTTGGCGCAGGCGAGTTTGATGGGACCCGCGCGAGTGGGGTTTCGAGGTCCATTTCGAAACCTGATTCATCGTGCTCTCCACCATTGCATGGGGGCTGCCAACTTTCAGAACGAGACGCGAATCCGTCCGGAATCAGACCCTCCCAGCGGTCGCAACCATCGCAACTACAGCAATCAAGCGAGATACGCCGTTTGCTTGTGAAAAAAGGCGCATGAAGGTTGCTGCCATTTTTGAAGGAAAGTTTTTCCACGGCTTTAAAGGCGGTTGTAAATCTGTCCTTGCCGTCCGGGCCGCCCGTTCCTTTTTTTGCTTCAGCCCGCCGCCAGGGAGTTGAGATCCCGCAGGAAATCGTCCAGCGGAATCCGGTACCCCTCGGCCACCTCTCCCAGCGTCTCGTCCCCCGCCATGCCGCAGCCGGCGCAGTGCCCGAGGTGGTAGGCGGCGAAGACCCAGCGCGCCTTGGGGTGCTTCTGCAGCGCGTCGGCAACGATGGTCTCGGGCGTGAACATGCAGCCCCCCATTCTACCGATAGAATGCGGACGATGAAGGTGCGCCTCCTTTTCTTCGCGGTCCTCCGCGACATCGCCGGCACGGACATGCACGAGCTCGCGCTCTCCGACGGCACGACGGCGCGCGACGTGTGGCAGTCGCTGCGCGGGCAGTACGCGAAGCTGAGCGACTACACGCAGCCGCCGATGATCGCCATCAACGAAACCTACGCCACGCCCGAGACCGTCCTCCGCGACGGCGACGAGTTGGCGTTCATCCCTCCGGTCGCGGGCGGTTAGATGTCCTACCTCACCGACGAGCCCATCGACCCCCACGCGCTGGTGCGGCGCGTGATGCGCCCCTCGGACGGCGCGTACGTACTGTTCGAGGGGGTGGTGCGCAATCACCACCACGGCAAGGCGGTGGAGTCGATCTTCTACGACGCCTATCGCCCGATGGCCGAAAAGGAGATGGAGCTCATCGTGCGCGACGTGGAGTCGCGGTTCCCCGACGTGGCCCTGGCCGTGGTGCACCGCCTCGGCCATCTGGTGGTCGGCGACTCGTCGATCGCCATCGTGGCCTGCTCCCCGCACCGCGCCGAGAGTTTCGAGGCCTGCCGCATGACGATCGACCGCATCAAGCAGACCGTCCCGATCTGGAAGAAGGAGCGCGGGCCGGACGGAGAGGAGTGGCTAGGTTGGCAAGGGAACGACGGGCAGGGGCAGTGCTGACGCCGCTCCCCGCGGCGAGCGCGATCGTGCTCCGCGACGCGCCGCTGGAGGTGCTGCTGCTGCGCCGCCACGGCGGCGCGTCGTTCATGCCGAACGCGTGGGTGTTCCCCGGCGGCATCGTAGAGGGGGAGGAGAGCCCGCGGCAGGCCGCGGCGCGGGAGGCGCGCGAGGAGGCCGGCGTCGCGCTCGATCCGGAAGCGCTCGTGGCCACGTCGCGCTGGATCACCCCGGCCGGACTGCCGAAGCGCTTCGACACCTGGTTCTTTCTTGCCTCCGTGCCGCGGGACACGGCCATCGCGATCGACGGCCGCGAGATCGTCGAGTGGATGTGGATCGCTCCCGCCGATGCGCTGGCGCGGCGGGATCTCCAGGTCGTGCTGCCGACGCGGAAGAACCTCGAGGCGCTCCGCGGCTTCGAGGACGTGGCCGCGTTGCTGGAGTCGCGGAGAGGCATCACCATCGAGCCGATCGAGCCCGTGCTCGTCGACGGCAAGCCGACGTTGAAGGCGGGCTGAAGCCCACCCCACATGAACATCCGCAGGATCACCGCCCCGAACCCCGGACCGTTCACGCTGGACGGGACGCAGACGTATCTCATCGGCGAGACGGCGGTGCTCGATCCCGGCCCCGACATCGAGTCGCACCTGGCGAAGATCCGCGAGGCCATGCCGCGGCTCGAGACGATCCTCATCACGCACCGCCACGGCGATCACGCGCCCGGCGCGGTGCCGCTGAAGGCGGCCACGGGCGCGCGCATCATCGCCCCGCACGGCGTGCTCGACGAGGTGGACCAGCGCGTGAGCGGCGGGGAGCTGCTGTCCGTCGAAGGCGCGACGATCGAAGTGATCGCCACGCCGGGACACACGAGCGAGCACGTCTGCTACCTGACGTCCGACGGCGAGCTCTTCACCGGCGACACGGTCCTCGGCAGCGGCACGACCGCGATCTTCCCGCCCGACGGACACATGGGCGACTACCTCCGCTCGCTGCGGACCCTGCGCGCGCGCAATCCCAGGCGCATCTATCCCGCGCACGGACCCGTGCGCGACGACGCGGTGGCCCTCATCGACGAGTACCTCGCCCACCGCCTGCAGCGCGAGCAGCAGGTGCTCGAGGCCATCGCCGCGGGCGCGAAGAGCGCGGCGGAGATGCGCGCGCGCATCTATCCCGAGCTCGACCCGCGCCTGCACGGGGCGGCGGAGATCCAGATCGAGGCGCACCTCGTGAAATTGCGCGAGGAAGGAAACCTGTCATCCTGAGCCCCGCAGCGGGCGAAGGACCCCCTGCTGAAACCCGACGACCGCGCCCGAGGCAGGGGTCCTTCGGCGTCTACGCGCCTCAGGATGACAGCCAATAGAATGCTCCCCGCATGAAACACAAAGACTTCATCGAAGTGACCGACTACACCGCGGACGAGGTGCTGGAGATCTTCCGCCTCGCCGCCGCCATGAAGAAAGACAAGTCGAAGTTCACCCGCGCGCTGGAAGGGCAGACGCTGGCCATGATCTTCGAGAAATCGTCCACGCGCACGCGCGTCTCGTTCGAGGTGGGGATGTACCAGCTCGGCGGGCACGCGCTCTTCCTCTCGTCGCGTGACATCCAGCTCGGCCGCGGCGAGCCGATCACCGATACCG
Organism: Thermoanaerobaculia bacterium; assembly: GCA_035627015.1. GTDB lineage: Bacteria > Acidobacteriota > Thermoanaerobaculia > Gp7-AA8 > Gp7-AA8 > QHVT01. The sequence goes on along the minus strand of DASPMO010000135.1, from coordinate 67,178 downwards.
CGAAAGTGCTCTCGCGCTACGTCGACGGCATCATGGCCCGCACCTTCGCGCACAAGACCATCACCGACCTCGCCGAGCACGCCACCGTGCCGGTGATCAACGGCTTGTCCGACCTCTCGCACCCCTGCCAGTCGATGACCGACTACTTCACGGCGTGGGAGCAGTTCGGCGGCGAGCTGAAAGGGCGCAAGATCGCGTACGTCGGCGACGGCAACAACATGGCCCACTCGCTCCTGGTCGCGGCGCCGAAAGTCGGGATGGACATCGCCGTGGCCACGCCCGCCGGTTACGCACCGCTCCCCGAGGTCGTGGCGCTGGCGGAAGCGGCCGCGCGCGAGGCGGGGACGAAGGTCGTCATCACCACGAACATGGACGAGGCCATCCATGACGCAGACATCGTCGAGACGGACGTCTGGGCCTCGATGGGGCAGGAGCAGGAGGCGGAGCAGCGCCACCGCGACTTCGCCGGCTGGATGGTCGACACGCGGCACATGGCGTCGGCGAAGAAGGACGCGATCTTCATGCACTGCCTCCCCGCGCATCGCGGCGAGGAAGTGAGCGAGGCGGTCATCGACAGCCCGCGGTCGGTCATCTACGACGAGGCGGAGAACCGCCTGCACGTCCAGAAGGCCATCCTGTACACGCTCATGAAGCGATGACCGACGCTCGCACACGCCACGGCCGCGGCCTGATCGTGGTCGTCTCGCTGGCCGTCCTCTTCTTCGTGCTCCTCGGCCTGATCGTCCTCAAGTCGGGCGGGAAGAAGGACGAGCCGGCGGCGACGACCGAGACGCTGACGGTGCTCTCCGCGCGGATCCGCATCCGCACGGAGCCGCACGCGCGCGCGCCGGTGGTGGCCACCGCGTCGAGCGGCGACCGCGTGACCATGCTCGAGGACCGCGGCGGGTGGGTGCGCGTGCAGACGGCGGACGGGCTGGCCGGCTGGGCGGAGCGCAGCGCGCTGGAGAAGACCGCCGAGCTGCAGCGGCGCCTGAACCGCTACAAGGCCATCCGCGGGCTGCCACCGCTGCGGGGCGAGTCGACCGACCGCGTGCAGCTCTACGCCGGGCCGGGCATCTTCTATCCATTGGTCGGCGAGCTGGCCGAGGGGACGCAGGTCGTCGTCTACACGCGCGATCACGACTTCTACGCCATCGAGCACGGGAAGGCCATCGCGTACGCCAGCGTGGACGCCATCGACGTCAGCGCGTCCGGCACGCATCAGCTCGACGTGCAGACCGCGAGCATCGAGCCGACCGACACCGCGGCCACCGGCACCACCGACACCATGCCGCCGGTCGCCGACACGGCGGTCACCGAGCCGCCCGTCTTCGAGCCGGCGCCGATCCCGGAGCCGGAGCCGGTGGAGCGCTCGACCGGCGTCTACTCCGCGGTCCCGCCCGGCGGGACGCAACCGGAAGAGCTCGACCGCGTGATGCCGCGCTACCCCGCCATCGCGCGGCGGCGCAACGTCGGCGGCGCGGTGGTCGTGCGCGGCATCGTCCGCCGCGACGGCACGATCGACAACGTGGAGGTCATCAAGGACCTCCCCTACGGCCTCGGCGAGGAAGCCCGCCGCGCCGTGAGCCAGTGGCGCTTCCGCCCGGCCACCTATCGCGGCGAGCCGATCGATGTGTATTACACGGTGACGGTGAATTTCAGGCTGCAGTGACGCGTTTGCAGCGGAGCCCATGTCCCGCTTCTCCTTTCCCCACGCCCCAGGCGATCTCATCGGCGCTCACCTTTCGACGAAAGGCGGGCTGCCGACCGTCTTCGAGCGCGCGTCAGCCATCGACGCGTCCGCCATCGCCCTGTTCGCGAAGAACGGGAACCAGTGGAAGGGGAAGGAGCTCACCGAGGCCGAGTGCGCGCAGTTCGCGTCGTCGCACGCGTCGCGGCCGATGCTCACGCACGCGTCGTACCTCATCAATCTCTGCACGACCAATCCGGAGTTCCTGCGGAAGTCGATCGCGGCCATGGCGGACGAGCTCGATCGCGCCGAGCGCCTCGGCGCCTATGCGGTGGTGCTCCACCCCGGCGCGCACCTCGGCGCGGGCGTCTCCGCCGGCATCGACCAGATCGCGCGCTCGCTCGATCAGGTGCACGCGCTCATCCCCGATCATCGCGTGGTGACGCTGCTCGAGACCGCGGCGGGACAGGGCACCTGCGTCGGCTGCACGTTCGAAGAGCTCGGGCAGATGATCCGCCTCGTCGACGACAAAAAGCGCGTCGGCATCTGCTTCGACACCTGCCACGTCTTCGCCGCCGGCTACGAGCTGCGCACTCGCGACGGCTATGAGCGCACCATCGACGACATGCTCCGCCACGTCGGCCTCGAGAACGTCGGCGCGTTTCATCTGAACGACTCGAAGAAGCCCCTCGGCTCGCGCGTCGACCGCCATCAACACATCGGCGAGGGAGAGCTGGGGCTGGAGCCGTTCCGCTTCCTGCTGAACGACGCGCGCTTCAAGCGCATCCCGAAGGTGATCGAGACGCCGAAGCCGGACGAGGCGGAAGCGGACCGCCGCAATCTGGCGACGCTGCGGGGGCTGGTGGTAGAGTCCCGGCCGCATGGCAAACCGCATCGCAGACCCCGTCTCCGGCACCCGCATCGGCTACGAGAACAACACGCTGGTCGTCCCTGACGACCCGATCGTTCCCTACATCGAAGGGGACGGCACGGGCCCCGACATCTGGCGCGCCACGCGTCACGTCGTCGACGGCGTCGTGAACAAGGTGTACGGCGGCAAGCGCAAGATCCACTGGCACGAGGTGTACGCGGGCGACAAGGCCTTCGGCCTCTTCAGCGAATACCTGCCGCAGGAGACGCTCGATCACCTGGCCATGTATCGCGTGTCGATCAAGGGGCCGCTCTCCACGCCGGTCGGCGGCGGCATCCGCTCGCTGAACGTCACCCTGCGCCAGGTGCTGGATCTCTACGCGTGCGTGCGTCCGGTGCGCTACTTCGAGGGCGTCCCTTCGCCGGTGCGCGAGCCGCAGAAGGTGGACATGGTCATCTTCCGCGAGAACACCGAGGACGTGTACGCGGGGATCGAGTGGCCGGCCGCCTCCGAGCTGTCGAACCAGGTGATCGGTTTCCTCAACTCGATGGAGCGCCGCACCACGGCCAAGATCCGCGAGAACTCGGCCATCGGCATCAAGCCCATCTCCGAGTTCGGCTCCAAGCGCCTCGTGCGCAAGGCCATCGACTACGCCATCGCCACGAAGCGCGACTCCGTGACCCTCGTGCACAAGGGCAACATCATGAAGTTCACCGAGGGGGCGTTCAAGGACTGGGGCTACCAGGTGGCGAAGGAAGAATACGGCCACCTCACCATCCCCGAGTCCGAGCTCACCGGCGCCGCGCCGGAGGGGAAGATCGTCATCAAGGACCGCATCGCCGACTCGATGTTCCAGCAGGTCCTGCTGCGCCCCGCCGAATACTCCGTCATCGCCACCACGAACCTCAACGGCGACTACATCTCCGACGCCCTCGCCGCCCAGGTCGGCGGCCTGGGCATGGCCCCCGGCTCCAACGAGTCCGACGAAGTAGCCATCTTCGAGGCCACCCACGGCACCGCCCCCAAGTACGCCGACCAGGACGTCATCAACCCCGGTTCCCTGATCCTGAGCGCCGTGATGATGCTCCGCCACATGAAATGGTGGGAAGCCGCCGACGCCATCGAACGCGGCATCGCCAAGACCATCCAGCAGAAAAAGGTCACCTACGACCTCGAGCGCCAAATGCAAGGCGCCACCAAAGTAAAAACCAGCGAATTCGCCCAAGCCATCGTCGAAAACGTGTGATGTGGAGTGCGGCAACGCCAGTTGCCGCTCTCCATCCGCCGCAGCGCCAGCTGCGGCTACCAGCCGTAGAACCTTTGACACCCCCTACAACCCGAGGGACCCTCGGGCGATGCGAGACTGGCCCCACGCCCCCCTCCACCGCTTCGGCGACGCCGGCGTCTACTTCATCACCGCCGGCACGCTCGGCAAACAACACTTCTTCCGGGCTCCTGCCGCACTCGACGAGCTCCAGCACTCCCTCTTCGCAGCAGTGCAGAAGCACGCCTGCCGGCTGCAGGCATGGGCACTCTTCTCCAACCACTACCACCTCGTCGTTTCGACCGAAGCAGGCGAAAACGTGCGTCGCATGCTCCGCGCGCTGCACATCGACTCCGCGATCAACGTCAATCGCCGTGATGGCCGCAAAGGACGCAAGGTGTGGTTTCAGTTCTGGGATACGCAGCTCACGCACGAAGGGTCGTGGCTGGCGCGGTTGCGGTACACGCACGAGAACGCGGTGCACCATGGGCTGGTTGCTGACGCGCACGCGTACCGCTGGTGTTCGGCTTCGTGGTTTGAAGAGACAGCTGCCGCGTCTTTTGTGAAGACCGTGCGGGACGTCAGGATTGATCGGGTGTCGGTGTTTGATGACTTTGCGGCAGCTGGCGCTGCCGCGAATTAGAGCGGCAACTGGCGTTGCCGCACTCCATAGTCCAACTCCAGGAACCAGGGTTCGCGGCGGCCGAATTTGGTGGCTAGGGCCACCCCCACCCCGAAGATGCTGGCGAGGCTCCAGAGGATGGTGCCGACGACGGGGATCAGGCGGATGGCGCCGAGGAGGAGGACGCCGATGACGACCATGGCCAGGTCGCCGCGGAGCCATTTGCGGTTGGCGAGCTGGTTCCGCGTGCGGGAGCCGGCGACGAGGGTCCCGACGGCGTGGAAGATGGCCACCATGCCGTAGACCTTGGTGAGGAGGCCGAACACGGCCAGCGCGGCCATGAGGGGGATGCCGACGACGTAGGGGACGAGGTAGCTGAAGGCGATCGCGGTCAGCACGAAGCTCGTGAAGGCGACCAGGCCGAGGACGAAGCAGTGGAAGGCGCTGGTGCGGAGCTCGACCGAGGAGATGCGGATCTCGCGGCCGCTCATGAGGGTCACCACCACCGAGACGATGAGCCAGACCAGGAGCAGCGAGGCGATGATGGCGCTCTTCGTGGCGGCGCTGGCGGCGCCTTCGAGCGACGAGAGCGGCTGGATGCGGCCGCCGACGCGCCCTTCGGCGCCGTTGAGCTTCGTGCCGGCGTGAATGAGGTTGCCGCGCACGCGGCCGTTGCCCACGAAGGTGACGCTGCCGCCGATGATGAGCAGGTCGCCGCTGATCTCGGAGGCGACGGTGAGTGCGCCTCCATACGACTGCACGGTGCCGTGGACCGGCTCGTTCAGGGTGACGTCGCCGTTGACGATGCGATTCTCGGACGTCCGCGACTGCCCCGAGGCACCGGTCGGCGACACGACCACGAACAGCGCGACCAGCGCCGAGAGGATCGTCAGCGGGACGACGAGGCGCTTAAACATCCACTCCTTTCGGCGACCGCCGGAGCAGCAGGAAGAGGAGGGTGTTGATGACCACGAAGAGGACGACCACGAGCGGGCCTCCGATCGCGCGTCCGGTGAGCTGCAGGAACGCGAGCAGCACCTGCACGGAGGGGAGGTTCGAGGACATGGCCGCGACCGGGGAGATGTCGGCGGCGGCGGAGAGGACGATCAGCAGCGTGAACGTGGCCACGAGGCTGGCCGCGACGAGCGGCCAGGTGCGGTAGGACGCCCCTTCCCACGGCGCGAGCGGCAGCGCGTCGAGGTTCAGCGTCCGCGGCGTCACGGGGATCGGATCGCCGAGATCCTCTTCGATGGCCCGGCAGATCTCGCACGACTCGAGGTGAGCCGCGTTCGCCTCCGGATCGTTCAGGTATTCCTCACAAGTCATAACGGTTCCACGAAGGAGCCGAGCGACTCCTTGAGCAAGTTCCGCGCACGGAACAGCTTGTTCTTCACGGTGCCGAGGGGGAGCTTCTTCATGGAAGCGATCTCCTCGTACGAGAGCTCCGCGAAATGGCGGAGCTGAATGAGCTCGCGATAGTCGGTCGGCAACTGCTCGACGGCCTTGTCGATCGCGGCGCTGAGCTGCTTGTTCTTCAGGGCGCGGTACGGCGAGATGCCGTCGTCCGCGAACTCGCGCTCTTTCCCCGACGATTCGTCGTCGGTCGCCGTCCGCGCCAGCGGGACCTCGGCGATCGACTTCTTGCGCAGCGCGTCGATCGCGCTGTTCTGCGCGATGCGGAAGAGCCACGTCGAGAACTGGTACTTCGGATCGTACCGGTCGAGTGCGAGATAAACCTTCACGAAAATTTCCTGGGCGAGATCGTGCGCCTCTTCGTAGCGATGGGTGATGCGATACACATAGTTGATGAGTCGCTTCTCATAGCGGCCCACCAGCGTGGTGAACAAGTCCCTGTCGCCGCCGAGGATCCGCTCCACGAGGGCGCGGTCATCGAGCTGAACACGTTCTGCCATTCGTTTCTACGGGAACCACCCGCCAAGGTTGCCGCCGCCGGATGATACCCTCTCGGCGGGATGATCGAAATCCACGATCTCACAAAGAGATACGGAGATTTCACCGCGGTCGACGACCTCTCCCTGACCGCGGCCGCGGGCGAGATCTTCGGCTTTCTCGGCCCGAACGGGGCCGGGAAGACCAGCACCATCCGCATCATCGCCGGCCTGTCGCTCCCGACGAGCGGGAGCGTGCACGTGAACGGCGTGGACGTGATCGCCGAGCCCGTGCGGGCGAAGTCGGTCCTCGGCTACGTTCCCGACCGCCCCTACCTGTACGAGAAGCTGACCGGCCGCGAGCTGCTGCACTTCGTTGCCGACCTCTACCGCAAGGACTGGCGCGAGTGCGAGCCGCGCGCGGTGGAGCTCCTCCGCTATTTCGACCTCGGCGACTGGATCGACGCGCGCATCGAGAACCTCTCGCACGGCATGAAGCAGAAGCTGGTGCTGATCTCGGCGCTGGTGCACGATCCGTCGGTGCTGGTGATCGACGAGCCGATGGTCGGTCTGGACGCGCTGGCCCAACGGCAGGTGCGGGAGCTGTTCCGCCGCCTGGCCGGCGAGGGGAAGACGGTGTTCCTGACGACGCACACGCTTTCGGTGGCCGAGGCGGTATGCGACCGGATCGCGATCATCAACCGCGGACGCATCGTCGCCAGCGGGACGACGGCGGAGCTGAAGAAGGATGCGGCGCTGGAGGATGCGTTCCTGGCGCTGACGTATGAGACGTCTTGACGAACTGCGCGCGCACCGGCGCGAGGACGCGCTCCGCCGCGGGATCAATCCGCGCGACGTCGATCTCCTGCTCTCGGACCTCCTCGGCCAGTCGCTGTCGTATCTCTACGCGCACGGCGAGCTGATGGTGGATCCCGCACCGCTCGACGCGCGCCTGGCGCGCCGCTACGCGGGGGTGCCGCTGCAGTACATCCGCGGGCACACGGAGTTCTACTCGCGCGACTTCCACGTGGACGAGCGCGTCCTGATCCCGCGCCCGGAGACGGAGCTGCTGGTGGAGGCGGCCCTGGAGCGCGCGCCGCGGGACGGGCGCGCGATCGACATCGGGACGGGCAGCGGCTGCATCGCCATCACCATGGAGCGGGAGCGGCCGGACCTGCACGTGCTGGGCGTGGACCGCTCGGTCGCGGCGCTGGCGGTGGCGCACCTGAATCGCACGCGGCTGCAATCGAACGTCGCGCTGGGGGCGTCGGACCTGTTCGGGAGCGTGTGCGGGACGTTCGACGTGATCGCGTCGAATCCGCCGTACGTGCCGTTCGGGGAGTACGAGCAGCTCGACGTGGAGGTGCGCATTCACGAGCCGCGCATGGCGCTGACGCCGGGACCGCGCGGGACGGAGATCATCGAGCGCCTTCTGGACGAGGCGCATCCCCGGCTGGCGCTGAAGGGGTGCATCGTGCTGGAAGTGGGATACGGGCAGGAGGAGGCCATCCGGACGCTGGCGGCGCAGAAGCGCTATCACGTGGACGCGTTCCTCCCGGACCTTGCAGGCATTCCGCGCGTCGTCGTATTGTCCGCGCATGCCGAGTAACGACAAGTGCCTCTTCTGCCGCATCGTCGCGGGAGAGATCCCGGCGAAAAAGGTGCACGAGGACGCGGACGTGGTGGCGTTCCACGACATCAACCCGCAGGCACCGACGCACGTGCTGGTGATCCCGCGCAAGCACATCGCCATGCTCGACGAGCTGACGGAAGCCGACGCGGCGACGATCGGCACGACGATCGTGCGCGCCGCGCAGATCGCCCGCGACCTCCGCCTGCACGACGACGGCTACCGCCTGGTGGTGAACAACGGCGAGGGTGCGGGGCAGACGGTGTTTCACATTCACGTGCACGTGCTGGGGGGGCGGAGCTTTGGGTGGCCGCCGGGGTGAGACGGAATTGAAAATTGAAAATTGAAAATTGAAAAAGACGCTCGCGAGATGCGTGCGTGCCGCCTGATTTCCAATTTTCCATTTTCAATTTCAATTCCGCCCTACGCCGGCGGCGGCACGCGGAAGCGTGTTCCGCTGAATGTCATGCGGCCGCTCTTTTTGCGGGCGCCGCGGCGCTGGGCGATGAAGTCGTCCTTGGCGTCCTTGAGCGTGGCCGGCACGTAGGTGGCGCCGGACTTGAGCGTCTTGGCGCGGTCGCGCGAGAAGGCGGAGCCGCCGCCGACGATGGCCAGGTCGGGGAAGTTGGCGGAGAGGAGCTGCAGCATGGCGTAGCCCTGCCCGACGTGATCGGGGTTCGTGCACGACACGAACACGGCCTCCGGCTTGACCTCGTTGATGAAGGCCACGAGCTCCTGTTCGGGAAGGTCGGTGAAGTAGTCCGCCGTGTACCCCTCGCTGCGCAGGAGCTGCGTGAGCATCAGCGTGCCGAGGGAGAGACGCTCGCCGGCCACGGAGACGGCCACGATGTGCTTGAGCGGGTCGGGCGTGCCGGCATTGCGGTCGCCGAAACGGATGATCAGCTCGCGCACCACGTCCTTGATGAAGTGATCGTGGGCCTGGGTGATGCGTTTCCGGTCCAGCTCTTCCTGCGCGAAGGTGAGCGTCGGGATGAAGAGGTCGGTGAACATCTCCTCCATCGTCGTGCTCTCGGCGTAGCGGTCGGCGATGGCGATGCCGCCGGTGCGGTCGCGCAGCAGCAGGCGGTTGTAGAAACTGAGGTAGCCCTCCAGCGGGTCCTCGCTGCCGAACATGATGGAGAAGATGCGCAGCGCGGGGATGAACTCGCCGCCGACGGTGAGGCAGACGGTGATGGGCGTGGCCAGCAGCAGTCCGACCGGTCCCCAGAGCCAACCCCAGAAGATCGCGGCCAGCAGCAGGGCGATGGGCGACACCCCGACGCGATGGCCGACGACGATCGGCTCGATGAAGCCGCCGATCAACTGGTCGCTGAAGACGAAGAGGCCGAGGACGGCCAGGGAGGCGTACCAGTTCGGGAAGACGGCGAAAGCCAGGAAGGTCGGCGCCGCGGCGCTGAGCACCGCGCCGATGTACGGGACGAAGCGCAGCAGGCCGGCCAGCACGCCCCACAGGGCGGCGTGCGGGACGCGCAGCATCCACAGCCCCAGCCCGATCATGAGGCCGAAGCCGATGTTGAGCAGGGCGATGGTGAGCAGGTAGCGGCTGATGCGCTGCGAGGTCTCGCCGATGGCCTGCGTGGTCACGGTGAGGTGCGCGCGGCCGGCCACGCGCAGGAGCTTGTCCCGCAACTGCTCGCGGTCGCGGAGGAGGAAGAAGACCACCACCACCACGAGGAACGACGCGGCCACCCCCTCGACCGTCGGGGCCACTTCCTCGTAGCGCTCGCCGAGGGTCTTGCGCTCGGGGATGACGCTCACCTTGAGGTCGGGGCGCTGCTGCCGCTCCCCGACTTCGGCCACGCGCTGCAGCGCGGCCTCGAGGAGGTTGAACTGGCCGGCGCGCTTGCGGATCGACTCGAGCTTGCGGTCGACGTTGTCGCTCGTGGCGGCGCTGGAGAGCTCGCGCGCCACGGAGTTGAGCTGCTGGTAGATCCACCAGCCGCCGAAGCCGAGGAGCAGCGTCGTCAAGCCCAGCGACAGCACGATCGCGCCGGTGCGGCGGATGAACGTGCGCTCGAGGCGGATGACGATCGGTGTGAGCAGGAAGGCGAAGAGCACGGCCAGTGCGACCGGGACGATCACGGGCCGCGCGAGGTGCAGCACGGCGATGACCACGATCGTGCCGATGAGGATGCGCGCGTTCCCCTGGCGGCGGTCGACCGTGCGCTTGTCGACGGCCTGCTCCGACACGGTCGTGGCCCGCGGCGGCACGCGCCGCATCGACAGCGTGCGATCGAACCGGTCGGTATCGTCTTCGTCGTGCACTTCGCGAGGGAGTCTAACGCGAAGACGGCTCGGTCCATGTCATGGACTTGAGGCTGAGGCCGAGCTCGCGACCATCATCCTTCGGCACGATCCACTGGTCGGTGACGATGCGCAGGTCGTTCGGCCACTCGTGCCGGCTGAGGAGCGTGTAGCGAAGGTCGAGGTCGCCGCTGGGCGGGGTTTGTACGCGATCGATGACCTCCCCGTTCCAGAAGACCGTGACCACGGGAAGCTTCCGCGTGACGTCGACCGGCGCGTGCAGGCGCATGTGCAGCACGCCCGCGCCGTAGACGGCCGGCGAGAGTCTGGTCAGCGACTCGCGCTGCATCCAGCGCCAGGTGTGGTTCCCCTCCCCCTCGAGGAGATACCAGCCGCGCTCCCAGCGGAGGATCTTGTGCATGGGGACGATGCCGAGCTCGAAGAAGCGCGGGCGGGTGATCTCCCAGAGCTGCAGCCGCTTCCGCTTGAACCAGCGCACTTCGTTGTGCTCGCTCTTCTCCCCCTCGAAGACGAAGACGTTGCCGGGCATGTAGTCGGCGTCGGGCAGCGACTTCTCGTCGGTGATGAGCTGGAAGGGATAGTCGGGGATGAGGTACTGGGCGTGATAGACGAGCGGGAGGTGGACGAAGACGCGCGGCCCGTGCCGCGGGACGTTGGCGCGGATCCATTCGAACGCGGCCACGACCGGCGACGGCTCGGTGCGCGCGAAGCGGAGCGCCGGCCACGTCCACTTGATGAGCTGCGAGGTCATGGCCGCCGTCAGGACGAAGAAGACGGGCAGCGCCGCCCGGCGCGGGAGAAGCCTGGCGAGGGCCTCGATGCCGGCGACGGCGAGAAACGCGTGCAGGGTGACGTAGGCGATGGCGTAGCGCGCCAGCGCGGTCATGTCGAGCATCAGCCAGGTGAAGACCGCCATCGGGAGGAACATGGCCACGAGGATGGCCACGTTTTTCCGCCTGCGGATGACGGCATCGACGAGGGCGATGGCGGCGAAGACGACCACGGCCACTTTCATCCTGCCGCCGCCGAAGGGAAAGAGGAACACGCGCTCGGCGAGCTGCGGGAGCGGCGTGCGGTGGGGGTTGCGGAAGGAGTCGGTGTTGGCGATGTGCTTCCGGATGTAGCGGAGCTCTTTCACGTAGCCGTGCGGCGGGTTGCTGGAGGCGTACGCGGCGGCCACGTAGGCGATGGCGACGAATCCAGCGGCGGCGAGCCACGCGCCGAGGATGACGAACGCAGGACGGGCTTCAGCCCGTCCCTCCCCGGGGAGGCGGGCTGAAGCCCGCCCTACGTTTGCCCAGGCTCCGAGGAGCGCCGGAATCACGGCGATCATCAGGAGGTGGGGGCGGATCGAGCAGGCGGCGGCGGTGAAGAGGGCGCCGGCGACGTACGCGCGCGGGTCGCGCGCGCCGCGCAGGAGCAGCGCACAGGCGACGAGGATGAAGAGCAGCGCGGGGACGTCGCTCAGCCCCGTGCCGCCGTAGTACCAGATGGTCGGGATGAACGCGGTGGTGGCTGCGGCGGCGAAGGCATAGCTCACCGGGAAGCGCAGCTCGCGCGCGAAGAAGAAGGCCGCGGGGAAGAGGAGCATCGCGGCGATGGTGGCCACGGTTTGCAGCGCGTGAAACTCGGTGTCCGCGACGAGGCGGGCCAGCTTGGCCAGGGCGATGAAGAGCGGGTAGCCGGGCGGGTGGGGGTGGTGCGGCTTGACGTCGTACTCGCGGACGGCGTGGGCGAAGAGGGTCTCGTCCCAGTCGTGGAGGGTGAGGGAGAGGGCGGGGATGCGTGTCGCGGCGATCGCGAGGGTGAAGATCGCGAAGAGGAGTTTCTGCGCGCGCGTCATCGGAGCGCCGCGAATCATAAACGCGTATGGAGTGCGGCAGCGCAAGCTGCCGCTCTGGATGGCCGCAGCGCCAGCTGCGGCTGGCGCAAAGGAGAGCGCGAGCTGGCGCTCGCGCACTCCATATTATTTCCAGCGCAAGACGGGTTGGCGGGCGGCTCTTGCCTCGTCCAGCCTCCGCACCGGGGTCGTGTGTGGCGCACTGCGGACGAGCTCGGGGCGCTCCTCGCACTCCCTGGCGATGGCGATCATGGCGTCGCAGAAGGCGTCCAGCTCTTCCTTCGGCTCGCTCTCGGTCGGCTCGATCATCAGCGCGCCGGAGACGATCAGCGGGAAGTAGATCGTCGGCGGGTGGAAGCCGTAGTCCATGAGGCGCTTGGCGATGTCGAGCGTGTGCACGTCCTTCGGCGTCTGCAGCTTGTCCGAGAAGACCACCTCGTGCAGCGACGGCGCGTCGTACGGCAGGTGATAGGTCTTGCGCAGGCGGGCGCGGATGTAGTTCGCGTTCAGTACGGCGATCTGGGCGATGCGGCGCAGCCCCGTCGGACCCATCGAGCGCATGTACGTCAGCGCGCGCACGAGCACGTTGAAGTTGCCGTGGAACGCGCGCATGCGGCCGATGGAGTCGGGATGCGAGAAGTCGCAGTAGAACGTGCCGTCCTCGCGGCGCTCGATGGTCGGCGTCGGCAGGAACGGCACCAGGCTCTCGCTCACCCCGACCGGACCGGCACCGGGACCGCCGCCCCCATGGGGCGTGGAGAAGGTCTTGTGCAGGTTCGAGTGGATGACGTCGATGCCCATGTCTCCCGGCCGGGCGATGCCGACGAAGGAGTTCAGGTTCGCGCCGTCGCAGTAGAGGTACGCACCCTTCGCGTGAAGGATGTCGGCCATGGCCTTGATCTCCGACTCGAACACGCCCAGCGTGTTCGGCACGGTGATCATCAGCGCGGCCACGTCCTCGTTCACCGCCGCCTCGAGCGTGGAGAGGTCGACCGTGCCGCGGCTGTTCGACTTCAGCTCTTTGATCTGGTAGCCGGCGAAGGCGGCCGACGCGGGGTTGGTGCCGTGCGCCGAGTCGGGGATGAGGATGTACTTGCGCGCGTTGCCGCTCTTGGCGAGCGCCTTGTGCACCATCAGGATGCCGGTCAGCTCGCCGTGCGCGCCGGCCACGGGCTGCAGCGTGACGCGCGGCAGCCCGAAGATCTCCTTGAGCGTCTGCTCGAGGTGCCACAGCAGCTCGAGGTTTCCCTGCACCTGATGCTCGGCCTGCAGCGGATGCGACCAGGCGAAGCCGGGCGTGCGCGCGATCTCTTCGTTGATGCGCGGGTTGTGCTTCATCGTGCACGAGCCGAGCGGGTACAGCCCCGCGTCGATCGACACGTTGAGCTTCGACAGCCGGGTGAAGTGCCGGATGACGTCGACCTCGGAGACCTCGACTTCGTGGGCGATCTCCTCGCGGCGCAGCGCCGCGGGAAGGATCTCGTCGAGCGACTGCTCGGGGACGTCCAGGGCGGGGAGCTGATAGCCGCGGCGGCCCTTCTTCGAGCGCTCGAAGATGAGCGGCTCCATGGCGGACTTCTGCGCGACGTCTTTCTGCGCGACTTCGGTTTCGGCGATGGCGGTCATAAATGTGCTCGACGTAGGGCGGGCTTCAGCCCGCCTCTCTCGTTAGGGCGGGCTGAAGCCCGCCCTACGTTTATCTTCTCTCCCGCGAAATCGCTGCGGACAGTACCGTTACAAAGGTGTCGATCTGCTCGCGCGTGTTCAGCTCCGTCACGGCGACCAGGAAGTCGTTCGCGTGGCCGTCGAAGAACGTGCCGAGGGGAATGCCGCCGAGGATCTTCTCGTGCTCGAGATCGCCCAGGATCGTCTCCGCCGGGAAGGGCGTGCGCACGACGAACTCGTTGTAGACCGGGCCGGCGAACGGCAGCTCGACGGAGTGGATCTCGCGCAGCTTCGCGCGCAGGTAGGCCGTCTTCTGCAGGCACTGCGTGGCCACCTCGCGGAGGCCTTCCTTGCCGAGGAGCGAGAGGTACATGTTCGCGGCCAGCGCGATCAGCGCCTCGTTCGTGCAGATGTTGGAGGTGGCCTTGCCGCGGCGGATGTGCTGCTCGCGCGTGGCCAGGGTGAGCACGTAGGCGCGCTTGCCATCCACGTCTACGGTCTCGCCGACGAGGCGTCCCGGCATGTGGCGCTTGAGCGCGTCGCGCACGACCATGAAGCCGACGTACGGGCCGCCGAACTGCGGCGGGATTCCCCACGCCTGCCCCTCGCCGACGCAGATGTCGAAGCCGTGCTGTCCCGGGGGGGCGAGCACGCCCAGCGAGGTGGCCTCGGCGATCACGGAGATGCGCGTGAGCCCCTCGGTGGCGCCGACGATGGCGTCGTAGTCCTCGACCACGCCGAGGAAGTTCGGCGACTGCACCGCCACCGCGAAGGCATCGGCGGTCGCGCCGCGCAGTTCCTCGAGGTCGATGCGGCCGTCGGCGCCCCAGCCCACTTCCACGATCTCGAGGCCGAGGTTCTGGATGTAGGTGCGGACGGTCTCGACGTAGTGCGGATGGATCGACTTCGCCAGGACGACTTTCTTCTTCCCCTTGGTCAGCCGCTCGGCCAGCAGCACCGCCTCGCAGAGCGCGGTCGAGCCGTCGTAGAGCGAGGCGTTGGCGACGTCGAGGCCTGTCAGCAGACACTGGTGCGTCTGGTACTCGAAGATCGACTGCAGCGTGCCCTGCGAGACCTCGGGCTGATACGGCGTGTACGCGGTGAGGAACTCCGCGCGCAGCAGGAGCTGGTCGATGACCGCCGGCTGGTAGTGCGCGTACGCGCCGCCGCCGAGGAACGAGACGTGATCGGCGGCGGTCTTGTTGCGGGCGGCCAGGCCGCGGAACCAGCGGCGCGACTCGATCTCCGACCAGGGACCGGGGATGTCGAGCAGCCCCTTCAGCTTGACCGCGTCGGGGATCGTGTCGAAGAGCCGGTCGATGCTGTCCACGCCGATCGTGGCCAGCATCTCGCGGATGTCTTCACCGGCATTGGAGATGTAGCGGTGGGAGGAGGAAGAAGCAGTGGGGTCCGGAAGAGTCATTGAAGTGATGCGTCAGTGAGCTGATTCTTTCTCGATGTACTCGTCGTACTCTTCCGCCGTCATCAGCTCGTCGATCTCGGTCGGATCGGTGACGCGGATGCGGATCATCCAGCCGTCGCCCCAGGGGTCGGTGTTGACGAGGGCGGGATTGTCGGCGAGAGCCTCGTTGATCTCGATGACTTCGCCCGACACCGGGGAGAACAGCTCGGAGACGGCCTTGACCGACTCGATGCTGCCCAGTTCATCGGCCGCGTCGAGCTGGGAGCCGACCTGCGGCAGCTCGACGAACACGACGTCGCCCAGCTCTTTCTGCGCGTAGTCGGTGATCCCGATCGTGGCGACGTCGCCTTCCAGGTGCACGTACTCGTGGCTCTTCGCGTACCGGTTGTCTTCAGGGGTGGCCATGCTTGCCTCCAGTGATCCTTCGTTCCTCAGGATTTCGAGCGCTTGTAGAAAGGAGTAGGGATGACGCGGGCCCGAGCCTCCTTGCCGCGAATGAGCACGCTGAACTCGCTGCCCTGGGCCGACTTGTCGAGAGGAAGATATGCGAGTCCGATCGCTTTTTTCAATGTCGGCGAATGAGTGCCCGACGTCACGACGCCGATCTCTTCGCTACCGCTGACGACCGGATAGCCGTGCCGGGCGATGCCGCGGTCGATCATCTCGAATCCGACGAGCTTGCGGCGCGGCCCTTCCTCTTTCTCGCGGGCGATGACCTCGCGGCCGGCGAAGTCTCCTTTTTCCAGCTTCACGATCCAGCCGAGGTCGGCCTCGATGGGAGTCGTGGTGTGGTCGATGTCGTTGCCGTAGAGGGCCATCCTGGCCTCGAGGCGGAGCGTGTCGCGCGCGCCCAGGCCGCACGGCTTCACGCCGAGCTGCACCAGCCTGCGCAGGAGGCGCGGCGCCTCTTCCGGCGAGACGTAGATCTCGAAGCCGTCCTCGCCGGTGTAGCCGGTGCGCGAGACGATGGCCGGCGCGCCGTCGACGACGCCCCGCGCGAAGCGGTAGTACTTGATGTCGGCCAGGTTCAGCGCCGGCACGAGCGGCTGCAGCACGCGCTCGGCCTCGGGGCCCTGGATGGCGAGCTGCGCCCACTCGTTCGAGACGTTCTGCACCTCGGCGTCGAGACCCCTCGCGGCCTGCTGCAGCCACTCGAAGTCCTTGTCCGTGTTCGACGCGTTCACGACGACGAAGAAGTCGTTCGGGTTGTTCTGGTAGATCAGGATGTCGTCGACGAAGCCGCCGGTCGGGTAGAGCAGGCCGTTGTAATGGATGCGCCCCTCGGCCAGCTTCGCGACGTCGTTGCAGGTGGTGCTCTGCAGCAGCTCCTGCGCCTGTGGCCCTTTGACGGTGATCTCGCCCATGTGCGAGACGTCGAAGACCCCGACGCGCGTGCGCACCGCCTCGTGCTCCTCGAGGATGCCGCTGAACTGCACCGGCAGCTCCCACCCCCCGAAGTCGACCATCTTGCCGCCGAGCTCTTTGTGCGTTTCGTTGAGCGGCGTTTTCTTCAGCGGTCCCGTCGATTCAGACATGCGTACACGGCCTCCAGAAAGGAGGCGTACCGTAGCACAAACACGTTTCCAGGCCGCCCGGCTTGCTTTATCTATGCTGTATCGCCATATTGTTATTTCCATGCGCAGACTCCCGGCCGTTTTTCTCGCCCTCCTGACCTCCGTTTCCCTCTTCGCGGCGATCGTTCCGGGGCCGGAGCGGCCAGTGGCGCCGCCCGAGGTGGGGACGTCGTTCGCGGTGAACCGCCTGGAGACGACGGCAACCGACGGGACGGACTTTCTGATTCTCTGGACCGAGGAGACGCCGGGACGCGACGGGTTGTACGCGACGGTGGTCCTCGAGGATGGGACGGCGGCTCCGCAGGCGAAGACGCCGATCGCGCGCGGCAAGGTGTTCTCGACGCGCGCGGTGTGGGCCGGCGATGCGTATCTCGCGATCGCCACCGTCAACCAGGTGACGATGCTGATGCGGCTCGATCGCGACGGGCAGCTTCTCTCCGGGCCAACGCCGTTCGAGATCGAAGGGTCGGTCGGGGCGATGGCGTGGAACGGCCGCTACGTCCTGGTGACGACGTTCGCGGCCAGTCGCGCCACGGCCACGCTGCTCGACTCGCAGGGGCGCGTCGTTCGCAGCGGCATCACGCTGCCGCGCGCCGGCAGCGCGGTCGTGCCGGCCACCAACGCATTCGTGGTTTTCCTCTACTCGACGACGACGCTGGAGGCGGTGCGCGTCACGGAAGACGGCACGGTGACCGCGCCGGCGACGATCGTAGGGCAGCAGTACGCGCAGATGACTTACGACGTCGCGTCGAGCGGCAACCGCGTGGCCATCGCCGTGCGCGCCGGCGATGGGACGTCCTTCGCGCTGCACCGCTTCCTCCTCGACGCGAAGACGCTGGCGCTCGAGACACGGCCGGTCCTGGAGCTGCCGCAATTCACGAGCTGGCTGCAGGTGGTGCGCTCGCCGGGCGGTTTCACGGCGGCGTGGTCGTACCTGGAGGACGGGGGCCGGACGGCGCTCCTCGGCTCGGTCGACTTCGATTCCTCGACGCCGCGCGCGCTCGCGGTGCCGCATCAGATGCCGTGGTTCGAGCTGGAGTCGAATGGCCGCAACACACTGGCAGCGTGGGGTGGCGCGCCGGTGCGCGGCATGGGCTTCGACGCGGCGGTGACGCGGGGCAGAAGCGGCGTGATCGCCATCGCCGAGGGAGGCGTGCGGCAAAGCCTCCTCTCGATGGCGGCGTCGCCCGATGCGACGCTCGCGGTATGGGGCGAGGACAACGGCTACAACAGGGCGGACGTGATGGTGCGCCGCTTCGACCGCGAGGGGAACGCGCTGGGGCAGCCGCTGCGCATCGCCACGAACGCCTGGTCGCCGGGAAACACGGCGGTGGCCTTCACGGGACGCGGATGGCTGGTGGCGTGGATGGTCGGCACGAACGCGATGGACATGCACATCTACGTGCGGCCTCTGGCCCTCGACGGCACGCCGCTGTACGGCGATCCGCTCGACGCCGGGCCGGGGTGGTATCCGGCGCTCGGCTCGAACGGCAAGGTCACGCTGCTGGGCATGAATACCGAGGGGAACAAGGCCATGGCGGTCCTCCGCTTCTCGCCGGACGGCGAGCGGCTCGACCCGCAGCCGGCGATCGTGTTCAACGATCGCGGCCTTTCGCCCGCCATCGCCACGAACGGACGCGAGCTGCTGATGGTGTGGGAATCGGCGCCGCGGACGTATCCGAATCCTTTCGGCATCCTCGGGGCGCGCTTCGGCGAGAACGGAACGCTGCTCGACACCACGCCCATCCGGATCGCCACGACGGAGTTGCAGGAGTCCGCGCCGCATGTAGCCTCCGACGGCACGGACTTTCTCGTGGTCTACGCGCGCGCGTTTTTCCAGTACGAAGACCTCACGCCGTTCACACCGACGCTCCATGCGAAACGCCTGTTGCGCACCGGTGTGCTCGCCGACGCGACGGCGGAAGACCCCGGGCCTTACCTCGGCACCGGCGGCTTGCCGCATGTCGCACCTCTCGGCGCCGGCTACGCGGTCACGTTCGCGCGCAGCCGCGATGCGGGGCAGGACGCGTGGCCGATTTCGTTGTACGCGATGCGCGTCGACCTGCGCGGGGAGGTGGTCGAGGGGGCGCGCACGCTGCCGAACGGCGAGTCGTATTCGCCGCAGCACGCGCTCGTCTCCGCTGGCGACGCGGTGCTGCTGGCGTATCCGCGCGTCGAGCCGTCGCTCGGGAACGCGCAGCGCATTTACCTCCGTACGCTGGAAGAAGAAGCGGCGCCGCGGCGCCGCGCCGTGAGGAGATGATGATGATGCGCCGCATCCTTCCGCTGTTCCTGCTCCTCGCGCTTCCCGCCGCGGCAGCTTTGGTGCCGGGACCGGAGAAGCCGGCATCGGCATTCGCCACCGCGGCCACGCCGCGGACCGAGGAGCCTCTGGCCGTGGCCACGGACGGGAAGGACTTCCTGGTCCTCTGGAATCGGGAGGATCAGGCGCTGTACGCGGCGAAGGTGACGGATACGGGCGTCGTGGCCACGACGCCGGCGCGGCGCATCGCCGGCGGCGACATCCCCTCGGCGTCGCTGGTCTGGACGGGCGACGCCTATCTGGCGATGTGGACGGCGGGGCCTGGCATCATGGCGGCGCGGCTCGATCGCGACGCGAATGCGATCGCGGGACCGTTTCCCGTCACGCACGGCAGCGTGCACGCGCTGGCGTGGGACGGCCGCCGCGCGCTGGCCATCGCCAACGACAACCTCGGCATGAAGACCCTCGTCCTCGGCGCGGAGGGAGATCTCGTGCGCGAGCACCGCCTGCCGGAGATCGTCACGGGCGACGTGAGTCTGGTCGCCGCCGGCAACGCTTTCGTGGTCGTCTGGACGGTGAACCTCAGCAACGGCGTGGCCACGGTCTACGCCATGACGCTCACGCGCGAGGGGAATGCCGGCACGAAGGTAAAGTTGCCCTTCCCCACCTCGAGCGGTGTCTACCTCGATGCGAAGGCGGACCGCGACCGCATCGGCATCGCCTTCACCCAATGGCCGAGTCCCAGCTGGACGCCGCTGCGGCCGCTGCGTCGCTACACGCTCGATGCCTTCACGCTGCAGTTCACCGCGCATCCGGACGCCGAGGCGACGCACGGGCCGGCGGTGGTGCCCACGCCCGGCGGCTTCGTCTCCGCCGTGCTCGTAGAGCGTGGCAATGCGGCTACGCTGGAAGCGATTCCATTCGATTCAACGGCCGCGCGCTCGACCGAGGCAGAGCCGTCGCTGGGGCAGCGGGTGCTCACCGCATCGAATGGACGCTCGGTCCTCGCGCTCTGGTCGCGCGGCTACATCGCCGGCGCGCTGTTCGACACGGCGCTGGCAGAAAAGGAGACGCCGACGTTCGCCATCTCGACGTCGCTCATTCCGCAGCGCGCCCCCGAGCTCGCGCCGGCGGGCGACGTGGCGCTGCACAGCTGGGTCGAGGAGACGCCGCTCGGCGGCAATCTCGTGGCGGCCCGCGTCGACCGCTTCGGCAACGCGCTGGAGACGCCGCGGCTCATCGCCGGAGGCATGTGGGCCGAACACGAGGCGGCATTCGGCAGGCAGGCGTGGATCTTCAGCTACCGCCGCGAGGCGCCGGACGGCTTCGTGCACACGTTCGTCCGCCGCATCGGCCAGGACGGCAGGGCGCTCGACGAGACGCCGCTCGACCTCGGCTACTGGGGAGGCTCGGCCATGGCCTCCAACGGCGACGTCACTCTGCTGGCGACGCTGAACGAAAAGGGGACGTACATCCAACGCTTCTCCGCCGGCGGCACGCGCGTCGATCCGGAGCTGATCGTTCCGGGCGCCAATCAGCCCGCCACGATGACCTCGAACGGACGCGAGTTCCTCCTCGTGTACAGCAACCTGCTCGCGCAGCGTTTCGACGCCGGCGGGAACCCTATCGACGTCACACCGTTCCCGATCGACGACTCACCCATCTATCGGACGACGGTCCACGCCGCCTCCGACGGTACCGACTACTACGTGACCTACGCGCGCCGCGACACGATCGTCGTGCGCCGCGTGCTGCGCGGCGGTGTGGTCGCGAACGAGACGACCGTCGGCGAGGGTGAGTCGCCGCGCGTCGCGGTCCTTGGCGCGCGACCGGTCGTGGCGTTCCTCTCGAAGCCGGGACCGGCACCGTCGGCGCTCTACGTCGCGGAAGCGGGCAGCGCGCCGCTGCTCGTCGTGGAGCCGACGCAGTTCCTCGAGCACGCGCTCGCCTCGCGCGGCAATTCGCTCTGGCTGTCGTACTCGCGCCATTCGCAGGAAGGCATCGCGCGCGTCTTCGTGCGCGAGATCGTGGACACGCCGCCTTCGCGCCGGAGGCCGGTGCGGCAGTGAGACGTCTGCTGCTGCTCGTGCTGGCGCTGCCGGCATTCGCACAATTGCGGCTCGGACCGGAGCGCGCCGTCTCCTCCGCCGGCTCGTATCCGGAGATCGCGGCCGCGGGCGACGTGGCGCTGCTGACGTGGCGCGATGCAGGGAAGGTGATGGCGGTGCGCCTCGATCGTTGCGGGATCGCCCTCGACGAGCCGGTCGCCGTCGGGAGCGGCGATGCGCACAGCGTCGCGTTCACGGGACATCGGCGGCGCGTCCGCGCTCGCGTCGAGCGGCGAGCTGACGATCCTGCTGTGGGCCACGACCCAGGGGCTCGTGCTCTCGCGCTTCTCGCCGGACGGCACGCTGCTGCACGTCGTCGAGCCGCGGCTGGCGCGGCTCGGAGAGCGCGTCTGGATGACGTACGGCAGCACGCCAAGCGGCCATCATCTGCACCTCTCCCCCGCCGATGAACCGTCCGTGTGGCAAGTCGTCGCGGCGTCGGAGCGGACGATCGACCACGCGCTCGCCTCGCGCGGCGCGTCGCTCTGGATCGCGTACATGCGCGACTCGCGGCTCTACGTGCGCACGGCCGACGCCGGGCCAGCGAGGCGCAGGCCCTCGGCCAAGTGATACCCTGATGCAAGGTGGGCTTCAGCCCGCCGGCGTGAGCGGGAGGGTGCGGCGTGACGAACGAGATCGGTGATTTCCTCGACTACCTGACGTTCGAGCGCAATGTCTCTCCCAATACCGTGACCGCGTACCGCGACGATCTCGAGTCGTTCATCGCCTTTCTCTGCAACGACTACTTCACTCTCGGCCGCGACCAGCTCGACTTCCGCCGCGTCGACCATCTGGCCGTCCGCTCCTATCTGGCGCACCTCTCCCGGCGGAAGCTGGCCCGCTCCTCGGCCGCCCGGCATCTGTCGGCGCTGCGCACGTTCTTCAAGTACCTCGTGCGCGAGGGGGTGACCGAGGCCAATCCCGCGCGCAGCGTGGCCACGCCGAAGCGGGAGAAGCATCTCCCCACGGTGCTGCAGACCTCGGACGTCGCGCTGCTGATCGAGCAGCCCGACACCTCGACCACCCTCGGCATCCGCGACGCGGCCTGGCTGGAGCTGCTCTACGCGTCCGGACTGCGCATCTCGGAGCTGGTCGGCGTCGACCTCGACGACCTGGAGATGCGCGCGCGGCTGGTGAAGGTCCACGGCAAAGGCTCGAAGGAGCGCATCGTGCCGTTCGGGACGAAGGCGGAAGCCGCGCTGCGGGCCTGGCTGGCGGTCCGCGGAGAGCTCGTCCACGACGCCGACGAGCAGGCCGTCTTCGTGAACTACCGCGGCAAACGCATCACCACCCGCAGCATCCGCCGTCACTTCGACGACTACGTCCGCGACGCCGCGCTGCGCGCCGGCGTGTCGCCCCACACCCTCCGCCACTCCTTCGCCACGCACCTCCTGAACGCCGGCGCCGACCTGCGCGGAATCCAGGAGCTCCTCGGCCATGCCTCGCTGTCGACGACGCAGAAGTACACGCACCTGAACGACTGGCAACTGATGGCCGTGTACAAGAAGGCGCATCCGCGGGCGTAGCTGTCATCCTGAGCGCAGCGAAGGACCCCCTCCGCATGTACGATGGAGATCCTTCGCCGTCTACGCGGCTCAGGATGACACGTAATGATCCGGGCGATCGTGCACCACGGCTTCGTCGGCGAGGCCATCGAGTACTTCGCGGTCGTCGCGGGTCCGGACGTCGACCGGCGCTTTTTCTTCGAGCAGATCAACGCACCGCGCGGCGACGTGGTCCGCTACTTCGGCGGCAACTCCGAGATCGTCCTCAATCCCGAGGGAGTGAAGTTCCGCGGGAATGGCGGCATCTTCGGCGAGTACATGTTCGGCGGACACCTCCCGGTCGGCGACCTGCTGAACGAGGACGTCGTCAACCGCCTCATCCTCTTCGGCACCACCGTCGACCCGCGCAGCCACGAGCTGCGCTTCACCACGCACACGGACGGCTTCGAGCGCTACGACAACCTTTTCCTGCAGGGCAACGCCGTCGCGAACTACTTCTTCTTCGTCGACGACCGGAAACGCTACACCGACGTGGGCGACCGGCAGGAAGCCACGCTCAAGAGCGCGGGCAAGCTGCTCAAGCGCTCGCGCAAAGTAGGCGCGGGGAACTTCCTGGCGCTGGCGCACGAGATCCTGGCCGCGCTGGACGAGCCGCATTCGACGCTGGTGATCGTGCGCGTCGTCCATCGCGCGAACCAGCTCCTGGCCGACGCCTGCCAGCGCGCCTACGCGGAGTCGCGCTCCATGGAGGAAGTCAGCGCCACGCTGTCGAATCTCCCCATCGAGCCGTACCAGCGCGAGCGCATCCAGATCGACGTCATCTACCACCATCCCGACAACCAGGAGCTGATCGACGAGTACAAGCGCATCCTGGCCTCGTGCGCCGGCTCGACGATCGACTCCTCGGCGCGCGCGCGGCTGATGCGCCTGCGCACGCTCTCGCTGCGCAACGAGGTGCCGCTCTCCATCTTCGACACGCTCGAGGAGATCGTGCTGCAGGAGCCGCGCGCCGTGGTGCGCAAGGAGGACGAGCCGGATTACATCCAGTCCACCCGCGAGATCCTGGGCGGCTTTCTCCTCGGCCGCAACATCACCCGCAAGCTCTCCTCGCTCGACCTGGTGCAGCTCATGGAGAACAAGCAGCGCGCGGCGGCGAACCGCGACCAGACCTTCGAGGAAGTGCTGCTCGAGACGGGCAAGCTGATCGACGAGATCGGCCGCGAGGAGGAGGACTTCGAGCGCCTCGAGTCGTTCGGCGAGCTGGTCACGCTCTTCGACCGCATCGACCACACCACCACGCTCGTGAACCGCCTGGCCTTCATGGACGACGTCGAGCTGACGCAGGAGCAGGTGCGGTCGCTCCTCGGCAACATGCAGGTCTTCGAGAAGCTGCGCCGCGGCCTGTTCCAGCAGCTCTTCATCGACCCGGTGGTGAACAACGAGTACGCGCTGGCGTACGGAAAGAAGAAGCTCTACGCGCTGACCCTCGGCCTCATCCAGATCGAGAACAACGAGCAGTCGCTGGCCGGCGTGGTCGACTCGATCGCGCATCTGAACCGCCACGAGCGCGCCTACTTTGCCGCGTACAACCTGGCCCGGCGGCGCATGGCCAACTTCTATCTCGAGCTCAACACCGCCGAGGGACGGGAGACGTTCCGCAGGGAGATCCGCGCCGAGATCGCGCACGATCCGGAGTTGCACGAGCTGCAGGACACCATGACCGAGGGGCTGCTCGAGGAAGTCATCACCAAGATCCGGCTGGAGGCCTTCTACATCAACCAGCTCCTGCCGCGCATCGTCGAGGACCACGACGTCCGGCTGCGCAACGACTTCCTGTCCAACTCCGGCCTGGACCGCTTTCAGGTGGAAGAGCTGGAGAGCGAATACTTCGAGATGCGTGCGTTTCCGCCGCAGTTGCTGGAGGCGATCCAGAGGCCTGCGTAGTTGTTCTCGGTTGTCAGTTGTCGGTTGTCTGTGCCGTTCCGCCTGACGAGAAATCGCAGACAACCGACAACCGGGAACTGACAACATTCTTGCATGACCAACCGCCTCGCAAACGAGACCTCCCCCTACCTCCTGCAGCACGCGCACAACCCCGTGGACTGGTATCCCTGGGGTGAGGAGGCGTGGGCGAAAGCGCGGGAGGAGGACAGGCCGGTCTTCCTGTCCATTGGCTATTCGGCCTGCCACTGGTGCCACGTGATGGAGCGGGAGTCGTTCGAGGACCCGGCGATCGCGGAGATCCTGAACGAGGACTACGTCTCGATCAAAGTGGACCGCGAGGAGCGGCCGGACGTCGATTCGATCTACATGCAGGCGGTGCAGATGATGACCGGGCACGGCGGCTGGCCGATGTCGATGTTCCTCACGCCGGACGGCAAGCCGTTCTTCGCCGGCACGTACTTTCCGCCCGAGGAGCGGCACGGGATGCCGAGCTTCCGCCGCGTGCTCGAGCACGTGGTGAACGTGTACCGCTCGCGGCGCGAGGAAGTGGAGCAGGCCTCCTCCGAGGTCCAGACGGCGCTGTCGAGCCAGTTGCGCGTGAAGGGAAAGAGCGGCCCGATCGAGCGCGGGGCACTCGACCAGGCGGCGGCGCGCATCGCGTCGCAGTACGACGCCGTGCACGGCGGCTTCGGCGGCGCGCCGAAGTTCCCGCCGTCGATGTCGCTCGACTTCCTGATGCAGGTCGCCGACCGCAATCGCGACCAGGGGCTGTTCACCATCATCGTCGAGACGCTGACGAAGATGGCCCGCGGCGGCATCTACGACCAGGTCGGCGGCGGCTTCCATCGCTACTCCGTCGACGCGCGCTGGCTCGTGCCGCACTTCGAGAAGATGCTGTACGACAACGCGCTGCTGGCGCGGCTGTACGTCCGCGCCTGGCAATGGACCAAAGAGCCGCGGTTCGCGCAAACCGCGCACGAGATCCTCGGCTTCGTGACGCGCGAGATGACCTCTCCCGAGGGGGGCTTCTATTCGACCCTCGACGCGGACTCGGAAGGAGAAGAGGGGAAGTTCTACGTCTGGACGCGCGCCGAGGTCATGGAGATCCTCGGTCCCGAGGAAGGGCGCGCCTTCTGCGCCCTCTACGACATCACGGACCGCGGCAACTGGGAGGGCCACAACATCCTGAACATGCCGCGCGAGCCGGAGAGCGTGGCCGCGGACCTCGGCCTGACGCTCGACCAGCTCGGCGACATCGCCTCGCGCGGCAAGTGCAAGCTGTACGGTGTGCGCGCGAAGCGCGTCTGGCCGGGACGTGACGAGAAGATCCTGGCCGGGTGGAACGGCTGGATGCTGGCCGCGTTCGCGGAGGCGGCACTGGCCTTCGGCGGCAAGTACGACGACGTAGTGCGCAAGAACGCCGACTTTCTCCTCGGCCGCATCGCCGGCGGACGGCTCACGCGTCACGCGAAGATCCCCGGCCTGCTCGAGGACTACGCCAGCGTGGCCTGGGGACTGACGCTCGCGTATGAGGCCACGGGGGAGCGGCGTTATCTCGACGGCGCGAAGACCCTCGCCGACGCGATCCTGGAGCGCTTCCGCGACGAGGAGAACGGCGGCTTCTACGACACGCCGGTCGATCACGAGAAGCTGATCGCGCGGCCGAAGGATCTCTTCGACAACGCCACGCCGGCGGCCAGCTCCGTGGCCGCGGACGTGCTGCTGCGCCTCGCGCTGCTCTTCGCGAACGAGGAGTACGCGCGCGTGGCCACCGAGACGCTGGAGACCGAGTGGCCGATCGCGGAACGGTACCCGTCCGGCTTCGGGTTCCTGCTCGGAGTGTGCGAATGGCGCGCGGGGCAGCCGAAGGAGATCGCACTCACCGGCGATGCGTCGGCGTTCCTGCGCGTGGTGGGGGAGACGTTCCTGCCGCACCGCGTGCTGGTTTTCGGCACGCAATCATCGGATCTGCCGTTGATGGAGGGGCGCTCCGCGGAGCGCACGCTGGCGTATGTGTGCGTGGGGTATGCGTGTGAGGAGCCGGTCGCGGATCCCGCCCGGCTACGCGAGCTGTTGTAAACGTAGGACGGGCTTCAGCCCGTCCATGGGCGGGCTGAAGCCCGCCCTACGTTTGTCACGCTTCGCGGATGCAGTAGAGGCGGTTGTCGTCCACGTTGTACAGCAGCGGCGCGACGAGCACTTTCGGGTAGCGCGCGCGCAGGCGCTTGGCCTCGGCGAGCACGAAGTCGATCTCGTTGCCGATCTCGAAGAGGGGGGCGTAGGAGTCGAAGTGCTGGCCGGCGAGCTCGCGGTCCCAGCCGGCGTCGACGAGGCCGTCCACGAACTGCTCGCGGCGGCTGGAGAGGCCGACCATCCCGCAGTGGTTGTGCACGATTACGGCGATGGCGCGCACACCTCCGACCGCGATGGCGAACGACACCTTGAACTCGCTGGGGCGCAGGTTGCCGCCGCCGGCGCGGAGGATGAACGCGAAGTTCTCCGGGATGCGCAGCTTCTTGCGGTTGTCCATGCACATCCCGATGAGCATCTCGGCGCCGATCACCGGCTCCTGCACGTCGGCGAAGCCGTTGTGCCAGGCCAGCAGGCGCTCCACGGGCGTGCCGCGGTACTGGTCGGGGATGTCGTCGTGCGACGCGATGAAAATGGCTCTTTGCATCAGGGTGTCTTCGGCACCGTCACCGGCTCGCTCTTCGGCGTCGGAGGGCTCTCGTTGCCGCTGGCGTCGACGGCCGTGACCTCGTACGTGTAGAAGATACCGATATCGATGGAGATGTCGAGGAAGTTCGGGTCCTTCGTCGGCGACGGGGTGAGCTTCAGGCGGTACGGCCCCTCGATGCGGTAGACATTGTAGCCGGCCAGGTCGTTCGCGCTCACCGGCTCCCACAGCAGACGCATCACCTTCGTCTCGACGAGGACGGTCAGGCCCGTCGGCGTGGGCGGCGGGACGAGATCGCGGAACGCGACGCGCGCGGGCTCGGAGAGATTGCTCTGGATGGCCGGCGGACCGGTCGTGGCCACCGCGGCCACGCGGTACTCGTGCTCGCCGTAGCCGGGCGTGTCGGTGTAGGTCGTCCCCTTGACCGGCGCGTTGTTGATCGGCGTCGGCAGGTCGCCGAAGACGCCGCCGGGCGCGGTGCGGTAGATGTTGTAGCCGCTGACGATCGGGCCGGGCTCGCCGGCGATGGAGCGCGTCGGCTCGGTCCAGCTCACCGTCACGCCGGCCACCTTCGCTTCCGCCTTCACGTTCCCGGGGGGAACGCCCACGGGCAGCGGGATGATGATGGCCAGGTTCGACGGCTGGCTGCGCGCTTCCTCCCCCTCGGTCACGACCGCGTACGTGAGGCGGATCGGGCGGCCGTCGCTGGAGCGAAACGGTGGCGTATCGGTGTACAGGAGGCGCGATCCGACAGTCGCGTCTGCCAGATTGGCCTTGTCTATGCTCTCCAGTTTCTTACTGAGCCTGGAGAACTGCGCCTCCGCGATCGTTGGGATCTTCGAGAACAGCACGATGGGCTGTGGCTCGGTAGTGTCGACGTCTCCCGGCCTCAGCGTCCGCGGATCGCGGCCCCCGGGCGACACTGGAAGCTCTTCTTCATAGCGGTAGATGGAAATGCGCCGGACGCCGGTGAGGCTGCGCCCCGCCGTCGACAGCGCAGGGTAGCTCCACGACAGCAGAACCCGGTCGGCCTGCTGTGTTACAACGAGGTCGGTCGTGGCGGCAGGGATGACGGGGACCGGCGGCCGCGGGTCGCCGCGCTTGCCGCAGGCGACGAGAGTGATGACGAAAAGAAGCGCCAGGAAGCGTTTCACCGGCGCGGATTCTAACGGACTGAGGAAAAAAGCATGTGCGGAATCATCGGCTATGTCGGCACTCGTGAAGTGGTGCCGGTGCTCATCGGCGGGCTGAAGAAGCTCGAGTATCGCGGATACGACAGCGCGGGCGTGGCCGTGGTCAACGGCAACGGCGTCGACGTCGTCCGCGCCGAAGGGAAGCTCACCAATCTCGAGGGAAAACTGGCGGAGACCGAGCTGCACGGCACGTTCGGCATGGGCCACACGCGCTGGGCCACGCACGGCAAGCCGAACGAGAACAACGCCCACCCGCACCGCGACTGCACCGGCAACGTGGTCGTCATCCACAACGGCATCATCGAGAACTTCCTCCCGCTCAAGCAGCGGCTCAAGGCGGCCGGCCACGAATTCAAAAGCGAGACGGACACGGAGGTCGTCGCGCACCTGATCGAGGAGTACCGCAAGGATGGCGTGAAGTTCGTCGACGCGGTGAAGAAAGCGCTCAAGGAGCTGGAAGGGCACTACGCGCTGGTCATGATCGCCGGCGACGAGCCGGGGACGATCATCGCCGCCAAGCACGGCCCGCCCCTGGTGATCGGCCTCGGCGAGGGCGAGAACATCGTCGCCTCCGACGTCGCGCCGCTGCTCTCGTACACGCGCAACATCATCTACCTCGAGGACGGCGAGTACGCCGTGGCCAACGACACGAAGGTGGACGTCTTCACCTCGCGCGACGACTCGCAAGTCGAGCGCACGCCGCAGCGGATCACCTGGGACGCCGTGATGGCCGAGAAGGAAGGCTACCGGCACTACATGCTCAAGGAGATCCACGAGCAGTCGCGCGCCGTGCGCGACACCTTCAACGGGCGCATGTTCGAGGAGTCGGGCGAAGTCTTCTTCAACGACCTCGAGATCACCAAAGAGCAGTGGGCGAAGTTCAAGCGCGTGCATATCGTCGCCTGCGGCACGTCGTGGCACTCGGGGCTGGTCGGCAAGTTCGTGCTGGAGAACGCGGGGAAGATCCCGGTCGAAGTCGACTACGGCTCCGAGTACCGCTACCGCCAGCCGATCGTCGACGACGAGACGCTGGTCATCGGCGTGACGCAGTCGGGCGAGACGGCGGACACGATCGCGGCCATGCAGGAGGCGAAGGGGAAAGGGGCGCGCCTGATCGCCATCTGCAACGTCCTCGGCGCCGCGGCCACGCGCATGTCCGACGGCACGATCTACACGAACGCGGGGCCGGAGATCGGCGTGGCGTCGACGAAGGCGTTCACGACGCAGCTCACGGCGTTCTACCTGCTGTCGCTCTACATCCGCCAGTTGCGCGGCGACTCGCCGGACGAGATCCGCGCGGCCATGCACGAGCTGTCGACGATCCCGCACAAGATCGAGCATCTCCTCAAGACGCAGGAGAAGAAGATCCAGCAACTGGCGAACAAGTGGCACAACGCGCAGGACTTTCTCTTCCTAGGCCGCGGCGTGCACTACCCGATCGCGCTGGAGGGAGCGCTCAAGCTCAAGGAGATCTCGTACATCCACGCCGAGGGCTATCCCGCCGGCGAGATGAAACACGGCCCCATCGCGCTCATCGACGAGAACATGCCCGTCGTGGCCATCGCCACGCGCACGGCGGTCTACGAGAAAGTCGTCTCCAACCTGCAGGAAGTGAAGGCGCGTGACGGCCAGCTCCTCGCCATCATCGACGAGGGCGACGAGGCGATGAAAGCGATGGCCGACGCGACCATCGAGGTGCCGACGACGATCGAGGCGCTGCAGCCGATCCTCACCGTCATCCCGACGCAGCTCCTGGCGTACTACATCGCCCTTCGGCGAGGCTGCGACGTCGATCAGCCGCGCAACCTCGCCAAGAGCGTGACCGTGGAGTAGCCCCTGTCATCCTGAGCCGCGCAGACGGCGAAGGACCCCCTGCTGAAACCCGAGGCTCGCTCCGCAGGCAGGGGGTCCTTCGCCCTCTGCGGGGCTCAGGATGACAACATAACGGGGGGTGGTTACGCCGTTCTCGTGGCGGGCACCGTTCTCGTGGCGAAGCCGCCGATGAGATAGATCGCGCCGAGGAGGACGTGGACGATGTGGTCCATCCTTCCGAACATCAATTGTCCGGGGATGAGCTCCAGCATCTTCTCGTCGCCCGAGCCGGCCACGAAGCCGGCCACGCCGAGGAGCAGGTAGACCAGGCCGAAGACGATGCAGAACGTCTTCGCGGCGGACGGCGTCCCTTTCAGGCCGAGCCAGAGCGAGATCGCGCCGGTGACGAGGTGCACGATGTTGTGCGCCAGCGTGAGATGCATCCCGAGGATGGTGGGGGCGAGGAAGCCGACGATTCCGACCAGGAGAAAGCCGATACCGAGGATCGTTGCCACACGATTGGCCATGCACTCCTCCTTTTAGTTACGGAGGGATGTTAACGCCGAATCCAGCCGCCGCCTAAACAGAGGTCGTCCTGATAGAAGACCACCGCCTGCCCGGGCGCGACCGCGCGCAGCCTGTGCGCGAACGTCACGCGGGCCGTGTCGCCGCCGAGCGGCGTGACCGTCGCCGCGACGTCGGCCATACGGGAGCGCACGCGCGCCTGCACCTCGATCGGGCCGGACGGCGGCGCACCGGCGATCCAGTGAACGCGCTCGGCGACCAGCTCGTCGCGCTCCAGCGCGGAGGCCGGGCCGACCGTCACACGCTTCGTGAACGGGTTCACGTCGACGACGTACGTGCGCTCCGCGGAGCCGCCGAGACGCACGCCTCGGCGCTGGCCGATGGTGAAGCCGTAGTACGCGTCGTGCGTGCCGACGACGTTGCCGTCCATGTCGACGATCTCGCCCGCGGCCTCGCTGGCGGCGATGCCGGACTCCTTCTCCACGATCTTCGCGTACCCATCCTTCTGCGGCACGAAGCAGATCTCGTACGACTCCTTCTTCCGCGCCACGGACAGGCCCGCCTCCTCGGCGATGTCGCGCACCTCCGGCTTGGTCAGCTCGCCCAGCGGGAAGAGCGCCTCGGAGAGCTGCTCCTGCGAGAGCTCGAAGAGAAAGTACGACTGGTCCTTCGCCAGGTCCACGGCCTTGCGCAGCTCGTAGTGGCCGTTCGTCTTCGTGATGCGGGCGTAATGGCCGGTGGCGATCCGGTCCGCGCCGATGGCCATGGCCTTCTTGTGGAAGAGGTCGAACTTCACGTGCGTGTTGCACAAGACGCACGGGCTCGGCGTCGTGCCGGAGAGGTAGCCCTGGACGAACGGCGTGATGACCTTCTCGTGGAAGTTCGACTCGAGGTTCAGCGTGAAGTGCGGGATCTCGAGACGCCAGGCCACGCGCTTGGCGTCGGTCAGGTCGTCGATCGTGCAGCATCCACCGTAGGTGGAGTCGGCGTTCGACAGGTTGTCGTACATCTGCATCGACAGGCCGACCACCTCGTGCCCCTGCGCTTTCAGCAGGTACGCGGCCGTCGAGGAGTCGACGCCGCCGGACATGGCCACCGCGATCTTCATTGCTTGCGCTGTAACGACTCACATCGGGCATAATTCCGATGCGGTGGATGCAGAAGTTCGTAACTTTTCCGTCCTCGTCGTCGACGATGATCCGAATATCCGCCGGATGATCGTCGCGGCGCTGAGACGTGATGGCTACTCGTTTTACGAGGCGCCCAATGGTCGTGACGCGCTCGACCTCATGCGCGAGCAGCACCCGGACGTGGTGGTGCTGGACCTGATGATGCCGGTCCTGTCCGGCTGGGACGTGCTGAAGGAGCGCCAGCACGACGCCGACCTGAGCCGCATCCCGGTGATCGTCGTCAGCGCGAATCGCGACCCCGATGTGGCCGTGGCGGTGAACGCCGGCATCTGCGCGTTCCTGCCGAAGCCGTTCGACATCGGCGCGCTCAGCGCGCTGGTAAAGAGCTGCATGCCGCCCGAGGCTGCGCCTCGGGCGTAGTTGAACGCGGGGTGGACCGCCGGCGTCCCGCCGGCTGTCTGTGGCGGCGTCTCGCCGCCACCCGCGGGGCGCAGGCGGGACGCCTGCGCAGACAGCCGGCGGGGACGCCGGCGGTCCACTTGGATCAGTGCGTGTTCTTGCTCTCCAGCTCCTGCGCGTCCAGCACCGCGATGGCGGCCATGTTGACGATGTCGTTCACGTCCACGCCGCGCTGCAGGACGTGGACGGGCTTCGACAGTCCCTGCAGAATCGGCCCGATCACCTCGGCGCCGGCGAGGCGCCAGAGCAGCTTGTAGGCGGCGTTGGCGGCGTCGAGGCTGGAGAAGACGAGCACGTTGGCGTCGCCCTGGATCGCGCTCCAGGCGTAGTCCTCCTGCGCGATCTCCGGCACGACGGCGGTGTCGGCCTGCATCTCCCCCTCGACGATGAGGTCGGGACGGCGCTTCTTCAGGATCTGCACGGCGTCGGCGACGCGCTGCGCGTCGGGATGCTTCGTCGAGCCGAAGTTGGAGAACGAGATCATGGCGATGCGCGGCTCGAGGTTGAAGCGCTTGGCCGTCTCGGCCGTCTGCTCGGCGATCTCGGCCAGCGTCTCCGCATCGGGATTGATGTTCACGGTCGTGTCCGCAAGGACGACCGTGCGGCTCTTGAACATCAGCAGGTACGCGCCCGAGGCGTGCTTCACGCCGGCGCGCGGACGGACGATCTGCAGCGCGGGACGAATCGTGGCCGGGTAGTACGACCCGAGCCCGGCGATGACACCGTCGGCCTCGCCGCTGTCGAGCATGAGCATGGCGAAATAGTTGCGGCTGGCGAGGAAGCGCTTCGCATCGGCGAGCGTCATGCCGTGGCGGCGTCGCAGCTCGTGCAGGCGCTCGACAAAGCGGTCGCGCTGCTCGCAGTCGCTGATGTCGATCAGCGTCAACCTGGTCTGGTCGATGTGGTACTTCTCGACGAGCGCCGTGACGTCGGCGCGGCGGCCGAGGAGGATGGGGTGGGCGAGCTTCTCGTCGATGAGGATCTTCGCCGCGCGGACGATCTTCTCCTGCTCCCCCTCGGGGAACACGATGCGCTTCGGCTTCTGCCGCGCGCGGCCGTAGAGGTCGTGCATCAGGCCGCGCGAGCGGCCGAGCATGTTCTCGAGACGGCGGCGGTACTCGTCGTAGTCCTCGATCGGCTGCTGCGCGACGCCCGTCTCCGCGGCCGTGCGCGCCACGGCCACCGGCACGTTCAGCAGCACGCGGTAGTCGAACGGCTTCGGGATCAGGTACTCGCGCCCGAACGAGAGGCGGTCCTGGCCGTACGCGCGCAGGACCGAGTCGGGAACGTCTTCCTTGGCGAGGTCGGCCAGCGCGTGCGAGGCGGCCAGCTTCATCTCGTCGTTGATGGTCGTGGCGCGGCAGTCGAGCGCGCCGCGGAAGATGAACGGAAAGCCGAGGACGTTGTTGACCTGGTTGGGGAAGTCGCTGCGCCCCGTGGCCATGATCACGTCCGTGCGCGCGGCCACGGCCTCGTCGTAGCCGATCTCCGGGGTCGGGTTGGCCATGGCGAAGACGATGGGGTCCTTGGCCATGGCCCGGACCATGTCCTGCGAGACGATGCCGCCGGCGGAGAGGCCGATGAAGACGTCGGCGTCGCGGAAGGCGTCCATCAGCGAGCGGCGGTCGGTGTCGGCCGCGAACTCTTCCTTGTAGGAGGTCATGTCCTCCTTGCGCCCCTTGTAAATGACGCCGTGCCGGTCGACCAGGAGGACGTGCTCCTTGCGCAGGCCGAGCTTGATGTAGAGACGGAGGCAGGCCATGGCCGCGGCGCCGGCGCCGGAGATGACCATGCGCACGTCTTCGATCTTCTTCCCCGCCACTTCCAGCGCGTTCACCAGCGCGGCGGCGGAGATGATGGCCGTGCCGTGCTGGTCGTCGTGGAAGACGGGGATGTTCATCTCCTGCTTGAGCCGTTCTTCGATCTCGAAGCAGGCCGGGGCGGCGATGTCCTCGAGGTTGATGCCGCCGAAGGTCGGCTCGAGGAGCTTCACGCAGCGGATGAACTCCTCGGTGTCGTGGGTGTCGATCTCGATGTCGAAGACGTCGATGTCGGCGAACCTCTTGAAGAGAACGCCTTTCCCTTCCATGACCGGCTTGCCCGCGAGCGCGCCGATGTCGCCGAGGCCAAGGACGGCCGTACCGTTCGTGACCACGGCCACGAGATTGCCCTTGGCCGTGTAGTTGTAGGCGAGCGCCGGATCGCGCGCGATCTCCAGGCATGGCTTGGCCACGCCAGGGGTGTACGCGAGCGAGAGATCCCGCTGCGTGGCCGTCGGCTTGGACGGGATGACTTCGATCTTTCCCGGACGCCCCCCGGAGTGATAGTCGAGAGCGTCGTCTCGGGTGTTGTCGGCCATGGTTTCTCCTTGCGGCGCCGGAGTCTATCCGCCCCGCCTCATGAAACCAAAAGCGCCGTCAGAAACGAACGCCCACCGCCACGGAGGCAAAGTCGCCGGCATCACCGGTCGAGGTGAGCTTGACCTGCCCGTAGGGATACCAGCGCCCGCGCGCGATGCCCACGCCTCCCAGCAGGTTCACGCCGCCCTCGAAGTCGCCTTCATCGGGATTGACGAACGCCAGGCCGGCGCCGACCCAGAACGAGACGTTGTTGGGGATGTCGAAGTCGTAGTGGAAGTCGGCGTTGGCGGCGAACATCTCGGAGGTGAACTCGAGGTTCGGGTTGGCCATGAAGTCGCCGGCGATGGGGATGAGCAGGTCGGTGCCGATCATCGGCTCGCCTTCGGTGATGCCGGCACGCACGCCCCAGCGCATCTGGGCCTGCAGGGGAACGACCGCGAGGAGGAGGGTAGCGAACAGCAGTCTTTTCATGGACTGCCGTTCGAGCAAAGGGCGGGCCGAAGCCCGCCCTCGAGTTGTGACGTTGAGGTCGAGGTCAGCTCGCGCGGCGGCGGCGCGCCTGCGGCTCGACGCTCGTCGGCTCGACGCGCGCGGCCGCGGCGGCCGGGCGGCGTTTCGCGCTCCAGTTGTCCCACGCCACGGCCACGGCGGGGACGATGTACAGCGTCGAGTACGTGCCGCTGATGACGCCGATGGTGAGGATCCACGAGAAGCTGCGGATCACTTCGCCGCCGAACGCCAGCATCGCGATCAGCACCAGGAACACCGTTCCCGAGGTGAGGATCGTGCGCGACAGCGTCTGGTTGATGGAGAGGTTGAGGTGCTCGGCCAGCGACATCGGCTTCTTGATCTTGCGCTTGTTCTCGCGCACGCGGTCGTACATGACCACCGTGTCATTGATCGAGTAACCGACGATGGTCAGGATCGCGGCCACGACGTTCAGCGAGAACTCGAGGTTCAGCAGCAGCAGGAACGTCATGGCCACGGCCACGTCGTGGAGGATGCAGACCATGGCCGAGAGGCCGAAGACGAGGTCGAAACGCAGCCAGATGTAGATGCCCATCGCCAGCGACGACAGGATGATGGCCCACATCGCCTTGCGCTGGAGCTGGCCGCCGATCTGCGGGCCGACCGTCTCCTGGTTGAGCATGTTGAACTGGCCGAGGTACGCCCCCTGGTTGAGGAAGCGGGCCACGTTCCCGGTCAGGCCCTCGGTGGCCTGGTTCATGTTCGTGAAGATGCCCAGCTCGGAGCGCTTGTCGATCACGCGGCGGGCGATGTTGCGGTAGTACTCGAGCGCCGCCGGGTTGGAGCCGCGGTTGTCGGGATCGGCCTGGATGAGCAGGGCCGACAGACGATCGGAGCCGAGGTAGTTGAGGTCGTGCTTCGGGTTTCCGGCATTCAGGTCGGTGTGCAGCTTCTCGACGACCGCGCCGGCGTAGTCACCCTCGCGCGCCTGCTTGGGCAGGCGGATGAGGACGGAGTTCTCCTTGGCGGCGCCGTACTGCTGAATCGTGGCGGTCGGCAGCTGCGCGCGAAGCTGGGCGAGCGGAACCTCTCCGCGGAACTTCAGGACGACGTTCGCGCCGCCGGCGAAGTCGATGCCGAGGTTGATGCCGCGGGTGAGGAACACGCCGAGGCCGACACCGATCAGCAGCAGCGAGAAGATGATCGCGTGCCAGCGGTATTTGACGAAATCGTAGTTGGGGTTATCGAAGATACGCATGGTGATGTCCTCGCCGGCCTCAGATGCTGAGCTCTTTGGGCCGGTCGCCGGCCTTGTAAACGATGTCGAAGATCATTCGGGACACGAAGAACGCCGTGAAGACCGAGGCGCCGAGACCGATCAGCAGGGTCACGGCGAAGCCCTTGATCGGGCCGGTGCCGAACTGGAAGAGGAACAGCGCCGAGATGATCGTGGTCAGGTGGGTGTCGATGATCGTGGCGAACGCGCGGGCGAAGCCCTGCTCGATCGAGGCGCGCACGGTCTTTCCTTCGCGCATCTCTTCACGGATGCGCTCGAAGACGAGCACGTTCGAGTCGACGGCCATGCCCAGCGTGAGCACGATGCCGGCGATGCCGGGCAGCGTCAGCGCGGCGCCGAAGTACGCCATCATCCCCAGGAGGATGACCAGGTTGAGCAGCAGCGCGAGAATCGCGTTCACGCCCGCGCCCTTGTAGTAGAGGATGATGGCCAGCATCAGCAGCACGAAGCCGACCACCGAGGCGGTCACGCCCTGGCGGATGGAGTCGCGGCCGAGCGAGGGGCCGACGGTGCGCTCTTCGAGCGTCGTCAGCGAGGCCGGCAGCGAGCCGCTGCGCAGCACGAGCGCGAGGTCCGACGCCTGCTGCTGCGTGAAGCTGCCCTCGATCACGCCTTCACCGTC
Organism: Thermoanaerobaculia bacterium; assembly: GCA_035627015.1. GTDB lineage: Bacteria > Acidobacteriota > Thermoanaerobaculia > Gp7-AA8 > Gp7-AA8 > QHVT01. The sequence continues at coordinate 30,061 of DASPMO010000135.1, read as the reverse complement.
GATGCGGCTGTTGATGCTCGGCGCGGAGACGACCTTGTTGTCGAGGACGATGGCCAGCTGGCGATTGAGATTCGACTCCGTCAGGGCGCCGAACTTCGGCGCGCCCTCGGGAGTGAGGGAGAAGCCGATCACCGGCTCGCCGATGCTCCCCTTCTGCACGCGGGCGTTCTTGAGGTCGCGGCCGGAGACCGGCACGTTCTTGTTGACCGCGTAGAAGATCGTGCCGCTCACGCGGCCCATCTCGTCTTCGCGGTTGCCCGGGAGGATGTCGACCTGGTTGCGCATCTCCGGCGTGAGCATCTGGTAGAGCGCCTCGGCCGTCGGCGCGGTGCCGTTCTCGACGATGCGGAACTGGAGCTGCGCCGTGGTCTTGATGATGTCCTTGACGCGGCCCGGATCGTCGACGCCGGGGAGCTGGATGTTGATGCGATCCTCACCCTCGACGACGATGTTCGGCTCGGCCACACCGAGCGCGTTGACGCGGCGGTCGATCGCTTCCTTCGCCTGCTCGACCGTGTCGCGGCTGAGCGTCTGCGCGGCACCCGGCTTCATCGTGAAGCGCAGGTCGTTGCCCGCGCGCGAGAGCTCGAAGGACGGCAGGTAGTCGTTGGCGATGCGCTCGTACGCGGCCGAGCTCACGCCCGCGGGGAGCGTGGCCATGAACGCCGTGTCGCTGGTCCGGCGCGTCGTCGGGACCGGGATGTTCTGCGTCTGGGCCTGGGAGCGCAGCGCGTTCATCGCCTGGTCGACCTCGAGGCGGAGCGCCTCGTTGACGTTCACCTTCATGACCAGCTGAATTCCGCCCTTGAGGTCGAGACCGCGGCGGATCGGTTGAGGGTTGTTCTTCGTGGGGATGATGGCGACCGTGAACACCACCAGCACCGCGAGGATCAACACGATTTTCCAGATGACGTTTCTATTCAAAGGAATCCTCCGAGACGAGCTACTGCGACTCCGACTCCCCGGACACGAGGCCGGAAATCGCGGACCGAGCCACCTTGACTTTCACGTTTTCAGCGATTTTGAGGTAGACGGCTTCGGGCTCAACACCCTGAACCGTCCCGTAAATCCCGCCGGTCGTAAGTACGCGATCGCCCTTTTTCAGCGCGCTCAGCATTTCTGCCTGTTTCTTGCGCTGTTTGTTCGCCGGGGCGATCACCAGAAAGTAGAAAACCAGTCCGATGGCGATGATGGGAAGAAAGTTGGCAATGGTGGCAGCCGCGCTGCCGCCGGCTTGAAGCAGAGCTATCGCATTCATGTCTGTTCTCTCGAAAGCCGCGACAGGAAGCCTTCGCGGAAGGGGGTAAATGAGTTGGACGCGATAGCCTGCCGGATCGCCCGCATCAAGTCAAGGTAGAACGAAACGTTGTGGATGGTGTTGTACACGCTCGCGGCGATCTCGTCGTTGACGTACAGATGCCGCAGATACGCGCGCGAAACGGTCGTGCAGGTGATGCACGAACAGTTCGGATCGAGCGGCCCCGGGTCGGCCGCGAAGCGCGCGTTCTTGATGTGGATCTTCCCTTCGCTCGTGAAGAGGGAGCCGTTGCGCGCGTTGCGCGTCGGCATCACGCAGTCGAACATGTCGATGCCCGCGGCCACGCCGTTCACGAGGTCCTCGGGTGTGCCGACCCCCATGAGGTAACGCGGACGATCGCCCGGCAGCAGCGGTGCGGTGTGGTTCACCACTTCGAACATCTCGTCCTTCGGCTCGCCCACCGACACGCCGCCGATGGCGACCCCATCGAAGTCCAGGGCCGCGATCGCCTCGACGCTGCGCGTGCGCAGGTCGAGATGCACGCCGCCCTGCACGATGCCGAACAGCGCCGAGGTGGTCCGGCTGTCTAGCGAGCGCTTCGCCCACCGGTGCGTCATCTCCATCGACTTCTCGACCTCGGCATGCGAGAGGCCGTACGCCGGGCACTCGTCGAAGGCCATGGCGATGTCGACGCCCATGCGCGTCTGGATCTCGACCGAGGTCTCGGGGGACAGAAAGTACGGCGTGCCGTCGATGTGGCTGCGGAACTCGACCCCCTCCTCGCGAATCTTGCGGATCGAGGCCAGCGAGTAGAGCTGGAAGCCGCCGGAATCGGTCAGCACGGCGCCGTTCCACCCCATGAATTTGTGTACCCCGCCGAGCTGCTCGACGAGGTCGACACCCGGGCGGAGCATGAGGTGGTAGGTGTTGTTGAGGATGATCTCCGGCGCCAGGCGCTGGAGCTGCTCGGTCGTCAGTCCCTTGACCGACGCGCGCGTCCCCACCGGCATGAACACCGGCGTCTGGATGGTGCCGTGCGGCGTGGTGATCTCCCCACGGCGTGCGGCACCGTCGGTGCCGAGGAGTTTGAACGACAGGCGGGACACTACTGAATCTTCATCTGCTCGACCTTCACGTTGGACGGAAGGGCGATGGCGAAGCGGCTCTGCGGCACCGGCTGGTTGATGCGGATGTTGGTGAACTCGTAGCGCGTGATGTCGCCGTCGCCTTCCACGTACTCGATCCTGCTCGTCAGGTACGTGTTCTTGTCGATGGCCAGCTTGATGCGCTTCACGCGCTTGGCCACGGCGCGGTTTTTCGGCGTCAGGTCGAGCTCGTACACCGGCTTCGACTTGGAGTCCTTGAAGGTGAAGTCGAAGTAGCGCGCCAGCTCGTCGATGGCGCCCGAGGCCCCCATGTACTTGAAGATGCGGTCCTCGAACTTCTTCACGTCGACGCGCTCGGCCTTGCCGAGGTCGGCGTAGTAGGTGGTGAGCACCCCGCCGGCGATGACCATCTGCACGCGCTTGGGCGAGGCATACGTCCAGAGGACGTTGTTCGGCTTCGAGTAGAGGAAGGTCCCCGAGGAAACTTCCGGCCTGGCCATGAGCGCGAGCTCTTTCTCCTGGCGGAAGTCGGCCTGCAGCGTGGTGGTCTTCTTCTGCTGCTCCTGGACCTTCTTGATCACCTGCGCGAGCGTGACGGACTGCCCCGCCGCGCCGAAGGCGATACTCGCGCACACCGCTGCCGTGACGAATCTCCTGATGGACATGGGCGACCCAACGACACGAAGGTACGGAAAATTCGCTGCTGAGCTGGATGTAATAACTTTATGGCTCAGTGCCATTTTTTTCTTTTGTGCCTATACTGCCGGCGGACGTGGAGGGATCTCTATGAAAAAGCTGATGGTTACGGTAGCGCTCGCGCTCGTCGCTGTCTCCGCCTCGGCTGCCATTCAGTACGAGTTCACCCAGAAGAACTCGACTCCAGCCGCGGTCGAGCCGGTCACCGACCTCACCGCCCGGGCCCTCATCGATGGAGACAAGTCGCGCGTCGACTTCCTCGGCGGCACGCTCTATCCCCCCGGCACGTACGTCATTTCCACCGACGCCTCGCGCCGCCTCCTCTTCGTCGACCCGACCAAGCAGTGGTTCACGGAGGTCGACACGGCCACCGTGGCGACCGCTCTCGGCGCCAGCAACATCCGCATCTCGAATTTCAAGTCGAGCTTCGAGACGCGCGAGGACCGGCCGGTCATCGCCGGCCACCCGACCGAGCACACGCGCCTGTCGATGCGCTACGACATCACCGTGGTGGTGAAGTCGATCCCGCTCACGCAGCACGTCCAGACGGACGTCGACACCTGGGCCACGACGGACTACGCGGCGCACCCGACGAGCTCGTTCCTCTCCAGTCTCCGCACGGGGAACCCCGACATCGACCGCCTCCTCGACGCCGAGACGCTGAAAGTGAAGGGCTTCCCGCTGCGCCAGACCGTCACCACGCGCACGGTGGCGGACCTGCCGCCGTCGCGCTCGGAGCTGAAGGTCCCGACCGCCAAGACGATCGTCCGCGAGATGTGGGTCAGCTCGATCCGCGAGATGCAGGCCGATCCGTCGCTGTTCCTGATCCCGGCGAGCTATCGCCGCGCCGACGTGGAGGACGTTCCCAAGTCGGCCACGCAGACTCTGACGTTCGATCCTCCGACGAAGTAAGTGCTACCATCGCCGCCGGTCACGTTCTGATTTCGCATGGTTAAAACTCGCGCCAAAGGGAGACGTCTGGGTGGGGTGCTGAAGCGGCCGCGGGTGTTCGTGGCACTCGCGTTTCCTCTCGCCATTCCGCTCTTCATCGCCGCGGTCCGCTCGCAGCCGGACCTGGGCGGCCCTGTCGAAGCCTCGCTCGCGCCGCCGCCTTACCTCAAGTACGAGGAGCTGCAGCGCCCGCATACGGCCGACCTCCCCGAGCATTCGCTCATCCTCACGGTCGAGAAGAACGACACGCTCGACAAGCTCCTCACCGCCGGCGGCCTCTCTCGCGGCGAGAGCGCGCTGCTGACCCACGAAGTGGCGAAGTCGATCGACGTCCGCCGCCTCCGCCCCGGCCAGCTCGTGCGGTTTCACTACGACCGCATGGGTGTGGTCGACTCGGTGCAGATGAAGGTCACGGGGTGGGGCGAGCTGAGCGCAGTCCGCAACGGCAGCGGCTTCGAGGTGACGTCGCAGCAGGCCGTGATCCGCGAGGTCGAGACCGCGGTCTCGGCGACCATCGACCGCTCGCTCTACGAGGCGCTGCGCGAGCAGGGCGAAGGCCCGCAGCTCGTGCAGCAGCTCATCGACGTCTTCCAGTGGGACATCGACTTTTTCGAGCTCCGCAAGGGCGACGCGTTCAGCCTGGTGGTGACGAAGCAGTACGCCGGCAACGATCTCCTCGGCTACGGCCCCGTCAAAGCGGCGCGCTTCACGCACCGCGGCACGACTTACGAGGCTTTCCGCCACGAGGCGGAGGACGGCCGCGGCGGCTACTACGGCGCGGGCGGCACCCCGTTGCGCAAGCAGTTCCTCAAGGCGCCGCTCAAGTTCACGCGCGTTACCTCCGGCTTCACGAAGAAGCGTTTCCACCCCGTCCTGAAGTACTTCCGCCCGCATTACGGTATTGACTACGGCGCGCCGATCGGCACGCCGGTGATGACCACCGCCGACGGCGTGGTCGTTGAGGCGCGCTACAAGCCGGGCGAGGGGAACTTCATCCGCGTGCGCCACTCCTCGCGCTACGACACGTGCTACCTCCACCTCTCGAAGTTCAAGAAGGGGCTCAAGAAGGGCATGCGCGTGACGCAGGGCGACGTCATCGGCTACGTCGGCATGACCGGCCTGGCCACGGGCCCGCATCTCGATTACCGCGTGTCGGAAAACGGGAAGTGGCTCAATCCGCTCCAGCTCAAGTCCATCACGCCCGATCCGTTGCGCGGCTCGTCGCTCACCCGCTTCCGCGCGGACGTCGCCCGCTTGCTGCCGCGTCTGTCTTCCCCCGCGGATGCGGCCGCGGAAAAAGCCGTGCAACAGCGGGCACTCTTCTAGCAGAATCGCGCTCACCCATATGCACAAGGTTACTGTCCGCGCACCGGTGCGCGCTGATCTCGCCGGAGGCACCCTCGACCTCTGGCCGCTCTACCTCTTCCATCCCGGCTCGCGCACGGTCAACGTGGCGATCTCGTACTTCGCCGAATCCGAAGTCTGCGAGACCTCCAGCGGACCGATCGAGATCTACCTGACCGATCAGCAGTACCGGCAGAGCTACGAGTCGCTACAGGAGATGTCGAATGATCCGAAGGCGGCGCTGCTGCACCGCGCGGTCGAGCATTTCAAGCTGAGCGGGATCAAGATCACGACCCGGACGGACGCACCGCGCGGCTCGGGCCTGGGCGGCTCGTCCGCGCTCTCCATCACGCTCGTGCGCGCGCTCTCCGAGATCGCCGGCCAGCCGGTGGACGGCGAGGAGCTGATCTTCCTCGTCCGCGACCTCGAGACGCGGCTCCTCGGCGTCCCTGCCGGCATCCAGGATTACTACCCGCCGGTCTTCGGCGGCCTCGGCTCGCTGCACCTGAATCCCGGCATGCCGAAACGCCATCCGTTGCAGACGTCCGTGCAGGACCTCGGCGCGCACATGCTGCTGCACTACACCGGCATCGCCCATTTCTCCGGCACGAACAACTGGGAGATGTACAAGCGCCAGATCGACGGGAAGAAGAAGGTCGACAAGGGGCTGCGCCGCATCTCGGAGATCTCCGTGGAGATGGAGCGCGCGCTCGACTCCGGGAACTTCGAGGCCGCGGGCGCCGCGCTGCAGAAGGAGTGGGAAGCGCGCAAGGCCTTGATCGACGGGATCTCCACTCCCGAGATCGACGCCGCCATCGAAGCCGCGCGCAACGCCGGGGCGTGGGGCGGCAAGGTCTGCGGCGCCGGAGGGGGCGGATGCATCGTCTTCCTCTTCCCTCCCGACCGCCGCGAGGCCATCACCACCGCGCTGGCCGGCGTTCCGGGACGCGTGCTCGACTGCGTGCCGGTCTCGAATGGACTGACCGTGGAGCGCGAGCGCGACACGCACGCGGCACCGGCCGCACGCTCGCGCATGATCTCGCGCCGCGACGTGGAGACGCTGGAACAGCTCTATGTCTACGGCGGCACGGGCGACTATCGGCCGTACATCCTGGCCGAGGGGATCGTCACGCACGTCGAGTCGCGGAGCGGCACTCATCATCAGACCGTGCGCTCCTACGTCGCGCCGATCGTGCCGCAGGACGGCCGCGTGCTGTGGCACGAGGCGTCGCAAGTGGACGCGGAGAAGCTCGACATCCGCGCGGTCCCGGAGCCCTCGCGGAACGTGGTCATGGGCATCACCCCCGAGGCGCTGGTACAGAACGCCGCGCAGTCGCAGGAGGGATTCAAGCAGTACCTCGAGAAGAACGCGCGGCTGCACATCTTCCACAACGCCGCGTTCGCGCTCTACTCGGAGCCGACCGAGACGCGCGCCGCGTTCATCGAGCGCTGCATGGAAGCGGCGAACCGGCAGCTCGAGGACCAGCAGGAACGGCTCGAGTCGACGTTCCGCCGCCGCATCGACCAGCTCCGCGAACGCTCCGAGCGCGAGCAGCGCGAGATCGACGACGACGACACGCTGACGCGCGCGGAGAAGAAGGAAGTGAACGTGGCCTGGGGGCAGGCGCTCTACAACATCACCAGCGGCCGCCCCACCGCCGTGGCCGATACCGCGACGTCGTCAGTCCGCGAGAACGATTACCTCGAGAACATCGCCCAGATGCAGAAGGTGTGGGACCGCGAGCTGCAGGCGCTCCGCGAGGAGCTGCACACCAAGGCCCGCGCCATCGAGGAGATCGCCATCATCCCGACGCAGAGGAACATCGAGGTGACGAAGTACCTGATCCTCTGGGCGGCCGGCTTCCCCTAGCCGGCACGGCCGGCAGCGCTGGTTGCCATAGGCGGCCCGCACGTACGGCCGCTCCGTGGCGTTCTGCCGCGTAGATTCCTAAGACTTCAGGTCGGTGACGTCGTACCAGGTGTTGACCGCGTAGGTGACCTTGCCGCGCTCGTCGAGGATCGGCCGCGACTTCACCATCGACCAGCGCTCGTTGCCCGAGCCGACCTCGCGATAGCACACCAGCGCCTCCGGCTCGGCTTCTCCCCGCAGCGCGCGGCGCCCCGGCAGCTCCTCGCGCGTGATCGGATGCCGCGCCGCATCGAGCATCTCGTACCGCTGCAGGACCTCGGGCCCGGTCGAGGCCCCCATGGCGCCGCGCGAGGCGATCCCGAGCTGCCGCGCCGCCACCTCGTTCACCCAGATGAGCTGCCCGCTCGCATCCTGCACCGAGATCCCCACCGCCACGTGGACCAGCACACTCGCCAGAAACGCGTCATCCATGACCAGCTCCTTCACAGGAATACCTCCGGCGCCAAACCGTTGACCACTCCGCGCGTGGTACGATCACGCCGAGTCGGGCAGTAGCGCAGCCTGGTAGCGTACCTGAATGGGGTTCAGGTGGTCGCCGGTTCAAATCCGGCCTGCCCGACCAAACACACCCCGCCCTTCCTCCTCGCCGATGTCGTAGCATCCCCTCTCCATGCATGACGACGTCATCGCCCTTCTTTCCAAAGCTGCCGCGCTGGCGCGGCCGCCGATCTCGAACTTCAGGGTGGGGGCCATTGCGCGGGGGGCGAGTGGGAAGCTGTACTTCGGGACGAACGTGGAGTTCGCCGGGGAGGCGCTGAGCTTCACCGTGCATGCCGAGCAGTCGGCGGTGGTGAACGCGTGGATGAGTGGGGAGACGGGGATCGACCTCGTGGGCACGAGCGCGGCGCCGTGCGGGTACTGCCGGCAGTTTCTCAACGAGCTGGCCACCGCGGGCGACCTGACGGTGGTCATGCCGGGGGAGTCGCGGAAGCTCTCCGAGCTGCTGCCGAGCTCCTTCGGGCCGCGGGACCTCGGCATCACGGGCGGGCTGCTGCAGCGGGACGATCACGGGCTGGCCATCGACGAGGGCGACGAGCTGGCCCAGGCCGCGCTCGCCGCGGCAAACCTCAGCTATGCGCCGTATTCGAAGTCGTACGCCGGCGTCGCGCTGCGCACGCGGGACGGTGCCGTGGTCAGCGGCGCGTACGCGGAGAACGCCGCCTTCAACCCCAGCCTCTCGCCGCTGCAGGCCGCGCTGTCGCAGCTCAACCTGCGCGGCGGGGAGTGGAGCGACATCGCCGAATGCGTGCTCGTGCGCGTCGACCCGCTGCACGACAACGCCACGCGGCTCCTGCTCGCGGCCATCGGCGACGCGTCCCTGCGCATCCTGCAGGCCCGGAATTCGGCCTGATCGCAGGCGGGTTGAGACCGCCATGGACAATCAGCAGCAGCCCGGCACGATCCGCATCATCCTCGACGACCAGATCGCGCAGGGGGAGTACGTGAACTTTGCGAACATCATCCATTCGCAGAGCGAGTTCGTCCTCGACCTCGGCCGCGTCGTGCCCGGCCGCACGGACGTGAAGGTCTACAGCCGCGTCATCCTCACGCCGCTCCACGCCAAGCAGCTCCTCGAGGCGCTGGGGCACAACATCAGCCTCTTCGAGCAGAAATTCGGCGAGATCCGCGCCGACGCCAACGTCTCCTTCTCCAACGAGCCCTCGAATTGAAGATCAAGATCATCGGCGCCGGCCTGGCCGGCAGTGAGTGCGCGCACACGCTGGCGCGCCGCGGGCATCAGGTCGACCTGTACGAGATGCGTCCCGTGAAGATGACGCCCGCGCACGCGACGTCGAACCTCGCGGAGCTGGTCTGCTCGAACTCCTTCCGCTCCTCCGCCGCCACGAACGCCGTCGGCCTGCTCAAGCAGGAGATGCGGCTCATGGGATCGCTCGTCATCCGCTGCGGCGAGGAAGCGCGCGTGCCCGCCGGCGACGCTTTCGCCGTCGACCGCGATCGATTTTCAGCAGCAATTACCGATGCCATTAGCAGCACTGAAAGCATTACGATTCACCGTGAAGAGATAACGTCTCTCGATCGCGGCGATCACGACTTCCTGGTCGTGGCTACCGGCCCGCTGACGAGCGATCCGCTCTTCCACGCCATCGACGAATTTCTCGGCCGCGACGGCCTCTATTTCTACGACGCCATCGCCCCGATCGTGTCCGCCGACTCGCTCGACTTCTCGAAGCTCTACTGGAAGTCGCGCTACGGCAAAGGCTCCGCGACGGACTACCTCAACGCCGCGATGACGAAGGAGGAGTACGAGACTTTCGTGCAGGCGCTCCTCGGCGCGGAGCTCTTCGCGCCGCACGACTTCGAGCATGCCGTGCACTTCGAAGGCTGCCTGCCGGTCGAGGAGATCGCCAGCCGCGGCATCGACACGCTCCGCTTCGGTCCGATGAAGCCGGTCGGCCTCGAGCATCCGGAGACGGGCGAGCGCCCGCACGCGGTCGTGCAACTCCGCAAGGAAGATCTCTCCGACGAGTACTTCAACCTGGTCGGCTTCCAGACCAAGATGCGCATCCCCGAGCAGCAGCGCGTGATCCGCATGATCCCGGGGCTGGAGAACGCGACCTTCGCGCGCTTCGGCTCCATGCACCGCAATACGTTCATCAACGGCCCGAAGCACCTCACGCCGATCTTCCGCACGAAGCGCGACGAGCGCGTCTTCTTCGCCGGGCAGATCACCGGCGTCGAAGGCTACGTCGAGTCGTCCGCGGTCGGCCTGCTGGCGGGCCGCTACATCGACGAGCTCTCGCGCACCGGCTCCGCGACGCCGCTGCCGTATCACACGGCCCTCGGCGCGCTCGGACGCCACGTGGCCGAATCGTCCCCCGACCGCTATCAGCCGTCGAACGTGACCTGGGCGCTGATCGAGGACGTGATCGGCCGCGCGAAGAAGATCGAGAAGCGCGAGCGGCAGGCCGCCCGCGCTATCGAGACCATCCAAAGAGTGGCGGGCTGAAGCCCGCCCTACATCTGGAAGCGCACGCCCACGACCGCGCGGCGGGCGGGCGAGGTGTAGCCGAGGACTTCTTCGTATTCGACCCCGGTCAGGTTCTCCACGCGGATGTACGGCGTGAAGCGGCCGAGGTCGATCTGTACGTTTGCGTCGAGCAGCGTGTGCGACTTTGCGGTCGTGTTCGTGAACGGCGCGACGGGGAGCACGTCCAGGCGCGAGCCGGTGTGCTGCACGACCAGGTTCGTGTCGACGATGCCCGCGCGCCAGCCGAGGAAGAGAGAGCCGGAGTGGTGCGGGCGGCGCGGGAGCTGCTCGCCGGTGCCTTCCTCTTCCGTGTCGGTATACGTGTACGTCAGCGTCGCGCGCAGGTCGCGCGTGAGATGGCGCTGCACGGCCAGCTCGAGCCCCTGCGCCGTCGCGGCGCCGATATTCTCGAACATGAAGACGGCGGAGTTGTAGACGATCAGGTCGTCGTAGTCGCCGTGGAAAAGCGTCGTGGAGAGGCCGGAGGCGTGGTCGTAGCCGACCTCGAAGCTGCGGCTGCGCTCCGCGCCGAGGGACGGGTTGCCGCCGAACGGGAAATAGAGCTCGCCGACGGCGGGCGCGCGGAAGGCCTCCCCGAACGCCGCGCGGATCTTGTTGCTGCCGGCCCTCCACGCCAGCGCGACGCGGGGCGAGAGCTCGGAGCCGAAGGTCTCGTAATCGTCCCAGCGCAGGCCGGCGCTGACCTCGAACGAGCCGGCGCTGAGGCGGTCCTCCACGAACAGCGAGCGCTCCTCCCGCTCGCCGCCGGTGAAGTTCGGGCCGAAATTCGTGACGTCGTCCACCTCGGCGTGCTCGTACTCGCCTCCGCCGACGATCGTGCCGAACGGCGTCTCCGCGCGCGTGACCAGGCGCGCGCGGCGGGTGGTGCTCTCCGTCGACGTGAGCACCAGGCCGAACGGGTCCTCCGGATCCTCGAACGTGTCGTCGCGGCGGCTTTCGGCGAGCGTCACCTCGTACGAGAAGCGTCCCAGCTTCTGTTCGATGGGGATCGAGAGCTGCCGCTCCGTCCCGTCCTGGCGGCGCTGCAGGCTGGGGACGATGGCCGTGGCGGCGCCGTTCAGATTGCGGGGGATGCCGAGGTCATAGGACGTGTGGCGCGCGGCGATGCCGGCGGAGAACGACGGCGTGACGTTCCAGCGCACGGCCACATTCGCGCTGGTCTGCGAAAAATCGTCATTGGCGGCGAAGCCGTCATCGTCGCGGCGCTCGAAGGCACCGCTCACGTTCGCGGTGCTGCCCGCATACGTGCCGCTCACGCTGCCATTGCGCAGCCCGTGGCCGCCCGCCTCTCCCTGCGCGCGGAAGCCGCTGCGCCGCGAGGTGGTCAACACGTTCACCACGCCGGCCATGGCGTCGGAGCCATAGAGCGCGGAGTACGGCCCGCGCACGACCTCCACCTGCTCGACGCCGACCGTGGAGAAGCGCCCCCAGTCGTAGCCCGCAAAGTACGGGTTCGTGATCTCGAGGCCGTTCCAGAGCACGAGCGTGTGCGTGGAGTTCGAGCCGCGCGTGAAAAGCGAGGTGGCGCGTCCGGCCGAGCCGGTGCGGCTGATGTGCACGCCCGGCACCTCGCGCAGCACGTCGGCGACGTCGCGGGCGGCACGCTCGTCGATCTCGTCGCGGGTGATGACCGTGACCGCGGCGGGCGTCGCCTCCACAGCTTCCGGCAGCGCGGACGCGGTGACGACGATCTCTTCCGCTGCTTTTACGGGCAGCTGTGCAGCAAGACGAAAAGCAGTGACGAAAATGATTACGAAATAGAGAGGACGAAATTGCATGACGACTCCTTCCCTCCGAAGAAGGCCGACTGGCGTGGGGTGTCGAGCGGTCGGTCTCCTGGCTTCCGGGTCGTCCTTCTCGCGTCCCCTTCCCGCTGTCGCAGTGGGGGCCCTTCCGGGCCAAGACGTGAGTCGTCTCCGGTTACAGTGGCGGGGGCCGCGCCGGCATCACACCGGCTTCCCGTTCACCGTCTCGAACGTGAGTTGTGAAAGAACAGGGAGGCGGATTCTAGCGCATCCGGAAGATCGCGAACGAGGCCAGCAGGAATCCGAGGGCCACGAGCATGAGCTGCGACGCCGTCGGGATGCCGGCGTTGTGGAACGAGCCGAGGACCGCGCTCCAGCCGAGGTACGGCACGATGGAGTTGGGATTGGCGCTCCCGATCGTGGCGATCGTCCTCACGGCGCCGGTGCCGAGGTCCATCTCGATGAGGTCGAAGACGCAGAAGCGCGCCAGCCAGACCGAGTCGCCGCCGTTGGCCAGCCCCATCGCGATCGGCAGGCCGGTCACGGCGTACGTGCGCGCCAGCACGCCGCCGGCCGTGTAGCGGTCGATGGCGTTGTCGCGCGAGAGCAGGACGCCGCCGTCCGGAAGAATGCGCAGGCCGAAGTACTCGTGGGCGACCGGCCCGAAGTCAGGGAGCGGCGTGCCCGTGCAGACGTTGAAGCGCCGCACCGTGGTGCCGGCGGCGAAGAGCATCGTGCATTGATCCGCGGCGAGATCCATCGCCGTGGCGGAGAACGCTCCCAGCGGATAGGTGGCGCGGAGCGCGCCGGCCGCGGTCAGGGCGTAGATCGTGTTGGACGCGAGCACATACATGTTCCCGCTCGCGTCGACGACGAGGGCCGCGGGCTCGCCGCTGCCCGGAATCGTCTGCGAGACGCGCCGCGAGAAGCCGCCGAGGCCGATCTCGTTGACCTCGAACGCGGACGCGACATCATCCGAGCGATCGGCGGCGAAGACCCGGCCGGACGGCGCGGCGGCGACGGTGTGCCCTTCCGATTCCGCGATGCTGCCGGAGGGACCGATCCAGTCCACCGTGGGCTGGAACGGCTCGAACGCGCAACCGCCATGGATGCCGGCAATCACCGCCTCGTAGGGCTTCTGCGCGACGAGGGGGACACACACCATCGCCAGCACCAACCCGATCGCCGCCCGCTTCATGGTCTCTCTCCGATCGCAGCGTTATGCTGCCCCGCCATACGGCGGGGTTCCCCCGCGGCCCGGGCCGCGGGGGATAGCATCGCGCGAGCAAAGACTCCCGAATGTTCGTCCGGCTCGACGTCGCCCTCTCGTTCGACGGAACCGTTCGGAAGTTCCCACATCCCGCGCTATGCTAATAGACCATAAAGTTATTCCGATTCGGCGATTTGTCAAGGCCGCCGGCGAAATTTTTCGTAAAGCAGCGTGTGCCGCGAGTCCATCGGGATCTCCTCGCCGCCGATGAACACCTGCCGCACGTTCGTGCGGATCTCCAGCGGGTCGCCATCGGTGAGGATCAGGCTGGCGCTTTTGCCCACCTCCAGCGAGCCGAGGCGGTCGGCCACGCCCCAGATCCGCGCGGGGTAGAGCGTGACCGCCTTCAGCGCCTCGTCCTTCGGCAGCCCGAAGGCCGCGCACGACGCCGCGTGGTACGGCAGGTTGCGCGTGTTGTGCGCGTCGCTGGTCTGGATGGCGAACGGCACGCCGGCGTCGTGGAGCGTCTTCGCGTTCGTGAAGAGGAGGTCGTATGGGTCGTCCTCGCGCTGCGGGAGCGAGAGGATCGGGCCGAGGATCACGGGGATGCCGCGGCGCTTCACGTCGTCGAGCAGGCGGCCGACGTCCTGCGCGCCGGAGAGGATCACCTTCAGCTTGAACTCGTCCGCGAAGGCGAGCGCGGCGCGGATGTCGCGGGCCAGGTTCGCGTGCATGACCACCGGCACGCGCCCTTCGACGACCGGGACGAGCGCCTCGAGAATGAGGTCGCGGTCGAAGCGCTCCACGCTCTGGCTGGCGCGGCGTGCCGCGGCGGCTTTGCCGTAGGCCTGCGCGTCGCGGAGGATGTCGCGCAGCTTGTCCACGTCGCGCGTGTACGACTTGCGCAGCTCCTTCTCCGCCTCTTCGTCCTGCGGCTGGTCGGAGATCGGCGCGCTGCGCAGCCGCGGAAAGCGGATGTGCACCGCGGTCGGGCCCTTCACCACCATCTCCGGCGGGGTCCAGCCGGCGAGCTGAATGAGCGCGCTCTGCCCGGAGATGATTCCGCCCTCGGGCGTGGCCACGAGGTGCGTCACGCCGTTCACGCGCGTGACCGGCACGAGCTCGCTGTGGGGATTGATGGCCACCGCGGCCTGCGAGTTCGGATTGAAATCGCCGAGCTCCGAGGTGTCGACCGTGCCGGCCACGGAGTCGACTTCCACCAGCCCGACGTTCGAGCCGGAGTCGATCATGCCGGGATAGACGAAGAGGCCCGTGCCGTCGATGACCGTGGCGTCCGCGGGGACCGTAGCGTTGGCGGCCACGGCGGTGATGACGCCGTTGGCGAAGACGATGGTGCCGTTCGCGATCGGCGCGCTCGTCACCGGGACGATGGTCGCGTTGCGGATGGCGAACGTCCCCTTGCGGCCGGTGCTGTTGAGGATCGTCGACTGCGCGAAAGCGCTCGATGCGACGAGCAGTGCGGCCAGCACTGTCATGCTGAGCCGCGCAGACGGCGAAGCACCCCCTGCGCTCGTGGCGCGGGGTCCTTCGCTACGCTCAGGATGACAGGTCATGGCTTCCTCTCCTTCTTCGTTTTCGCGGCGTCGTCCGCTTCTTTCTTCAGGCGCTCTTCCTTCTCTTTGCGGTTGGCCTCGCGGCGCGCGAGGTCCTGCTGGCGGTCGAAGTAGATCTCGCCCTCGATGAAGGTCGTCTCGACGCGCGAGTATGTCGACAGCGGGTGGCCGGTCCAGATGACGAGGTCCGCGTCCTTGCCGGCCTCGATCGAGCCGATGCGGTGGTCAAGGCGGAGCTGCTTCGCCGCGTTGATCGTGCAGACGCGCAGCGCGTCTTCCTCCGATACGCCGCCGTACTTGATCGCCTTCGCGGCGTCGTGGTTGAGGTGCCGCGCCAGCTCGTCGGAGTCGGAGTTCACGGACGTGAGCACCCCGTTCCGCAGCATCAGCGCGACGTTGTACGGCGTGGCGTCGTAGGCCTCGGCCTTGTAGCCCCACCAGTCGATGAACGTGCCGGCGCCGGCGCCATGTTTGGCGATCTCGCGCGCGACCTTGTAGCCCTCCAGCACGTGCTGCAGCTCGCGCACCTTGAATCCCATCTCATCGGCCAGGTTGAGCAGCATCACGATCTCGTCGGAGCGGTACGAGTGCGCGTGGATGTCGATCTTGCCGCGGAGGATGTCTGCCATCGTCTCCATCAGCAGGTCGCGGCGCGGCGGGATGGCGGTCTCGTTGCGCTTGCGTTTCGCCTCGTACTCGTCCCACGCGGCCATGTAGTCGCGTGCGTCGGTGAACGACTTGCGGATTACTTCCTCCACGCCCATGCGCGTGGCGGGGTACTGCCGCTGCTGTCCCTCGGGAGGGCGGAAGTTGGCGGACTTCGGGTTCTCGCCCAGGGCGAACTTGATCGTGCGCGGCGCGTCGGGGACGATCCACTCGGAGACAGGCCGCCCCCACTTCCACTTCACGATCTGGCTCTGTCCACCGATGGCGTTCGCCGAGCCGTGCAGGATCAGCGCGGCGGTCGTGCCGCCGGCGAGCTGACGGTACGCGGAGATGTCGTCGTTCGTCAGCGCGTCCTGGATGCGCACCATGCCGGTGTTCGGCAGGGAGACCTCGTTGACGCTCCCCTCGACGCCAGCGTGGCTGTGCGTATCGATGATGCCCGGCATCACGAACTTGCCCGTCGCGTCGATCACGCGCGCGTTCGCCGGCGCCGAGACGTCGCGGCCGACCGCGGCGATCTTCGCGCCGCGGATCAGCACCGAGCCGTTCTCGATCACGCCGTTGGTGACGGTGAGGATCGTGGCGTTGCGGATGAGGGTGACGCGTTCCTGCGCGAAGAGCGGGAGCGCGAATGCCAGTGCCAGTAGCGTTTTTCTCATTTCGACCTGCTCCCGCTGAACTCGAAGCTGCCGAGGGTCGTGGCCACGTTGCCGTTCATGGTGTCGCCGCTGACGGTGCCGCGGAACACCCAGTCGCTGGCCTCAGCCTCGTTGTTCTGCGCGGAGATCGTGAAGTCGACCGCCGTGCCGTCGAACGAGCCGCCGCGGATGTCCCCCGCGCCGCGGTCGCCGGAGAAGGTGCCGCTCAGTTTTCCGTCCTCGACCCGCAGCGTGACCTGGATGGCCACATTGCCCTCCGGCGTGCGCACGGTCAGCGCCCACGTGCCGTCGATCGGCGAGGCCGCACCGGCCGCCGCCTCGTCGCGTGCGGCGCGGTCGTCCGCCGGCAGACGAATCTCGCGTCCGTCGACGAAGACCCGCTTCACCTTCGCATCCTTGTCGAAGAGCGGCTTGTCGCTGACGATCACGTTGGCGATCTTGCCGCGCTCGAGGGAGCCGAGCTGGCGGTCGATGCCGAAGATGCGTGCCGGCGCGATGGTGGTCGCGCGCAGCGCGTCCTCGGCGGAGAGGCCGTTCTCGATAGCCTTGCGGATGCCGGGGAGGAAGTCGCCCGCCTTGCCGGGGCCGCTTACCAGCGCGAAGCTGATGCCGTTCTTCTGCAGCACCGACGGGGTGGTCGGCTGCAACTGCCGGTCGCGGATCACGCGCAGCGGCTGCTCTTCGCGCTCTTCCTTATCGCCCGGCGCGGTGGGCCACTTCACCGAGACCAGCACCGGAATGTTCTTCAGCTCCGAGGCGAGCTCGTAGCCGCCGCGCGCGCCGGAGAGGACGTAGCGGAGGTTCATCTCCTTCGCGATGGCCATGGCGCGGCGCATCATCGTCTCCGAGTCGGCGACAAAGACGACCGGCAGGTCGCGGCGGAGCACGGGACGCAAGGCGTCGAGCGCGGCGCTCTCCCGGGGGCGTTCCAGCCCGGCGGGCGAGCGGCCGTAGATCTCGGTCGCGGCGACGTGCTGCTGGGCGTCGAAGAAAGTCTGGCGGATGTACGACACGACGCCCATCAGGCTGTCGGGATAGGTCCAGGTCGAGCGCGGATTGAATGAGATCTGCAGCGCGGCGGGACTTTTGATCACGCGCGACTCGATCGGGCCGCTGCCGAGGTTCACGATCGCCGACTGGCCGTTGAAGATCCCGGACGCGGGCGCGGTGACGACGGTGGTCACGCCGATGGCGCGGCGCGCCTCGGCGTCGTCATCGGAGATGTTCGCGTTGCGCACGGCCAGGAAGTCGGGCGTCGGCTCGGCGGGACGCTCCGTCTGCGCGCGCGCCGCGGCGCCGCCTCCTCCGCCGCCGCCGAACCCGCGGCGCGCGGGCGCGGCCGCAAAGCCGAGGGACGTCTGGGCGTCGATGAGGCCGGGGTAGACGTGCATGCCGGCGAGGTCGATGACCGTGGCATCCGGCGGGATCGCGGCGCTCGGGCCGGCCGCCTCGATCAGGCCGTTCCGGATGACCACCACCCCGTTCGCCACCGCGGGGCCGGAGACCGGGTGCACGGTGGCGCCGGTCAGGGCGTAGACGCCCGGCGCGTCTGCATACAACGTCACGGAACTGAGGAGAAACGCAAAGGCGACGAGTCGCCGGAGCTTCATGCCCACCTCCAAAGGT
Organism: Thermoanaerobaculia bacterium; assembly: GCA_035627015.1. GTDB lineage: Bacteria > Acidobacteriota > Thermoanaerobaculia > Gp7-AA8 > Gp7-AA8 > QHVT01. The sequence continues at coordinate 12,286 of DASPMO010000135.1, read as the reverse complement.
TGCGAATCATAGGACAGATTGCGTACCCTCACCGCCGGAAGCCAGCATGGTCCTCTTCAACTACGCCACCAAAGAGATCACGGCGAAAATCGTCTACTACGGGCCGGGACTGTGCGGCAAGACGACGAACCTGCAGTTCGTCTACGACTCGCTGCCGTCGAACAACAAGAGCAAGATGCTCTCGCTGGCCACGAAGACGGACCGCACCCTCTTCTTCGACTTCCTCCCGCTGGACCTCGGCAAGATCCGCGGCATGCGCACCAAGCTGCAGCTCTACACCGTGCCGGGACAGGTCTACTACAACTCCACGCGCCAGCTCGTGCTCAAGGGTGCGGACGGCGTGGTGTTCGTGGCCGACTCGCAGGACTTCGCGCTCGACGCCAACCTCGAGTCGCTGCAGAACCTCGAGGACAACCTGAAGCGCCAGGGCATCCGCCTGCGCGAGATGCCGCTGGTCATCCAGTACAACAAGCGCGACCTGCCAAACGCGCTCCCCGTCGCGGAGATGAACCCGGAGCTGAACAAGTCGGGCGTGCCGACGTTCGAGTCGGTGGCCACGTCCGGCCTCGGCGTCGAGGAGACGCTGAAGGGCATCACGCAGCTCGTGCTCGCGCACCTGGTGAAAAAGTATGGGCTGGAAGGGGCCGAGCCGCTCGAGCGCGAGATCCAGATCCTCAATGTGCCGGCGGCGCCGAAGCCTGCCGCCGACTCGCTGTGGGACGATGACGAGGCCGATCCCTTCAGCGCGGCGCCGGAGCCGCCCGCGGCATCCGGCGGCCTGAAGGCCGCCGCTCCATTCGGGGAGGCGGAGTTCGAGCTCGACGACGCTTCCGGCCACGACAACATCCCCATCGTGGCCACCGAGCTCCTCCCGCCGCCGGCGCCCGCGGCGAACCCGTTCGATGCCTACTTCAGCGACGCCGACGAGACGCCGGTGACGGAGATCCCGACCACGTCGATCGAGATCCCGCTGCCGCAGGGGATTCTCGAGTCGCTGCCCGTCCTCGGCGAGCAGCCGGCGGCGACGACGGTGGCCGTGCCGCCCGTCCCCGAGCGCCGCGCGAACGACGGGCTGGTGAAGGAAGTGACGATCCCGCTGAACCTGACGATGGACGAGCTGCGGCAGCATCGCCGCCTGCGGCTGAAGATCACGCTCGATGTGAATTTGCTGCCGTAGCGCCCTGTTTCACCGCATCACGGAGGAGTGGTCGAGTGGTTTAAGGCAGCGGTCTTGAAAACCGCCGTACCGGTAACGGTACCGTGGGTTCGAATCCCACCTCCTCCGCCATGTGGCGCGGCCTTCAGGCCGCGCGGGCGGGCTGCGGGGCGGGCTGCCGTGGGCGGGCTGAAGCCCGCCCTACATGCTGGCGGGCTGAAGCCCGCCCCACATTTCACTGCGCGAAGGTCATGCGGCTGTACCCCGTCGAGCCTCCCACCATGTCGAGAATGCCGATCGAGACGCGGTCGCGTCCCGGCGCGAGGGTCAGGTCGACGCCGTACGCGAGGTTCTTGCCGCGCAGGCGCGCCACCTGGTCTTCGTTGAACTTGAAATTGCGGGTCTCGCGCTGCGGGTTGGCGCCGCCGCTGGCGTCGCCCACCGAGACGAACACGGTGAACGAGCAGTTGTAGTCGCGTCCTTCGCGCACGAGGCGCAGGGCGTCGAAGGGGATCATCACGTTCACCTTCACCTGGCGCTCGCCAGTGGGCGTCGCGGCCATGCGGCCGTCGGGGACGACCATGATGCCGAGATCGTTCGAGTCGGAGGCCGCGTGATTATTCACCACGCGGTCGGCGATCTGCCATTCCGGCTGCAGGCGCGCGGCGGCGATGACGGCGCGGGCGCGCAGGCCGTTCTTCACCTTCACCGTGATCTTCGTGTCGGGTCCGACGTAGAGCGGCGAGCGGTAGCCGAGCGAGTAGTAGGCGTCGAGGTCACTCTTCACGCGCTGCAGCGCCAGCTCGGCGGTGCGGCCGACGTGGGACTCGCCGCCCGTCGCCAGCGCCAGGCGCGTGAAGCCGTCCGACGCCGCATTGGCCGTGGCGAAGTCGGTCGAAGCGCCGGCGGCGTAGCGTGAGGTGATGTTCTTCGACGGCCTGTCGTTCACCTCGGGGTTCACCGCGTAGAAGGCGATCCCCTTGAGGCGCGCCGCGGACGCCACCGCGTCGATGTCGCGGCTCAGGTCGAACGACGATTTCTCCATCAGCGCGTGCGTCAGGCGGCGCATCTGCCCGATGGGGACGGAATTGTTCTGATGGCGCTCGATCTCGCGCACGGCCGACTCGAGGCGCTGGTACACGTCCGAGCCGGGCAGCACCGGCAGCGCGCCACCGGCCAGCACGACCACGCGGCGGCCGTCGGAGGCGGAGTCGAAATGCTTCAGCGACGAGGCCAGCGAGTAGAGCGTCTGCTCGGTCTCCGCGGCCACACTCCCAGCGTACGAGCGCGCGCGGCTGAGGATCAGGTTGAAGTCGACGCCGGGGAGGAAGCGCTCGTCCTCGTCGTTCGCGTTCACGCGGTTCGTGGAGCCGGAGCCGCCCGTCTGCGCGCGCTGGCGCCGGCGGTTGAGCGTGCTCGAGCTCGGGCCGCCGCCGCTGGCGACCTGGATCATCTCGCCGAACATGTTGTCCATCTCGGCCGTGTCGAGGCGCGACGCGGCGGCGTCATTGGCAACATTTGCCAGCGCGGCGGCAATCTCCGTCCGGTCGGCGGTCCAGCCGGTGCGCTGCTTCGCCGTCCCCGCGATCGTGACGACCATCATCCGGTCCTCGGGAGTGGAGAGGAGCTGGTCGACCTGCGACAGCACCGCGGCCACGGTCTTGTTGCGCGCGGAGAAGGCAATGGTGCGATTGTCGATCACCACCAGGATGCGCCGCGGCACGGGCTGCGCCGCCTCCATCGACACGCGCCGGTACTCGGCGAGGTTCGTGATCTGCCGCCGGCTGCCGTCCTCCAGCACCTCGAAGTCGGCCGGTGTCAGACCGGAAACATGGTTCCCCTGGGCGTCCGTGACGATCACGTCGAGGTTCGTGAGCTGCACCTCGATGGTCTCGGACAGGGTGCTGGTCGTCCGCTGTTGGGCGGCGGCCGTCAGAGCAACGAAGAGAAAAAGGATCGACGCGGTGCGACGGATCATGGCTCTGCCTCCGGTGTAATCACCGATTGTATGCACGAGGAACGCCGCCCGCTACTGCAGCTGAGCTCGTGCGTACCCTGTTTTGCCGCTGCGGAGGTCGAGCAGGCCGACCGAAACGCGGTCGCGCCCCGCCCCGACCGTGAGGTTCACGCCGTAGGCGATGCTCTTCCCGCGCAGCTTCTCGACTGTCTCCGCGTTCCACTTGAAATTGCGCGTTTCCTGCTGGGGCTGGGCGCCGCCGGTGGCGTCGCCGACCGAGACGAAGACGGAGAAGGCACAGACGTAGTCGCTCCCCTCCTTCGTCACGACGAGCTTGTCGAACGGGATCATCACGCGCACGACCATCTTCCGGCTGCCGTCCGCCCCGACCGCTCCCGCCTCGGGGACGAGGTTGATGCCGAGGTCGTTCGCGGCGGCCTCGGTGAAGTGCTGGGAGAGCACCTGATCCGCGACCTGCCACTCCGGACTGACCGCCGCCTGGGCGATCGTGGCGCGCGCGTTCAGGCCGCCCTTCGCCTTGACCACGATCTTGGTCTCGGGCGTGACGGGCGCCGTCGAGCGATAGCCGAGGGAGTAGTAGGTGTCGAGATCGCGCTGGATGTCGCCGAAGGCGACGTCCGGGCTGCGGCCGATGTGCGACTCACCGCCGGTGGCGATGGCGAGACGGTAGAAGCCGTCCGTGGTGGCGTTCGCGGCCGCGAAATCATTCACGCCGGCCGAGGCGTAGGTGCCGGTGCTGTCGCGGAGTTGCTTTTCGTTCGTCTCCGGGTTGACGGCGTAGAAGGCGATGCCCTTCAGCCGCGCCGCCGTGGCCAGCGCGTCGACGTCCTTGGACATATCGAAGGCCGTCTTCTCCGTCATCGGCGAGTTCAGCGAGGCGGAGGCGCCGCGCTGCGACATCGCGGTGTCGCGCTGGTGCCGCTCCATCTCGCGCAGGGCGGTGTCGAGGCGCTGGAAGATGTCGGCGCCCGCGAAGAGCGGCATCGTCCCCCCCACGAGCACCACCAGCCGCCGCCCGCCGGGCGCGGCCTGGAACTGATTGAGCGACGTCGCCAGCGCGCCGAGCGTCTGCTTGGTCTCGTTCTGCCGCGAGCCGGCGAAGGCCCGGGCGCGGGTGAGGATGAGGTTGTAGTCGACGGCCGCCCCGAGACGATGGCTGCCGGGATCGGCGGCTTCGTCCGCTTCCATGTCGTTGTTGCCGCGGTTGCCGCTGCTGGAGACCGAGGACGCGCTCGGCCGCCGCGGCCCGGTCGCACTGCGCTTCCCGCCGACGTTGCCCTGCGCGGCCGACACCATGTCGGCGAACATGTTGTTGATCTCCGCCTCATCGAGCCGCGCCGCCGCGGGCTCCTGCTCGATCTCGGTGAGGACGCGCTCGATCTCGGCGCGATCGGACGTCCAGCCCGTGCGCGGCTTCGACGAGCCGGAGATGGTCACGAGCATCAGGCGGTCGCCACCGCCGCCGAGCAGTTGATTGACCGTCTGGCGCAGCGACGCCACCACGCGCTTGCGCGCGGACTGCGGAATGCTGCGGTTGTCGATGGCCACCAGGATGCGCCGCGGCGCGCCGAGCGAGGCCGCGCCGGCTTCCGTGCCGGCCGGACCGCGCCGCACTTCCGAGAGATTCGTGATCTCGCGGCGGACGCCGTTCTCCAGCACCTCGAAATCGTCCTTCGTCAGCCCGCCCACGCGGGCGCCCCTGCCGTCGGTCACGACGACGTCGAGGTTCGTGAGCTGGACGTTGATCGTTTCGGAGGTCTGCGCGAGGACGCTCAGCGACAGAAAGGAGGCGAGAACGAATTGTCGGACCATCCTCTTATTGTACGAGGATGGCGGAGAGAGAGGGATTCGAACCCTCGGTAGAGCTTTAAGGCCCTACGGCGGTTTAGCAAACCGCTGGTTTCAGCCACTCACCCATCTCTCCGTGCTGAAGGACTGGCATTCTAACCGAAGTGGGGACGATGCTCTTCCCGGCTTCCTGTCATCCTGAGCCGCGCAGACGGCGAAGGATCCCCTGCCTACGGAGCGGGCGCTGGGTTTCAGCAGGAGGTCCTTCGCCGTCTGCGCGGCTCAGGATGACAGTCACAGCTTCTCCAGCGGCTCGTGCGCGGGGCCGTTCAGCACGTCCCCGGTGGGGGTGAAGCGCGAGCCGTGGCAGGGGCAGTCCCAGCTCTTCTCCGCGGGATTCCAGGCCACGTCGCACTTCATGTGCGTGCAGACGGGCGAGAGGCAGTGCAGCGTGCCGCGATCGTCGCGGTAGGCGGCGATCTTTTTGCCGTCGACCTTGATGATCTTCCCCTCGCCGGCCCCCACTTCCTCGGTGCTGCGCGCCTCGACGTCGGCCGTGGTGAGGCGGTCGGCGACGAGGTGCGCCGGAAAGTGCAGGTTCTCGGTGATGAACTCCTTCGTGGTCATGTGCGGGCGGTTGCGCATCGGGTCGAAGACGTCCGCCCACGGATTCGGCACGCCGAGAATGAGGTCCGTGACCAGCATCGCACCGACGGTGCCGAACGTCATCCCCTGTCCCGCGTAGCCGGTGGAGATGTAGACGTCCTTCGCGCCGCCGATGAGCGGCAGGCCGCCGTGCGGCTCGATGATCTGTCCGGACCAGCGGTAGCGCTCCTCGCGCTCGCCGAAGTATTCGCGCGTGTACGACGCCACGCGCCCGAAACATCCTTCCGTGTCCTCTTCCTCGCCGGTGCGATGGTCCTCGCCGCCGACGATGAGGAACGTCCCCTCGTTCGTCTCCTGCCAGCGCGTGTAGTGATACGGGTCGGCCGTGTCCCAGAAGAGTCCCTCAGGGTGCTCCCCCCGCTCCGCGAACGCCATCGCGTACGTGCGATACGCCGCGCCCTTCACGTGGACGTGGGTGAAGCCGTGGATGGGGACATTCGTGGCCATGAACACGTGGTCCGCGGTCACGCGCCCGTGCTCGGTCTCGACGAAGCCCCGCTCGACTTTCGTGGCGAACGTGCGCTCGAAGATCCGCGCCCCCGCGGCGACGGCGTGGCGCGCCAGCGCGGAGAGGTACTCGCGCGGATGGAACTGCGCCTGGTTCGGCCAGAGCACGGCGCCGCGCGTGTCGAACGGCAGCGGCACGTCGTTCACGTACTGGGCGTCGAGACCCGCCTCGCGCGCCGCCGCGGCCTCGTTCTTCAGCTCGGCGACGTATTTGCGCTTTTCGGTGTAGAGGTAGCCGGGCACACGCTTGAAATGGCAGTCGATCGAGTAGCGCTGCACGAGCTCGGCGATCTTCTCGATCGACGCCCGGCTGGCCTCGGCGACGAGCTTCGCCTCCTCTTTGCTGTAGTGGCGCTTGATGTAGTGGTAGCGGGCGTCGATGGCCTCGGTGATGTGGGAGGTGGTATTGCCGGTCTCGCCGGAGGCCACCGTCTCCTTTTCGACGACGGCGACGCGCCGCCCTTTCCCGGCGAGCAGGAGCGCGGCGGTGATCCCGGTGATGCCGGCCCCGACGATGACGACGTCGACCTCTAAATCGCCCCGGAGGGGGTCGTAGCGGGGGGTGTCGGCGGTGGCTTCCCAGAGAGACGTAGATTGCTGATGCACGCTCACGGCTGAGCAAGATCTATGCGAGCAAAAATCGACGGAAGTGACGCAAAACGTCACTCTCGGGCATGCTTCGTGCTCGACCTAGAGTCCGCCTCACAGGGGGCACGGCTGTTCAGAGTTTCCGATTCTTGAACCCCGGAAGGAGATCATTCATGGCAACGAGTAAACGCGGTTTTGCGTCGATGGATCCGGCGAAGCAGCGTGAGATTGCGAGCAAAGGTGGGCGCGCTGCCCACGCGAAGGGCACCGCACACGAATTCACCTCGGACGAAGCACGCGTCGCCGGCCGTAAAGGCGGCGAGGCGGTGAGCCGCGATCGCGCCCACATGGCAGCGATCGGGCGCGAAGGCGGCCACAGCCGCGGCGCACGTGCGCGTGCTGCCGCGAGCGGCACTGCCGCCGCCATCGGCGCGGCTGCCGGCGCCGCCATCGGAGCGGGCGCGGCCTACGTGGCAACGCATCGCAATCATTCGCACGATACCGGCGTCGACGTCACGCAGGGCACCGGCTCGCAGCCGTTCGTCCGGCAGGCGAACGAGGAGCGCAGCGGGTTCGAGTCGACCAATCGCGGTTCGGCTAACAACAGCAGCTTCGGCTCGCAGGACAACGACCGTCTCGACGACGATCGAAATCGCAGGTTCTAACGACACGGTGCTACGTAGGGCGGGCTTCAGCCCGCCCAACCCGCCCGAGGGGCGGGCTGAAGCCCGCCCTACGTTTCCATCTCTTCCATCTGGTTGGCCAGCTCGCCTCCCAGCCAGCCGGTGATCACCGTCAGCAGTACGCCCAGCCCCGAGAGCAGAATGGCCACCGCCTCGGGGTCGGCCGGTGCATCGCGCCGCAGCAGCCAGCTCGCGGCGTACAGCAGCGCCACGATGCCCATCCCGCCGCCGTGCAGCGCGCCGACGCGACGCGCGCGCGTTCCCTGCGGAATGGCCAGCCAGTCGACGAGGCCGAAGATCGCGGCGGCAAAGCCTCCCACCACGCCCGCGAAGATCAGCCACCAGGCCACCAGCGCGAGCTGCTCGCGTCCGCGCGCGAGCCAGGCCAGGTCGAAGAAAAACGACGTGGCCAGCAGGCCGAGGGGAAAGACGATCAGCACGCGATGCAGCGGGTGGCCGAGGATCCGTGCGCGCGCCTTCATTCGAAGGCCATCTTAACCACTTCCGCAAAGTGCAAGGTCTTCCGCCTCGTCCCCTGCTCGATCTGCTCGCGGCAGGAGAAACCGTCGGCGACGATGAGCGTCTCCGCGTCCGCCTCGCGCACCATCGGCAGGATCACGCGTTCGCCGAGCTTCATCGAGAGGTCGTAATGCTTCGCCTCGAAGCCGAACGCGCCGGCCATGCCGCAGCAGCCCGAGTCGGGATGCGTGACCTCGAGGCCGAGCTTGCGCAGCATGGCCTCCTCGGCGTCGAAGCGCATGACGGACTTGTGATGACAGTGCGCCTGCACGAGCGCTTTCCGTTGCAGCCGCGGCAGCTCGACGTTGTCGCGCGCGAGGAGCTCGCTCAGCGTGAGCACGTCGCGCTGCTCGTTCGGGAAGAGATGCGGCAGCTCGTCGCGGAAAACGGAGACGCAGCTCGGCTCGAGGCCGACGATGGTCATGTCGGGGTCGGTGTGGTCGAGCGTCTCGCGCAGCAGTTTCTTCGCGCGGTCGAGAAAGCCCCAGTCGTAGAGCGGGCGCCCGCAGCAGAGGCGTTTCTTCGGGATCTCGACCTGGTAGCCGAGGCGGTCGAGGACGTCGGCGGCGGCGAGGAGGGTGTCGGGGGTGAAGTGGTTGTTGAAGGTGTCGGGCCAGAGCAGGATCTTTGGACGGGCTGAAGCCCGTCCTACATAGAGCTGGCGGAAAGTTTTTCGGGCGAACCGCGGCATCTGGCGCTCCTTCGCCACTCCGGCGAAGGGCTTTCCGAGCTTCATCATCGCGTTGGCGACGCGGGGGAGGTGCTGGGCGATGCCGGCCCACCAGTAGATCAGCCCCATGGTGTACGCGGGCAGCGGACGCAGGCGCCCCTTGTAGTAGTGCGACATGAACTCGGCCTTGTAGGTGGCCATGTCGACCTGCGTGGGGCAGTCGCCCTTGCAGCCCTTGCAGGCCAGGCAGAGGTCGAGCGACTCCTTGACCGCCTCGTTGCGCCACGTCGGCGGGACGACTTTTCCCTCGAACATCTCGAAGAGCAGCCGCGCGCGGCCGCGCGTCGAATGCTCCTCCTCGCGCGTGACCTGATAGCTCGGGCACATCGTGCCGCCGTCGAGCCGCCGGCACCGCCCCACGCCGACGCAGCGCAGCACGGCGTGGTTCATCCGCCCGTAGTCCTCGGCGAACGAAAAGTGCGTCTTCGGGTTCCACGGCGCGTACTGTTTGCCGAGGCGGAGATTCTCGTCCGGCTCGTACGGCATGACCAGCTTCCCGGGGTTCATCTTCCCCTCGGGGTCCCAGAGCGTCTTGAACTCGCGGAAGGCGCCCATCAGCTCGGGGCCGAACATCTTCTCCAGCAGCGCGGCGCGCGCCTGGCCGTCGCCGTGCTCGCCGGAGAATGAGCCGCCGTAGCCCGCGACGAGGTCCGCCGCGTCGTTGAGGAACGCGCGGAACCTGGCGATCCCGGCTTCGCTGGTGAGGTCGAAGTTCGTGCGCGTGTGCACGCAGCCGTCGCCGAAGTGGCCGTAGAAATCGCCGCCGTACTGGTAGCGCTCGAGCAGCTTGCGCAGGTCGCGGAGATAGTGTCCGAGCTTGTCCGGCGCGACCGCGGCGTCTTCCCATCCCTCCCACATCAGCGGCTTGCCGGGGACGTGGCCCGTGGCGCCGAGGCCCGACTCGCGCACGGCCCAGACGAAGCGCGCTTCCTTCGTGGAGTTGTCGAACACGCGCGTGTCGGAGACCGTCGCCCCGAGGCGGCGCGCCTTCTCCATCGCTTCTTCGATCGTCTCGCCGCCGAACTCCACGAGCAGCCAGCCGCCGCCCGGCGGGAGCAGCGCGATGCCGTGCGGGTTCATCTTCTTGTGGACCTGGTCGCGGACGAGGAGATCGTCGAAGCCTTCCAGGCCGATGGGACCGAAGTCCAGGACGCGCGGGACGTCGTCCGCCGCGTCGTAGACGCTCGGGTAGCCGACGACCAGCAGCGCGCGAGCGGGGGGCGAGTAGACGAGCTTCGTCTTCGCCTCGAGCGTCAGAGCGCACGTCGACTCGCTGCCGACGAGCGCGCGCGCGACATGGAAGCCATTCTCCGGCAGGAGCTCGTCGAGGTTGTAGCCGGAGACGCGGCGCGGGATGCGCGGGAACTTCGCGCGAATGAGGTCGGCGTAGCGGTCGCGGATCGAGCGCAGTCCCGCGAAGATCTCGCCGCGGCGGCCGCCGCCGGCGACGATCGATTGCAGCTCGCTTTCGGTCGTCGCGCCGACGCGCATGCGGATGCCGTCGTAGGTGAGGATCTCCAGCTCCTCGATGTTGTCGACGGTCTTGCCGGACATGATCGAGTGCACGCCGCAGGAGTTGTTGCCGATCATCCCGCCGAGGGTGCACTGGGCGTGGGTGGCCGGATCGGGGCCGAAGGTGAGCGTGTGCTTCTCGGCCGCGGCGCGGAGGTCGTCCAGGACGATGCCCGGCTCGACGCGCGCGAACTTCCCGCCCGGATTCATCTCCGCGATGCGGTGCATGTACTTCGACATGTCCAGCACCACGGCCACGTTGCAGCACTGGCCGGCCAGGCTCGTCCCGGCGCCGCGGCCGAGGATCGGCGCGCCGTGCTTGCGCGCCAGGGCCACGGCGGCCACGACGTCGTTCGCGTCGCGCGGGAGGACCACGCCGATGGGGACCTGGCGGTAATTGGAGGCGTCGGTGGCGTAGAGCGCGCGGGAGCCGTCGTCGAAGCGCACTTCGCCGCGGATCTCGCGCTTCAGCTCCGCGGCCAGCGCCGCGGCGTCGACGTTCAGCGACTGGATGCGGTCCCGATGCGCGACGCGCGCGGCGGGGGGCCGCTCGGCGTGAGGGAAAGGAATGGGATCCCAGCGCTGGAGCTCGCGGCTCATCGCCGGGAGTCTAACGGTTCACGAGCTTCGAGAATCGCGAGTTGCGTTTGTCCTGGTAGAGGAACGCGAGCTTGTTGCGCTCGAAGGCCTCGAACCAGTCCTCCCAGTCGATGCGCTCCAGCGTGTCCTTGCCCGAGTAGCCGGGATAGTCGATGCGCAGCACGCCGAGATCGCCACGTTTGCGGCCGGTCTGCCGGACGTGGGCGGGGAAACCGCCGCGCGCCTCGACCCAGTTGCGGATCTGGTCGTGGTCGGTGGTGGTGTTGCTCGAGGAGCCCGCGGCCTTCTTGCTCGTTTTCTTGGTGGTGGTCTTTTTCGAAGCCGTCGAGGCTTTCTTCGTGGAAGTGGAGGCTTTCTTCGTCGTCTTCTTGGAGGACGAGGCTTTCTTCGTGGAGGTGGACGCCTTCTTCGTGGAGGAAGACGCTTTCTTCGTGGAGGTGGACGCTTTCTTCGTGGAAGACGACGCCTTCTTCGTGGAGGAGGATGCTTTCTTCGACGAAGACGACGCTTTCTTCGCGGGGGAGGCTTTCTTCGAGGACGAGGAGGCTTTCTTCGTCGACGCCGAAGCCTTCTTCGAGGACGACGCCTTCTTCGAGGAGGCCTTCTTCGAAGAAGACGCCTTCCGCGCCGTGGCCCGGCTCACGAACTTGTTGAACCGGTTCCCCTCTTCGTCGGACAGCAGCAGCGCGAGCTTGTCGCGATCGAACCACTCGAAGAACTGCTCCCATTCGATCTCTTCGAGGGTGTCCTCGCCGCTGAAGCCGGGGAAGTCGATGCGCAGGACGCCCGGGTCCCTGCGGTTGCCCGTGCGCTTCACGCGCGCGGGATGTCCGCCGCGCGATTCCACCCATTCGCGGATCTGGTCGTGGTCGGTCGTCGCCTGTGCTGTTGCCATGGTGACGCGCAGCGTGCACAAGCATTGCCAGCCCTCTGCAAAGTTTTTCGAAACCTAACGTTCGTTCGTTCGTAACCGTATTAGTAAACATCATGAAAATGCACGTCACGGCTCTGATCGTGGCGCTGACGCTGTTCTCCACGTCGGCGTTCGCAGCGCGCCAGATCATCGGCTCCGAACAGGATCACTCCCTGGCGGGTGAGGCCAGCGACTGCGAGCACTTTTTCAAGACCACCTTCACCAACCTGCCGTCGCAGATGAGCGACCAGGAGCAGCGTGAGATCCAGCTCGGCGGCATCGACCAGCTCCGCGTCGTGGCCTCGGAGGAGGGCGGCGTCTCGATCCGCGGCTGGAACCGCCCCTACGCGCGGCTGATCGTCTGCCGCTACGCCGTGGCCAATACGAAGTCGCAGGCCATCCGCCTCCTGGGCAAGATCAGCGTCACGGACGACAAGGGGGCGATCCAGGCCTTCGGCCCGCCGAGCGACAACACGCAGGCGTGGTGGGTGAACATGATCCTCTACGTCCCGCGCCGGGCCACCGTGGACGTGCGCGCCGCGAACGGCGGCGTGGCCATCCGCAACATGAACGGCAACGTGACGGCGCACGCGACCAGCGGCGGCATCTCGGTGGCGCAGTCGACGGGACGCTACAAGATCAGCAC
>DASPMO010000134.1:0-7414 GCA_035627015.1 Thermoanaerobaculia bacterium | reverse complement strand
GTGCGGGCTTTATCGGCTCGCACGCGCGGCATCGATGGCGCCTTGTCGCGCACGGCCGAGGTCACGAAGGACTGATACAGCTCGACGATCTGTCCCGGGCAGGCCCTTCCGCGGATGGTGGCGCGCAGGCCGTGCTCCTCGGTCACGCGCACGTACGTGACGCGCGGCGCGGGGAGCATCGCCGCGTTCGTGCACGTCTCCGCGCCGGGATGGAGCGCGTTCGGGTTCTCGGCGTTCAGGTCGAGCACGATCGGGCGGAGGCCGTTCTCGTCGAAGCGGTTCGCGCTGATGCGGTTCTCGCGCGGCTGCGTCAGGCTCTCCCACGGCGTGACCGTCACGCCGCCGAGGCGGTTCCACATGATGTCGTTGCGCGTGATGATGTTGCGCGCCGAGCCCGGGCTGATGACCACGCCGGCCTGGTTGCCGCTGATGGTCACGCCGTCGATGGTGTTGTTGGTGGCCGGCGCGCTGCCGTCCGTCGCGCCGAGGACGATGCCGGCGCCGGGGTTCGTGGCAATGAGTGACGAGCGGATCGTCGAGCCGCTGGAGAGGAGCAGCACGCCGGCGCCTCCCAGGGGCTCGCCGGAGTGACTGACGTCGAGATGCTCGGCGTCGAGGCGCGCCTCGCGTCCGATAGCCACGCCCGCGCGCGTCTGGGCGGTGACGAGGAGATGCCGCGCCACCAGCGTGCCGCGCTCGGCCTGCACGCCGATCGCGCCGCCGTCGCGCGAAGGCACGCCGTCCGGGGTCGCCCCGACGAGCACGTGCTCCACGCGGGCATCGGCGCGGGTGATGATGCCGGCCGACGAGCCGTGGACGGCCACGCCGCGCAGGGCGCAGCGCGCCGTGCAGACCAGGGCCGCCTCACCGCCGGCGATCAGTTCCAGCTCCGGCCTGCGCAGCCGCGAGATCTGGCGCTCGCCGCTCTGCAGCGTCGGCGCCTCGCCGAAGCGTCCCGGATTCGGGTCGGCGAGAGAGGCGGGGGAGAGGAAGTTGTAGGCCAGGCCGTCGAGGGTGGTGTCCTCGTCGCGCAGCTCGGGGAGCGGCGTGCCGAGGCGGATGGTCCACCAGCGCGGCGCGACGCCGACCGTGGTCTCCTGATGCGTGCGCGCGCGCTCGACCGGCACGAAGCGCATCCGGTTCGGGCCGCGGACCGCATTCGCGTTGAGCAGGTACTGCCGCAGCGAGCCCTGTCCCGAGTCGGCCGTCGTGACGACGGCGTCGAAGCTGAACGCGAAGTCGATGTTGGTCTGCGAGTCCTGTCCCACCGTCACCTGGGTGAGGTGCTCGGCCGTGGCCAGCGAGGCGTGGTTGTCGGAGCCGAGGGTGCGCCCGCCGAAGCAAGGGCCCTCGTAGAGCGTGACGATCGTGCCGCGCTCCGGATGCACGCAGTGCGCGCCGGCCGAGGCGTACGTCTGCTCCGGCCACCCTTCCGTGTGGAACGAGCGCGAGTCGACGGTGACCACGTATTCGCCCGGCCCATCGAGGTTGAACACGTACAGGCCGTCGCGGTTGGTCTTCGCGGTTGCCAGCGGGGTGCGGTCGCCGCGGTACAGCTTCACGGTCACCCCTTCGGCCGGCAGAAAGTGCGGCCGCACCGCCAGGGCCATGCGGTCTTCGTACACGCCGCCGGCGATCTTCAGGCCGCCGCCGCGCGGCTGGGCCATCGCCGCGAACGCGCACACCAGTACCGCTGTCAGTCTCAGGGATCGGATCATGGTTCGGACCTCGTGCACATTATGCGCTACACCAGCGCGCGGTCGCGCAGCTCGCGCTTCAGGAAGGCGTACAGGATCGGCGCCAGGACGATGCCGCCCAGGCCGAATGCGGCTTCGCCGACGATGATGGCCAGGAGGATCTCCCAGGCCTGCGAGTCGGTCTCGCCGCCGACGATGCGGGAGTTGATCAGGTACTCGAGCTTGTGGATGACCACGAGGAACGTCAGCGACGCGGCGGCGGTGCCGATCGAGACGCCCATCGAGAGGATGGTGATGACGGTGTTCGAGATCAGGTTGCCGAGGACCGGGATGAGGCCGCAGAGGAACGTGATCACGACCAGCGTGGTGCCGAACGGGATGCGGATGCCGAAGAGCGGCAGGACGACCAGAAGATAGAGGCCGGTCAGGACCGTGTTGACCGCGGAGATCTTGATCTGCGCCGTGGCCACGCGCCCGAAGGCGTGCGCGAAGCGGTCGACCTTTTCGACGAGGTGGCGCGCCAGCGGCCCGCGGTTCGCCTCGTCGTGATGAGTGACGTGGCGGAAGAAGACCAGCACGGCCAGGAGGATGCCCATGATCATGTGCACGAGGCCGATGCCGAGCCAGAGGCTGCCCGCGCGCAGCGTCTGCGCGTGCGTCTTCAGCCACGTCGCCACCGCGGCCTTGAAGTCCTCGGCGTCGGTCATGACCTCGGGGATGAACTGCCGTCCCAGCCCGCCGAGCCAGAGCCGCACGGAGCCGAGGATGTCCGCCATCTGCTCCATCATCTCGGGGACGTTCCCCGCGCCGCGGCGGAGCATCATGACCAGAAGCGCGATGGCCGCGGCCACGATTCCCGCGAGGGCCGTCGTCACCGTGAGCAGCGCCAGCGGCCGCACGATGCCTTTCGACATGCGCCCGTGAAAGCGCTCGCTGACGCGATCGAGGACGAGGTACAGCGTGAGCCCGACGATCAGCGCCGAGACGAGGTGCTGCATCAGCACGAAGAGCACCCCGCCGATGACCACGGCGTAGGCCGCGAGCTCCTCCCACGGCATGCGGGGGCGGGGCTGAGGAGACTCGACGGGCAATGGCACCACGGGGGACGATGACATTGCCCGGAATTGTACGCGCCGCGTTCAGTTGACCGTGCAGTCGTCGGCCACCGGGCAGTCGCGGATCTGGCCGTACGTGCACGAGCCGGTGCCGCCGTTCCAGCCGGAGTACGAATACTGCAGGCTGCAGTACTGGTACGTCCCCGACTGGCAGGTGGCGAACGAGCAGGCCGTGGCCTTGGCGGCCTCGCACGCAGCGAGGCGGCTGGAGTTCGATCCCTCCGAGCCGCTGGTGACGTACGTGGCGCCGCAGTTGCCGGTGCAGGTGTAGTACTGCCGGTGCCAGGCAAAGTACGTCTCGCACGTCATCGGTTTGCCGTCGAAGCGGCGGACCACGGCCTGTACCGGCTTGCCGTCGAGTCCGAGCGTGATCACGGCTTCGCGTTCACTGTCGAGAGGAAAGCTTTCGGTGGGAAGCGCCTGCTGCGGCGCGGTGGCGAGTTGCGCGAGGATGACGATGAGGTGGATCACGGTCTGGCCCTCCTGCCGGAAGTATATGCGCCAGCGACTTGACAGAGAGCATGAAGCGATCCAAATCTGTATGTATGCAAATCATGCATAAAGTCGCTTATGTGTGTCTGCTCTTCGTTGGAGCGGGCGCGTTTGCGGCCGAGGCTCGGAAAGTGAAGAGCGACGTCGCCGGCGGCTGTCCGGACGGATACTGCAGCGACACGAAGTGCAGCACGATCGACCACGAAGTCGTGTGCAGCGACATGGAAGACCACACGCTCCTCTACTGGGAAACGTGCTCGAGCATTTCCTCCTACTACCAGCGCGGGTCGAACTGTTGCACGACGCGCACACGCTGCTGCACGTACTACGATCGCAATGACAAACCGCGCAATCGTTGGGAAGACTCAGGAGAGACGATCGGATGCGGCTGACCGCAATGCTCCTTCTTTGCCTCGCCGCCCTGCCGGTTGCCTGCGGCAGCGCGCCGGGCCCTGTCGTTCTCGGGGCCGAGACGGACTACCTCTACATCAACCCCCTGCGGGTGATCCCGTTGAGCGATGGCACGCACTTCATCATCCGCCAGCCGCGCAACGCCGGGGACGAGGAGGCGATGACGGCATACACCGTCGATCCCTCGAGCGGGACGGTGCTCAACATCTACAGCGCCTTTCACGCGCTCCCCGCGCCGCGCGACGTGCACGCATCGAAGCGTGGCCAGGTTTACGGCGCCGCGTTGATGCAGCCGCGCGACGGGAAAAAGCGACTGGTGATGTCCGCCGGCTGGCTCGACTCGCAGAAGCGGCTGCAGTTCGCGTTACTGATTGTCCGTGAGAGCCCCGACGGGCGCTGGCGCCCCGACGGCCGCATCGATGGGATCGGACGGGCAGGCGATCTCGTCGTCACCGGGGACGGCTCGATCCTGGCCGTCACCTCAGATCCCGCGGGCGGCGAGGTCGCGCATCCCGCGCTGACACTCGTCTCGCCGGGCGGAACCATCCTGGCCACGTACTTTCCCCGTGAAGCCGGCATCGATGGCGGACGCCTCTTCATCCGCGCGCGCATCCAGCCCCTTGGGAACAACCGTTTCGCCTTCCACGACGGCCTCAATGACACGATCGAAATCTTCCGGATCGATCCCGAGACGCATGCCATGGAGGACCGGCGGCCGGTCCGTATCGCGGCGCTGCAGGACGACGGACCGATCACGCAGGTCCGGGGATGGCACGTAGACGCCGGCGGCTCGATCCGCGTGCTGCGCTCGGAGCGGCGGGGACGAAGGCTGATGCATCTCGTCTCCGACTGGTCGCCGGACGGCGAATGGCTGGACGAGACGAACGAGGCTGCCATTCACGGCGCGTTCTGGAGCGGCGATGCCCTTCGCATCGTCCGCACGAACGCGGGCAAGGTCGCGATCGACAGCATTCCCTGAGTGCGCGAACGCATCGTCATTGCAGGCTTCGGCTGGTTCAGATCCGCGGTCTCAATGAAAATCGTGACTGTGGACCTCGTGCACGCCTGATAGCGGGAAGAAGCGCTCGGCGCGCACCGAGGCCTGTCCCTCCTGGTTCTGCACGATCCCTTCGACGATGAGGCCCGAGTTGGTGAGGATGGTGGAGCGCTGCTCGGCGAAGAGCTGGGGATTGATGATGGCCTGCGACAGGCCCGTCTCGTCTTCGAGCGTCAGGAAGACGAAGCCTTTGGCCGTGCCGGGGCGCTGGCGGACGATGACCGCGCCGGCCGTGGCCACGTGGCTGCCGTTCGGGACGTGCTTGAGCTGCTCGGCGGAGAGGATGCCGTCGCGCTCGAGCTGGGGGCGGTAGTGCTCCATGAGGTGCTTGCCCGCGGTCAGTTCCATGGAGTGGTAGTCGGCCATCGTTTCTTCGAGGCGCGACATCTCGGGGAGGGGATTCTTCTTTCGGCGCGGGGCGGCGCCCTCGAAGAGCTCTCCCGCGTCGCGGGCGGCTTCGGCGGCCTGCCAGAGCGCGGCCCGGCGCGTCATCCCGAACGACGCCAGCGCGCCGGCGTAGGCGAGCTTCGTCAACTGGTCGTCGCGCAGGCGCGCGCGGCGGGCGAGGTCGTCCGCCGACGCGAACGGCTGCTCCGCCTCGACGCGCAGTCCCGACTCCCCGCGCAGCCCTTTCACGAAGCGCAGCCCGAGGCGCACCGCGCCGTTTTCCCAGCGGCACTTCCAGCCGGAGAGGTTCACGTCCACCGGCAGCACCTTGACGCCGTGGCGCTGCGCGTCCTTGATCAGCGTGGCCGGGTGATAGAAGCCCATCGGCCACGCGTTCAGCAGCGCCGTGTAGAACGACACCGGGTGGTGCGCCTTCAGGTACGCGCTCGCGTAGGCGATGAGGGCGAAGCTGGCGGCGTGCGACTCGGGGAAGCCGTACAACGCGAACGAGGTGATCGACTTGACGATCTGGTCCTGCGCCTCGACGCCGATGCCGTTCTTCGTCATGCCGTCGCGCAGGCGCGTCTCGATCTCCGCCATCCGCTCCATGGAGCGCTTGAAGCCCATGGCCCGGCGGAGCTCCTCCGCCTGTCCGCCGGTGAAGTTCGCCGCCACCATGGCGATGCGCAGGAGCTGCTCCTGGAACAGCGGCACGCCGAGGGTGCGCTTGAGGATCGGCTCGAGACAGGGATGCGGATACTCGACCGGGATCTTTCCCTGCCGGCGGTCGAAGAAGGGCCGGATCATGCCGCCGACGATCGGCCCGGGGCGGATGATCGCCACCTGCACGACGATGTCGTAGAAACACTTCGGCGCGTGGCGCGGCAGGGAGGCCATCTGCGCGCGGCTCTCCACCTGGAACATGCCGATCGTGTCGGCCTCGTTGAGCATCTTGTAGACGAGCGGGTCGTCCTCGGGGAGGTGGGCGAGGTCCACCTCTTTTCCTTCGTACCGCTCGATCATCGGGATCATCTGCTCGATGGCGGAGAGCATCCCCAGCCCGAGGAGATCGACTTTGATGATGCCGAGATCGGCGCAGTCTTCCTTGTCCCACTGGATGACCACGCGGCCGGGCATCGACGCCGGCTCGAGCGGCACGACCTCGTCGAGGCGTCCCTTCGCCAGGACCATGCCGCCGGAGTGCTGTCCCAGATGGCGCGGCAGATTCTGGATCTGCAGGTAGAGGCGCATGAAGTGCTGGACGCGCAGGTCCTCGGGGTCGAAGCCGCTGCCCTGCAGTTGCTCGGGCAGGGTCTCGAGCTTTTCGCGGATCTCGCCGAAGTGCCACGTGCTGACGGTCTTGGAGAGCTTGCCGGCCTGCTCGAGCGAGAAGCCGAGGGCCTTGCCGACCTCGCGCGCGGCGGAGCGGTCGCGGTAGGTGATGACGTTCGCGGTCATGGCCGCGCCATGCGGGCCGTACTTGGCGTAGACGTGCTGGATGACCTTCTCGCGCTGCGTTCCCGAGGGGAGGTCGAGGTCGATGTCCGGCCACTCGCCGCGCTCCTCGGAGAGGAAGCGCTCGAAGAGGAGGTCCATCTTCACCGGGTCGACGGCGGTGATGCCGAGGGCGTAGCAGACCGCCGAGTTCGCGGCCGAGCCGCGCCCCTGCACGAGGATGTTCTCGCGGCGGCAGAACTGGACGATGTCCCAGACGATGATGAAGTAGCCCGCCAGCTCGAGCTTCTCGATCATGTTCAGCTCTTTCTCGAGTTGCGCCTGCGCGCGCGCGGTGAGGGGGCGGAAGCGCGCCGTGGCGGCGTTCCAGGTGAGCTTGCGGAGGAAGGAATCGTTCGTCTCGCCGGGCGGCAGCGGGTAGTCGGGGAACTGGTAGCCGAGGTCGGCCAGGGTGTACTCGAGCGTGTTGGCGAGCTCCCACGCGCCGTCGATGGCCTCGGGGATGTCGGCGAAGAGGCGCGTCATCTCCTCGGCGGTCTTGATGTGCCGCTCGCGGTTCAGGCCGAGGAGGCGGCCGGCGCTGTCGACGTTGCGCCCTTCCCGGATGCAGGTCAGGACGTCGTGCAGCTCTTTGTCCGCGGGGCGGGCGTAGCGGACGCCGTTCGTCGCTACGAGGGGTAGACGCAGCTTCCGGGCGAGGTCGATGAGGCGGACGTTTTCGTGCTCCTCGTCCCGCCGGTGATGCCGCTGCAGCTCGACGTGCGTCCGTCCCTTGAAGATGCCGCTGATCTTGTGCAGCG
>DASPMO010000133.1:0-17211 GCA_035627015.1 Thermoanaerobaculia bacterium | reverse complement strand
GGGGGGGGGGGGGGGGCGGAGGCTGGCGCCTCCGCATAGAAAGCGGCAGCTGGCGCTGCCGCACTCCATAGCTACGTCTTGATCAGCCGGGCGCGCAGCGCGTCGAGCACGGGGGGCGGCACGAGGTGGGCGATGTCGCCGCCGAGGCGGAAGACTTCCTTGACCAGGCGCGAGGAGACGAACGTGTACTCGACCGCGGGGAGCATGAAGATCGTCTCCGCGTCGTCGTACAGCTCGCGGTTCATGAGCGCCATCTGCAGCTCGTACTCGTAGTCGGAAACGGCGCGGATGCCGCGCACGACCACCTTGGCATCCATGCGGCGCATGAAGTCGACCAGGAGACCGGAGAAGGAGTGCACCTCCACGCCGTCGATGTCGCGCGTGCACCCGGCGATCAGCTCCATGCGCTCCTGCACGCTGAACATCGGCGACTTTCCCTCGTTCTGCAGCACCGAGACCAGCACGCGGTCGAAGAGGCGCGAGGCGCGGCGGATGATGTCGAGATGCCCGTTCGTCAGCGGGTCGAACGAGCCGGGATAGACGGCCGTGCGCATGATGGGCGGGAGGATAGCAGAAAGATCGATGGTCAACGTCTTGACGATCAAGGGCCGATGGACCTAAGATGATGCCGTTCACGTTTCGCCAGTCAACGGGAGGGTGTGAGATGCGGCAGACGATCAGTGTGAAACGCGCGAATCCGGCGGCGTCGCAGCCCGGCCAGTCGGGCATGAAGGGCCGCCTCCTCGACACGCTGCGCAACATGGTTCCGGGCGCGTGGATCGACCCGAAGAACAATGAGCTGATCACTCTCTATCGCCTTCGCTACAAGATGGCCATGGAGGAAGAGAAGTACGACACGGCCATGATCTTCCTCAACAAGATCCTCGAGCTCGACCCGATGAACCTCGACGCCAAGCTCTGCAAGGGCGACATCTATCACCGCTGCCTCGGCGACTACCCGCGCGCCATCGAGCAGTACAACAAGGTGATCCGGCTGTCGGGCGAGGACGAGAGTGTGCGCACGAAGGCACGTGCGGCCATGAGCGAGATCATGGAGCTGCTGTCGTAGCGGCGGCTAGCGGTCCCGCTCCAGCACGAAATCGAGCGCCACTTCCAGCGCCTCCTTCGCCGGCGAGGCGGAGAAGGACTCCAGCGCCTTGCGGGCCCGGTTGGCGTAGTCGCGGGCGATCTCGCGGGTCTGCTCGAGGGTGTCGTAGCGGTTGACGATGGCCAGGATCTCGGCCGGATCGGTGCCGTTGAACGACTTCGTGTGCGCGACGGCGGCGATCAGCTCGCGCTCGCGGGCCGTGGCCCGCGGCATGGCCAAAATCAGCGGCAGTGTCACTTTGCCTTCCTTCAGGTCGGACAATGCGGGCTTGCCCAGCACCTCGGTGCTGGAGGTGAAGTCGAGCAGGTCGTCGATGAGCTGGAAGCAGATGCCGAGGTTGTAGCCGTACGTGTGCAGGGCCGCGTTGCTCGACTCGGGGAGGTCGACGAAGAAGCCGGGGATGCGGCACGTCGCGCCGAAGAGGGCCGCGGTCTTGCGGCCGACGATGTCGAAGTAGTCGTCGACGGAGAGGTCGACGCGGCCGTTCTGCTCCGTGCCCAGGATCTCCCCCTCGATCATCTTGATGGTGGCATCCGACAGCAGGCGCAGGATCTCCAGGTTCCCCTCGGCCAGGGCCATGGCCATCGAGTGCATGAAGATGTAGTCGCCGACCAGGACGGTCAGATTGTTGCCCCAGCCGTAGTTGACCGAGGTCCGGCCGCGGCGGACGTTCGCCTCGTCGATGATGTCATCGTGGATGAGGGTGGCCGTGTGGATGAACTCGACGACGGCCGCGTAGACCACGTCGCGGTACCCGTCGTACTTCACCATCTTCGACACGAGGAGCAGCAGAGCAGGGCGGAGGCGCTTCCCGCCGCCGCCGAGGATGTGCGCGCCGACGTCCTCGATCGTGGTGATCTTCGACTGGAAGTTGCGGCGCAGCTCCTCTTCCACCAGCTCCAGCTTGGGGGCGACCAGTTCGAGAAGACGCTCGGCGTAAGCCGTCTGCCCGTTGAGAGTGCGAGGAGCTGTCACGGGGCGAAGGATAGTCGATGGCAGGGCGTTGCTCAACCGCGGTAGTTCGTGAACTGGAGCGGAATGCCGTAGTCCGTTCCCTTCACCAGGGAGATCGCCTTCTGCAGGTCGTCCTTGCTGCGCCCGACCACGCGCACCTGATCGGACTGAATCGAGGCCTGCACCTTCAGCTTGGCGTCCTTGATCGACTTCACGATGGCCTTGGCCTTCTCGCTCTCGATGCCCTGGACGATCTTCGCCTTCTGGCGCACGGTGCCCATCTGCGCGTCTTCGAGCTTGCCGTAGTCGAGAGCCTTGAGCGAGACCTGCCGCTTCACCAGCTTCGACTCGAGGATGTCCTTGACGCTGCGCAGCTTCCCCTCGTCATCGCTGCTGAGGACGATCTCTTCGCCGGTCAGCTCGATCGAGCTCTTGCTTCCCTTGAAGTCGAAGCGCTGGGCCAGCTCCTTCTGCGCCTGATTGACGGCGTTGGCCACTTCCTGCATCTCGGTCTTGGAGACGATGTCGAATGAAAACTCCTGTGCCATATCACTCCCGTTGTTGCTGGTTGCTGTGTTGCTGGTTCGTGGTGCCGCGTCGAAACGGCGCGTTCAGCGAGCACTGCCTTGAACCAGCAACCAGCAACATAGCAACAATTCAGTCGGCGTTGATCACCTGCACTCCGGCGGGGACCGAGAAGCGGAACAGGTCCGCGCTCGCGGCGCGCTTATGGTAGCCGGAGAAGGTGAAGGACGTGCTGTTGCCGTCGCGGTCGGTGTACTCGATCGACTGGATCAGGTTCGTGGCCGGCGCGATGGTCACGGTCACGCTGCGCATGATCGATCCCTTGTCCCTCGGCTGCAGCGTGGTGACGATCTTCCCGCCGCGGTTCTGCTGCTTGACCACGAACGCGCGGTCGCGTGCCGCGGGGTCGCCGATCAGGAGGAACGGCAGCTCGCGCTTGCGCGCCTCGGTGACGCGGCCGGTCGTGACCTGCTTGTCGGCCGGGACGTAGAACCACGAGTTGGTCCCGTCGAAGACGAACGTTTTCTGCTCCGGCCTCGTGTAGCTCCAGCGCATGCGGGGGAGGTCGCCGAAGACGACGGTACCGCTCTCGGACTGGCTGGTCTTGAACCCTTTGGCGGTGAAACGGTGGGTGAACGAGGCTTCCATGCCCGACATCGCTTTGGCGGCGTGATCGAGGGCGATGGGTGCGGCATGGGTGGTGATGGCCGCGAACATCAGCGCGGCGGTGATGATCAGTCTCATACGAAGCACAACAGCAACGGCCGTGCTAGAGCTTCTCGACCTCGATGGAGACGATGGCAGAGTTCACCACAAAGATCCGGTCGTTCTTGCCGCGGTCGGCAGGGAAGAGGAAAAAGCCGTTGCGCTCGGGGTTGTAGTGCGCCGTGCCGCGGATGACTTCGCCATCGTTGAACTCCACGGCGATCTGCATGCCGCTGGCGGGCTCTTCTTCGCCCGAAGCGTGGGGGAAGAAGACCGCTTTCAGCGCGCTGAACGGCACCTCCTCGATGCCCCCCTCGTCGCGGCGGACGATCAGCACCTCGCGCGTCGGATCGATCGGATCGAGGGTGGCGCGCTCGGTGCGGCCGTCGCGGTAACGGAGAACGACTCTCTCATCCATGCTCAAAAGAGCTCCAGACCCCACAGGTCGTGAATGTGAATGATACCTTCGACGCGCTGCTCCTCGTCCACGCTGAAAAGCGACGTGATCTTGCGCTGCTCCATCACCTGCAGCGCGGCCGAGGCCAGCTCGTTGGCGGAGATGGTCACGGGGTTGCGCTTCATCGACTGGCCCGCCTTCTTGCGCACCAGCTGGTCGTCGGCCAGGAGCAGCCGGCGCAGGTCGCCGTCGGAGATGACGCCCTGCAGGACGCGCTGCTCGTCGACCACGGCGGCGATGCCGAAGCCTTTCTTCGACATCTCGTAAATGACGTCGTGCATTTCGGTCGACTCGCGGACGAGCGGCACTTCGTCGCCCTGGTGCATCAGGTCGCGCACGCGCAGGAAGCGCTTCCCGAGCTTGCCGCCGGGATGCAGGAACGCGAAGTCTTCCTCCTGGAAGCCGCGCCGGACGAGGAGGGCCATGGCCAGGGCGTCGCCGAGGGCCAGCGTGGCTGTCGTGGACGCGGTGGGAGCGAGTCCGAGGGGACACGCTTCCCTGGAGATGGCGGCGGAGAGGTGATGATCGGCGCCCCGCGCGAGCGTGGACGCGGGGTTGCCGGTGATGGCCACGATCTCCGCGCCGATGCGCTTGATGCTGGGCAGCAGGCGTACCAGCTCCTCGGTCTCGCCGGAGTTGGAGATGGCCAGGACGACGTCGCCCTTCACGAGCATGCCCAGGTCGCCGTGAATGGCCTCCGTCGGATGCATGAAGAAGGAGGGGGTGCCGGTCGAGGCCAGCGTAGCGCTGACCTTCTTGCAGATGATCCCCGACTTGCCGACGCCCATCGTCACGACGCGGCCGCTGGAGGTGGCGATGGTCTCGACGGCGCCGACGAACGCCTGGTCGAGGTGCTCGATGATGCCGAGGATCGCGGCAGCTTCGACTTCCAGCACGCGGCGGGCTTCGGCGAGCGCCGGATGCACGGCGGTGGGCGCCTCCGTCATACGCGCGGATGGTAACTCAATGGGCGTGCTGAAGCCCGCCCTGCGTAGGACGGGCTTCAGCCCGTCCCGCGCGCCAGCCGCTCCTGGGGAAGGAGGCAGTGGTAGAGCATCGACGCGACCGGCACCTCGACGTTCGACTCCTTCGCCAGGCGCACGATCGCGCCGAGCTGTGCGTCGAGCTCGGACGGTTTGCCCTCCATGACGTCGCGCTGCAGCGACGAGGTCGACGCCGGGGCCAGGGCGTCGTAGCGCTGCCACGTCTGCGCGACCGCGTCCTCGCCGAGGTCGATGCCGCGCGCCTTCGCCAGCGCCACCACTTCCTGCAGCCCCGCGGTGACCAGGGCGCGCAGCTCCGGCTCCGCACGCCAGACGCCGATGGGCACGCGGGTGAGTGCGCCGATGCCGCTCATCACGGCGATGAAGAGGAACTTGGTCCACATGCTGTGCCGGATGTCGGGCGGGACCTGGGCCTTGATGCCGGCGCGCTCGAATGCGGCCCGGAGGCGCTCCAGGCGATCGCTCGGCCGGTTGTCGAGCTCTCCGAACATCACCAGCGGCTCGCCGGCGGTGTGGCGGATGTGTCCCGGCGCGACGATGAAGCTGACGATGGCGCAGAGGCCGCCCACGACGTGCTCGCGCCCGGCGAGCGGGATGAGCACGTCCGGCGCGTCGATGCCGTTCTCCAGAGGCACGACCACCGTCTCCGGTCCGAGCATCGGCCCCAGGCTCCTGGCCACCTCGGGGAGCTGCCACGTCTTCACCGCGAGCAGGATGGCGTCGACGGGGCCGACGCTCGACGGGTCGTTGGTGGCCTGCACGCGCTGGAGCGCAAAGTCGCCGTGCGTGCTCTCGACGCGGAGGCCGCGCTCGCGCAGCGCGGCCAGCGTCGCGCCGCGGGCGATGAAGGTCGTGTCGATCCCTGCCTGCGCGAGCCGGCCGCCGAAGTAGCCGCCGACGCCGCCCGCTCCGACGACGGCGATCCTCATTTCTTCCACGCGCCGAGGTCGCGGTGCGTGCGGATCCAGATCTCGTCGATTGCTTTGTCAGGCGCATCCCCGCGCAGCATCTTGGCGATCCAGACAATCTGGCCGGCGTGATTGGCGAGGTGGCCGAAGGCGTTCACCAGGTCCTGCAGGACGATCGAGTGCATCTTCGGCTCCGGCGAGGGATCGCCGAGGCGCTCGGGGGTGAGGCTGGCGAACGTGCGCTCGGCGCGGGAGACCATGTCGTCGAAGAGTGCCAGCAGCTCCTCTTTCGGGATCTGCCGGCGCTCCGCGAACTCGGCGGCGCGGTCGCGGTCGTAGTCGATGCCGCCGATGTTGCGGTTCAGGAAGTGGTTCAGCGAGCCGGTGAGGTGCAGGACGATGTTGCCGATCGAGTTCGACTGCTCGTTCGGCCGCCACCAGATCTGCTCGTCCGTCAGCGCCTCGAGCGCGCCGCGGACCTGTGCCGGAAAGACCGCCGTGATGCGGCTACGGAGGGCGTCCAGGAGGATGTCGTTCACTTTTTCTTGCTCCTGCGCGCGGCGGAGAGGGCGTCGCGCGTCCAGTTGCGCAGCTCGTCCTCGTCTTCGAGAACGTCCGCGGGGATTTCGTAGTAGCTCATCGAGACCTTGTCGCCGTACGGCGTGAACGCCCTGCAGCCTCGCGACTCGAACGCGGGGCGGGTCTCGCCGTCGGCCTTGAGATAGAGGACGTCCTCCGCGATGAGGGCGAAGAACGTTCCGCGGCTGTAGATGCCGACGCCGCCGAACATCGCTCTCGACGTCACCGGAAGGACGGCGCGGAGCTGGTCGAGCACGTAGTCGCGGAACTCGGGCGAAACGGCCACGGCGTCAGGATATCAGGCCCATCCGGCGTGCGTGCTCCAGCGCCTCGGCCGAGTCGCGCACGTACAGCATCTCCACCCCGGCCGCGTTGGACTCGGCGACGATCCCCGCCACGGCGCTGTCGCGCAGCTCCGGCGTGACGTCGCGGATGAACGCGGCCACGACGCGGCCCGGATGCGAGCGGATGACCTGCAGGTAGATCTCCGGATCGTGCTGGCCGCTGTCCCCGATCAGGAGCCACTTCAGGTTCGGGTAGTACTCGACGATGCTGGCGATCTGCGCCATCTTGTGCTCGGTGTGGGAGGCGATGACCAGCACCGTCTCCTCGATGCCCCAGTCCTGCAGCAGCATCGGTCCGTGCGGGATCTGGTTGATGTCCATGTAGTCGTGCAGGAGCTCGTAGAGGTTCCACGGACTGCTGGAGACGTAGAAGACCGGGTTCCGCTCGACGTGCAGGGCGCGATAGAGGTCGGCCACCCCTTCGAACGGCAGCCGCGCCGCGGCGTTGTTGATGATCGAGCGGGTCATGCCGATCAGGCTCGTGGCATTCGTGCGGACGATGGTGTCGTCGATGTCGCTGATGACGCCGAACTGGGCGTCGGGTGAGGGCACGAGCACGTGGGCCACCGACGTGACGCCGTGATCCGGAAGCGTGAGGTTCACGTCGAGCCAGCCGGACGTAGGACGGGCTTCAGCCCGTCCATCCTCGGGGCGGGCTGAAGCCCGCCCTACGTTTGCCTGCAACCGGATCAGAAAGTACCCTTCGTGGTCGGTCACGCTCTCCACCACCGCCTCCCGGTACGAGGCCACGATGCGGGCGTTCGCCACCTCATCGCTCTGGAAGCGGCGGTAGGTGTTGAGCACGTTCCGCCAGAGCGGCTCGGCGGCGGTGGCGCGGGTGATGCGCTTGTCGACCAGGACCCTGCCTCGGACGAGCAGTTCCTGGCCGTTCCCGAAGCCACGGTAGGGGCTGATGACCACCTTCTTCGAGACGGGACGGCCGGCGGCGCGGCGGTCGAAGCGGCGATCGAGGTGGTAGGCGCTACGGTGGAGGAGCTTCTTCATTTTCCTGTAGAATCCTGCCTCCCCGGCAGAACGGCGCGATCCTTGCGTCGGCCAAAAAAGCACCTAAGTTCAACAATCAAGAGGACCTCCTGCATGAGCGAAATGGTAGCCACGCGTGAGAAGACGCTGCCAGTCGAGCCCAAATCCGTCATCTGGAATCCCACTCCCGAACAGCTCCGGCAGTTTGCCGATCAGATGCCCAACGCGCGGCAGACCGAGTTCGGCAATGTGAACGTGGCCACCAAAGTGGTCTCGCGCTCCAAGCTCTCCACCTTCATCGCCACCGATACCCCCGAGCAGCACTCGGACCAGACCATCAGCCGCGCCGAGTATGCCCGAGTGGCGAAGCTCCAGGACGACTACATCCGCAACAGCGACATGCTGGTCGTCGAGGGGTACATCGGCAACGACCCCCAGTTCCGCGTCGCGGCCCGCCTGATCATCGAGAAGGCGAACGCCAACATCGCCGGCATGCAGCACATCCTCTACTACCCGGCCACGGCGGAGGAGCTGGAGTCGTTCGAGCCGCAGGTCACGGTCATCTACACGCCGAACCTGAAGGCCGAGGGGTATCCGGACGAGCGCCTGATCGCGGTCGACCTCGAGAACTACACCACCCGCGTCTTCAACTCCGACTACTTCGGCGAGTCGAAGAAGGGCGGCCTGCGGATGTGGAACAAGCTCGTGTACGAGCGCGGCGGCCTGGCGCTCCACGCGGGCTGCAAGGTCATCCCGGTGAACGGGACGAACCGCGTCGGCCTGATCGTCGGCCTCTCCGGCACGGGCAAGACCACGACCACGTTCACTAAGCAGAACGACTCGCAGCCGGTGCAGGACGACTTCTGCGCGCTGATGCCCGGCGGCAAGGTGTACGCGACCGAGAACGGCTGCTTCGCCAAGACGTTCGGCCTCAACCCGCAGGACGAGCCGACCATCTTCCACGCCTGCGCGTCGCCGCACGCGTACCTCGAGAACGTCTCGCAGAACGACAGCGGGAAGGTCGACTACTTCGACACGTCCTACACGCCGAACGGCCGCGCCGTCATCCGCATGGAGGACATCGCCGGCGCCGCCGACGCGCGCGAGCTCACGAAGGCGGACTTCCTCCTGATCCTGAACCGCAATGAGAACATCATCCCGGCCGTGGCCAAGCTGGAAGGGCCGCTCGCCGCCGCGTACTTCATGCTCGGCGAGACGAAGGGCACCAGCGCCGGCGGCGCCGCGGAAGCCGGCAAGTCGCTGCGCGTCCCCGGCACCAACCCGTTCTTCCCGCTGCTGCACGCCTACCAGGGCAACCGCATGCTGGAGCTGATGAAGGACAGCCCGATGGAGGTTTACCTCATGAACACGGGCGCCATCGGCGGCGACGGCAAGGCCGAGGGGTCGAAGAAGGTCAAGATCCAGCACTCCTCGGCCGTCGTGAAGGCGATTGCCGAGGGAACGATCAAGTGGGAGAAGGACCCGGACTTCGGCTACCTCGTGGCCACGGAAGTCCCGGGCATCGACGACCCCGACTACCTCCAGCCGAAGAAGATGTACGAGCGGCAGGGGAGACTCGACGAGTACAACCAGCTGGTCGCCAAGTACAACAACGACCGCCGGGAGTACCTGAGGAAGTGGAAGGGGCTGAGCGAGGAGATCGTGGGCGCGATCTGACGATCGCGCCGTTGCTGGTTGTCGGTTTTCCACCATCCGCCCACCCGTTGCTGCGAGGCTCTCGCGGAAATGGGTGGGCGGTTCGCTTTACGCGCGAAAAGGCGGGCTGAAGCCCGCCCTACGTTGAGCATGCCCGTCGCTCGAATCGTGCTGAACGTAGGGCGGGCTTCAGCCCGCCTTTTTCGCGCGGAAGGGAAGCAACGGGTGTGCGGCCGGTGGAAAACCGACAACCAGCAACTTAAGTATCCACATGCAAAAACATGTACGCCGCCGCCAGCGCGAACAGTACGTTCGCACTCCAGGCGGCGAGCAGCGGCGGCAGGTTCCCCACCTCGCCGAACTTCGTGAAGATCGCGAAGACCATCCAGTAGACGATCCCCAGCACGAGCGCGATGCCGATGCCGTAGAGGGCGCCACGTTTCCCCACCTTGAACGCAAACGGCATGGCGATCAGGGCCATGACGATGCTCAGCGCCGGCCAGGACGTCTTCTGGTACAGCCGCACCGCCAGCTCGTCCGCGGCATAGCCCGACTCGCGCAGCGTGGCGATGTACCTCCGCAGCTGTGCGTAGGTCATCTGGTCGGGGGGCGTGACCTTCGTGTCGAAGTCCTCGGGGGTCTCGGGATAGAAGAGCGGCAGCGGCGAGGTGATGCGCGTGAAGGTCGAGTTGCCGTCGTCTGTGAAGGAGCGCATCCAGCCGTTCTCGAACGCCCAGGCCTGGCCGTTCCACGTGGCGCGGTTCGCGTAGACGCGCCGCGTCAGGCGGAACTCCGACGGGTGGAACTCGAACACCTGCACCTGCGTGAGCTGCTTCGCGTTCGCATCGTAGGCCAGGAAGTTGATCAGGTAGCGTCCCTGGCCGAGGTACCAGAGCTTCTGCTGCGCCGTGGTGGCCATGCCCTTGCGGCCCTCGATGCGGCCGCGGATCTCGTACACCCGCTCGTTCGCGTACGGCAGGACGAAGTCGAGGATCAGGTAGGCCACGAGGCTGATCACCACCGCCACGGCCATGACCGGGGCGGCCACGCGGTAGAGCGACACGCCGCCCGACTTGATGGCCGTGATCTCGTTGTTCTTCGCCAGGATGCCGAACGTCACCAGCGTGGCCACCAGCACCGAGATCGGCAGCGACCAGTTCAGCACGGTGAAGATCTGAAACCTGAAGTAACGCAGGAGGGTGCTCGCCGCCACTCCGTTCTCCCGCACGTCGCGCGCCATCTCCGTGTACTCGACGATGACGAACAGCGCCGTCACCGAGATCAGCACCAGGGCCAGGATCTTCAGGAACTCCCGCAGGATGTAGCGGTCGATGATGTTCGGGAAGGTGATGTCGAGGCGGCTCAGCACGGTGCCGTCGCTGCCGTGCTCTTCCGCCCGCCGCGCGCCCGAGCGTTTCGTGAACAGCCCCCGCACGCCGCGGAAGAGCCGTACGAAGATACTGTCGGTGCGCTGCGTGGCGGCGTCGCGGTTGGCACGGCTGAGCAGGTAGATGCCGAGCGCGAGCAGGACGACGTTCGGGGCCCACATGCCCAGGGCCGGAGGAATCTTGCCGCTGCCGCCGAGCTCTTCGCCGTTGGTGAGCATCAGGTAGTAGCCGACGATGATCGCAATACTTAAAGAGAAACCTGAGCTTTTGCCGCCGCGGCGGTTCGTGATCCCCAGCGGTAACCCGAGGATTCCGAACGCGATACAGGCGAACGGGATGGCGAATTTCTTGTGGATCTCGACGAGGGCGATGTTGCGGTTGTAGCGGTCCGCGACGCTGCGGCTGCGGCTGAGCTGGCGCTCCTGCTCGAGCAGCTCGCCGAGATCCATCTCCCGGAACGAGCGCGCCAGCGTGTTCGTGTCGAAGGTCGTGCCGCCCGAGCGCGTCGGCAGGAGGATGCGCTGCGTGGCGCTGTCGGTGTGGTCGTAGCGGTCGGGCTTGCCGGGATCCCAGACGTGTGTCTCGGCGCCGGTCAGGTTCATCCAGATGTCCTTCGACGGACGCTGGAGAGAGATGCTGCCGCGGTCGGCGACGATGACGCGCTGGCCGGCGCCTTGTTGCGCCAGTCCGCCCAGAGTGTCCTCGTCGTCGCGCTCGACCTGCTGGGCGAGCTGCGCCGGCGTGGTCGCGTCCTGGGAGTAATCGCCGCGGCTGTCGGCCACGAAAACGCCCTTCCACTGACCGGTCGTCGGATCGACGTCGTTCACGTAGATCATGAGGTTTTCGTACTCGGTGTGGAAGACGCGCGGCTTCACCACGCGCTCGGCCGAGGCGGCGGTCAGCTCCGCGCGCAGCGCCACGAACTTCGAGTTGCCCTGCGGCAGCACGTAGTTGATGAGGTAGAGCGTGAGCAGGAAGATGACGAAGCTGAAGAGGAAGACCGGCCGGTAGATCTGGCGCGTGGAGATGCCGAGCGCGCGCATGGCTACGATCTCGGAGTCGGACGAGAGCCGCCCAATGGCGATGAGAATGCCGAACAGGAGCGACATCGGCAGCGTGAGCACGACGATGTTCGGCAGCGAGTACAGGAGCAGCTCGCCGACGGCGCCGGCCGAGAGCGAGCGGCGGATGATCATGCTGGCCAGGTCGAAGAGCAGCCGCATGGCGATGATCGAGGTGTAGAAGGCGAAGCCGAGGGCGGTCGGCCCGATCATCTCTTTGAGGACGTAGCGCGTGAGGATGCTCATCGGCGGCCGATTATGACGCGGGATTCGCGCCAGCCGTCCTCCCTCCACAGGTTTCCGCAGAGTCTATTAAGATGGATTATGTTAATTGACGTGTAGAGTCCAGCACGTCGCTCAGGACGGCTGCCGCGGTCGGCATCGTCGAGGTCGGCGTCGAGAACATCCAGGGCGTTGCTGGTGAGGAGGTCCCGGTTGACGCCGGGACGCTCCTTTTCCAGGTCGCGCACGAGGATGCGGCCAATGGTCAGGTCGACGCGGTACCGCGCGCGGAGCCGCTGCCGCTCGCGGTCGACGAGCTGCACGAAGCCTCCCCCGACCGTGCCACAGCCGAGGAGCCCGATGCGGAGGCGCCTCACGCGACCACCTCCGCGTGGAGCGCCGGCGGCGCCCCCGCCGGCTGGATCGCCGGCGTCCCGCCGGCCTCCCGGGGCGGCGGCGAGGACGCCGCCGGGCCAGCCGCCGGGACGGCGGCGCTCCTCGTCCGTGAGAGTGCCTGCTCGAGGTCGTCGATGAGGTCGCGCACGTCTTCCAGGCCGGCGGAGAGCCGAATGAGGCTGTCGCCGATGCCGACGCTGCGGCGGACGTCGGGCTCGACCGAGGCGTGCGTCATGGTGGCGGGATGGCAGAAGAGACTCTTCGGCCCGCCGAGGGACTCGGCCAGCGTCCAGAGGTTGAGCCGGCGCGTGAAGGCGCGCGTCTCCTCGAGCGAGGCGTCGAGCTCGAACGACACGATGGCGCCGAAACGGGTCATCTGCTTCCGGGCCACGGCGTGGCTCGGCTGATCGACCAGCCCGGGATAGTAGACGCGGCGGACGCCGCCGTGTGCGAGCAGCCAGCGCGCGAGCAGCTCCGCGTTGGAACAGTGGCGCTCCACGCGCAGGCCGAGGGTCTTGATGCCGCGGAGGATCAGATAGCAGTCCTGCGGCGCGGGCACGGCGCCGATGGCGTTCTGCAGGAACTTCAGCTCGGCGAAGAGCGCGTCATCGTTCGTGATGACCGCGCCGCCGAGGACGTCGCTGTGGCCGTTGATGTACTTCGTCGTGGAGTGCGCCACCAGGTCCGCGCCGAGGGCCAGCGGCTGCTGCAGCACCGGCGTGGCGAAGGTGTTGTCAACCACGGTGGTAATTTGCCTGGCACGAGCGATGGCAGCGCACCGGGAAATGTCGGTGACGTGCAGCAGCGGGTTGGACGGCGTCTCCAGCCAGAGCAGTTTCGTGCTCGGCCGGATGGCGGCCTCGATGTTCGCCGGCACGGTGGTGTCGACGAAGGTGAACTCGACGCCGAAGCGCGCGAAGACCTTGGTGAAGATGCGCCACGCGCCGCCGTAGAGGTCCTGCGTCGAGACGACGTGATCGCCGCGGCCGAGCAGCGACAGCACGGCGTGGATGGCGGCCATGCCGCTGGAAAAGGCGAGCGCGTGACGGGCGTTCTCCAGCGCGGCCAGGTTCTCCTCGAGCGCGCTGCGGGTCGGGTTGCCGGTGCGGGCATAGCAGAAGCCCTTGTTGATTCCGGGCTCGTCCTGCCCGAAGGTCGAGGTCTGATGGATGGGAGTGTTGACCGAGCCGGTGGCGGCGTCGAGGGGCTGACCGGCGTGGATTGCACGCGTATCGAAACGAAACATGTTCGTCCTCCAGGATCGAATCGCTTGTTGTGGAGGGAAGGTCGCGGAGGACCCCGGAGTCACAAACGCGTGGCTTACGCGCTCGCGCCGGGGCGACGCATCATCATTCGGCCCGTGGAGGTCAGGCGGTATGGCGTCATTGGCGCGGGAGATTACGCGCCAACGCTCGCGCTGTCAACTTCGTATCAACGTGCATCGATGGCGCCGATCGTTCTGGAGCGCGGACGGCGCGCGTTGCTCGACGACCTCCTCCCGCGCCGTCCTCGGCTCGTGGCACGGCGCGCGGCTGGCGTCCTACGTGGCGGGGCATCGTGCGACCCGCGCGGCTCGAGCAGGAGCGCGTCGCGGTCGCGTACGGACCACCAGCATGGATACGCAGCCACCAAGTGGACTTTGAAAGCCATGAAGTCGACTTTGAAAGCCACCAAGTCGACTTTAAAAGCCACCAAGCCGACTTTGAAAGCCACCAAGTCGACTTTGAAAGCCACTCAGTCGACTTTGAAAGCCACTCAGTCGACTTTAAAAGCCACCAAGTCGACTTTCACAGCCACGAGGTCGAGTTTTACGCGTCCGTCTCGAGGCGCCGCAGCAGCTCGCGCACTGCTTCGATGACCTCGCTCTTCTCCACGTTTGGCTTCTTGAAGGCGAGGTTCAGCGAGAACGGCAGCGACTTGTCCTTGAGGGCGTACACGTAATTCTTCGGCCGCCCGGCCTTCTTCGGCTCCGGCTTGGCCGCGGTCTGGCGGCGCAGCTCCTCGCGCGACAGCTCCCCTGCCGCCGAGGCGCGCACGGCCTGCTCCATCGCCTCTTCCGAGCCCGCGCGCGCCACCTGCACCAGCACGCTCTTCGACGAGATGCCCGCCTCGCGGCACATGGCCCGGATACGGTCGGGGATGTCGTTGATGAGCAGCGTCTCGGTCACGGTCGTGCGCGACTTGCCGATCACCTGCGAGATCTTCTCGTGCGTGTAGCCGAACTTCTGCTGGAGGATGTACAGCCCTTCCGCCTCTTCGAACGGCGTCAGGTCCTTGCGCTGGATGTTCTCGATGAGGGCGATCTCGAGCTGCTCGCGGTCGTCGACGTCGAGCTCGATGGCCGGGATCTCGTCGAGGCCGGCCAGGGTGGCGGCGCGGTAGCGGCGCTCGCCGGAGATGATCTGGTAGCGGTTCGGCCCGATGTTGCGGACCAGGATCGGCTCGAGCACGCCCTTCTCACGGACGCTGGCCGCCAGCTCCTCGATGTTGCCGAGCTGCGTGCGCGGCTGCTCCGCGTTCGGCTCGATGAACTGCAGCGGCAGCATCGACCCGATGTGCCGCCCGGAGCGGCGGGTCAGCTCTTCGACGTAGTGCGAGTCGGCTCGCATGACCGAGCGCTGGGGGAGTCCTCGTTTAGTCATTCCGTTCCTCGAGCAGCCGAGAGATGAGTGATGAGAGATGAGCGAGGAACTTCGCGGCGAGCGTCGTTACTCATCGCTCATCACTCATCTCTCGGCTTTGCGCAACGGCCGCCTCAGACGCGAGCAAGCAACTCCTCCGACAAACTGTAGTACTCCATGGCCCCGCTCGAGCGCGGGGCGAAGGTGAAGATCGACTCCTTGTACGCCGGGCTCTCCTCGAGGCGGATGGACTTGGTGATGACGGTGTTGAAGACGCGGTCGCCGAAGACGTTGCCGATGGCCTCGTGGATGTCGCGCGAGAGCGTGGTGCGCTTGTCGTGCATGGTGATGACCACGCCGAGGAGCTGCAGGTTCGGGTTCGGGCGGGCCTTGATCTTCTCGATGGTCTCGAGGAGGTCGTCCGTCCCTTCCAGCGCAAAGTACGACGACTGGATCGGGACGAGCACGTGCGTCGAGGCCACCAGGGCGTTGACGGTGATCATGCCCAGGGTCGGCGGCGTGTCGATGAAGATGTAGTCGTACTCGTTGGCCGCGTCCTTCATGCGGTCCTTGAGGCGGAACGGACCGTCGAGGTCGCCGATGAGCTTCGACTCGAGCTTGGCGAGGGCGATGCGCGACGGCGCCAGGTAGAGGTTCGGGACGCGCGTCTCCACCACCACCGCCGGCAGCTCCAACTCCTCGCTGACCAGCACGTCGTACATCGACTTGGCCACGCCGCGCGCGTCGACGTAGCTCATGGTCGAATTGGCCTGCGGGTCGAGGTCGATGAGGAGTGTCTTGAAGCCCTTGTTCGCGACGGCGGCAGAGAGGTTGATCGCGGTCGTTGTCTTTCCAACGCCGCCTTTCTGGTTGGCTACGGTAATGATCATTGAACCGGACCCGATTCTAGCAGGAGAGGGACGAGGTACGAGGGACGAGGTACGAGTCGCTCCGCGTTCGGCGCGCTTTGGGCCTGCCTCAGGCGAAGAGCGGGCCGAAGCGGAGCACGCGTACCTCGTACCTCGTCCCTCGTCCCTTCCCCCGTGAGGCCGGTCACAAGCGCCACACGCTGCGCGTTCGATACTCGGCGAACTGATGTTCCGTCTCGTCCTCTCAATCGTTCTCGCTCTCTCCACGTTCGCCGCTTCCGCCGCGCAGCAGGGTGCGCACCTCGGCGTGCCGCAGCCGCTCTTTCCGCCCAACAACTGGTGGAACACCGACGTCAGCGCCGCGCCGGTCGATCCCAACTCCGCCGCATTCATCACCTTCATCGGCGCCAACGACAGTCTGCATCCCGACTTCGGCGGCGATGCCGGCGACGGCAACGTCTACGGCTTTCCGGTGATCACCGTCGAGGGGACGCATCCGAAGAAGACCGTCGAGTTCCTCTGGCCGGACGAGTCGGACGGCGTCGATCATTCCACCGAGACCTCCATCCCCTTCTACCCCGTTCCCGACGAATGCATCACGCAGACGGGGTGGATCGAGGGAGGGCAGCCGGGCAACGTCGACCAGCGCGACGAGGCCGACCGCCACATCCTCATCGTCGACCGGACCAACAACCGGCTGTACGAGCTGTACAACGTCTGGTGGAACGGCGCGCAGTGGGAGGCGGGCTCCGGCGCGCATTTCTACATGAACCGCAACGACCGCCGCCCCGACACCTGGACCTCGGCCGATGCCGCCGGCCTGGCCATCCTTCCCGGACTGGTGCGCTACGAGGAAGTATTCGGGCCGCACGAGATCCGCCACGCCCTCCGCTTCACCGTGCGCGCCACGAACGGCTACGTCTACCCCGCCTCGCACCGCGCGGGCTCGACCGCCGGCGCGCTGCCGATGGGGGCGCGGCTGCGGCTGAAGGCGAGCAAGGACATCTCGGCCTTCCCGGCGAACATCCAGAAGATCTTCCGGGCCATGAAGCGCTACGGCCTCATCGTCGCCGACAACGGCAGCGACATGTACATCAGCGGCACATACGACACGCGCTGGAACAACGACGTGCTGAACCCCGCCTTCCGCGCGCTCAAGGCGAGCGATTTCGAGGTCGTGCAGCTCGGCTGGGCCCCCCAGGTGGCGCTCGTGGCCGAGATCCCGCAGACCGTGACCGCCGGCAGGGCGAACCTGATCCGGCTCACGGCGTACGACGTCAACGGCAACGTGGCCACGGGCTATCGCGGGACGGTGCAGTTCACGTCGACCGACGGCGCGGCCACGCTGCCGGTGGCGTACACCTTCACTGCCGCCGACGCCGGCACGCGTCTCTTCCCCGCCGGACTGATCCTGCGCACGCCGGGCCCGC
>DASPMO010000132.1:0-122328 GCA_035627015.1 Thermoanaerobaculia bacterium | reverse complement strand
AACGACAGGTGATTTTCGGGTAGCCAGTCGCTCGGCGACGGCGGCAACAGGTAGCTCTGCTCCGGTTGGTACGCCCGGTAGTTCGTCGGCATGCACGATTTTACGACGCACTACCGCTTTTCTGCCGCGCAGACTCCTAGCGGAGCGCCGGCGTCCTCGCCGGCTGTCTGCGCAGGCGTCCCGCCTGCGCTCCGGGTGGGTGGCGGCGGGACGCCGCCACAGACAGCCGGCGGGACGCCGGCGCTCCTCACCGTGTACACTCCGTCGCATCTCGAAACCGCTACGGAGGTACCACCCATGGATCCCATCCAGACTCTCGACGACCGCATTGCGTCCCGCCACCTGCTCGATCACCCGTTCTACCAGCGCTGGACCGCCGGCACACTGACGCGCGAGGAGCTGCGCGACTACGCCGGGCAGTACTTTCACTACGCCATGGCCTTCCCGACCTTCATCAGCGCCATGCACGCGCAGACCGAGGAGATCGCCGTGCGGCAGATGCTCCTCGAGAACCTGATCGAGGAAGAGCGCGGCGCCGAGAATCACCCCGAGCTCTGGCTCCGCTTCTGCGAGTCCCTCGGCCTGGACCGCGAGGAAGTGAAGCGCGGCACGGCCAACGACGCCACGCGCACCCTCTGCGCCACGATGAAGTCGCTGGCGCGCGACGGCGCCCTGCACGAGGGGCTGGCCGCGCTCTACGCGTACGAGTCGCAGATCCCCGCCGTGGCCAAGGCCAAGATCGACGGGCTGGCGAAGAACTACGGCATCTCGTCGGAGCGCGACGTGGCCTTCTTCAGCGTGCACATGGAAGCGGACGTCCTGCACTCGCAGACCTCGCGCGACCTGCTGCGCGGGCTCTGCTCGGACGACGAAAAGTCCGCGCAGGCGGAGCGCGCCGCGGCGCGCACGCTCGACGCGCTGTACGGCTTCCTCGACAGCGTCACCGCGAACTGAGCCGGTCTCGAAGGCGGGCTTCCGGGCCCGCCTTTTTCAGGCATTGTGAATGCAGTTATTTGGAGCGACGACGATTCGCAGCGTCGTCGCACACAACAACCGCTTCGCAATGCCTTTCAGGAGACCCACCTCATGCGTACCCTCGCTGTCGCAACGCTCCTCGTCCTCACCACCTTCGCCGCGCAGGCGGCCGACACGTATTACGTCTCCGTCAGCGGCAACGACCTCAATCCCGGCACGGAAGCGCTGCCGTTCCGCACCATCACCAAAGCGGTGAACCTGGTCAACGAGCCGGACGACCGCGTCTACGTGAAAGCCGGCACGTACAACGAGCGCGTGCTCGTGTACGAGAAACACGGCTCGCTGGCCACCCCCATCCGCATCCAGGGGTGGGGCGCGGACGTGCCGATCATCGACGGCACGGGCGTGACCGGCAACGGGCTGGTCGAGATCAACAAGAGCTCGCACGTGAACTTCGACCAGTTCGAGGTGCAGAACGCGCCGAACGCCGGCATCTTCCTCTACAACGCGAACAACATCAAAGTGCGCTACAACAAGGTCCACGGCAGCCGGACCGCGGGCATCAATGCCTCGACCTCGAGCTCCAGCCCGCGCGGCACGACGCACACCATCCTCATCCAGGGCAACCGCGTGTGGGACAACGTCCGCCAGAACGTGTCGGGCACGGCCAGCGAATGGCAGCAGGGGCTGTCGGCGTTCCGCGCGAACAACGTGCAGATCATCGGCAACTCGGTCTACGAGAATTACGGCGAGGGGATCGACTACATCATGAGCAGCAACGGTCTGATCGCCGACAACCGCATCCGCGACAACTTCAGCATCAACCTCTATCTCGACAACGCCGGCGACACGGTGGTGGAGCGCAACTTCATCCACAGCTACGGCTACACGCAGTTCTACCGCGGCGGCGACCCGGCCGGCGGCATCGGCCTGGCCACGGAGACGTACTACGAGGGGGGCGTGGCCGCGCTCAACCCGCTGAACAACCTGAAGATCGTCAACAACATCATCCTGCGCGCCTCGAACGGCATCGCCTACGGCAACTGGGAGTCGGACGGCGGCATGCACAACACGGTGATCGCGAACAACACGGTCTACTCGTCGAAGTACTACAACCTCTACATCCAGAACGGCCGCAACGGCTCGAACGTGCACGATACGACCCGCGTGGAGAACAACATCTTCGTGCAGGACCTGTCGACGAAGTATTACGCCAGCGCGCCGACGGTGGGGATCACGTACGCGTACAACGCCTGGTACGGCGGCAACTCGAGCTCGCGCATCATCGGCGGCGGCGACGTGAACGCCAACCCGAACTTCGCCCAGCTGGGAGGATGGGACGACTTCGACTACAAGCTCACCACCGGCTCGCCGTGCATCAACACGGGAACGTCGCAGAGCGGCTTCAACGGCGATTTCTTCAGCGCCTCCGTGATCCGGAGCAGCTGGGACATCGGGGCGGACGAGCTCTGATCGATCCGCCCCGGTCCCCTCTCCCCACCGCACGGGGAGAGGGACAGGGTGAGGGGTCGTTCCTCGCTCGAAACATTCGCCCCTCACCCTGGCCCTCTCCCCACGCGGTGGGGAGAGGGGACTGTGGCTCAGGTGGCTGCCGCGCGGGCGGCTACCGCCTGGCGATCCTTTTTCCGTTCCGGCCACCCCCGTGCCTGCACGGCGGAGAACGGGAGGAGGGCGTTGGCGTAGTAGTCGCGCAGCAGGAGCTCGCCGGGGTTCCACTGCCAGGCGTCCTCGATCGACGGGACGCCCCCCTCGTCGAAGAGATCGTCGCGCCACTGCTCGACCGGGGCGATCAGGTGCCGCAGCTCGAGCACGAACCGGGCGGCCTTCCAGATCTCCCTGGCCGTCTTCTCGCGCATCAGCCAGGGACGGTCGCGGAGCTCGGTGCGCAACGCGTCGATCCCCTGCACGATCTCCGCCTCGGTGAGCACACGGTGGCGCGCGAAGAGCGTGGCCACCAGCGTCACCGGCGTCACCGCCAGCGCGTGCGAGATCTCGTTCATCACCCGCTCGGCCAGCACCTGCAGCCCCGGCTTGCGGTCGTCGAAGTCGGATGACAGCACGGCCGGATACTCGCGGATGAACTCGTCCACCGAGATGGGGTTGCCGAACGACACCACCGCGTAGCCGTAGCGCTTGAAGCGCTTGAACAGCCCGCGGAAGAAGCTGCGGAAGAGATAGTCGAACGTCGTGCGCAGCTTCTCCCCTTTCGTGGAGCGCTCTTCGCGTCCCAGCAGCTCCTCGGTCAGGTTGCGGTCCTCGAGCACGCGGTCGAAGTTCACGGCCGTGGGCATGAGGTAGAGCGGCTGCGTGAACTCCGGGTCGCGCTTGGCCGTGACCAGGTAGTCGAGCATCCCCAGCTTCGGCTTCTGGAACGCGCCGTCGCGGGTGAGTCCCCCCTCGATGAAGACCCCCTGCGTCACGCCGTGACGGGTGATGGTCTGCACGAATTTCGACAGCACGGCGTGATACAGCGGCTCCCGGTAGCGCCGCCGCACGAAGTAGCCGCCGAACCATTTGAAGACGTGGTTCAGCGGCCAGACGCGCGCCCACTCGCCGATCGCATACGAGAGCGAGATGAACTTGAAGAGCATGTGCGCGACCAGCACGTAGTCGGCGTTCGAGCGGTGGTTGATGATGTAGACCACCGCCGCGCCTTTGGCCTGGTCGCTGAAATCGCGGATCGGTTTCCGCTCCACGACCACCCGATAGAGAAAGTGCATGATGGCCCGCGCCACCGGCGCGCCGATGCGGTAGTACGCGAGGAGGTTGAACTTCGGGACGATCTCCTGCAGGTACCTGCGCGCCTGCGCCCGCGCCTCCTCGATGGTGACGTGGTGCTCTTTCGCGTACGTCTGGACAGCGCGGACGATCTCCGGGCTGCCGAAGACTTCCAGCTCGATCTCGGCGTGACGCCGCTTGAGCTTGAAGCGGTCGATGCGGATGCGCCGCTCGCGCTGGAGCCGGCGCGCGCTCTTCTTTCCCCACGCCACCCCGGCGATCGACAGCACGACGACGGCCGCGGCGGCGCCGATGAGGTAGAGATTCATAGGGTAGGGAGAAGTGTAAACGCGAAGCGTCTGGAGTGCGGCAGCGCCAGCTGCCGCTCTCAATGCCGCAGCGCCAGCTGCGGCGGGTGTTACACGCTCACGACGCAGAGGCGGCAGGGGCTGAGCCCCCGCTCCGCCCCCGCCAGCGGGCTGACCACCGGCATCCGCTCGTTCCCCTTCACGCGCAGCATGGACGTGCACGAGGGGCGGTGGTAGCGGGTGCCGTTGCGGCTGGCGACGTACTCGGCGCTGGCGAACTGGCGCAGGTCGGCCAGATGGAGCGCGATGCGCACGGGCTTGTTCCGCGGTGTCTGGCGGGCGGCGAACGTCCAGCGTCCGGTGAGCCACGACTCCAGCTCGCACAGCTCGCGGTCGATCTTCTCGTTCAGCGCGCGGGCGATGCTCTCCTCGCGCAGCGCGCCCAGGATCACCAGCGCGCGGCCGAGGGAGACGTTCGTCGCCTCGACCATCTGCAGGGCCTTGGTGCGCTGCGCATCGGTGATCGCGCCGCTGCTCACGAGCTGCTCGCCGAGGGAGCGCGTGACGTCGTTCGACGCACAGGCCACCAGGCAGCCGTCCTCGAGGAACACGGAGACCTGCTTCGATTCGGAGGCGAAGAGCAGCATTCCGCTGCGTCCCGCGCCCGCGGCCTCGGCGATGACGTCGAGCGGGCCGCGGTCGCCGAACGGCGTCCACTCCGGCGCGGCCGCGGCCTCGGCCTGCTCGACGCGCTCGCGCAGCGCGCGCAGCTCCTGTTCGAGCTCGGCCGAGCGCGTCACCTCGTTCTGCAGGCGCGCCTTGAGCTTCTCCACGATGTTGTTCATCGTCGCGGCGGCATTGCGCTCGGTCTGCAGCTCCTCGCGCAGCCTCGCGGCGATGGCGTCGCCGTACGTGGCCGCCTCGTGCAGCACTTCCACGAAGCCGCGCACGGCGCCGTCGGGCGCGAACGGCGTCAGCGACACGCGCAGCCAGAGCTCGCGGCCGTCCTTGGCCACGCGCCAGTCTTCCGCCTCGAAGTGGCGGCGCTCGGCGGCGACGCGCAGATGGTCGTTGGCGGCGTCGCTGGAGCGGTCGCGATAGAGCTCGCGGCGGTTGCGGCCGACGATCTCGTCCCGCTTGAAGCCGAACATCCGCTCCGCGCCGTGGTTCCAGCCGAGGATCGTCCCCTGCGCGTCGCAGCGCACGACGGCCGTGTCGGGGAGGCGGTCGAGGATGGCGTGACTGAGGCCGTCGGCGGTGCGGCCGCTCTCGACGCGCGGCTGGCGCGGCTCGAGGACGTAGACGATCCCATCGCCGGTGCCGGTCCGCCCGCGCACGACCGCCGCCGTGACCACCACGCCGCGCGCGTTCCCCTGCTTGTCGATGATGCGTTTCTCGATCTGGTAGCGCTTCACGTCCCCCGCGGCCATGCGGCGGATGAAGTCGAGCTCGCGCACGCGATCGTCGGCGTGCGTGATCTCGTGCAGCGAGACGCCCGCGAGCTCCTCGCGCGTGTAGCCGAGGACCGTCGCCGCGGCGTCGTTGAACAGCACCCAGTGGCCGTCGAAATCCGCTACGCCGAGGCCCACCGGGGCGGCCGCGAAAGCCGCGCGCAGACGCTCATCGCGTCCGCGGGACGGCTCCGCGGGCGTGGCCGCGCCGGGGCGCGACGCCAATCGCTGGATCAGGCTGAACATGCTGAAGGGAGTCCATTTTAGCAATGTCTTAGCAATTCCGCGCGGGTCGCGCCTCCGCGGCCTCTTCTTTTCGCAACTTCCTAGGAAACACTTAGCAACCGCGGCGCGGGCCGCTCCCTACATTGCCTCCAGCAACAACGTCGGAGGACATCATGAACACGCGTCAGCGCATCACCGCCATCGTCATCGCCGTCGCCAGCCTCACCGTCGCCGCGACGATCGGCGCGACCGCGCAGAAGAACACGAACGCCAGGAAGGCCGAGCAGGCCGCGAAAGCCAAGGTCGCCCGCGGTGCCTATCTCGTCCACATCGGCGGCTGCAACGACTGCCACACCCCCTGGAAGATGGGACCGAACGGTCCGGAGCCAGACATGAGCCGCGAGCTCTCCGGACATCCGGAGTCGCTGAAGATGCCGGCCTCGCCGCAGCTCGGCCAGGGACCGTGGGTCTGGGCCGGAGCGGGGACGAACACCGCCTACGCCGGACCGTGGGGCGTGAGCTACACCGCGAACCTGACGCCCGACCGCCTGACCGGCATCGGCATCTGGGACGAGCAGATGTTCATCAAGACCATCCGCACGGGACGGCACTGGGGTGTCTCGCGCCCGATCCTCCCGCCGATGCCGTGGCAGAACTACCGCCGCATGACGGACGAGGACCTCGGCGCGGTCTACGCCTACCTGCGCTCGATCAAGCCGATCCGGAACCAGGTGCCGGAGCCGATCATCGCGGCGGCGCCGGTGAAGACGGCGGCGAAGTGATGTTGCTGGTTGCTGGTTGCTGGTTCAAGGCGCTGCATGGGTTTCAGACGATGCAGCGCAACGAACCAACAACACAGCAACCAGCAACGGTTTTTTACGCGTCGGCAGTGCCGTCGCAGTCGTTATCCACGCCGTCGCGGCCCTGCGGGCCTTTCGTGTCGTTCGCGCCGGGGTAGATCTTGTTGTTGTTGTCGTTGCAGTCGCCCTGCGTCACGCAGACGCCGTCACCGTCGGCGTCGATGCAGGTCGGTCCGCCGCCGCTGCCGCTGCCGAGGTACGGGGCCACGGAGCTGTAGTAGGCGGCGAAGGCGCCGTCTACCGTCGCGTTGCTGGCCGTGTCGCAAACGTCGTTCACGTTGTAGCCGCAGCCGCCGGTGAGCTGGCCGACCACCTGCCCGAGCGAGTTGACCACCGGCGAGCCGCTGCTGCCCCCCTCGGTCGCGCCGAGGAGATCGCGGCTGTAGATCCACGAGCCGCGCGGCCACGAGCGGCACGTCACCTTCGACGTATCCACCACGTGCGTCGAGTAGGCCTGCGGCGATCCCTTCGGATGGCTCAGGCGGAACAGCGGCGTATTGTTCGTGTTCGCCACCGCGGTCGTGCTCCAGCCGAGGAAGG
Source organism: Thermoanaerobaculia bacterium (assembly GCA_035627015.1). Classification (GTDB taxonomy): domain Bacteria; phylum Acidobacteriota; class Thermoanaerobaculia; order Gp7-AA8; family Gp7-AA8; genus QHVT01. The sequence continues at coordinate 115,230 of DASPMO010000132.1, read as the reverse complement.
CCGCGCCCGCCGGGGCGTTCTGGCTCAGGCGGAGCAGCGTGAAGTCACCCGTGCGGCCACCCACGACCAGAGAGGCGCCGGTGGTGCTCGCCGCGCCCGGATCGGGGCACGACTGGCAGGACGAGGCGCGGTAGAAGAAGAACGTCTCCAGGCTCGCGGCCTCGGCGCCCTTGCTGATGCAGTGATTCGCGGTCAGAAAGTACGGCACGTTCGTGCTCGTGTTCGAGTCCGCCACCAGGCCGCCCGTGCAGATGTAGAGGTACGCGCCGGAGGCGAAGAGCATGTGCGCCACCGCGTCGCTGGCGACGGTCACGGCCGCGTCCTCGGTGCCACAGGCCGCGTCGACCGTGCAGTTCGCGTTGAACGAGCACGGCTTCGTGTTGGCGGCGTTCGTCACCGGCTTGAGGTTTCCGGCCATCGCGAACTCGGGCGTGAGGTAGCCGATGCCGGCGACGGTGAAGCCCGGCGTGCCGGACGTACCGGCGCGGAGCTGGATGATGATCTCCGCACCCTGCACCGTGTTCGACCAGAAGTCGCCCGTGCCGTTCGGCCCCTTGCCCGTGTACGGGCCGAAGGCCATGCCGTCGCGCGTGTAGACGTACAGCTCCGCCCCTTCCGGCAGGTCGACGTTCGTGAAGTGCACGCGCAGCGCGGACGCCTCGGGGGAGCGCACGATGCCGTCCCACGTGAAGCCGCCGTCCACCTCGCCGCGCACCGCGCCGAAGGCGTCGTGGAGCATCGGGTCGAGGCCGAGCTTCCCGCGGTCGAAGCCGACCGGCACGGAGAGCTCCTGCACCACGCCGACCCGCATCTTCTTCTCGACGTACATCCCCTCGGCCACCGACTTGCGGGCGTCGTCCGTCACCTCGACAACCAGCGGATTCGTGGCCGCGAGCAGGACCGCGTCGTCCGCGATCCGGTGGTTCAGCTCGGCCATGGCCGCAAAATGCGCCTCGCGGTCGAACGCGCCGGTCGGGCGCTCCATCGATTTCACGGCCGCCCGGCCGGGGTTGGCCGCGGCCAGGGTCGTGGCGATGAGGAACATCGCCGCCGTCGCCGTCACTCTGCATACCTTCATGGGCAGGTCTCCAGTCAGATGGTTGGTAATCGCCCGCGGGAGCAGGCACCAAGATAGTTGGGAGACCAACAGAGTAACAGAAGCGTCAGGCTTTTTTCAGCTCGTCGTCGAGAAAGCGGAGTGCATTTTCGAGGGCTGAGCGGTGGACGGCCGTTTTGGCTCCCGCCAGCTCCCGGCTGACGCGCGCCCGCGACATTTCCAGGCTCTCCCGTTTCTGACGGCGCTCGACGTCCTCGGCCGTTTCGCGCGGACGGCGCGTACGTCCGAAGGAGGCCTCACTCTGCTGCGACTCGACGGACTTGCTTTCGAATCCTCTGGCCATATTTACATTGCGTGCAGAGTTGGAGCCAGTTCGTAACGGGCTCGCCCGCCTCACCACCCCTATCATCCGGCCGTCCAATCTCGGGCAGGAGGAAACATTCATGCGCAGAGCGTTGCTCGCCGCCATGCTGCTCGCCACCACCAGCGTGGCCGCGCAGACGGCAGAAGAGATCATCTCCCGGTACATCCGCCAGTCCGGCGGCATGGAACGTATTCAGGCCGTGCGGACGCTGCGCCGCGGCGGCAAGTACGTCGGTGGAGGTGGCTTCGAAGCCCGCTTCCAGGAAGAGCACAAGCGCCCCAACCGCGTGCGCCAGGAGTTCTACTTCCAGGGCATGACCGGCGTGAACGCCTGGGACGGCTCCACCGGCTGGAAGATCGAGCCGTGGGGCGGGAAGAAGGACGTCGAGCCGCTCAGCGAGGAAGAGACGAAGTCCATCATCGCCGACGCCGACTTCGACGGCCCGCTGGTCAACTACCAGGAGAAGGGCAACAAGGTCGAGTACCTCGGCACCGAGCCGATCGAAGGGACCGACACGCACAAGCTCCGCGTCACCCTGGCCGCCACCGGCGAGGTGCGCACCTACTACCTCGACTCCGAGTACCACCTCCCCATCCGCATGGACACCCGGCGGATGGTGCGCGGCGCCGAGCGCGAGTACGAGACCTCGTTCGGCGACTACAAGCCGGTCAACGGCTGGTACCTCCCCCACTTCGTGGAGACCGGGACGAAGGGCAGCCCGTTCCGGGCGCAGTACATCTACGACACGATAGAAGCGAACACTGCCCTGGCGAACACGCAGTTCGCGAAGCCGGGCACCAAGGCGCCGCCCGACGAGCCGGACGTAGAGCGGGCTTCAGCCCGCTCCCCCGAGCCGGAAATGCCCGAGCCGCGGGCTGAAGCCCGCGCCACATCCGTGAAGATCGACTCCGACACCATCTCCGGCCTCGGCGCGCGCAACATCGGCTCCGCCGCCATGTCCGGACGCATCGCCGCGCTCGACGCCGTCCGCGAGGGGCAGCGCCTGACCATCTACGCCGGCTCCGCGAGCGGCGGCGTATGGAAGTCGGTCAACGGCGGCACGACCTTCAAGCCGGTCTTCGACAAGCAGAGCGTGCAGTCGATCGGCGCCCTGACCATCGACCCGAAGAACCCCAAGACCATCTGGGTCGGCACCGGCGAGTCGTGGACGCGCAACAGCGTCTCCATCGGCGACGGCATCTACAAATCGGTCGACGGCGGCGACAACTGGACGCACATGGGGCTGAAGGACTCCGAGCGCATCACCAGGATCGCCGTCGATCCCACCGACTCGAACAACGTCTACGTCTGCGTCCCCGGCAAGCTCTGGAGCGACAGCGAGGAGCGCGGCGTCTACAAGACCACCGACGGCGGCAAGACGTGGACGAAGGTGCTGAAAGGGGCGAACGCCTCCACCGGCTGTTCCATGCTCTCGCTCGACGCGAAGAACCCGAAGACGATCTACGCCGGCCTGTGGGACTTCCGCCGCAAGGGGTGGACTTTCCGCTCCGGCGGCGAAGGGCCGACGGCGTTCAGCGGCAGCGGCCTGCACAAATCGACCGACGGCGGCGCGACCTGGACGGAGATCACCGGCAATGGCCTCCCCGCGAAGCCGTGGGGCCGCGTGGCCGTGACCGTCGCGCCGTCGAACCCGAGCACCGTCTACGCCATGATCGAGGCCGAGGCGCCGCACAACGGCCTCTATCGCTCGGGCGACGGCGGCAGAACCTGGGAGCTGCGCGACCGCAGCCAGAACATGGTCTGGCGCCCGTTCTACTTCGCGCACCTCATCGTCGATCCGAAGGACGAGAACAAGGTCTACAAGCCGAACCTCTCGCTGATCGCCTCCAATGACGGCGGCAAGAGCTTCAGCAACGTCAGCGGCGCCACGCACGGCGACCACCACGACCTCTGGATCGACCCGCAGAACACCGACCACCTCATTACCGGCGACGACGGCGGGATCTGGTACTCGTACGACGGCGGCAACCGCTGGTGGAAGGGGAACAACCTGCCGGTCTCGCAGTTCTACCACGTGAGCGTCGACAACGAGCTCCCCTACAACGTCTACGGCGGACTGCAGGACAACAGCTCCTGGGTCGGCGCCTCCGAGTATCCGGGCGGCATCACCAACAAGCAGTGGGAGAACATGTACGGCGGCGACGGCTTCTGGATGTTCGTCGACCCCACCGATCCGAACTACATCTACGCCGAGGCCCAGGGCGGCAACATCGCCCGCATCCACCGCAAGACGCACGAGATCCGCGACATCCGGCCGCTGCCCGCCTACAAAGAGGGGAAGCTGCGCTTCAACTGGAACACCCCCATCCACATCAGCCCCACCACCGGCGCGGTCTACCTCGGCGCGCAGGTGCTGTTCCGCACGAAGAACCAGGGGCAGACGTGGGAGCGCATCTCCCCCGACCTGACCACCAACGATCCGAACAAGCAGAAGCAGGAGCTCTCCGGCGGCATCACCGTCGACAACTCCGCGGCGGAGATGCACACCACCATCTATGCGATCTCCGAGTCGCCGAAGAACGCCAACGTGATCTGGGTGGGGACCGACGACGGCAACGTGCAGGTCACGCGCGACGGCGGCAAGTCGTGGACGAACGTCGTCGCCAACATCCCCGGCCTGCCGAAGAACGCCTGGGTGTCGTACATCGACGCCGGCCACTTCGACGAGGGGACCGCGTATGCGACCTTCGACATGCACACGTTCGGCGACATGCGCCCGTACGCCTACCGCACCACCGATTTCGGCAGGACCTGGACGAGCCTCATCCCCGCCGATGCGCCGGTGAAGGGGTACGCGCACGTGCTCCGCGAGGATCTCGTCAACCGCGACCTCCTCTTCCTCGGCACGGAGCTCGGTCTCTGGATCTCGATCGACGGCGGCAAGCAGTGGGCGCAGTACAAGGGCGGCGACCTGCCGAACGTGGCCGTGCGCGACCTGGTGGTGCATCCGCGCGAGCACGACCTCGTCATCGCCACGCACGGCCGCGGGATCTGGATCGTGGACGACATCACCCCGCTGCGCGCGCTGACCCCCGAGGTGCTGGAGCAGGACATCGCCTTCGTCGGCTCGACGACGGTCGTGCAGCCGCTCGGCGCCTTCGGCGGCTGGTCCGACGGCGACGCCGAGTTCACCGGGCCGAATCCCCCGAGCGACGCGGTGGTGACCTACTACCAGAAGAAGCGCCACATCTTCGGCGACCTGAAGATCGACGTCACCGACGCCGGCGGCAAGAGCGTGGCCACGATCCCGAGCAGCAAGCGCCGCGGCCTCAATCGCGTGGCGTGGCCGATGCGCCTCCCCGGGCCGCAGGTGCCCACCGCCGCCACCGCGGCCTTCGGCGCCTCGGTCGGCCCGCGCGTCGTCCCCGGCACGTACACGGTGAACGTGACGAAGGACAAGAACGCCTACTCGACGAAGCTCACCCTCGTCCCCGACCCGCGCACGAAGCACTCCCGCACCGATCGCCAGGCGCAGTTCGACCTGGCCATGAAGCTCCACGGCCAGCTCGGCGAGATGACCAAGGCCGTCCAGCGCCTGAACAACGTCCGCCTCGGCCTCGACGACCGCGCCGCGAAGCTCGGCGACCGGGACGCGCTGGCGAAGAAGCTGCGCGCGGCCTCCTCGCAGGTCGACACCCTCCGCAAGCGCATCGTGGCCACCAGGGAGGGAGGCATGATCACCGGCGAGGAGCGCCTCCGCGAGTTCCTCGCCGACCTCTACGGCAACGTCAACAATTACGAAGGCCGCCCCTCCGCCGCCCACGCCGAGCGCGCCGACGCCCTGGCCCGCGAGCTCGGCGACGTGGTCCGGGACTTCGACGCCTGGATGGCGAAGGAGCTGCCGGCGCTGAATGCCGCGCTGGCCAGGAAGAAGCTGGAGCCGGTGAAACCGTAGGTCTGGAGTGCGGCGGCACGGCCGCCGCTTTCAAACGGCCGCAGCGAAGCTGCGGCCGCGGCAGCTTCGCTGCCGCGTTTGAAAGCGGCAGCTGGCCGCTGCCGCACTCCAAACCGCCACGGCACCTTCTTTGAAGGAAGCGCGAGCATGGCTCGCGCACAGGCGGCGGCGGAGGCGGTGCAGACCCTCGAACAGGGCTCGATCTCCTTTCTCTACCGTCCGCGGGTAGAGGAACAGCACCCGGATGAGCTCGATGACGTGCAGCGCCTCCTGCTCCTCCTCACGCCGGCCGGCTCGCCGTTCCAGCGCGTCATCGCCGTCGGGCGCAAGCGGCTCCCGCGCTCGGCGCGGCGCGACCGCTTCTGGGGCTTCGTCGACCTCGTCCTGACCCACTACGACATGCACGCCGCCCTCGGCGCCCAGGTCTACGGCACCAAGACCCGCGGCCTGCGCCACCTGCCGGCCGCGCGGGTGTTCGCCGAAGGGACGTACGAGATCGCCAGCCACGACGGACACGCCCACTTCACGTGGCGCGTCGAGCGCATCACCGGCGAAGACCCGATCGCCGCCGAGATCGAGATCGAGGACGAGGCCGACTACATCCTCACCGTCGCCAATCCCGACCCGGTGGCGTGGGGACTGCTCGAGCCGCCCGACCTCCAGACCGTCCTCTTCGACGATCTCGAGCTCCACGTGCCCGTGCCCACCCCCTTCCCGCCGGCCCTCCAGCAGCGTTTCCGCAACCGGCGGTTCACCCAGCTCGACTCCGTCGAGTGGCTCGATCACCCCGGCGCGGAGCTGGTGTTCGTAGGCGCAGGAGAATAGAGAGATGTTCGAACAGACGCTGTCCCGCTTCTGCGACGCCTGGAACCGCCACGACGCCGGCGAGCTCGCCAGCCTGTGGTCCGAGGACGGCGAGCTGCATCATCCGTGGGGCCTGCGCCGCGTCGGCCGCGACGCCATCCGCGAGCTCCTCGCCTCCGAGCACGCCGGCACCATGGCCGAGAGCGAGCTGACCGTCGAGCGCATCGAGGCCGGCCCCGCTTCCGACACGGTCGCCGTCGAGATCGACGCCGTCCTGAAAGGCGTCCTCGCGCCGAACGGCCGCCTGTACGACCTCCCCACCGTCATGTCCGCGCTCTTCGTCCGCTCGGGCGACGGCTGGCAGATCCGCTCCCTGGCCCCCTTCGCCAACCCGCGGCACCGCGACGCGTAATTGACGCCGGGCAACGCTCCACATATCCTCCCTGCCTTCCATAAAACAGCAGTTTTCCCGGCCGTTCAACATTTCCGGAGGATAGGTGAAAAAGACACTTCTGTTGTGCCTCACCGCCGCACTCGCTTTGGCGGCGTTTCCCATGGTTGCTCAGGAAGAAGGAGAAGAGATCCTCGCGCCGCTCCCCCTGGTGGACGGCCAGCGCGCCGGCATCTCGGTCGAAGTCGACGAAGACGGCGAGACCCGCGTCGTCGGCAGCGACAACTTCCCCTCGCCGCGCGCGCACGAGAAGGCGGGGCTCCGCCTCGAGGCGGTCCACCAGCAGCTCGCCTCGCGCAGCAAGGGCGGCAGGACGCACGAAGTGGCCCGCGGCCAGTACGTCGACTTCCCCGTCGAGCGCACCGACCGCGTCTTCGTGATGCTCGTCGAGTACGGGACGAAGGGCGGGTTCCTCACCAATCCGGCCACGCCCGTGCTCTCGCAGGCGCCCGGCCCGCTGCACAACACCATCCCGCAGCCGAACCGCGCCACGAACAACACCACGATCTGGCAGGCAGACTACAACCGCGAGCACTACGTGGACATGTACTTCAACCAGATGAAGGAGTACTACCGGGCGCAGTCCTCGGGACGCTACACGTTCGAGGGCGAGGTCCAGCACTGGGTGAAGGTGCCGTTCAACGGTCCGCGCTACGGTGCGAACGCCCTCGGCGATGCCTCCATGTGGACGCTCATCGCCGACACGGTCAACACCTGGACCGCCGAGCAACTCGCCTCCGGCAAGACGCTGGCGGAAGTCACCGACTACCTGAAGACCTTCGACGTCGCCGACCGCTACGACTACGACAAGGACGGCAACTTCAACGAGCCGGACGGCTACATCGATCACTTCCAGATCGTGCACGCCGGCGCGGGTGAAGAGACGGGCGGCGGCACGCTCGGCGCCGACGCCATCTGGTCGCACCGCTGGCAGGCGTACTTCAACCTCACCACGCAGGGCCCCTCGTTCAACAAGGACGGCGGCGTGCAGTTCGGCGGCGGCTGGGGCGCGAACCCGTCCGGCGGGACGTTCGGCTCCTCGGGCGGCGCCGTCCGCGGCATCAACACCAACAACGTCAACGCCGCGGCGATCCAGACCGCCTACCCCGTCACCCCGACCGGCATCTGGGTCGGCGACTACACCGTGCAGCCGGAGAACGGCGGCCTGGGCGTGTTCGCGCACGAGTATGGCCACGACCTCGGCCTTCCCGATCACTACGACACCGGCGGCGGCACGAACGGCACCGGCTACTGGACCATCATGTCCAGCGGCTCGTATCTCGGCGAGGGGGGCGACGACATCGGCGCGCGCCCGGGCGACTTCAGCGCGTGGGACAAGCTGCAGCTCGGCTGGCTGACCTACGACCAGGCGGACTTCGGCAAGTTCTCCGTCCACAAGCTCGGACCCGCGGAGAACACCACCAAGGCCGCACAGGCCGTGGTGATCCCGCTCCCGCCGGAGCAGAACTTCCGCTTCGATTTCGACGCCGTGGCCGTCTCCGGCGCGCAGGGGAAGGTCTGGTACAGCGGCACGGGCAACAATTACCAGGCGTCGATGATCCGCTCCATCGACGTCCCCGCCACCGGCGCGACGCTGACCATGCGTCTGGCCTACAACCTCGAGGCGAACTGGGACTACGGCTACGTCTCCGTCTCGACCAACGGCGGCACCAGCTGGACGAATCTGGCCAGCGCGGGCCTGACCACCACCACGAACCCGAACGGCCAGAACCTCGGCAACGGCTTCACCGGCTCCACCGCCGGCGCGTGGCGCAACGTCTCCTTCAACCTCGCCGCCTACGCGGGACAGACCGTCCTGCTGCGCATCTACTACCGCACCGACACCGCCACGTTCTTCTACGGCATCGCCGCCGACAACATTGCCATCGGCACCTTCTCGGACGACGCCGAGAATTCGCCGAACGGCTGGACGCTGACGAAGTTCGTCACGTCGTCGGGCAGGAGCATCACCAACCGGCCGCACTACTACATCGCCGAGTTCCGCCAGTACCGCGGCTACGACAAGGGGCTGCAGACCGGCCCGTACGCCGGCACCGGCTTCCTGAGCGGCAAGGTCGGCCACTATCCGTATCAGGACGGCCTGCTCGTCACGTACGCCGATGCGGACTGGTCGAACAACAACACCTCCGCGCACGCCGGCGAGGGCTTCGCGCTGCAGATCGACGCGCACCCGGTCACGATGACGCGCACGGGCCTGCAGGAGCCGGGCTCGGACCGCTTCTGGAACTTCGCGGCGTGGACGCCGACGATCCAGACCTTCGACGCGACGTTCACTCTCGAGCCGACCGACAGCATCGTGCTGCCGTTCGTCGGCGTCCTGCCGCCGCTCCCCGGCAGCCCCGCCGGCTCGCCGACCCGCCGCGTGCAGTTCGAAGTGCCGATCGCCTCGCAGGCGGGCGTCCCGGTGTTCAACGACCTGAACGGCTACTGGTTCCCCACGCGTCCCGATTCGAGCGTCATCATCCCCCGGACGGGAACGTCGATCCGCATCGTCTCCACGAGCGCGCAGGACACCTTCATGCACGTGCACGTGAACGGCGGCCACTGATCGTTCGCAACGAGGTCCCTGGAAAGGCGGAGCCGGCAGGCTCCGCCTTTTTCGTGTTATTATGAGTTCAGGCCCACCTCTTCGAGAGAGAGCTCATGACAACACGTATCGCGCGCGCGCTCCTTGGGGCAGCGCTGTTCATCGCTGCCGTACCGGCCCTGGCGGGCTCGATCGAGCGCTTCCTGCTGCCGCGCACGGGCAGCGCCACGGTGACGGACATCGCCGCCACGCCCACTCACGCCTGGGCCATCACCTATATGTCCCCGGGCATCGCGAAAGTGGGACTCGACGGCACGGTCCTCGACGTCCTGCCCGTGCCCGTATGGGCCGAGCGCATCGTCGTCGACCCGGTCGACGGCGGTGTGTGGTACGCAACCTTTCACCGCCTCGGCCACATCTCCTCGACCGGCGAAGTGACGCAGTACGACCTCCCCTTTCCCCAGGGCCTCCATCAGAACGTCACGGCCATGATCTTCGGGCCGGACGAGCACCTCTGGATCTCGCGGACCTACGGGTCGCTGCTGCGCGTCTCGCGCGCGGGGCAGATCACCGAGCTCGCGGGCTACGGCGGCACCGGCGATCTCGCCGCCGGCCCGGACGGCAACGTCTGGGTCACCTATCCCTACGACAACGCCATCGGACGCATCACGCCGTCCGGCACGCGCACGCTCTTTTCGAACGGCCAGTCCCTGGCAGAGTATCCCGGAAACATCGTGGCCGGCGCCGACGGCAATCTCTGGTTCAGCACCGGAAACGCGGTCCGCAAAATTTCCACGGCGGGAGCGATCAGCGGGCCGTATCCGCTCTCCGTGGGGTATCTCGTGGCGGGCGGCGACGGGAATCTCTGGGCCGCCACCGGCCGCACCATCAGCCGTTTCGACATCGGCCTGGGCACGGTGACGTGGCAGTACACCATACCGGCCGCCGCCGAGACGATCACGCGGCTGTCGGCCTCGTCGACGAACGTCTGGTGGGGCTCGTACGGTCACCAGCTCGGGAGCATCAGCTACGACCTCAACACGGTGACCGCGCCGTTCCTCATGCGCGGCCCCGAGCCGTACAACAGCGCGCAGTCGGCGGCGCACGTCTGGTTCACCGCGCCGAACGAGAACGTGATCGGGCGCCTCGAGACCGCCGACGGCAGCGCCGTGCTCTTCACGCTCCCGCAGGCGAACAGCCGCCCGCTCGACATCGTGGCCGGACCGGACGCCATGTGGTTCACCGAGGAGACGGGAGACCGGATCGGACGCATCGACGGCAACGGCGTCATCCAGGAGTTCCCCGTCCCGACGCCGGGACTGAAGCCGACCGCCATCACCTACGGCGCGGACGGCAACTTCTGGTTCACGCTCTTCGCCGGCGACAAAGTGGCGCGCATGACCACCGCCGGCGCGTTCACCGAGTTCGCCCTGCCGGTGAGCGGCTGCGGGCCGGGCGGGATCGCCGCGGGCTCCGACGGCAATCTCTACATCACCTGCCAGACCACCAACCAGGTGCTGCGCATGTCCCTCGGCGGCACGGTCACCGGCACGTTCCCCGTCGACGGAAACGAGCCGCGCGCCATCACGGCCGCTCCCGACGGCAACCTTTGGTTCAGCACCTACGTCGCGCACTTCCGCCTCACCCCCGCCGGCGTGATGACGAAATTCGACGGGTTCCCGAGCGCCGGCGGCGCGCTGGAGCGCGCGGCCGGCCCCGACGGCGCGCTCTGGGACGCCAACTACAACAGCATCGTGCGGACGACGCTCGACGGCGTCGCGCATCGCTTCAATTTCCCCGGTACCGTCAACAGCCGCGCCATTAGCGGCGGTCCCGACGGGAAGATCTGGTTCGGCGACTCGCGGATCCAGGCCTACTATCGCCTGACGACCGACGAGCCGATCGCCGCGACCGGCGCCGCGATCTGCTACGGCAGCGGCGGCAACGTGACGCCACAGGTCCTCGCCACCTTCATCGACCCCGACAAGACGCGCTCGTCCGGCCACTATCAGGCACGCATCGACTGGGGTGACGGCACCACGTCGGTGGGATCGGTCCTGGCGATCCAGAAGCCAGGAGAGGTGCGCGTGCACGGCTGGCATCCATACACTTCGTTCGGGCCACGCACCGTGAGAGTGCGGCTCACCGCGCAACCGGGAGCGGGCACCATCGGGCAGACCGCGGTCGCCGTGGCCGAGCTTTCGGGCGTGGCGGTGACGCATCACCGGACGTCGTTCTTCCGCGAGGGCGGCAACAGCACGATCGACGTGGCCACCGGACCGTCGTGCCCGTGGACGCCGCAGACTCCGGCGCCGTGGATCACGTTTCCCCAGGGAGGGAGCGGCACGGGCAACGGCTCATTCGCGTTTACCGTCGCGCCGAATGAAACGGGTGCCGCGCGCAGCGCCACCATCTACGTGAACGGACTGACGGTCGCGATCACCCAGAGCGGCGAGCGCGATCCCGCCTCGAGCCTCTACCTCGTCGACTCCTGCCGCCTCGTCGACACGCGGTACGAGAGCGGCCCGCAGGCTGCGGACGAGATCGTGCTCCGCTCCGTCGCGGGCGTCTGCGGCATCCCCGCCGAGGCCACGGCCATCGCCGCGAACGTCACCGTCGTCGTACCGGCCGCATCCGGATGGCTGTCGCTCTTCCCCGCGAACCTGCCCTGGCCGGGCGTGAGCACGGTCAACTACCGCGCCGGCCGCACGCGCGCGAACAACGTCTTCCTCAAGCTCAACGGCGGTGCGCTCGAGGTGCTGAACAGCGGCCCCGCCGACGTGCACTACCTGATCGACGTGACGGGCTACTTCCGATAGTCCGTCACGTCGGGCGGCTCGACGTCGACCGCGCGCATGTTCTCCTCGAGGTGCTTCACTTTCGACGTCCCCGGGATCGGCAGCATGACCGGCGAGCGGCGCAGCAGCCACGCCAGCGCCTCGGCCGGCCCGATCGAGCCGGCGAGCTTGCCGGTCTGCAGCGGGTACCACGGGATGAAGCCGATCGACTCGCGCTCGCAGTAGTCGAGCACCGGCTCCCATTCGCGGTCGGCGAGGTTGTAGCGGTTCTGCACCGAGACGACGGTGAAGTACTTCCGCGCCCGCTCGATCTGCTCGACCGTGACCTCGGAAAGGCCGAGGTGGCGCACCTTCCCCTCGCGCTGCATGTCGGCCAGCGTGCCGAACTGCTCGTCCTCCGGCACGTCCGGATCGATGCGGTGCAACTGATAGAGGTCGATGCGCTCCAGGCGCAGGCGGCGCAGGCTCCCCTCCAGTCCCTCGCGCAGCCGCTCCGGGCGGCAGTTCACTTCCCACTGTCCCGGTCCGCTGCGGTCGAATCCGGCCTTCGTGGCGATGACGAGACCCGCCGGATACGGATGCAGCGCCTCGGCGATCAGCTCTTCGCTGACATACGGTCCGTACGACTCTGCGGTGTCGATGAGATTCACGCCCAGCTCGATGGCGCGGCGCAGCACGCGCAGCGCCTCATCGCGGTCGCGCGGCGGGCCCCACACGCCGTCGCCGGTGATGCGCATCGCGCCGAAGCCGAGCCGGTAGACCGGCAGGTCGCCGCCGAGGTGAAACGTTCCGCTTCTGGTTGCATTCATGCGCGCATCCTATCCGGGAATCCCCCCGGTCACGTCTCTCCCCTATGCAAAGGGAGAGATGGACATCGAGAAAGCGGAAAACGCCGCTCAGGAACTGGAGCGCCGCGTCAGGGAGGTGTGTGCCGCCATCGTGGCCTGTGAAGACGCGCAGCTCACGCGCGACGAGATCGCCAAGATCCTGGCGCCGGTGCGCCGCGTGATGGTCACCGCCTACGACGTACGCAAGCTCCCGCGGAATGCCTTCGATCTCGTGCTGGCGGAGGGACTCCTCGATGCGCTCAACGACACGTCCGCCGTGCTGCTCCTGCAGACCATCTATCGCGTGCTCGCGCCGGGCGGCACGTTCGTCTTCACCACCGTCGCCGCCGACGATCCGCATCGTCCCCTCTTCGCGCACCTCGGCGGCGCGCCGCTGATCGCGCGCAGCGAGAAAGAGCTCCGCCGCTGCTGCGAGCTCGCCGGCATCAGCCCGCGGAACGTGACGCTGCGGCGGGAGGAGCGGGGGCGGGCGCTGCGGATCGAGGTACAGAAGCTGGATTGAGCTGCTCCAGCCCCGTGAGCATCACCGACAGCGTGCGCCGGTCGCGGCTCAGGCGTCCCGGCACGTTGGCCGGCACGAAGGTCTGCTCCGGCGTGATGGTGAGCTGCGCGCGCCCCGGCGGCAGCGGCACGTCCAGCACGGTCTTCTTCCCCGGCGAGACGATGCCGCCCACCGAAGCGCCGCCGGTGACGTCGATGCGGACGCGGTTCAACGGCAGCGGATAGTCTCCCGGTACCTCGAGCGTGAGCCGCACGCTGCGTGCGCCGAGCTCCGGCAGCGCGATGATCCCCTTCGCCCCGATCCAGCGCCACGAGCCGGTGCGCGTCCGCTCCGGCGGCGAGATGCCGCCCAGCGCTAGGAAGCGCTGCGTCACCGGCAGCGGGACCACCGAGGCCGCGCCGTAATGGCCGCGGGTCAGCTTCGTGTACGCATCCGGCGTCTGCCAGCGGAACACTTTCCCCTGCGGCGCCTCGGTCGCGCTGTCGGTGAGCTCGTACAGCGGCCGGTCGGTGCGATGGCCGAAGCGCAACAGTCCTTCGTCGACGCGCAGGCGCGTGTAGCCGCGCAGCAGGTACTGCGCGTGCGGCTTCAGCGGGAGGTCGTAGAGGATGACCGCGTTGCGCGGCGCGACGCTGCGCAGGTACTGGATGGCCGCGTACGGCGGCGACGGCTCGTTCGCGCGCTGGCGCAGCAGCGGCCCCGTGTACGCGTACGCGCCGAAGGCGTACAGCGCGAGCAGCGCCCAGTCGACGAGCATCTCGCGCGAGAGGCGGCGGAGGAAGTCGATGCCGATGGCGGCCAGGAGGGCAATGCCGGGCAGCGCCGGCAGCGCGTAGCGGACGCCGTCCGCCGGATCCATCATCGCCAGCGCGAACCCGAAGTAGACCGCGCTCATCACCACCACTGGCAGCACGACGCGCAGGCGGCGGCGCGCGGCGTCGACGAGCCCGAGGACCGCCAGGAACAGCACCGGCGCGGCCAGCCACTTCGGTCCCCACGGATGCGAGATGAAACGCAGCGCGATCTGCGCGGCCGAGCGTCCCGTGCGGGAAATGTCGGCGTCGTGCGCGGCGAAGTACGCTGCCTGGCCGGACATCATTTTCCAGAAGCCATCCACGCCGCCGCACGCGGTGATGAGCGCGATCAGCCACACCGCGCAGGCGATGGCGAACCACTGCACGGCCACGAAACGCTCGCGCCACGAGCGCAGGAGCAGAGTGGTGGTGAGAAACAGCGGCACGACAGCAATGGCGAACTGCAGCCGCCACCCGATCGTCGCTGCACACGCCACCCCCATGAACGCGAGCAACGTAGGACGGGCTTCAGCCCGTCCATCGTCCTCGCGGGCTGAAGCCCGCGCCACATTGAGCGCGCAGAGCCACATCGACAACCCGAGCAACGCCAGGGCCCCGGAATCCGACTGCGGCAGGGTCGCGTGCAGCAGCATCGTCGGCGAGGCGTAGAAGAGGAACGCGCCGAGGGCCCCGGCGCGCGTGCTGCCGGTGAGCTGGCGGAAGCCGAAGGCCAGCAGCACGAAACCGGCGATGGCGGTGAACGCGCTCAGCGCCACCAGCGCCCGGAACGGGACGTACCCCGCCAGCGGCGCGACGAGCTTCGCCACGCCCATGTAGATCGGATAGCCGGGCGGCGGCGGGAAATGGTTCAGCGGGTCGTAGTTCTCGACCCCCATGCAGAACAGACTCTCGTCGTACTCCCAGATCGTCTTCGGGAGGGCGGACAGATGGAGCAGCGCGATGACGATGACCGCGCCGGCGAAGATGACTCTCTGCACCGCGTTATGATCGCCGCAGTGTCAAGTGCGAAGCGCGGCCGCGGCCGTCCGCGGCGGGAAGGAGCGGACGAGGAGATCCTGGCCGTCGTCCGCACGCTGCTCGACGAGCGCGGCTACCGCGCCCTGAGCGTCGACGAGGTCGCCGAGCGCGCTCACGTGGCCAAGACCACGGTCTACCGGCGCTGGCCGTCGAAAGGAGCGCTCGCCGCCGCGGCCATCGCCCCGGCACCCGTCGCCGCATCCGCCGGGGAACTGCTGCGCGAGACGCGCGCGCTGCTGGCCCCGTTCGCCGATGCCGAGGACGACGCGGAGATCCTGGGCGTCGTGCGGGCCATCCTCGCGCCGCGGCGAAAGGCGCTGGCGGCGATGGTGGACAGCGCCGACGAATTGCTCGGCGCGATCTGGATCGAGCTGTTCATTCGCAATTCGTGAGCGCGATGACCGTCCGCCCCCCCTCGCGGACGATCGTGCTGCGGAAGCCGGCCGTGTCGCCGCAGTGCCAGACGCGCTCGCCGCGCACGTACCAGCCGAAGCCGTAGCGCGTGTCCGGGACGTCGGCCGGCACCGTGTCGCCGACGGCGGGAGGGACCGCCATCCAGCGCGCGAGATCGAGCACGTTCGAGTAGACGCCGCCGTCGCCGCGCGTGGCACTGGTGACGCTCTGGTCGCGCGGGGTGCCATAGGCGCGGTTCTGCGCGGGGCCGAGGGTCGTGCCGTGCATGCCGTGCGGCGCGAAGAGCTCTGCCTCGAAGAACCGCTCCAGCGGCACGTTCGCGGCGCGCTCGATGAGCACGCCGAGGAGCACGTAGCCGCTGTTGCTGTAGCGGAAGCGCGAGCCGGGTGCGAAGAGCAGCGGCGCGGCGGCGATGAGCTCGACCACCTCGTCGTCGTGGACCTGTTCGGTGCGGCCGGGCGCGAGGAGGTCTTCGTAGTCCGCGAGTCCCGAGGTGTGGTTGAGGAGGTGGCGGATGGTGATGCCGCGCGCGTCCGGCGTGTCGTAGTCCATCAGGCCGCGCCGCACGAGCACGGCCACGGCTGCCGCCGTGAACTGCTTCGTCACCGACGCCAGGCGGAAGTTCGTCTCCAGCGTGACCGGGCCCTGCACGCGCGTGCCGGCGATCGCCCCGTCGCGGAGGATGGCCATGGTGGAGCTCATGTCTTCATCGTCAGCGCGATGCGCCGCCGCTCCGTGTCCACGCTCACCACCTTGACCGACACGCGGTCGCCGACCTTCACCACCGCGTGCGGGTCGCGCACGTATCTGTCGGCCATCTGCGAGACGTGCACGAGTCCGTCCTGGTGCACGCCGACGTCGACGAAGGCGCCGAAGGCGGTCACGTTCGTGACGATGCCGTCGAGCTGCATGCCGGCGCGGAGGTCCTCGAGCTTCTGCACGTCGTCGCGGAACTTCGGCGGCTCGAAGGAACCGCGCGGATCGCGTCCCGGCTTCTTCAGCTCCGCCAGGATGTCGCGCAGCGTCGGCTCGCCCACGTCGTCCGCGACGTAGCGCTTCCAGTCGATGCGGTCGACCACGGCGGCGTTGCCGACGAGGTCGCGCAGGGCCAGGCCGTGGTCGCGCGCCATCCGCTCCACCAGCGCATACCTCTCGGGATGCACGGCGCTGTCGTCGAGCGGATGCGCGCCGCGGATGCGCAGGAAGCCGGCGCACTGCTCGAAGGCGCGGGCGCCGAGGCCGCGCACGTCGAGGAGTGCCTTCCGCGACCCGAATGCCCCATTGGCGTTGCGGTGCTCGACGATGCGTTTCGCCAGCACCGGGCCGATGCCGGAGACGTGCTCGAGGAGCTGCGGCGAGGCGGTGTTCGCGTCGACGCCGACCAGGTTCACGCACCAGTCGACGACTTCCCCCAGCTTCTTGCGGAGCAGCGTCTGGTTCACGTCGTGCTGATACTGCCCCACGCCGATCGACTTCGGGTCGATCTTCACCAGCTCGCCCAGGGCATCCTGGAGGCGGCGTCCGATCGACACGGCGCCGCGCAGCGAGACGTCGAGCTCCGGGAACTCTTCGCGCGCCACCTCGGACGCCGAGTAGATGGACGCCCCCTGCTCGGAGACGGAGACCACCGGGACGTCCGGCACGGCGGCCCGCACGAACGCCTCCGCCTCCCGCGAGCCGGTGCCGTTGCCGACGGCGATCAGCTCGGGCTGGTGCCGCTCCACGATGGCACGCAGCGTCTTCTCCGCCGCCGCCCGCTCGCCGGCGGAGCGCTCGCTGTAGAGCGTGGCCGTCTCGACGAGTTTCCCCGTGGCGTCCAGCATGGCCGTCTTGATGCCGGTGCGCAGGCCGGGGTCGAGGGCGAGCACGCGCCGGTTGCCGGCCGGCGGCGCGAGGAGGAGGTTGCGCAGGTTCTGTGCGAAGACCTCGATGGCCTGCCCGTCCGCGCGCGCCTTCAGCTCCGCGCGCAGCTCCCCTTCCAGCGAGACCGAGAGCAGCCGCTTCCAGCCGTCTTCGACCGCCTGGTCGCGCTCCTCCGGCAGCGGCGAGCGCACGCGCGAACAGCGCGACTTGAGGCCGCGTACGATCTCCTCGTCGTTGAAGCGCAGTCGGACGTTGAGAAACTCCTCCGCCTCGCCGCGGAAGATGGCCAGCACGCGATGCGACGGCGCGTGCGCGAGCGGCTCGCGATGGTCGTAGTACAGCTCGAACTTGCTCTTCGTCTCTTTCTTCTCGCGGAGGACCGTGGAGCTCAGCACGCCCTTGCGCCACGCCTCCGCGCGGGCGAACTTGCGCAGCTCCGCATCCTCGGCCACCCGCTCGGCCAGGATGTCGCGCGCGCCGGCGAGATCCTCCTCGCCGAACGTAGGGCGGGCTTCAGCCCGCCCCTCCCACACCCAGTCCGCCAGCGGCTCCAGCCCCTTTTCCTTCGCGATCGTCGCGCGCGTGCGCCGCTTCGGCCGGTACGGCAGGTAGAGGTCCTCGAGCTCGGTACGCGTCTTCGCTCCGGCGATGGCGCGGGAGAGCTCGGGCGTGAGCTTCCCCTGCTCGTCGATCGTCTTGAGGATGGTGGCGCGCCGTTCGTCGAGCTCCTTCAGCTCCGCGGCACGGTCGAGAATCGACTGGATCTGGACTTCGTCGAGGTTGCCCGTCGCTTCCTTGCGATAGCGGGCGATGAACGGGACGGTGGCGCCGCCGTCCAGCAGCTCGAGGGTGCGCTCGATCTGCGGAGGGCGGAGCTGCAATTCAGCGGCGATCTGCGTGGCGTACACGAGAAACGTTTATCATGCCCTCGCGTCCGGATCTCATTTCGAGAACAGAGCCATGAATTCAATCCTCGTCGTGGGCGGAGTCCTGCTCGTCCTCCTGGGAGCGCTGCTCCTGATCGCGGCACTGGTGATGTATTTCGCCGGCCGCAGCAGGCAGCCCGTCGCCGCGCCCACGCCCTATCGCCCGCAGCCGAGCCCGAATCCCATTCCTCCCGCGCCGGTCGTGCCGCCGCCGCATCAGGCGGCCGCGCCTCCGCCGCCTCCTCCTCCCACGCCGCTCATCATCCTTCCCGGCGACACCGACGCCACGGTCGTCGCCGAGCGGCTCGGCTTCGGCGCGCTGCACGCGACCTCCGGGCCGCTGGCCGGGCAATCGTTCCCGCTGAAGACCGACGGCTTCTACATCGGCCGCGACCGCACGGTGTCGCAGGTGGTGATCGAGACGCCGAGCGTGTCGAAGCGGCACGTGTGGGTGGGCATCCGCGACGACGTGCCGACGGCCATCGATCAGGGCTCGACGAACGGCACGTATCTCAACACGCTCGGCACGCGCATCGGACAGGTACGCCTCACGCCGGGAGACACGCTCATCATCAGCGACGACGTCGCGCGCTTCGTGTACAGGGCCTGACATGAAAAACGCCTGGAAGTTCCTCGCCGGATGCGGATGCCTGAGCGTGATCGCCGGCGCGGCGCTCATCGCCTTCGCCTTCTTCTCCGCAAGAGACGGCGCCACGGGCAGCGATGACACGACGACGCGGCGCGACGACCTCGCGCACTACGTCAACACGCGCGACGGGCGCACCGGTAACCTCTCCGAGAACTACGTCGACTTTTCGTTCGACTACCCGAAGAGCTGGACGATCAAGACCCAGGACCCGGACAACATCAACTTCGTGACGGTCGAGCACAGCGTCGACGGCAAGACCTACGAGAACCTCAACGTCGGCTACTTCAGCCCCGCCCCGACGGAGGAGCAGAACCAGGAGCTCTACCGCCAGGTCCTCGGCCAGATCGAGGGACAGTTCTCGCAACAGTTCCGCGACTTCCGCAAAGTGACCGACGGCCCAACCAAAGTGGGCGACTACGACGGCCACAACGCCCTCTACGACGGCTGGGTGCAGGTCGACGGCCAGCGCGTGAACGTCTTCGTCCGCGCCATCTTCGTCCCCGCCCCCGGCGGAGGCAATGGGGTGTCGATGATGATGATCGGCACGTCTCTCAACCCCGAGCTGGACGAGGCGGACGACCTCGGGACGAAGGGGGAGCTGCCGGTGGTGCTGGAGTCGTTCCGGTTCGGAAGTACGTAGGGAAACGCGCGTGTTATCGTGATCGTATGGCAACCGTGCGCAAGGTCCTCCGGCCCCTCCGAGACGGTGACAACGTGACTTACGCTCAGGCCCGAGCCGTGTTTCGCGAGATCCGGCTCGAGCGGGAGCGCGCTGAGGAGGAGAAAAAAGCCGCGAAGAAGAAGGTGGCCGCGAAACGCAAATGAAGGAGGGGCGTCAGGTCTTCATCAATTGCCCCTTCGATCGCGCGTACCGTCCCCTTCTCCGCGCGCTGCTGTTCGCGATTCACGACTGCGGCTTTCGCCCGCGTTCTGCCCTCGAGGTTCAGGACTCCGGCGAAGTTCGCGTCCAGAAGGTCATCCGGATCATCGGTGAGTCGCCGCTCGGCATTCACGACATCTCGCGCGTCGAGCTCGATCCGTCGTCGCACCTGCCGCGATTCAACATGCCGCTCGAGCTCGGCCTCTTCATGGGTGCGAAAGCGTACGGCGGCACCGACCAGCAGGCGAAGCGCGCACTCATTCTCGACTCCGACCCATACCGCTATCACAAGTTCTGTTCGGACATCGCCGGGCAGGACATCCAGGCGCACGGCAATAAACCGCAGGTCGTCATCGAGCTGGTCCGGAACTGGTTGTCGACCACACCGGCCACGAAAGGGATCGTCATCCCCAGCGGTTCGCTGGTCGCGAAGCGTTACAAGTTCTACCGTGCTGAGCTTCCGGCCCTGTGTGCGAAGCTGCGGCTGGACCCGCGCCGTCTCACGTTTCACGATGACATGTCACTCGTCACCGCATGGCTGGATGAGAACCCGTGGGCTCCGTCCGCCTGATCACAACTCCCGTTTTGGCGACGATGGAGTCGTTCCGGTTTCGGAAGTTCGCAGGGAAACGCGCGTGTTATCGTGATCGTATGGCAACCGTGCGCAAGGTTCTCACGCCGCTCAGGGAAGGTGACAACGTGACGCTTGCACAAGCCCGAGCCGTGTTTCGCGAGATCAGAATCGAGCGGGAGCGCGCAGCGGAGGAGAAGAAAGCCGCCAGGAAGAAGGCGGCCGCGAAACGCAAATGACGGAGGGGCGTCACGTCTTCATCAACTGCCCCTTCGATCGCGCGTACCGCCCTCTCCTGCGTGCGCTGCTGTTCGCCATTTACGACTGCGGCTTTCGCGCGCGCTCGGCACTCGAGGTCGAGGACTCCGGCGAAGTCCGCGTCCAGAAGATCATCCGGATCATCGGTGAGTCGCCGCTCGGCATTCACGACATCTCCCGCGTCGAGCTGGATCCGTCGTCGAACCTGCCGCGATTCAACATGCCCCTCGAGCTCGGCCTCTTCATGGGCGCGAGAGCGTACGGCGGCGCCGACCAGCAGGCAAAGCGCGCCCTCATTCTCGACTCCGATCCGTATCGGTATCAGAAATTCTGCTCGGACATCGCCGGGCAGGACATCCAGGCGCATGGCAACAAGCCGTACGTCGCCGTGGAGCTGGTTCGAAACTGGTTGTCCACGCCACCGACAGTGATCCCGAGCGGATCGGTGATCGCGAAGCGTTATCGCACTTTCCGCTCGACTCTGACGGAAGGCTGCGCAAAGTTGCAGCTCAACCCACGCCGCCTCACGTTCAGTGACGAAGTCACGCTCGTGGTCGGGTGGCTGCAGGAAAACCCCTGGGCACCCCAACCCTGATCACAACTCCCCGAACACATTCTTCGCCACCGCCGGCACGATGGTCACATCCTCCGCGATCCCGCGCGTGAAGATCACCACTACGAACTTTCGCCCATCGGGCAGTTCCACGTACGCGGCGTCGTGGCGCACTTCGCTCGTCCAGCCGGCTTTGGACCAGAGGCGCGCGCCGGCGGGGAGGGCCTCGCCGAGGAACCCCTTGACCTGATTCTCCTCCTGGCGCGGCGGCGAGAGGGGGCGCTCGAGGAGCTTCATCGACGCCTCGGCGCCGGGGGCGCGGCGGCGGACGATCCAGAGCAGGAGGGAGGCGGTGGCGTTGGCGGTGAGCTTGTTGCGGTTCTCGCGGTTCTTGCCGAGGACCTGGAGGTCGACGCCGTAGGGGCCGAAGCTCCACGGCTTCATCATCGCGCTGACATGGTCCGCGTAGCCGAGGCGCTGGAAGCGGCGGTTGATGTCGCGGCGGCGCTCGATATAGCGCTGCAGCGCGCGCCCCTCCAGCGGCGGCCCCGGCACCGTGCCGGCCAGGAGGTCCACCAGGTACGCCGTGGCGTCGTTGTCCGAGACCACGATCATCTCGCGCAGCGCGCGGTCGACGTCGCCGATCTTCTCCTTCTTCGTCGCGTAGACGTCGGTCATGAAGAACAGCTTGATCACCGAGGCCGGATAGAACGGCGCGTCGCCGTGGTAATCGCCTCGGGCGAGGAGGTCCGGCTTCGTCACGTCGATGACGCTGATGGCCAGGTCGTCCGCCTTCAGTTTCGGATACGCCTTCAGCGTGGCCTCGGCCGCGGTGCGTACCTTGTACTCGATGGCCGGGTCGCGGGCGACGTCGGTGAGCTCGCGAAAATCGGCCCGCGCGGTGAGGGCGAAACAGAACAGCAAAAGGAGGCGCACCATGCGCGCATTCTACGGGTGGAGAAGTAGGATCGCGCCCATGCACCGCATCCTGGCCGCCCTTCTCCTCCTCCTCGCGCCGCAGCTCGCCGCCGACGAGGTGCGCATCGAGAAGCTCCTGAGCGAGATGACGCTCCAGGAGAAGCTCGGGCAGCTCACGATGTACGCGCCCGACCAGCCGGAACTGAAGGACGCGCTGGCCAAAGGACTGGTCGGCTCGGTGCTCAACACCGCGCACGTGCGGCAGGCGAACGAGCTGCAGAGCGCGCAGCTCGCCGGCTCGAAGCACCGCATCCCGATCCTCTTCGCGTACGACGTCCTGCACGGCTACCGCACCATCTTCCCGATCCCGCTGGCGGTGGCGTCGTCGTTCGATCCCGAGGCCGCGGAGACGGTGGGAGCGGTCAGCGCGCGCGAGGCGCGCGAGGACGCGATCCGCTGGACGTTCGCGCCGATGGTGGACATCGCCCGCGACGCGCGCTGGGGCCGCATGGCCGAGGGATCGGGCGAGGACCCGTACCTGGCCGGCCGGATGGCCGCCGCGTACGTACGAGGGTTCCAGAGCAACGGCCTCCTCGCCTGCGCGAAGCATTTCGTCGCGTACGGCGCGGCCGAGGGAGGGCGCGACTACGGACACGCCGAGGTGACGGAGGCCACGCTGCGCAACGTCTACCTCCCGCCGTTCCGCGCGGCAGTGGACGCCGGAGTGGGCTCGCTCATGTCGGCGTTCAACACGGTCGGGGACGTCCCGGCCACCGCGAATCGCAAACTGCTGCAGGACGTGCTGCGCAGCGAGTGGGGATTCCAGGGTCTGGTCGTCTCCGACTGGGCGGCGGTCTCCGAGCTGGTGCAGCACGGCATCGCCGCGACACCGGCCGAGGCGGCCCGGAAGGCATTCGACGCGGGCGTGGACATCGACATGTGGGACGGCGCGTTCATGACCCTTCCCGCCAGCGCGCGCATCGACGAGGCCGTGCGCCGCGTCCTGCGCGCCAAGTTCGCGGCGGGACTCTTCGAGGAGCCGCTCGTCCGCGAGCCGGTCGTCGTCTCGACGTCGTACCGCGACGCGAGGCACGTGGCGCGGCGGTCGATCGTGCTCCTCAAGAACGACGGCGGGCTGCTGCCGCTGTCGAAGTCGCGGAAGATCGCCCTGGCCGGCCCACTGGCCGAGTCGAGCCGCGACATGCTCGGGCCGTGGCATGCCAAAGGATCGCGCGCGACGAGCGTCCGCGACGGACTGCACCTCGCCGGGGTGGAGACCGTCCGCCCCATTGACGCCGACGTCATCGTGGCGGTCTTCGGCGAGACGCACGAGCAGTCAGGCGAGGCGGCGTCGCGGACCTCGCTCGCGCTCCCGCCCGACCAGCAGCGGCAGCTGGAGTCGCTCGTCGAGCTGGGGAAGCCGGTGGTGTTGATCGTGATGAGCGGACGCCCGCTCGCCATCTCCTGGGCGGCGGAGCACGTGCCGTCGATCGTGCAGGCCTGGTTCCTCGGCAGCGAGGGGGGCAACGCCATCGCGGACGTGCTCTTCGGCGACGTCAACCCGAGCGGCAAGCTCCCCGTCAGCGTCCCGCGCACCGCCGCGCAGGCGCCGGTCTACTACGCGCACTTTCCCACAGGCCGCCCCGCCGGACATCGCTTCACCAATCGCTACCAGGACATCCCGGTCGGCCCGCTCTATCCGTTCGGGCACGGGCTGTCCTATACGACGTTCGAGTACAGCGACCTGCGCGTCGAAGGCGACGTCGTCTCGGCGACGATCAGGAACAGCGGCACGCGCGCCGGGGACGAGATCGTGCAGTTCTACGTGCGCGACGTCGTGGCCAGCGTGTCGCGGCCGGTGAAGGAGCTGAAGGGCTTCCAGCGCGTGTCGCTGCGGCCGGACCAGTCGGTGCGCGTGGAGTTCCCGCTCACGCGCCGCGAGCTGGAGTTCTGGACGAACGGCGCCTGGGTGGTGGAGCCGGGCGAGTTTCAGGTGTGGATCGCGCCGAGCTCCGAGGGAGGGCTGACCACGAAGGTGTACCGCTGAGCCGGAAACACAGCGGACCGCCGGCGTCCTCGCCGGCTGTCTGTGCGGGCGTCTCGCCCGCACAGTGGCGGCGGGACGCCGCCACTGACAGCCGGCGGGACGCCGGCGGTCCGCCTATGCTTCCGTTGCAGTCTGCTTCATAACGTAGGACGGGCTTCAGCCCGCCCTACGTTATTTCCGCGGAGCTGTACTTAGCGGCGCAGCTTCTCCTCGATCAGCGCGCGCCAGATGACCGCGTCCTCCTCCACGTTCCACGGCAGCCGCACCAGGCGCGTCGTGCGGGTGCCGTCGACGAGCACGATGTCGTAGCCGCTCTCGTCCTCCTGCACGGAGCGCCGGCTCGTGCCGCCGCGGATGTCGCCGTAGTAGTGCACCTCCACCTTGCCCGGCGCGCCGCGCGGCACGATCACGACGGGATGCCGCGCACGGGAGACGAACGCGATCGCGAACGCCACCGCCGCCGCGCCGAGCATCCACCAGCGCGCCTTCCGGCGGCCCCGCACCACCAGCGTCACGACCGCCGCACCGAATGCGGCGAGGAGGCCCGGACGGATCGCGGCCCACAGCGAGCGGCGGAAGACCACCCGGTCGCGCTCCACCAGAATCACGCCGTCGTAGAGGTACACCGGATTCGCGGCGCGGATGCGCTCCGGCGCGTGACGGCCCGCCATGGCGCCGGCGAAGCCGCGGCCCCACCAGAGGAAGCCGATGCCGGCGCCGAAGGCATAGACCGCGCCGCCGACGAGGAGCAGCGTCAGGATGCAGCCGAGGAGTTTGTTGCCGCGTTTCGCTTCGATGGCTCGATTGTACGGGTGACGAGCGTCAGCTCCGGAAACTTGCAGGTGATGCCGTCGCCGGACGAGCGCCCGCGCAGGTGGCGCCACACCCACGGCAGCAGATGGTTCCGTCCCCACGCCAGCTCCGCGCGGACGAGGTCGAGCGCCGTCGCCTTCGGCCGGCCGGGCAGCGGATCGCTCCACGACTCCGCCGTTCCCGGGAGCCCGAGGTGATACGCCAGCGCCTCGGCGATGCGCGCGTGTCCGAGCGAATTCGCGTGCAGGCGATCGTCGGACCAGAGCCGCGGATCGGAGGCGACGGGATACGCCGCCAGGTCGCAGAGGATGGCGCCGCTGCGCGTGCAGGCGTCGCGGATGGCGCCGTTCAGCAGCGCGACGCGATTGCCGAGCACGCGCGCGAACGGCATCACCGGCGCGAGGTCCGGCAGCGTGAAGGTGAGCACCGTCGCGCCGGCGCTCACGAGCGCGGCCTGCATCGCGTACAGGTCCTCGTGAAACGTGGCGGGATCGAAGCGGTGGCGCAGGACGTCGTTCGTCCCGGCCACGCACGTGGCCAGGTCCGGACGCATCGCCACCGCGCGCGCGAGCTGCTCGTCGCGGATCTGCCGTGTGGTGCGGCCGCGCACGGCCAGGTTGGCGTACCAGACACTCCCCTGCAGTGCGGCCAGACGCTCCGCCAGCCGGTTCGCCCAGCCGCGGTAGCCGCCGTGGCCGTCCGGATCGTCGAGCCCTTCGCTCGTGGAGTCGCCGATTGCGACGTAGCGCTCGTAATTCTTCACGGAGAACATGCTAAACGTAGGACGGACTTCAGCCCGTCCCCCACGGGGGAGGCGGGCTGAAGCCCGCCCTACGTTTATCCTCTTGTACGTGATTCCGTGGGAGCTCATCGACACGACCACCATCCCCGGCGAGACGGAGCTGATGCGGCTCTTTCGCCGGGGGGAGGAGTACTCGATCCGCATCGGCCATCACGAGCTGATGAACAACCGCGAGCACGGCTCCGAGGACGCGCTGGCGGAGCTCGTGTGCAAGCGGCTGCGCGGGCACGTGCGCGTGCTGGTGGGCGGCCTGGGGATGGGCTACACCCTCGCCGCGGTGCTGCGCGACGTCGACCGGCGGAGTGAAGTCGTCGTCGCGGAGCTCGTGCCCGCGGTGGTGCGCTGGCATCGCGGGCCGCTGGCCGGGGTGTCGAACGGCGCGCTGGACGATCCGCGCGTGACCATCCGCGAGGCCGACGTCGCGCACGTGATCGCCGAACGGCGCGAGGCCTTCGACGCCATCCTCCTCGACGTCGACAACGGTCCGGCCGGGCTGACCGCGAAGACGAACGACCGCCTCTACGGCCTCAACGGACTGCGCTCCGCCTACGCCGCGCTGCGCCCCAAAGGCATCCTGGCCGTCTGGGCCGCCGATCCCGATCCGCGCTTCACGAAGCGGCTGCAGCAGGTCGGCTTCACGGCCGAGGAGATCCGCGTCCGCGGCCATGGCCGCAAAGGGCAGCGCTACCTCATCTGGCTGGCAACTCGAGGATGAACGCCGCCCCCTCGCCGGGGGCGCTCTCCGCGGACAGCTCGCCGCCCATGGCCCGCGCCAGCTCGCGGCTGATGGCCAGGCCGAGGCCCACGCCGCGCTGGTCCACCTCCAGCTGCACGAACGGCTCGAAGACGCGCTGCAGTTGATCGGAGGGAATGCCGATGCCGCTGTCCTGCACGCGCAGGCGTGCGCGCTCGCCGTCGCGCGCGCAGCTCACCGACACGCGTCCGCCGGGTGGCGTGAACTTGATCGCGTTCGACAGCAGATTGAGCAGGATCTGCTGCAGGCGGTCGGGATCGGCGCGCAGCACCGCGCCGTCGCAGTCGGTCGAGAACGCCAGGCCCGACTCCTCCAGACGCAGGCGCACCAGCGATTCCGCGCGGGCCAGGGCGTCGGAGACCCGCACGTCGGAGATGCGCACCTGCACGCGCCCCGACTCGAGCTGCGCGAAATTGAGGATGTCCTCGAGCATCCGCAGCAGCTCGCCCGCCGCGTTGCGGATGCGCCCCAGCACGTCGGCCTGCTCCCCGCTCACCGGGCCGTGCACCCCGGCGGCCAGGAGCGACACGTTGCCGGTGATGGCCGTCAGCGGCGTGCGCAGGTCGTGCGACATCATGGAGAGGAACTTCGCCTTGGCCGCGCTGGCCTGCTCGGCCAGGCGGCGCGCCTCCAGGAGCTGCGCCTCGTACTCGTGCCGCTGGATCATGCGCACGAAGACGAAGTGGCTGACCTCGTCGCGGCGCGCGCCGTTGGTCAGCATCGGGATCGACTCGCCGTCGCGCGTGCGCAGCGTGACATACAGCTCGTCCACCGCGCCGTGCATGCGCAGCATCGGGAAGACGTGGGTCTGATAGAAGATGCGCCCGCCCGGCGGGAGGATCTTCTGCAGGTGCCATCCCTGCAGCTCGAAGCGCGTGTAGCCGAGGAGCGAGGCCAGGGTGGTGTTGACCTCGAGCATCGTCCCGTCGTCCGCGACGGTGACGAAGCCGCACGGCGCGCTATCGAGCAGCGGATCCATTCGCCAGGTACTCTTTGATCGCCTCGATGGTCTCCTCGGGGTGGCTGAGGTGCGGACAGTGCCCCGTCGCCTTCAGCATGCGGAACGTACCGTCGGGCAGGTTCCTCCAGACGTACTCCCCCACCTCGCGCGGCGCGATAGCGTCCTCCGAGCACTGCAGCACCAGCGCCGGCATCTGCACGTGCGGCAGGTCCTGGCGGTTGTCGGAGAAGAAGGTGGCCTCGGCGAAGCGGCGGGCGATGTTCGGATCGGTCGAGCAGAAGCTCCCGTGCAGCTCCGCCGTGAGCTCGGGCCGATCCTCGTTCTTCATGATCACCGGGGCGAGGAAGTTCGCCCAGCCGATGAAGTTCTTGTCCATGAGGTCGAGCAGCCCCTCGATGTCCGCCCGCTCGAAGCCGCCGGTGTAGCCGACGTCGTTGATGTAGCGCGGCGACGGGCCGATCATGATCAGCCGCGAGAACCGCCGCGGCTCGCGCCGCGCCCCGATGACGCCGACCATCGCGCTCACGGAATGGCCGACGAAGATGGCGCCGTGGAGATCGAGCGCCTCGCAGACGTCGAGCACGTCCTGCGCGTAGCCGTCGAGGGTGGAGTAACGCTCCGCGTCGTAAGCGGAGAGGTCGGACTTGCCGGAGCCGACGTAGTCGAACAGGACGATGCGGTAGTCGCGCTCGAACGCGGGCGTCACCAGGCGCCACATGTTCTGGTCGCACCCGAAGCCGTGTGCGAAGAGCATGGTCTGCTCGCCGCTGCCGAAGACGCGGACGTTGTTGCGGGAAGGGACGTCGGTCATATCGGCGTCGGATTATACGTAGGGCGGGCTTCAGCCCGCCCCCGAGACGGGCTGAAGCCCGCCCTACATTACTTCTTCGCTTTGTCTTTCTTCGGCTTCTTGGTCTCTTTTTTCCGGGCGTTGTTGCCTTTGGCCATGATGTTCGACCTCCTGCGATCATCGTAACCTACTGCGCACCCACTCCCTGAATTTCCCGGCCGGCAGCGGTGGGCTCATGAAGTAGCCCTGCCCCATGTCGCAGCCGAGCTCCTTGAGGATGCGCCACGCCTCCGCGTTCTCCACCCCCTCGGCGATGACGACGAGGCCCATGTTGTGCCCGAGCTCGATCGTGGAGCGCACGATCACGAAGTCGTCGTTCGCGGCCCGGTCGCCGAGGTGCAGCACGAACGACTTGTCGATCTTCAGCTCGTCCACCGGCAGGCGCTTCAGGTGCGCGAGCGACGAATAGCCCGTGCCGAAGTCGTCGATGGCCAGGCAGACGCCGCGGCGCTTGAGATCGCGCAGCACCTTCTGCGCGTACGCGGCGTCCTTCATGATCGCGCTCTCGGTGATCTCGAGCAGGAGCTTCTCGGCCGGCAGGCCGGCCTCGGACAGCAACCCGCTGATGAGGGTGGGCAGCTCCGAGTCGAAGAGATCGAGCGCCGAGAGGTTCACCGCCACGGTCAGGTCGAGCCCCTCCGCGCGCCAGGCGGCGCACTGCGCGATGGCCTTGCGGATCACCCACTTCGTGATCAGTCCGATGCGCCCCGACTGCTCGGCCAGCGGGATGAACTCGTCGGGACGCATGACGCCGTGCACGGCGTGGTTCCAGCGCACCAGCGCCTCGGCGTGCAGCACCTCCTCGCTGCGCACGTCGACCTTCGGCTGGAAATAGAGCTCCAGCTCGTCGCGGGCAATGGCCTGCCGCAGGTCCATCATCAGCGACAGGCGGCGCAGGCTGTGCTCGTCGCGTCCCGGCTCGTAGACCGCCACGCCGCTCTGGTTCCTCTTCGCGTCGTACATGGCCACGTCGGCGCGGCGGAGCAGCGTGCCGGCGTCGTCGGCGTGCGCGGGATAGGTGGCGATGCCGAGGGAGGCGTTGACGTCGATCGAGACATCGCCGAGGACGAACGGCTCGAGGAACGCGGCCGTCACGCGCTCGGCCACGTCCTTCGCGTCGGTGAGGACGATGGCGAACTCGTCGCCGCCGAGGCGGGCGATCGTGCCGCCGGGAAACGTCTGCGTCAGGCGGCGGCCGATCTCGATGAGGAGCTGGTCGCCGAACTGGTGGCCGAGCGTGTCGTTGATCTCCTTGAAGCGGTCGACGTCCATCATCACCATGCCCGCCGTGCCGCCGCCGCGCTTCGCCGCGGCGATGGCCTGCGTCAGGCGGTCGAGGAAGAGCGTGCGGTTCGGCAGGCCCGTCAGCGCGTCGTGCGTGGCCTGGAACATGATTTGGTCCTCGCGCGCGGCGATGGCGGACTGCATCTGATTAAACGCCGTGGCCAGGTGCCCGAGCTCGTCCTCGCGCTTGACGACGATCGGCTCGACGTACTCGCCGCGCTCGATGCGCCCCGCCCCCGCGGCCAGCACCTGCAGCGGGCGGCTGACCGTCTGCGCGAAGAGCACGGCCGCGAAGACGGCCGTGATGAGGACGATGGCGGAGAGGGCGAAGATCTGCAGTTCCAGGTCCGCGAACGGCTTGCGCGCCTCGACCAGGTCGCGTTGCAGCAGCACCTCGATCTTCGAGCCGTCGGCGGTGCGCAGCGGGTGGCGCCGCGACGCGTAGCCGCTCGCCTCCGGCCCGCCGAACGACGCCTTGAGCCTCGACACTTCGCTGACGTCGTCGAGCACGCTCTTGTCGATCTCGAATGCCGCGGCCACGTACGCGATCGGCAGCGGCGCATCCACCGACACGATCACGAACTGGTACGGCCGGCCGTTGAACGTGACGGTGCTCGGGATCGTGCCGCGCCCCTCGCTCACGGCGCGGAACAGCGCCGCGAACGGGAACGGCTTCCCGCTCATGCGCCCGCCGAGCGTGTCGGTCTGCACGTTCCCGTCGAGATCGACCAGCGCCACCACCTCCGCGCCGACGCGTCCGCCGTGGTTCTCGAGCGCCGAGGTGATGGTCCGCAGGTCGCCCTGGCCGATCGCTTCCAGGAACGCGAAGTCCTTCACCAGCACGCGCGACTGCTCGTAAAGCGTGCGCGCGCGCATGCGCAGGACGTGATCGAACACGTTCGCGCCGATGCTCAGCTCTTCGTCCACCGTGCGCTCCATCGCGTGGCGGCCGGCGAAGTGGACGGAGACCAGCGTGCCCGCTTCGAGCAGCACCAGCACCGCGACGAGGAGATAGAGGAGGCGCGCCTGGAAACTACGGGCGGGCATTTCCGCGTCCGGCGGCGAACGTCAGGCTCAGCGTGTCGCCGCCCTTGAGGGTCACGACCCGCGGCTCGAAGCGCATGCCGCGGTTCCAGACCTCCACCGTGTAGCGGCCGGCCTCCACGTCGTCGATCGCGGCCAGGCCACGCTCCGTCTTCGCAAAGTACGGCGTGTCGACGACGATGATGAAGGCGCTCATCTGGTCGTGGATGTTGCAGCCCAGCGTGACCACGCCGGCGCGGTCGAAGATCTCGGGATTGGCCGGGGTCCCCTTGTACAGCGGGAGCTGGAACTTCTTCGCCGGCGAGAAGGAGTAGACGTGATGCTGCACGTCGTCGTTGTTCGGGAAGTGCACCGCCGTCCCGGCCTGCACCGGCAGCACCTGCGGGACGAACTGCCGGTTCCGCTGGTCCATGGTCGCCGTCCTGCGCGCCAGCGGCAGCGACCGCCCCTCGGGCACGGCATACACGACCGCGTCGTCGAGGGCCCTGCCGCGCGCGTCCGTCACCTGCACGGTGAGCGTGGCCGCGGCGAGAGGAAGGGAGAAGACCAGGGGAAGGAGGAAACGGAGCATGTCCGGACAACGGTGCCATCGGTGCGATCATTGCGTCAATGCGGTTCGTCATCGCCGTGGTCCTGGCGCTCCCTCTGTACGGACAGGTGAGCGGCTTCGCGCTGCTGCGCGGCTCGACCGAGGACGAGCCCGTGACTGCGCAGGTCCAGGCCGGACTCGACTGGCGGCCGTCGCTGACTCTCGGCGCGCACGTGCACCTCCTCGCGCGGAGCGACGAGGACGGCTCGCGCCGCGGGCGTGTGGGCATCGTGCAGGCGTGGCTCGACCAGAACGTCGTCCGCGGCGAGCACCGCTTCCGCTTCATGGAGGGGGCGTTCTTCCTCCCCGGCTCGCGGGAGAACGTCGACGCGCTGTGGGAGTCGCCGTACACCATCTCGTCATCGGCGCTGAACAGCTGGCTCGGGGAGGAGTTTCGCCCCGTCGGCGTCGACGCGTCGTACACGCTGCGCCGCCGCTGGACGGTCGGCGCGACGGCCTACAGCGGCAACGACACTTTCGGGGCACTCCCCGCCGTCCGCGGCTGGAGGCTGCACGACCGCTGGACGCTCCTCGGGGAGCACGTGCCTGTGGACGCGGAGTACTTCACTTCCGTCTCGGCCGAGACCGATCGCCGCGCCGGCTGGGCCGCGCGCGGGCGCTGGAGCACGGACCGGGTGTCGCTGCAGGTGATGCGCATCGACAACCGCTCGGACGCGCTCGAGTACGGGGACCTCTTCAACTGGCTGACCCGCTTCGATATCGCCTCCGCCGACGTCACCCTCGGCGACTGGACCTTCATCGCCGAGAGCGGCTGGGGCTTCACGGACATCGTCGTGGAGGGGGAGCGCTTCCGCACCGGCCTCGCCACGACCTACGTGCTCGTCTCCCGCCGCCTCGAGAACGGCCGCGCCTCCCTGCGCGCCGAGACCTTCGACAACGACTTCGGCCGCGAGCACGCCATCACCGCCGCGTACTTCTGGTCCCCCGGCAAGATGCGCCTCGGCGCCGAGGCGGTGGTGATCGGCGAGGAGCCGCGGGTTACGGTGGAGCTTCGCTACTACTTCTAGACCGCTCGCCGAGGGACGAGGGACGAGGGACGAGGTACGAGGTACGAGGTACGAGGGACGAGTAGGCGACCGCACCCACGGCGCACTCAGCGGACCGCCGGCGTCCCGCCGGCTGTCGTGGCGGCGT
Organism: Thermoanaerobaculia bacterium; assembly: GCA_035627015.1. Taxonomy (GTDB): domain Bacteria; phylum Acidobacteriota; class Thermoanaerobaculia; order Gp7-AA8; family Gp7-AA8; genus QHVT01. The sequence goes on along the minus strand of DASPMO010000132.1, from coordinate 82,779 downwards.
CCCGCGCCGCCACTCCGGGTGGGCGGGAACCGTGCGAGACTTCGCGATCATCGACTGCGCGCTGGAGATCCCCGGCGCCGCCGTCACGAGGTCAAGCGCGGAATCGCGAATCCCACACGATGAATCGCGAATCCCACGCAAGGAATCGCGAATCCCACGCGATGAGTTGCGAGTCCCACGCGAGGAATCGCGTATCCCACGCGAGGAATCGCGAGTCCCACGCGATGTACCGCGAGTCCCACGCGATGTTCCGCGTATCCCCCGCGATGTACCGCGTATCCCACGCGATGTACAGCGTGTCCCACGCGATGTACAGCGAGTCCCACGCGATGTACTGCGAGTCCGACGCGATGTTCCGCGTATCCCACGCGATGTTCCGCGTATCCCACGCGATGTACCGCGTATCTCACGCGACGAATCGCGACGTCCACGCGATGAATCGCGAAGACACGTCCCCGCTATGGCGCAACAGTACTGCGCAGTTGCGCAACTGTTGTGTATCAGCGGCGGCTCCGCCGCCGCTTAGAGAGCGGCAGCTGGCGCTGCCGCACTCCAGACGCGGATGCGCTCCGCCACCTTCTCCGCGGTGAAGCCCCACTCCTCCGCCAGGCGCTCGTACGGGGCGCTGGCGCCGAAGTGGTCGATGCCGATCAGCAGCGCCTGCTCCCCCGCGTACTTGTGCCAGCCGTCGGTGCGGCCGGCCTCGATGCAGACCAGGCGGTTGCGGTCGCCGAGGACTTCGTTGCGGTAATCGGCGGGCTGGCGGTCGAACAGCTCCAGCGACGGCGCCGAGACGACGCGCGTGTTGCCGCGGAGCTGGGCCGCCTTCACCGCCAGCGGGATCTCGGAGCCGGTGGCGATGATGGTCACGTCGCCCTCTTCGAAGCCGTCGAGCACGTACGCGCCGCGGAGGATGCGCTTCGGGTCGAAGTCGATGGGACGCTCGATGATGTCGAGCTTCTGGCGCGTCAACACGATGAGTGTCGGTCCGCCGGCCGCGCTCAACGCGTGCGACCACGCCATGGCCACCTCCGCGCCGTCGGCGGGACGGAAGAGCGTCAGGTTCGGGATCAGGCGCAGCGACCAGAGCTGCTCGACCGGCTGGTGCGTCGGGCCGTCCTCGCCCAGGAAGACCGAGTCGTGGGTGTAGACGAAGATCGACGGAATGCCCATCAGCGCGGCCAGCCGCACCGCCGGGCGCATGTAGTCCGAGAAGATGAGGAACGTCGCGCCGTACGCGCGGAACGCGCCGTACAGCGTCATCCCGTTCACCACCGCCCCCATGGCGTGCTCGCGAATGCCGAAGTGGAGATTGCGGCCGCGGAAGATGTCGTTCGGCGGGGGCACTTTCTCTCCCCCCTTCGGACGCTCGACGTTGCCGGCGTCCTTCATCAGCGTGTTGGTCGACGGCGCGAGGTCGGCCGATCCGCCGACGACGAACGGCGCGATGGTGGCCATCTTCTGAATGACCTGTCCGGAGAGCGCGCGCGTGGCCACCGGCTTCTCCGTCTTGGCCCCTTCGAGCAGCACGGTCTCGTAGCCGTCCGGCAGCCAGTGCGACCAGTGCCGGTCCCACTCCTCGGCCATCATCGGGTGGCGCGCGCGCCACGCGCTCATCTCCTTCTCCCACCGCCTGCGCTCGCGGGCGAGTTTCTTCGTGCGCCTGGTGAACTCCTCGCGCACCTCGTCGGGAACGAGGAACGTCGGCTCCTGCGGCCAGCCGAGCGCTTCCTTCGTGGCCTTCACTTCGTCGCCGCCGAGGGGCTCGCCGTGGGCGCGGGCGGTCCCGTGGTACTTCGGGCTGCCCCAGCCGATGATCGTCTTCGCGGCGATCAGGGTCGGGCGCGCGGTCTCTTTCTGCGCGCGGCGGATGGCCTTGCGGATGGCGGCGCGGTCGTGGCCGTCGATGGTGATGACGTGCCACCCGAAGCCTTCGAAGCGCTTCTTCACATCCTCGGAGAACGCCAGGCGCGTCTCCCCTTCGATGGAGATGTTGTTGTCGTCGTAGAAGTAGATGAGATTCCCGAGACCGAGGTGGCCGGCGATCGAGGCCGCCTCGGAGCTGATGCCTTCCATCAGGTCGCCGTCGGAGCAGATGGCGTAGACGTAATGGTCGACGGGACGGAACGGCTCCTCGGCCTGGGTGAAGCGCGAGGCCAGCATCTTCGCGGCCAGGGCCATGCCCACGCCGTGTGCGAACCCCTGGCCGAGCGGGCCGGTGGTCACTTCCACGCCCTCGACGTGGCCGTACTCCGGATGCCCGGCCGTGCGCGAGCCCCACTGGCGGAACGACTTCAGCTCGTCGAGCGTCATGTCGGCGTAGCCGGTCAGGTGGAGGAGCGAGTAGATGAGCATCGAGGCGTGGCCCGCGGAGAGGATGAAGCGGTCGCGGTTCTGCCAGCGCGGCTCGGCGGGGTCGTGGCGCAGGAACTCGGTCCAGAGCACGAAGCCGATGTCGGCCATCCCCATGGGCGTGCCGGGATGGCCCGACTTCGCCTTCTCCACCGCATCGACGGCGAGGAAGCGGATGGCGTTGACGCAAAGCTCTTCGAGCTTGTCCTTGGGGCCGATCGCGGGGCGGTTGCTTTCTTCTGCGACGGAAATCGCCGCGGCACCTTCGGCTGCGGTGCTGCCGGGTGTCGGGTCCTGCATGATGATCCTCCTGAGGCGTAACGCGGCGTTTCGACGCGAGGAAGCGGATTATACTCAGCGGTCATCGACGCGCGGAGAGAGAGGGGGGGACGATGGTCGACGAGAGCGTGACGGTCAAAGGTGCTCCCGTACGCAGCCTCCAGAAGTTCATCGACGCCGAGCTGTCGCACGATCAGAAGAACGCGGTGCTCGACCGCCTGCCGGCCGAGTTCGCGACGCGCTTCCGCCTGCCGATCCTGGCCACCGAGACGGTGCCCGTGTACCTGCTGAACCGCGTCACCGAGGAGGCCGCGCGGGTGAAGGGAGAGCCGGTGGAGTCGTTCGCGCGCCGCGCCGGACGCGAGGCCGCGGGCGAGGCGGTGAAGGGGATCTACCGTTTCTTCGCTCTCGTGCTGACGCCGTCCGCCCTCCTCGGCAAGGCGTCGTCGATCTGGAGCTCGCTCTACAACCGCGGCGAGATGCGCGTCGACGAGCAGACGGAGACGAGCGCGCGCATCCGCATTCTCAATTTCCCCTCCGAGACCGCCGGCTGCTCGCGCGTGACGGGGTGGATCGAGCGCATGGCCGAGATGACCGGCGTGACGAACCTCAAAGTCGAACAGACGCAGTGCTATGCCGCCGGAGCGGCATGCTGCGAGTGGCGAGTGTCGTGGAGTTGATGTGAACAAGATTTTCTCGATGGAGTCCGATCATCCGCTGTTCCGCTACCTGACCGCGGAGGAGCGCGAACGCGTGGAAGCGATCGGCGAGGTGAAGCGAATCGCCGAGGGGGCATTCCTCATCCGCGCCGGCGAGCTCGACTCGACCCTCTTCGCCGTCGAGGACGGTCACCTCGACATCATCGGCCTGGACGACGGCGTGCAGAAGGTCTTTGCCACCGTCGGCCCGGGCGACGTCCTCGGCGAGGTGTCGTTCATCGACGACTCGCCGCGCGCCGTCTCGGTGCAGGCCGGCGAGGAGTCGGTGGTGCGGGCCTGGGACAAACGCACGCTCTCCGAGGCGCTGGCGTTCGAGCCGCAGTTGCTGGCGAAGTTCGCCGTGGCGATGAACGAGCTGCTGGTGGAGCGCCTCCGCGACGTGTCCCGTCGCGTCTGAAAACGTAGGGCGGGCTTCAGCCCGCCTCTCCCGGGGGGGACGGGCTGAAGCCCGTCCTACGTTTCCACGAGCGCCGCAAGTGCCATACGCAACTCACCCAATGCCTTCTCCTCCGTCAGCTCCCCGCTGATCCGCCGCGTCACGAACGGCTCCATCCGCGACGCCTCCGGCACCACGTTCCAGTTCATCTTCCGCAGCGTCTCCAGCAGCGACGCCTGCGCGGGACGCGAGGGACCGGGCGCCGCGTGCTGGCGCGCGATGCGGGGAAGGTGCAGGTCGCGTCGGACGGCTCGGTGGCCGCGCTCGTGCCGGCGAATCGCGCCTTGTCCTGGCAGACCACCGATCCCGCGGGAACGCCGGTCGTGCGCGAGCGCTACTGGCTGACGTTCCAGGCCGGCGAGGTGCGCGTCTGCAACTCCTGCCACGGCGTGAACACGAAAGACCAGATCGCCCAGCCCGTGTCGCAGCAGGCGCCGGAGGCGCTGCGCGCGCTGCTGCGCGAGTGGAAAAAACCCGCCCCAAAACGCAGAGCGTCTGGAGTGCGGTAGCGCCAGCTACCGCTCTCCATCGCGGCAGCGCAAGCTGCCGCAGCTGGCGCTGCGGCATCGAGAGCGGTAGCTGGCGCTACCGCACTCCATACAGCTTCTCGGGGTCCGTCACCGGCAGCTTGCACATGTAGTTCGTGCAGACATACGCCGTGGCCTTCCCGCCGATGGCGCGCTGCGCCTCGGTGTACGGCGCGAGCTTCACGATCGGCGGCGCGTCGCCGGGCGGGCGGTGGACGACGACCTTGTTCGGGGCGAAGCGCGCGAACACCGCTCTCCGCATGGCCGAGACGTCCTTGCCCGAGAGCACGATCTCCTGCGACGGCCCGAGCGAGAAGTCGAGCGCGGCCAGCAGGAACGTGGATGCCGAGGGAGCGAGACTCACCTCATCGCTCGCACCGCGCAGCAGCTCGTTCGCGAATTGCTCGTACTCCGGCCGCGCGGTGATGCGCGACAGCCGCACGAGGTTCATCAGCTGCACGGAGTTGCCGGACGGGATGGCCCCATCCCCCGTCTCGCGCGGACGCACGAGCAGCGACTCGGCATCGTTGGCGGTGATGTAGAAGCGGCCGCTCTTCGCATCGCGGAAGAGGCGCACGGCCTCGTCGTTCAGGGCGATGGCGCTCTCGAGATGGCGCACGTCGAACGTGGCCTCGTAGAGATTGAGCAGTCCCCAGACCAGGAAGGCGTAGTCATCGAGGAAGCGGCGGCGCTTCGGCGTGATGGCATCCGCGGCCTTCACGGCGGCGGCGGCGTACGACGGCTCGTCGAGCACGTTCGCGCCGAACGAGAGCGCGGCGATCATCAGGCCGTTCCAGTCGGCGATGAGCTTCTCGTCGCGGCCCGGCTTGGTCCGCTTGCGGCCGGTGTAGTAGGCCTCGTCCGCATCCTGGGCCGCGTAGAACGCGCCGGACGGCGCGCGCAGGTCGCGCAGCACGTAGGTGAAGACCGCGCGCGCGGTCTCCGCGTATTCAGCGCGGCGCGTGGCCTGGTACGCCTCCAGGTACGCCAGCGCGAGCAGCGCCTGGTCGTAGAGCATCTTCTCGTAGTGCGGCTCGCTCCAGTCGGCGTTCGTCGCGTAGCGATGGAAGCCGGAGTGCTTCACGTCCCACAGCGGGCCGGCGCGCATGCGGCGCAGCGTCGTCTCCGCCATCTCCAGCGCCTTCGCCTCCCGCGTGCGGTGCCAATGGCGCAGCAGGAACATGAGGTGGTGCGGCGCCGGGAACTTCGGCTCGGGGAGGAAGCCGCCGTGCTTCGGGTCGAAGCGCGCGGCGAGCTGCTGGTACCCCTTGGCCAGCACGTCCGCGGTCAGCGCGTCGCCCGCGGACGGCGAGGAGTGGAGCGAGCGCACGATCATCTCCGCGTTCGCCACCACGCGCTCCCGCTGCTCGCGCCACTGCGTCGAGATCCGCGGGATCAGCGCCCGGAACTTCTCCTTCGGGATGTACGACGCGGCGAAGAACGGCTTCCCGTCCGGCGTGAGGATGACATTGTTCGGCCATCCCGCGTCGCCGGTGAGCGTGCGCGTGACGGAGAGGTAGACCGCATCGAGATCGGGCCGTTCCTCGCGATCGACCTTGATCGAGACGAAAGCCTCGTTCATCAGCTTGGCGATCTCCGGATCGGCGAACGACTCCTTCTCCATGACGTGGCACCAGTGGCACGTGGAGTAGCCGATGGAGAGGAAGATGGGCTTGTTCTCCGCTTTCGCCCGCGCGAACGCCTCCTCGCTCCATGGGTACCAGTCCACCGGGTTGGACGCGTGCTGTTGCAGATAGCGCGATTGGGAACCGTGGAGTTTGTTGCTGGTTGCTGGTGGCTGGTTCGTGGTGATTTTTGGCTCTTGCGCAAAGGCGCCTTGAACCAGCAACCAGCAACCAGCAACAACAATCGCCCGAATCACTCGTTCACGCCTTGCCCTTGCACAATGCGATACGCCCGATCCGCCTTCAGCCCCCGCACCGTCTCCCGTTCCCCATTCGGCCAGGTGATGGTCACGTCCGCGGTCGTGTCGCGGCCGAGGCCCACGTGCTGCTCCTTCGGGTGCACGGAGAGATAGCCGATCGTCGAGAAGACCTCGCGCCACATCCCCTTCTGCGACGGCGTGTCGACGGTGATCTTCGCGCCGATGGCATCGCGGGTGACCTTCTTCGCCGGATCGCCGACGAGGCGCAGCTTCAGCCAGTGATTCCCCGCGGCGTTGTTGCGGTAGACCAGGGCCGGCGTGTTGAAGTTGTTCACCACCATGTCCAGGTCGCCGTCCCCTTCCGCGTCGAAGTAGGCCACGCTGCGCGCGTTGCCGGCCGGATCGGCGCCGCTCTGCGCGGTCTGCTCCTGCAGCATGCCGTTCGTGTTCACGAAGAAGACCGGCACTTCCTTCGAGGCCACCGGCAGCACCGCCGTCGACGGCTTGCCCGTCGGGTCGGTGAGGTACGGGTTCACGCTCGAGTAGACCGAGTACTCGTTCATGCCGTTGACGACGTAGAGGTCGTCGTCGCCGTCGTTGTCGTAGTCGAAAAAGTCGGCGTCCCACGCCCAGCCGGTCGACTGCATCCCCCGCCCGACCGCCTTCGACTGCTCGTACGCCGCGCCGTTCGAGACCCACATGTCGTTGGCCTCGACCACGCGCATGTTGGCCATCTTCGCGGGATTGAACTTCATCTGCGTCTTCGTGTCGGGGAGGACGTACTTTTCGTCCTTGTCCATCGTCACGATGTTGCTGATGTAGACGTCGGGCTTGCCGTCGCGATTGAGGTCGGTGATGCCGACGTTCATGGTGTAGCTCGGCTTGTCGGTGCCGAGCTTCGCCGACACGTCCTCGAACTTCCCGTTGCCAAGATTGCGGTACCAGCCGTTCGTGCCGAAGTCGTTGCCGACGAGGAGGTCTTCCCAGCCGTCGCCGTCGAAGTCGAGATGGCCGACCGACTGCGCCCAGCCGGTGTTCTCGACGCCGCTGCCGGCGCTCACATCCTCGAAGACGAAGTTGCCCTTGTTGCGGAACAGCTTGTCCGGCAGGGCGTTGGTGTTGCGGCGCGAGAGCGTCGGCAGCGCGCCGGTGAGGTAGTTGCCGAAGTAGCCGATGAAGACGTCGAGCAGGCCGTCCCTGTCGAAGTCGAAGGCCGTGGCCGGTCCGCCGATCAGCCCCTTGCCGCCGAGGTTCGTGCGCGCGGTGACGTCCTCGAACTTCGCGTTGCCGACGTTGCGATAGAGGCGGTGCGCGTCGTCGACGTAGGTGATGAGGATGTCCTGCAGCCCGTCGTTGTCGAAGTCGGCCACGATCGGCTGCCGCGCCTCGCCGTACGTGCCGTCCGTGCGTTTCCAGGCGATCCCCGAGGCCTCGGTCACATCCGTGAACTTCCCCTTGCCGTCGTTCAGGTAGAGGGCGTTGCCGGCGCCGCCGAGGAGGAGCACGTCGGTGTCGCCGTCATTGTCGAGGTCTTCCGCCGCGGCGCCGGAGCCGCCGAACGCGGGCGGCACCGCCAGGCGCACGGCGTTGTTCTCCACGACCGTGTAGCCGCGGATGAAGCGCGCCAGCCAGTCGCTGAGGCGATGGTCGTAGGCGATGCCGCTCGCTTCAGTGACATCGGTGAAAAACGTAGGACGGGCTTCAGCCCGTCCGGGGCGGGCTGAAGCCCGCCCTACGTCTGGCGCCGATGCGATCCTGGTCGATTTCTTGGCGAGAACCGGCGCCGCGGCGTGCTTGTCGAGCAGCGTCTGGATGCGCTGCACCGACTTGCCGAGGTGCGCCAGCTCGAGGCGCTCCTTCCCCTCCTCGTTGGCGATGAAGCCGGCCACGCGCAGGATGAGCACTCCCTCCTGCGCCGCCCCCTCAGTCAGCAGCTCGGCCGCGAACGGGTCGGGCTCGAGCGTCCCCTTGAACTGCGGGGCGTTGATCGCCTCGCTGAGATAGAGCCAGTGGATGCCGGGGTCGCGGAACGAGTCGAGGTCGTACGCCTCGATGGTGATGCGCTCGTTCTTCGCCAGGCGCGGAAAGTAGGTGATGTCCTCGTACTGGTTGGCCTCGTGCGGCTGATAGACCTGCAGCGCGTCGTGCACGTCGTCGACGCGGATGAGCGCGTGTCCTTTCTTCCTGGCGTGCTTCTCGGCCTCGAGCAGGACGTCGTTCATCCACGCCACCATCGTGGCGTTGAACTGCTCGCGGAAGGCCTGCCCCTCGGCCGGATCGCTCGGCCAGAGATGCCGGGCCATGTAGACCTGCAGGTTGCGCAGGAAGACGGCCATGGAGAGCTGGTTGTACTTCTCGAACGCGTCCAGCTTCTCGGCGACGATGGCCTTGATGGTGGCGAAATGTGGGGCGGGCTTCAGCCCGCCCTCGGCAACGCGGGCTGAAGCCCGCGCCACATCGGCACCCGCCACCTCCTTCCACGCCGCGCGCAACACTGCCGGCTGAATGCGATCGTGGTTGGCCTTCCTCGCGCTCTGATCCGCCTTCTGCAGCGCGGCCAGCGTGGTCAGGTCGATGGCCTCCTTGAACAGCTCGACGGCCTCCGCGCTCAGCGGCGCGAGCGCCGCCCCCTCGGTCAGCGCATCCTGCTGCACCGCCAGGATCGCGCGCAGCGCGTAGGCCACGCTGCCGTACTGCCGCTTGTCCCGCGCCGTGATCACCGTGCCGCCGACGACGAACGAGCCGTCCGGCATCGCGCTGTACGGCACCGAGTCCTGCAGCACCGGGCGCAGCGCCTCCGCACCGATCTCCTTCACGCCCCCCTCGGACGCCTTCGCCCATACGCCGCGGATCCACGCCTTCTGCAGGGCGATCTTCTCGAAGCGCGCCTCCGACTCCAGCGGCGTGCCGTAGATGAAGTCTTCGAGCCGGCTCGCCGTGGCGTAGCACTTCGGATCGCGAACCCCTTCGAGCTCGCCGATCTCTTCGATGATGACGGGAACCTGCCCGAAAACGGGCAGAGCTACGGCGACCAGCGCCAGCAGGATGAGACGGGACATGGACGGATCTCCTCGATTGAGGAGAGTTTAAACCAGTCAGCGCTCCCACGGCCGGTACGACAGCGCGAACGGAATCCGCTCCGCGATCGGCGGATGGGAGTAGAGCCAGTACTTCATCAGCGGATGCGGGCTCGGGTCGCGCTTCGAGTTCTCGGCCAGTTTGCGGAACGCCGTCGCCATCGGCTCGTTCAGGTGCGTGAGCTCGAGCGAGAACTTGTCGGCCTGGTGCTCGCCCCAGCGCGAGTAGGCCGCGCCGATGGGCGTGGTGAGAAACGCCAGCACGAAGAAGACGAGCATGACGAACGGGAGGGCGGCGGGGTCGCCCGCGCTTTCCCACCCTCGGCGGCCGATGCCGCGATCGACGATGCGCTGCCCGAGGATCAGCACGAAGAAGGAGATGAAGAGCGCGACGCCGAGGCCCTTCCAGATGTCCTTGCGCACGTAATGGCCCATCTCGTGGCCCATCACCGCCAGCACCTCGTCGTGCGTCATCTCGGCCAGGAGCGTGTCCCACATGACGATGCGCGCGGTCGGGCCGATGCCGTTCACGTACGCGTTCAGCGTCTTCGTCTGCTTCGACTTGTTGACCTCGTAAACGCGCCCTCCCTCGATGCCGGCGCGCGAGGCGAGGTCGAGGAGCTTCTGCCGCAGCACCTGGTCCTTCAGCGGCTCGAACTTGTTGAAGATCGGGTCGAGCACGATCGGCTGGATGACGGCCGAGGTGATGATGACCGGGATGCTCCCCAGCCAGAGCGCCAGCCACCAGCGCTTCACGCGCCGCATGGCCAGCAGCGCCAGCGCGCCGATAGGCATCATGATGGCGAGGTTCACCGCCAGCCCCTTGAGCATGTCCGCCATCCACGACCCGAAACTCTGGTCCTTCAGGTCGAACTGATGCGGGACGTGGAAGCCGGAGTAGTACGCGAGCGGGAAGTCGAGCACCCCCAGCGTGACGATCAGCAGCCCGATGGTGAGCATGGCCACGACGAACGGCTTCTTCGTCACCCGCTCCGAGAGCGCCTTCAGCCCGGCCGCGGCATTGGTCTTCAGCAGCAGCCACAACATCCCCAGCGTCCACGCCGTCCCGACGAAGTACAGCGCGTCGCGGATGCGGCTGTGCCGGATCATCTCGTCCGTGATGCGCACCTCGAAGCGGTCGTCGCCCGTGCGCTCCTCCTTCGGCTTCGGCGGCTGCGCGAGCGCGGCGACGGTGACGGTGACGACGGCAACGCCGAGGGCGAGGGCGAGGAGGGTGCGCATCCGTGGGGATTATCGAGGAAAGTATTGACTAGTTCGCCAAATAACATTTATGCTGTTTCAGCATGAGAAAGATTGGCTGGCTCCTCCTCCTTCTTCTGGCCACGCGAGCGTGGGCGTACCGCGGACGTCCGGTATCGGGCCTTCGCTTCGAGGGACAAGGCTTCATTTCCATACACTCTCTGGCGAGTGACGGGACCGGATTCATGGCCCTCCTCGGCAGCGACGACGTCCTCCCGCCCAAGCGCACGTTCGTGCAGAAGATCGGGCCGGCAGGGACGCCGATCGGGCCGCATCGGCAGGTCGGCGTGGGCGAGCCGGCCGGGCTGGTGTGGATGGGGACGGACTATCTGGCCGCGTGGAAAACCAGCGCGGGTCTGTGGGTTGGAGCGGTATCGCGCGACGGCTCGCCGCGGTCGGAGCCGGCCGCGCCGGTGCTCGTTGCGGAGAGAGGCTTCTTCGCGGCGAACGGGCAGTCGGTGCTCGCGTTCGGTTACAGCGAGCGGGAGCTGAAGGTGCAGCCGCTCGACGCATCGGGGCAGCCGCAGGGGACCGCCCGCACCTCTATCGCGCCGGCAGCGCGGGCCAGCTTCACGGTCGCGCCGACGCCCGGCGGCTTCACCGCGGTCTACAGCGGCTCCAGCGGCACGTGGATGCAGCGCTTCACGCTGGACGGCAATGCCTTCGAGCCGGTGCTGCTCGACGGACCGTACGGCGGCTCGGGCACGGACTACCACAGCAACGGCGCGGCCATCGCCAGCGACGGCACGGAGACGCTGATCGTCTTCGGCGCCGGCCGGTACGGTCACGATGCGCATCTGCGCAGCGTGACCGTCGGCGCGGACGGAAACGTGAAGCGCTCCGGCGTGATCTACGAGTTGCCCCTGCGCGGAGCCTACGGGATCGTCCCGGTCCATCTGGGGTGGGACGGCGCGGAGTACGTCGCCGCGCTGAACCTCCGGCACAGCGACAATCCGGTCCAGTCCGAATACGCCGGGGCGTTGCTGCGCATCGATCGGACGGGCGAGCGTGACGGCGAGCCGCAGTTCGTCGGCGAGCAGCAACAGGTGCTCAGGTCGCTGGCGTGGAACGGCCGCACGTTCCTGTCGGCCTTCGCCAGCTCGCAGCCGCCCGGCACGTTCGCCATGACTATCGATCCGGCCACGGGCCGCACGTCGGTGCCGGCGAAGCTGGGGAGCACGACGAGCCTGCATGGCACCTTCGCCATCGAGGCGGGACACGGCGGCTATCTTGCGGCATGGCTCGAGTACGGCCGCACGCAGACCACCGTGCGCGCCTCGCGCATCGACCGCAACGGCAACTACCTCGACGAAGAGGGCATCGTGCTCGACACCCTGCCCGGCGGCTCGAGGCCCGAGAACATTCATCCGCCCATGCGGTACATGGCCATCGACGGCAGCGGACCGCAATGGCTCGTGGCCTGGGTGTGGCGCGGAACCGTACGCGCCCGCGCGCTCTCGCTGAACGGAACGCCCGTTGGGACGAGTGCCTTCACCATCGGCGCCGGGCTCGAGGTAGCGGTGCGCTGGGGCGGCCAGTACTACGTCGTGCTGCGCCCCGATGCCGGCTACTCGCTGCACCGCGACCGCGTCACGGCAAACGGCAATCTGCTCGAAACGAAGGTGGCGGTGGCGGCCCATGAGGACGTGGCCAACGACAGCCGGGTGGGGTACCTTCTGCCGTCGCTGGTGCGGTTGCGCGACCGCGTGCTGGCCGTGTTCCTCGAAGACGAGATTCACAACTGCTGGGGTTCCCCCCGCTGCCCCGAGGACCTAAGGTTCCTCGGCATGTACGTCGACGAGGCGGACGCCCAGCCGTTCTTCATTGCTGACGACACGGGTTTTGGAGGCGGCGTGCGCGTCGCCGCCGGTCCGAATGAGGCGCTGGTGATCTGGCCGGACCCCGCGGGCCTCCAGTACACAATCCTTTCCGCGGATGCCCCGGAACAGCCGGCGGCCGCGGGATTCGTCAAGAGCAGCCGCTACGCCGCGGTTCCCGACGTGGCGTTCGACGGCACGAACTTCGTCGCCGTCTGGTATGGATACAACTTCTCGGACGCCGCGAACCTGGTCAGCGTGCCGATCGATCCGCGGGGAACGGCCGGCAGCCAGACGGTCATGCCGGTGGACAAGGGGGAATGGGCGAGGAATCCGCTCGTCGCCGCGGGCGCGGGCCTGCCGGCGCTGATCGGCTATCACAATCGCCATTCCGCGTACGACGGCACGCACCAGACGATGCTGCTGTTCGCGAGCGAGCTCGGCGGCGGAGCGACGACGACCCCCTTTGCGCCCGAAATCATCTGCGCCACCGAGAACGGCGACGGCACGGTCACGGTGCGCTGGCGCCCGGTGCAGAACGCCCTCGGCGTCTCGATCGAGCTGCAGCTCGCCGACGGCACGTTCCGTCCGATCGGCGTGGCCTCTGCCGATGCCACGATCGCGCGCGCGTCGCTGGCCGGTCTGCCGCACGGCGCGATTCGCGTCCGCGCGTGGAACGCGGCCGGACTCTCCTCCCCCTCCCCGCTCGCGCCGAGCGTGCCGCCGCCGTCGGCGATCCTGCGCTCGACGGCGCACGCCTGCGCGGGCGTGCCGCTGACGGTCAACGTCAGGCTGCGCGGCAGCGCGCCGTTCACGATCCGCTGGTCGGACGGCCTGGTGCAGTCCAACGTGATGAGCTCCTCGACGTCGCGCAGCGTGACCGCGACGGAGAACCGCACGCTGAAGATCGTCCGCGTCACCGACGCCTCGTGCGCCGCGAACGACGAGCCGGAAACGATGCGCATCACCGTCGATCCCTTCCCCACCGTGGCCGTGCCGCAGAACGAGCTGCGCATCGCACGCGGGGCCACGGCCACGCTCACCGTGACCTCGGCCGACGCCGAACAGCACGCGTGGTTCGAGGGCGAGCCGGGCGACACCTCGCGTCCCGTGGGCACGAACGCCGCGACGTTCACCACGCCGCCGCTGGCGCGCTCGACGCGCTACTGGGTGCGCGTGTCGAACCGCTGCGGCAGCGCCGACTCGGCGGCGATCGCGGTCACGGTGCCGGCGTCGAAGGGGCGGGCGGTACGGCACTGAACCGCTCGCTCCATCCCTGCTCTCGATCGAGGGCAGGGATTTTCACGTCGCCGAGGATCTGCGTGGCGCTTTTGACGCGCAGGTAGGTGGCGGCGCCGTCGCGCACGCGCATGAGGCGCAGCGGCTGGAGCTGGCCGAGGCGGCGGGCCAGGTCGTAGTGGTAGCTCTCGCAGAGCGACTGCTCGAGGGCGTCGAGCGGCACCTCGGCGTCGCTCTGGAGGTAGAGGACGTACGCATCGCGGTCGCAGGCGAGCATGGCGAAGGCGTGGGGAATGCCGCGCAGGGCGAGCTGCAGGCGCTCGCGGACGAAGATCTCGTTGAGCTTCTCGCCGAAGTGGTCGGAGATGTGGCTCGCGCGGCCGACGAACTTCAGCAGCGGGGCCTGTTCGCGGTAGCCGGTGACTTCCACGACGTCCTCTGTCGCATAACGCGACAGGCCGCCGCCGGTGGTGAGGATGACTTCGTAGCGCTTCCCCACCTCCAGCTCGTGCGCGAGCCGCACCTCGTCGCCGGAACGGAACTCGTAAAAGTGCGATCGGTAGGCCAGCACGTTCTCGCCGTCGTACGGAATGGTGACGAAGCCCTCGGTGGAGAGCAGTCCTTTCGGCTGGATCGTCGCGTGCGGGAACTTTTTCGCCAGCGCCGCGGCGGCGTTCGCCGCATTCGCATCCGCCCAGCAACTGATCACCCGCAGCTTCGGCCACGTGGCCTCGGTGTCGAGATCGCCTACGAGGAGGTCGAGGAAGCTCGGGTGCCAGACGGAGATCAGCGACAGCGTCCGGCAGCGCGTGAGATGGCGCAGTGTCTCCTCGCGGAAGTTTTCGTTTGTGAGCCGGACCGTGGACGGTACGGCCTGCACGGCGCGCACGAGGCGGCGCTGGATGGGGCCGAGGACTTCTTCGTCCGACTCGGCGTCGGGAGAGATCGACCAGTACGCCTCCCCGGCGAAGGCGCCCGGGTGGTGGGTGAAGAGGTTGACGATCCACGGAGCGATGGCTCGGTCGAATTCGTGACGCAGGGCGCGTGTGTAGGGGATTTCCTTGGCCGCTCCGCTGGAGCCGCTGGTGCGGACCCAGCGCTCGACCGGGAGAGACGGGCTGAAGCCCGTCCTACGTTCGGCCCAGGTGGCGATGGGGTGGCGGTCCCGGAATTCGGTGAGGTTGCCGACCATGGACCACTGGACCTCGGCCACGCGGTGCAGATTGGCGCGGAAGCGATGCGCGTCGCGCGCGGCGGAGGCCAGCCACAACCCATTCGCTACCGCGCAGCGGAACCGCATCGTCAGCGCCTGCCGATCATCCGCAGTCCCGCGAGGGTGAGGTTGTCGATCCCGACGCGGACGAGGCAGGCCAGCTCGTCGCCGTCCGCGTGTCCGGGATTGGCCTCCACGAAGAAGCGCACGTGCGGGTCGTGCAGGCGTGCACCGGGGTCGGAGACGCCCTCGCGCAGCGGCGCGGGCGTGGCCAGGCGCACCACGCCCGTGCGCGGGTCGTACGCGTCGCCGAACTTCGCGGCGGCGATCGTATCGAGGAGCGGCTTCATCGTCCGGTCGTGCGGATAGAAGTCGCGGAAGAAGAGCGGGAGGAAGCGGTACGTGCGCCAGCCGCTGCTGATGAGGAACCAGTACGCGTTCGCATCGGCATGCGCGAAGACGTGCTGCGCCCAGAGGCGCGGCAGGTCGAACGTCCCCCAGCGGTGGCGGGCGACGATGGTGTCGCCGGAGAAGAAGACCGTGGCGTCGCCGACGCGCAGGCGCATGAGCGTGGAGAAGCCGTCGATGCGGCCTTCTTCGTCGCAGAGGAGGATCACCCACTCCTTCTCCGCCAGGTCGCGCTCGAAGGTGACGCGGTCGGTGGTGGCGAAGTAGGTCGTGTAGAGCGCGAACATGGCGTCGCGGTCGCGGCGCGTGAGCCCGGCGCGGCGGACAACGCTAGAGCGCGCTGATGTCGACGGCGCGAGGCCGTGCAAGGAGTCGGTCATGAAAGTCGTCTCCGTCGTCGAAGGCGACGGTGTAAATGCTGCTGCGGTACTCGATCGGCTTGAAGCGCCTCGCCACCGCGAGGTTCGGATCGCTTTCGGTGAAGCCGAAGAGAATGCGGTCGAAGCCCTTTGCTTTTTCGAGGATGGCGTTGATGAGTGCGTGCGCATCCTCGGCCTGGAAATGCGTGACGTACGCGTGGTTGAGTGTCGCTCCCGGTTTCGGGAGCCTCAGGAGCGGCCGGAGAAGGGACAGGGCGCGGTCGTAGCCGTCGATCACGGTTTGCTTGTAGGCGCGCTGATCGACGAGGGCGGCACTCCCGCCGGGAACGTGGACGATCTCGCCTTGCGGTGGATCAGCAGGAAAAAGGTTGCCAAACGTAGGACGGGCTTCAGCCCGTCCCCCCCGGGGGAGGCGGGCTGAAGCCCGCCCTACGTTCAGCGCGAGCGTGTAGAGGCGCTCGACGAACTTGTACCGGGGCATCACCCCGCGCGAGCGCCGCACCAGCACGCCCTCCGCCTGCGCGTTCCCCTCCACGATCGTCGTGTAGTACCCGCGCGCCGGCCGCTGCTCGTGCAGCTCGCGCATGACGCGGTAGCCGCGCGCGGTCAGCAACTGCCCCCGATACGCACGGTCGACGCGCAACTGGCCGAGGTAGCCGACCTCCTCGGGCACACCATTGATATACAGCCTGCGGATCGAGCGGCAGGCCACGCCGACGACCTGCGTCCCATCGCGCGCCACCAGCACGTCGGTGCCGGGCGCGCAGCCGGCAAAGTACGACGGCTCGCGCTCGAAGCGGAGGCGGATGCGTCCCGGCATCGGGTTCGTGGCCAGCAGCCGGCGGATGCCGGCGTCGTCCGACGGGGCCGCGAGGGCGAAGGAGATCATGCGCGCACTTTCAGCAGCGGTCCGGCGAAGGCCTGGTCGCCGAGGGGATAGTCGCGGCGCTCCGTCACCTCGCGGCGGATCAGGTAATTGATCATGAAGAACTTCGCGCCCATGTAAAGCGAGCCGGCGTTCACGCGGTCCATGCTGCGCCGCGCGATCGAGCTCCAGCGGTAGAAATCCGTCCGCGCGGAGATGCATCCCTCCTTCACCTCGTCCGCGGTCATCCCCGCCGGCGTGTACGGCACCATGCCGTAGCGGTAATTCGGGTCGAGCCACCACTTGTCGAAGAGCAGGCGTCCCTCGTCCTTCAGGCGGTCGTAGAGCGGCGTGCCGGGGAACGGCGTCAGGTGATTGAAGGCCACGATATAGAACTTGTGGCGCTCGGCGAATTGCACGACCTCGTGCAGCGACTCGTACGAATCGCCGTCGTAGCCGAGGATGAAGGTCACGTAGAGACGCATCCCGTGGCGGCGGAGGTTCTCCAGCGCCACCTCGTAGCCCCCCTTCATGGTGTTGAAGGACTTGTGCATCTTCTTCAGGTTCGCCGGATTGAGCGACTCGAACCCGATGAGCAGCCCCTGGCAGCCGGAGGCCTTGAGGAGCTTCAGCAGCTCCTCGTCGTGGGCCACGTTGATGGAGGCTTGGCTCACCCAGCGGATCTTCAGCGGGATGAGCTGGCGATAGAGCTCCTTGGCCTGGTCGAGGTTGGAGGTGATGTTGTCGTCGACGAAGAAGTAGAGCGGCTTCTTCATCCGCTTGATCTCGTCGCAGACTTCCTCGGGCGGGCGGCGGGTCTGCGTGCTGGCGAAATACGACTGGATCGCGCAGAACTCGCAGGCGAAATGGCAGCCGCGTCCCGCCTCGACCAGGCCGAGGGGGAGATAGCGCTTGCCGAGGAAGATGCTGCGGTCGGCGATGGCGCCGGCGAGCGACGGGCGCTTCGGCGCGCGATACGTGCGGGCCAGCGCGCCGCAGCGGAAGTCCTCGATGACCCGCGGCCAGAGCCCCTCGGCCTCGCCGATGACCACCGAGTCGGCGTACTCCGCCACTTCGTCGGGCACGAGCGTGGCGTGGAAGCCGCCCATGACCACGGGCACGCCGCGCCTGCGGTATTCGCTGGCGATCTCGTACGCGCGGCGGGCCGTGTACGTCTCGACGCTGATGGCCACCAGGTCGGTGCGCTCGTCGTACGGGATGACCTCCATGCGGTCGTCGTAGAACTTCACCTCGACGTCGCGCGGCGTGAGGCCGGCCAGCACCGCCGGCGCCAGCGGCTCCATCTGCCACGTGCGGATGTACTTTTCGCCGACTCGCCTGCCGATGCAGGGATGGATGAGGGTCAGTCGCATTTATGCGGCTCTCGCGGCCGACGGAAGCGACCAGTCGCACGTGTAGTACTTGTTGAGGTGGTGCGCGTAAAAGCGGTAGCCGAGGTTGGCGGGGATGGCGATCGGCAACTGCACGCGCGCGCCGGCCAGGCGCCTGAACATCCCGCCGTAGCTGTAGGTCCTCTTCCAGGCGCGCTCGGTGCCGCGCAGCAGCTCCTCGGCGGTCATGCGCGCGGGGCGATAGACCACGTGTTGACCGTCGTAGTACGACCAGTCGCTGGTCAGGATGCGGCCTTCGTTCGAGAGCCGCGTGTAGAGCGGCGTGCCGGGGAACGGGGTCAGGATCGCGTAGCGCGGCAGGTCGATGTGCGTATCGATGGCGAACTGCGCGGTCTTCTCGAAGACGTCCGTCGTGTCGTCGTCGAAGCCGAAGACGAAGCAGCCCTGGATGGCGATCTTCCGCGCGTGCAGTTTCTCGATCACGGTGCGGTACTCGACGCGGGCGTTGAAGTTCTTGCGCGACTCCGCCAGGGCGCCGTCGGAGAGCGACTCGAAGCCGAGGAGCAGGCCGCCGCAGCCGCTCTCCGCGGCCAGGTCGAGCAGTTCGTCGTCCCAGGCGATCATGGTCGTGGCCAGGCCGCCCCAGCGGATGCGCAGCGGGATCAGCGCGCGAAAGAGCTCCTTCGCGTAGTCCGTGTCCGAGATCAGGTTGAGGTCGAGGAAGATCAGCTTCTTCGGCCGCATCTGCCGGATGTCGGCGATCACTTCGCCGATCGGCTTCTGCAGCGGCCGCCCCCACGCCGACGGCACGACGCAGAACTCGCACTTGTGGATGCAGCCGCGCGTGGCCTCGATGGTGTGCGGCGTGATGTAGTACTTCGCCGGCAGCAGGTCGCGCCGCGGCAGCGGGAGGTTCTCGAGCTTCAGGTGCGGCGACTGGTCGTAGCGCGGTTTCAGCTCGCCGCGCGCGAAGTCGCGCAGCAGCTGCGGCCACGTCTCCTCGGCATAGCCGACCACCGTGGCGTCGGCGTGCTGCATGACCTCCTCCGGCAGCAGCGTGGCGTGCACGCCGCCGATGACGACCTTGATCCCGCGCCGGCGGAAGTGGGCGGCCAGCTCGTACGAGCGCGGCGCCGTGCCGGTGATGGCGCTGATGGCGACCAGGTCCGCCTCGGCGTTCGGATCGATGTCGTCGATCCCCTCGTCCATCAGCACGACCTCGGCATGCAGCTCCGGCGGGACCAGCGACGCCAGCGTCGTCAGCGTGAGCGGCTGGTAGCGCAGCGACTTCTTCCAGATGCCGGTCTTGTGGCGATAGAGAGGACCGCGCGGGGAGATCAGGAGGATACGCATTGGTTATTGGTCATTGTACGCGCCCGTCCAGCATGCGCACGACGCGGTCGGCGTGCGGGGCGATGCGCGTGTCGTGGCTGACCACGACCACGGCGCGGCCGTCGCGGCGCGCGGCGTCGCGCAGCAGGGCGATGGCCGCCTCCCCTGCCGCGGAGTCGAGGCTGCCGGTCGGCTCGTCGGCCAGGACGATGGCCGGATCGTTGGCCAGCGCACGGGCGATGGCCACGCGCTGCTTCTCGCCGCCGCTGAGGGCTTTCGTGCTCCGGTTCGCGAGATGCTTTGCGTTCACGCGCTCGAGCATTTCCTCGGCGCTCTTCTTCGAGCCGGCGAGGTCGAGCACGAGCTGCACGTTCTCGCGCACGCTCAGCGCGTCGATCAGGCGGAAGGTCTGGAACACGAAGCCGACGCGCTGCAGCCGGAACGCTTCCAGCTCGCGCTGCGGCAGCTCGTCGAGCAGGCGGCCGTCGACGCGCACGCTGCCGCGCGTCGGGCGCACCAGCCCTCCAAGCATCGACAGCAGCGTGGTCTTGCCGCTGCCGTTCGGGCCGATGATCAGCACCATCTCGCCGCGCTGCACGTCGAGCGACACGCCGTCGACGGCGCGGAAGTCGTACTCCTTCACGAGATCGCGCGCCTCGATCATCGGTACCTTCCGGCCAGTCCCCTCTCCCCGCATTGCGGGGAGAGGGTCAGGGTGAGGGGTCGTCCGTCGCGCGAGGGGACTGTTGAGATCGTCATGCCCGGAACACCTCGCCGGGATAGATCCTCCGCAGCACGCGCAGCGGCGCCGACGCCGCCAGCGCGCCGATGAGCAGCGCGGCCGGCAGCACGAGCGCGAACGACGGCGAGTAGCGCAGCGCCAGCGTCGGCACGAGCTGCTGGAGCAGCGGCGTGATGACGGCCGTCAGCAGCGCACCGGCCAGGCAGCCGGCCACGGTGACGAGCAGCGCCTGCGCGACGACGAGCCGCAGCAGGTAGCGCTGGCCCGCGCCGATGGCCTTGAGCGTGGCGTAGTCGTCGCGGCGCTCGAGCGCGGAGCCGTACAGCATCAGCGCGACGATGAAGCCGCCCACGGCCGCGCCGAAGGCCGCCGCCGCGGTGAAGACCGGCAGCACGCCGTTCTCCATCTCCTCCTCGTGGTAGCGGATGAAGTCGTCCGCCTCGTACACGGCGAAGCCGGGCAGCACGACCGGCTTCTTCGTGCGCACCAGGATGAAGCTGGCGGTGTCGGGCAGGCCGAGGATCTCCGCGCCGTCGTCGAACCGCACGAAGCCGAACTGCGAGACGAGCGCGTTGGTCCCCTCGGAGAAGCCCACCACGCGGAACGGCCGGCGCTGCAGGGTGATGGTGTCGCCGGCGCGCAGCGCGTATTTGCGCGCGAACGACTCGTCGAGCACGATCTCGCCGCGCCGGAGCGCCGGCGCCCCCACGGGCGCGCCGAGACGCGTCTGCGGGTCGAAGCCGAAGATGAAGAGCGTCGACGAGAGGCGGCCGCGGATCTCCGCCTTGCTGATGACCCGCACCAGCGGCGACGCCGCCTCCACCCCGTCCAGACGCTTCACCCGCTCCGCCAGCGAGGCCGGGAGGAACGAGGAGCTCTTGAGGATATTGTCCGACCCTTTCTGCGCGATCCAGACGTCGACTTGCGCCGTGCGCACGTAACGCGTGGAGCCGTCCTTCACCCCGGCGTGCACCGCGAAGAGGAAGAGCAGCAGGGAGACCGTCGCCGCCACGCCCGCCACCGAGACCACGAAGCCGCCGCGGTTGCGGAAGAGGAGGCGGCGGGCCAGCGGGACCATCCCGCGAGTGTAGACGGTATAGAGTGCCGGGCATGCAGAGTCTGATGTCGGGCAGGATCCAGAACGTCGTCATGCTGATGCTCGCCGCTGCATGCGCGCCGGCGCAGGAGCATGATGCGCCGCCGGAAATCGCGGAGCTGGCGGTGGACGCGCTGCGCGCCGCGGCGGAAGTGAAAGTGCGCGGCGATGTGGAAGCTGTCCTGCGCGAGCACCCGCTGTCGCTGCGGTACGCGGCCGCGATGCAGGAGCACTTCGCGCTGATGCGCGAGCTGCACCACGTCGGACTGCGGTCGAAGATCCGCTATCCGCGATCCGAGGTGAGCGTCCGCCACGACCGCTTCTGCGAGACCGGCGCCGTGGCGCATCTCGTGTTGACGGCACGCGTCCGTTACGACATGGAGTCGGTGCCGCCGGCCAGCGGTGCGCCGCCGTACACGGCCGGCGAGGAAGAGCACGTGTTCCGGTTCGAGCGGAACGCCGCGGGCGCATGGATCGTCGCCCGCCATCACGAGATCAACCTCGCCGAGATGCATCAGCCGGAGGTGGTGAGGCGGCTGCGCAATCCGTGTGGGGCACAATAGACGGATGGGCGGCGCGCCCTGCGCGACCTCGCGGCCGTGAGTCTTCCGGTTGCGGGAAGTATTGCTTAAATCCATTGCTACTGATATCATTTTTTCCGGGTCTAAATCATTTGATGGTTGTGCCGTCTCTGCGAAGAGCCGGGCAGGTGTGTGCATTCATGAGCCGCGAAACGGAGTATTGCGAAGACCGGGAAGTCGATCGCGCCGAGGCCGAGATCACGCTCCTGCTGCAACGCTGGCAGGCGGGCGATCGCGATCGGGAGGGCGAGCTGTGGACCATCCTCTATTCCGAGCTGGCGAGCCTCGCCTCCAGCATGCTGCGCCGCGCCGGCGGCCGTTCCTCGCTCGAGCCTGAAGAGCTCTTGAACGAAACCTGCCTCCACCTGCTGCGCCGCCCCGATCTCTCCTGGCCGAGCCACGGTCATTTCTTCGCCTATGCCAGCCGGGTGATGCACAGCATCCTCATGGATCACGGGCGCCGCAGCCGGGCCGCCAAACGCAGCGTCGAGATCGGCGAAACGCTGCCCGAGACTCTCGCCGATCCGCGGGCCGATCGGGCCTTCGGTGCGCTGGACATCGATCAGGCCCTCACCCGCCTGGCCAGGATCAGCCCGCGCGCCAGCAGCCTGATCGAGCTCCGCTTCTGGCGAGGCTTGCCGGTGGGCGAGGCCGCCACGGCGCTGAACATCTCCAAGGCCACCGCGGTCCGCGAGTGGCAGGCCGCGAGGTCCTGGCTCCACGACCAGCTCCATTGAGCGATGAGTACGTCTGTCCCGCTTCTGCGTTGGTCGTAAGTGCGGATCGAGAACGGGAGGCCTGGATGGGCGGAACGATCAACATCGTATTGGCAGTCGACGTCATTGCGGCTCTCTCCGGTCAAACGCAGGAGCAGAGCGTACTCATGATGGACGATGGTCCGCGGACCGCCGAAAACCCGGGGACTCCGCATCTCATCACCTATTGCTGGCCCGGATGGCAGCTCAACTGGGCGATCCGGCAGATCGACCTGCAGACGCCGGCGGCGATCAAGAGCATCCGGTTCCAGAGCCTTGGCGGTCCGCTGATGACGGCGGCCGATGCCAGCACGCTGGTCTGGAGCGGCATTGTGCCGGCCTGCCTCATCCCCGGTGAGCTCTATCGCTACCAAATCGCGGTCGAGATGGCGCGCGGGATCAATTCCATGCTGTTCATCAACACCCCTGCGCTGGTCGTGCCTCTCGCGGTGTAGGTCAAGGAGAAGCCATGACTCAGCAACTCGGCATTGTGGTCATCGTCGACGTGGACGCGGCACTCCAGGCCGGCACCCTTGAGGGGTGCACGTATTTCTTCGAGAATGCGGGACCGTTCGGTTCGACCGGGATGGGGACGGACCGACTGGTCTCGGCCATCAACGGCACCTACTGGGCGGATGGATCGCAGGCCAGTGAGCAGGTCCTGAACTTCGTCGTTACAGGCGTCAAAAGTCTGCCCATTACGCTGCCGAAAGACTACGCGCATATCCGGGCCAGGCAGCAGGAGCTGCAGACACTGGCCGCGGCCCGTACGCTGGCCGCGGACGACGCTGCCGCCAACAACGAGTCGCCGGTGAACTTCTTCGCCCGGCTGCGGACGCCCCAATACAGCACGATCCGGTCCCCCTCCGGGCAGCGCAGCGAGACCATTCTGCTCGATTACCTCGGACAGCCTGTGTCCGCGACGTTCGACACGTCCGAGCTCCCGTCGCGGCGCGCCGAAGCCGGTGTGGCCCAGATCCCGCCGATCATTACAGACATCACCGGCGAGGCGGTGGAGAAAGGGATCATCTACCCCGCGCAGTACGGGTCGCCCGATCTCGTGAACGGCGGCTGGTACTGGAGCGCCACGGTGGCTACCTTCAGCCCGCGGGTCTGGTCGTACACCTTGCACATCGCGCTCTACCGGCTGGTGCAGGACCTCACCACGCATCAGGCGACCTGGGAACCGGTCCAGATGAGCATCGACGCAAAGCTGAACATCCTGAACCGGCCGATGCGGAACGGATTTACGGGTGGAGGCACGGGCCTGCTTCCGATCGGAATGCCCTGAGCCCATGGGAGAAACGGAAATGAGCGCCATTCAAATGCCGATCATCGTCGTCGTGGATGTCGTCGCGGCGCTGGCGACCGAGAGTGTCGATGGGGCGGTGTGGCTGGTGGACAGCAACAAGATCGGCGGATCGACCGGCCAGGGGACGAGCCGGTTGCAGACCGCCATCAGGAAAGGCGACGAGTTGGTCTGGACGGTGATGTCGCTGGAGTGCGAGGCCTTTGCCGCCATTCACACGATCGACATCGATTCCGCCTATTGTGAAGTCAAACAAGGCTTCTACCCGGGCACCGACATCGGTTACTGGCTGGGCACGATCAAAAAAGATCCGGGAGAGTTGCTGGTTCCCTACAACATCGAGCTAATTCTGGGAAGCAGGACCGCCCACATGTCCCTCTCCCCATCGAATCTTCCTGCCATCACCGGCGGCAGGACGGAAGGACCGAGGAGACCACAATGAGCGCTCCACTCCAAGGGCATCACTTCGCGGGGCAGCTCAATTCCGTCCAGCTCAACATCGTGACGTTCGTCAACGTCGCCGGGGCCCTGGCCACGCAGTCGCTGGAAGGCAATCTCTTCATGCGCGACAACAGCCCGCTGAGCGGGAACCAGGGGACGAGCCGCCTGCAGACGACCTGCAGGCAGGGGCAGGCGCTCAACTGGATCATCCTCCCTCTCGACAGTGCACAGAGGGCGGACAAGTCGTGGCCTCCGATGCCGAAAATCACCAACATCGTCTTTCTCAACTCGGACCGGAGCAACGTCGCCGAGGGACTGGTCTGCACGCAATTCGGGATCTACGGCGGCCCTGACAAAATGCGCTCGCCGTCGACGCCCGTGTATTACTACTGGGCCGGGACGGTCCTCCCCAGGCTGGATCCGGGCGTCTATCCGTACCGTTTCGTGATCGAGCTGCCGGAGCCGCGCGCTCCGTACCAGATCCCCGGCGCGGCCCAGAGCATTCAACTGAATCTCGAAGGGCCGTCGCTCCAGGTCATCCGGATGGATGCCGGGAAGAGCACCGCAACGGATCCGTCATGATGCTCCTCACCCGCAGGAAGTCCGGGCCCTGGTCGCCGGAGTCGTGCCGGCAGAAGGTGGCGGCCCAGCAGGCGGAGTACCCCGACCCCGCGGAGCTCGCGCGCACCGTCGCCGAGCTGGGCGCGCTGCCGCCGCTGGTGCACGATCGCGAGATCGAAGCGTTGAAGGCCGGCCTGGCCCGGGCCGCCGAGGGGGAGTGCTTCGTGCTGCAGGGAGGGGACTGCGCCGAGAGCTTCAGCGAGTGCGGCAGCGACAGCATCATGGCCAGGCTCACCGCCCTGCTGCAGATGAGCCTCATCCTCCGCCACGGAACAGGAATGCCGGTGCTCTGCCTCGGGCGGCTGGCCGGGCAGTACGCCAAGCCTCGCTCCCACCCCACCGAGACTCGCGACGGGGTGACGCTGCCCGCGTATCGGGGCGACATCATCAATCGCAGCGAGTTCACGGCGGCCGCCCGCGTCCCCGACCCCAGCCTGCTCCTGCGGGGCTACGAGCGCTCGGCCCTGACCCTGAACTTCGTGCGCACCCTCGCCGCCTCGAACTTCGCCGACCTGCGCGAGATCATGGACTGGCAGCCGCACCTGGCCGGCAGCAGCGTGCATTTGCGTGAGCTCACCCAGATCCTCGACGTGGTGAGGCACGAGCTCGCGGTCCCGGACCCGAATGCCGGGCGCATCGGCCTCTACACCTCGCACGAGATGCTGGCCCTCGACTACGACCTCGCCCAAACGCGCTACGTCACGGGGAAGGGGTGGTACAACCTGACCACGCACCTTCCGTGGATCGGCGTGCGCACCAACGCTCCCGACGGCGCACACGTGGAGTACTGCCGCGGCATCCGCAATCCCATCGGCATCAAGGTCGGCCCGGAGACCACCCCCGAGTGCCTGACCGAGCTGCTGGCGATCCTCCATCCCGACAATGAGCCGGGACGCCTGGTCCTGATCCACCGGTTCGGCGCCGGCAGGATCGCCGGCTGCCTGGCGTCGCTGATCGAGGCGGTCCGCGCGACGGGCAAGAGCGTGGTCTGGCTCTCCGATCCGATGCACGGCAACACCGAGACCACGGAGAGCGGGGTGAAGACCCGCCGCTTCGAGAGAATTCTCGCGGAGGTGAGCGAGTCCATCCGCATCCATCACGAGCTCGGCTCGGTCCTCGGCGGAGTCCATCTCGAGCTCACGGGCGAGCACGTCACGGAGTGCATCGGCGGTGCAACCCGTCTCACCGCGGAAGACCTCGGGCGCGACTATCGCTCGAAAGTCGACCCGCGGCTCAATTACGCGCAGTCGCTGGAGCTGGCGCTGGAGATCGCGCTGCAGGTGAACCGGACGACTCGGAACGAAGACCGACCGGGAGGCCTCCGTCGGGCCAGCAGCGCTGCTGTTGCCTTCGCGCGCTGAAGTCTGGACCGCGGCAGCGGCTAGCTGCCGCTCTCCAATGACACTCCAGATCAGCCGGCGACGCTGCTCTCCTTCCGCGGAATCGCACCGGGGCGCAGGCTCGCCTGGAGCTCCCGGCTGGACTGCAACACTACGCTGAACAGCTCGCTGACGAGTTGTTGCGGCAGGTCCAGTCGCTCGGCCCAGCGCGCGTGCAGCTCCGCCATCTCCCCCTCGCGCTTGGCGTCGTACAGCGGGATCCCCAGCGCGCATTTGTGCACGGCCAGCTCCCGCACGAGAGCCATGCGCCTGGCCAGGATCTCGAGCAGACGCAGGTCGAGGGTGTCCACTTCCTTCCGCAGGTGGACGACGCGGGAGCGCCGGGCCAGTTCGTCGTTCATACGAGCGCCTCCAGTTCCCCGGCGCGGGCGGGTGCGCCGGGCCCCAGCCATCCCTGACCGAGCTCCCGGATCTGCTCCACCAGCGCGACGCAGTGCTCCATGGTGGTGAGGTGGTTCGAGAAGACGCAGCGGAGCGCGGCGATCCCCGACAGCTCGACTTTCGAGAGGAAGAAGGTGCCGCTCTCCCGGATGGCATTGCGCAGGGCGAGCTGAAATTCGTCCAGGTCCTCGTCGGACATGGCGTAGGGGACGTAGCGGAAGCAGCAGATGTTGCTCTCCGGGCGGTGCAGGACCTGGAAATCGGGCTGCGTCTGCAGGTACTCGTAGAACGCATCCGTCAGGGCGCAGAGATAATCGAGCTTGTCCGCGAACAGGCTCCGCCCGTACAGCGACCAGGCAGCCCACAGCCCGACGATCATCGGCCGCTTCGTGCATTCGAAGTTCATCTCGGCGCTGTCGAAGAGCGTGTACTGGTCGGGCTCCTTCTCGAAGACATAGCTGGCCTGCTGGCGGAACGCGCCGAGGCTCCTGCTGCGGTCGCGGTAGAAGAGAAGCGTGCAGGGCGCGGAGACGAACAGCAGCTTGTGCGCATCCCAGACCAGGGAGTCCGCGCGCGAGAGGCCGGCCAGCTTGCGGCGGTGCAGGTCCGACACCAGCAGGCTGGCGCCGTGCGAGCCGTCCACGTGGAACCAGATCCCCTCCTCCTCGGTGACGTCCGCGATCGCGTCGAGCGGGTCGAAGGCCCCCACGGAGGTGCTTCCCGCGGTGGCCACGAGGCAGAAGACCTTCAGTCCGCGGGCCCGCGCCTCCTCGCGGCTCGGCCGGATGCGGTCCGCGCGGATGCGCCGGCCGGCGTCCACCGGCAGCTTGATCACCTGCTCCGCGCCGATGCCGAGAATGCCCACCGCGCGGCTGACGCTGTAGTGCACGTCTTCGCTGACCATCACGGCCGGGATCGCATCGTCGCCCACCGCACGGCAGCCGCGCTGCCAGAAGTCGGGGAACGCGTGGTTGCGGGCGGCCAGCATCGCCGTGAGCGTGCCCAGCGAGCCCCCCGACGTCGTCACCATCGCGAACCGCTCCGGGTCGTAGCCGATGAAGCGGTTCAGCTCCTCGGCCATGAGCCGTTCCGCCATGATCGGGAGCTGGCCCGCCTCGTAGAAGGAGGCGGGCTGGTTCACGATCGAGCCGACCATGTCCAGGATCGCCGGCAGGGGGAGAATCCCCGTGAACTGGCGTCCCATCGAGCCGGGGGAATGGACCTGGATCCCCGAGGCGATGAAGAGATCGACGATCTGCGCCAGCCGCTCGCGATCGAAGGAGGGACGCGAATCCCCGGCCGCGGGCATCAGCTCCCGCAAGGCCTCGCCCAGGACCGCGGGCTCCTGCTGCACCAGCCCGCGCACGGAATGGTCCGCCAGGTAGGCGGCCAGCCGGTCGACGACCAGCGCGGCGCAACTGCGAAAGTGCTCGGCGTCGAACGCGGGCTGCTGGATGGCCTGGATCGGTCGTCTCATGGTTATTCGAAAATGTCCCGGATCATCGGCACCTTGCCGAGCTCGGTGCGGTAGATCTCCGGCGACTGCCGGGTGACGAACTGGATCTGGAAGCGATAGCCGGTGCGCTCGATGTACTCCGGCGTGGCGTCGCCGAGGTTGAAGAGCGACAGGGAGCGGAGCAGCGCCTGGATGAAGACATTCCTCACGCCCAGCTCGCCCAGGCCCGCTTCCACCCGCATCATCGGCCACTCCACGGCGTCCACTGCCGCGATGAGGGTCAGCGTGCCGGTGCGGCGGTTGTTGAGGAACTGGAACTCGTGGGCGATCGTGTTCAGGTCGAGAATCCCACCGGCCTGGAGCTCGTGAGCGATGGCTTCGTACGCGCGCGGGGCGGAGTATTGCGTGTCGGCGAGGTGGATCACGTCGCCACTGCGCCCGGCGAACTCGAACTGCTGGGTCTTGAGGCCCGGCCCGTCCAGCCTCGGACGGCGGATCATGCGGTCGCCGACCTTGAAGCGGGGGAACGGCGCCTCGTGCCCGAGGAGGCGCGTCACGACGAGCTCCCCCTCCTCCCCCTCGGCCACCCAGCGCCCCTGGTCGTCGACGATCTCCACGAGGTGGAGACCGGGCACGGCAGCCAGATAGGAGTCGGGGTCCCGCTGCAGGCCGATGGTCTCGGCCTGCGTGGCGGCGAAGTAGCTCATGATCTTCAGGTTGGGATAGAACTCCGTCAGCTCCATCCGCTTGCGATGAGGCAGGACCCCGCTGCCATAGAGCGCGACGTGGAAGCTCTCCCGCGCCGTCTTGCTGAGGCCCAGCCCGAGATCCCCCATGATGGCGATGCCGCGGGAGATGGCCATGAAGGCCTTCTTCCCCTCGTAGGAGAGGATGTGCTGGAACAGCTCCTTGCGCACCGGGCCGGCGCCGATGTAGTTGATGCCGGGGATGTTCTGCAGCACGCCGCCGACCATGGTGCCGCTGCTCCACATCTGGTAGTCGG
Organism: Thermoanaerobaculia bacterium; assembly: GCA_035627015.1. Taxonomy (GTDB): domain Bacteria; phylum Acidobacteriota; class Thermoanaerobaculia; order Gp7-AA8; family Gp7-AA8; genus QHVT01. The sequence continues at coordinate 53,853 of DASPMO010000132.1, read as the reverse complement.
CCAGCGTGGTGATCATCCACTTGGGCTCATCGCCGGCGAGGTGCTTCTCGAGGATGTACTTCCCCATGAAGTCGCCCGCCAGCGCGTAGGTGTCGTGGAGCTCGCGGATCGGGTAGACCGCCTCGACGGGGGAACCGCTGCTCGTGCCGCCGCTGGCGACGATCTGGAAGCCGCCGTAGCTCAGCGGCACGACCATCCCGGGCCGCTTCCGCATGAAGAGCTCTTCCATCCCCTGCTTGTCGGTGATAGGGAGCTGCTGCCATTCGTCGAAGCTGCGCGGAGCGCCGGTGAGGCCCGCCTTGCGGATGCGCTCGCTCCAGAGGGGATTGAGCAGGAGGGTATTGACCATCTGCTGCAGGCGGCGCAGCACCAGGGCATCCTGGACGGCATGGTCGATCTCCGCATACTTTTGCCGGAGCGCTCCCTCACACGCCTGGATCTTCCCCAGGAACGAAGGCAGCCGGACCACGTCCTCGGGGGAGCGGGGAGCCATCTCCCCATCCGGGATCAGCCGCTCGACCAGTTCCTCGTGAGTTGCGCGCGCCTCTACTGCCCCCGTGCCTGCGTCATGACCCATCGCTGAAATCCTGTCTTTCCTCGTTCAAGGGGTGCCTTGATGCACATGCCAACGTAAACGGGGGGGAAACGTAGTCAGGGAGGGCAGGGGCGTGCTGCCGGGCGGCGGCGGCAGACCTCCGGCCTGTCACGCCGCAGGTCGCGGGTTCGTGCCCCGTCGGCCCGGCCCGCCCAATCAGTTCCTCGACTTCACAACGCGCAGAGCGCTCGTGGCCGTAGTGAATTCTTACTGCGGCACGTATCAGTCGATCGTGGAAGGCATCGCTTCCTCAAAACCGCCCAAGCCCCTTTCCTGACAGCCCGCGAAAGTGCCGCCGAACTGACCGGACGTGCGGCGCCGCTGGGACTGCGCGACCGGGTCTTTGCGCGCGATCCGTCGTTGCCCCGCAATTTTCAGGGCGCTTCGTCATCAACCCTCAGATCTTCATCGTCGATCGTGGCAAGTCGTTCGTACCGGCGCCACCGTCCAGGAATGCACGCAGCGCGTGCGGTGACGGGCGCCCGCCCGCATACTCGCGGAATGAGCTACGAGACCTCGCCTTGGCGGCAGCGCCTGCACACCGTCATCTTCGAGGCCGACACGGTCGCCGGCCGGACGTTCGACGTCGCGCTGATCGTCTGCATCCTTTCGAGCGTGGCCGTGGTCATGCTCGAGAGCGTGGCCTCGATCGACGCGCGGTGGCACCGCGAGCTGTTCGCGATGGAGATGGTGTTCACCATCCTTTTCACGATCGAGTACATCCTGCGCCTCGTGGCCGTGCGGCGCCCGCTGGCGTACGCACGCAGCCTCTACGGCGTCATCGACGTGCTGGCCGTCGCGCCGACCTGGCTCGCGCTGATCGTCCCCGGCGCACAGCTCTTCCTGACCGTGCGTGTGCTGCGCGTCCTGCGCATCTTCCGCGTGCTGAAGCTGACCGAGTACCTCAACGAGGCCGGCGTCATCACGGGCGCCCTGCGCGCCAGCCGCCGCAAGATCTTCGTCTTTCTCTTCGCCGTGATCACGCTGGTCGTGCTCATCGGCTCGCTCATCTACGTCATCGAGGGTCCGGCCCACGGCTTCGCCGACATCCCGCTGTCGATGTACTGGACGATCGTGACCCTGACCACCGTCGGCTACGGCGACATCTCGCCGCAGACGCCGCTCGGCAAACTGCTCGCTTCCGTCGTCATGATCATCGGCTACGCCATCATCGCCGTCCCGACCGGCATCGTCACCTCCGAGCTGACCGCGGCACGCCATCGCGGCCACTCGCGCCAGGCATGCCCTGCCTGCGGCCGCGAGGGCCACGATGATGACGCGACCCATTGCAAGTATTGCGGGGCGGCGCTGTGAGACCGGCCCGCCCTCACTGAATCAACGCGCCGGCGCCGCCGACTGCCTGGAACCGGAGCGAGAGCGGCGCACTACGCCGCGATCGCAGCTCGGCCAGCGTCGTTTTACGGAGCGCCTCGGCCGCGTCGTCACCGTTGCGGAGAAAGGTATGCAGGAGGCGCATCGTCGGCGGAGCTTCCGCGTCGTCGAGGTCGTACGACGTTGCAATGACCGTCGGCACGCCGGCACCGAGGAATGCATCCGCCACCGTTTGAATGGGTGCGTGGGGATCTCCCCTTGCAGCGCCGCCGCATCCGGCCAGAACCACGACACGCGCTTTGTCGAGGCGGAGCGCCGCAATCTCCTCGGCAGAGAGACTGTCGCGCCCGCGCGACAAAGCCAGGAGCAGCCGCAGATCCGCGCCACGACGCACGATATGTCCGCGCCCGGCGTCGAACAACGCACCGAAGGAAATCTCCGCCAGCTCGACGTTCGGGATGACGGCGATGGTGGTGATGCCGTGAAGTTTTTCCAGCACGGGCGCGATGACGAGATCGTGCAGCAGCGAGGCCGTCACCGGATCGGGCGCGACGCGCATCGTCGCCGCTGTCCTCGCGATTTCCGCCGCGCTTTGATGCACGCCGTCCTGGGGTAGATGCAGAGTCACTACGTCCAAGGAATCTTCGCGAGATACAAAGCCAACCGTGTCTCCGGGGCGTCGATGCGCCCCGTCATACAGAGTCACCACGTCTGCGGAATCTCGGCGGATTACAAAGACAACCTGGTGGCCATAGTTCACCGTTGCGTACCGAAGGATGGCGGCGTCCGGCGCAAGGGCGCTCTGCACGTCGCGCAGCGACGAACCGTCGGCATATCGAAACGCCGCCTCCGTGTCATGGCGGGACACTGCGTCGCTCATCAGCTGTACGCGAATGGTTCGTCGAAGCTCGTCGAACATAGTCGCCAGCACGCGTTCGCCGGACGCCCGGTGCTCCGCGTGTTGGGCCTCGAAGACATCGATTGCGGCCAGCGCGCGACCCCGAACGACCAGGTTGACGCCCTCTTCCCATCGCTGCAGCGCGCGCAGGCCCGCGCTGCCGTGGGCTCGCTGGATCTCCTCCTCGACTGAGTCGAAGCCACAAGGCCGCTTCAGACTTCCGGCCGGCAGTGTAAAGAGCACCTGACGTGTAGTAGCGGAAGTGCGCTGCCGCGAGGCCCGGTTGCTGCTCGATCGCGCGTTGCAACACCGCGATTGCTTCCAGCGCCGACGCGTAGCGTGACGAGGGATCCAGTCGCGACGATTCGCGTTCTCGTGGGTGACGCCAGGGGAAGGAGCTCCGCTTCACTGATCAGAGCCGCCGCAAGGTCCGTCAGCGCCGCAGGATCTTCGCTGCGTGCCGCCTTGCGCAGTTCGGGAATCGCCTGCGAGATCTGGCCATGCCGCAAGAGTGTGCGGCCGCGATCGTGAGAATCGCCTGTCAACGGCGGCACTGGAGGGTCATTGGTGCAGAGACCACGATTTCCGAAGAAAAACCGGATATGCGTCACCCACGACTCTCGCGCTGGTGTGCCGGTGAGGGGCGAGACGCATCCGCGGCTTGAGCTGCCACTGCGCCGCCGGCTCGGGCAGCGGCGCGAATACGACGATCGCCATCACGGCGGTTCCGCGGAACCTGCGCATCCTGCAAGTTTAGAGGGGACGACCCGCTGGGCTGAGCTCGTTCTCCGGAAAAGAGTCCGTCCTGTGCCTTGACTCTCAGCCAACCGGACCTACATTGGAAGGACATCCATCGAAAATCGAGTCGGTCATTCATTGGGGCAAACCATGCCGAAGCACGACGTCTTCGTTAGCTACAGCCATGACGACGCAGCAGATGTCGCCATGCTCCTCGAAAACCTCCGGGGCGAGGGGATCGATGCGGTCACGGACGAGACCTTCACGCCCGGCCGCAGCATCGAGCTCATGATCCGCGAGGCCGTCGACGACTGCAGACACGTCGTGCTGTTCCTCACTCCGCAGTGGATGGAGAGTCTCTGGACGTCGTACGAAGCCGCACTGGGACGCGAGCTCGACCCGCAGGGCGAGCGCGGCGTCGTGATCCCGCTCGTGTACCGTGAATGCGTTCTTCCGCCCCCGCTCCTGGAGATCCTGCACGTCGACATCTCGGATGAGAAACGGCGCCCGACCGAGCTGCAGCGCGTCATCCGGGCCATCAAGGAGAGTCGCTCCTCGAAGCTCGCGCTTCCGCTGCGGCCGCAGGAACGGCCGGTCGCGGCCGACGCGGCTGTCCATGCGCTCCGAAGACTGGAAGCGATCGCCGATACCGAGGGCATCCACGACGCGCTCTTCGAGTTCCGCGACTACATCGGCGAGGCTTCCCGGCAGATCCTGCTGCTGGCGGACCTGAAGGACGTGCACGAGCAGTTGCACCAGCTGCAGTTGCAGTTTCAGGCGGTGACGACGGTGCAGGTCAGCAGCGTGCCCGACCTGCGGCCGTTCGCGAAGCTGTATGCCACCGCGATCGAGAACGCGCTCACCGAGCTCCAGGAGATCGCCGGGCGAGCCTCGTTCTCCGCGGGCGATCTGCCCTGGGTCGCGCAGCTCGGCGATCTGCCCGCTCAGTTCAAGGAGGCCATCGGTCAGAGCGACAACGAGCTGATGAAGGAGTTGATCCAGGCGGTCGACCATCTCATTTCCGCGCATTCCCATTCCGTCAATACGCAACTGACGACGGCGGCGCGGCTGCTTCGCCTGCCCGACCTCATCGAAGCGGTGGACACGATCTGCGCGCGCGCGGAGGCCCTGCACCTCAATGAGGCCGATCTCAGCCTGCTCGCGGGCGGCCTGCAGGCGCTGCGGCGTCTGGCCCGGAACCTCAGCGCGCTCATCGTCGATCACGACGGATGGCAGAACGCCGAGGCCGCGATGCGCCTCGTGGACGGCACACTGCACGAGCGCATCACCAGCCTGCAGCTCATGTATCCGCGCGTCGTCCGCGAGATCGAAGTGCTCGACCGCACCGGGCCCACGAGCTCCTTCGAGGAAGCGCGCGCGGAGCTCGAGGCGGCCATCGATCTCAGGAATCGCGAGGCGGCGTGGGGTCCGTATCAGGTCTTCCGCCGCTACACCGTCAATCGTTTCTACAACGTCGACCGGTCCCTGAAAAAGCAGTGCGACGAGTTGCGCTACGTGGGCGCCCCTCTCACCGCGCTCTCGAGAAAGCTCGCATGACCACCCTCCCGATCTCCGCCTCCCGTCCGAGCCCCGTGCTGTACGAGAACCTCACCGAGCTATACGCGGCGCACGAGACGCTGCTCGAAAAGCAGTACTCGGGCGTGGCCGTGGTCACGATGTTCGAGGACGTCTCGGGCTTCATCGATCGGGCCCGCTCCACCGGCCTGCTCCTCTACGCGAACGACGAGCGAAGCATGGCTCAGGCGCTGATCGACTACTGGACTGCCATGCTGCAACGGGCCGGTGGGGCGCTCGACGAGACGACGCTGGTTCGATTCAACCCTCAGGTTTTTCCCGAGCTCGACGACAAGCTCTGCCCGTTCGTCGGACTCGAGGCATTCGCCGAAACGCAAAGCCATCTCTTCTTCGGCCGCCAGCGCGCGCTGGAGACGCTCACGGCGAAGATCGACGGCCAAGCGCGCTTCATCCCCGTCCTAGGCCTCTCCGGCAGCGGCAAATCCTCACTCGTGCTGGCAGGCCTGCTGCCGCGGCTGAAGCCGAAATGGAACGTGCTGCCGGTGATCGTCCCGGGCGCGGAGCCTCTGCACAATCTGGCGGCGGCGCTGAAGCTGGAGCAGTCGGATCAACTGCGGACCGACAGGACGCTTTTGCGGACGCGCCTCTCCGCGAGCGACGAGCGGCCGGCCTGCATGGTCGTCGATCAGTTCGAGGAGATCTTCACCCTCTGCACGGACGAGAGACAACGCACCGCCTTCGTGGATCTCATCGTCGATCTCGCCACAGGCCCCGGCGCGCCGCATCTGGTGATCCTCACCATGCGTAGCGACTACGAGGATTTCGTCGCTCGCTATCCGGCGCTGCACACGCAGTTCCTGAACGAGGTGCGCGTCGGATCGCTGCGGGACGAGGAGCTGCGCGAGGTCATCGTCCGCCCGGCGGAAGCAGTGGGGCTGAAGTTCGAGCCCGGCCTCCTGGACATGCTCGTCAACGACGCGCGCGGCGAGATGGCCGTGCTGCCGCTGCTCCAGTTCACGCTGCTCAAGCTGTGGAAGGCGCGGAACCGGAACCGCCTCACGAAGGCGGCCTACGAGAAGCTGGGGAATGTCCGCTTCGCGCTGTCGTCGTGCGCCGATGCGTTGTACGACAAAGCCATCGAGGAGAACCAGGAGACGATGCGCCGCATCTTCCTGCGCCTGGTCCAGCCCTCCAGCGGTGTCGAGGTGCTGCGCAAACGCGTCCGCCGCGCGGAGCTCGCGCGGGGCGAGCCACCCCAGCGTTTCACGGACGTCCTCGACGACCTTCGCCGCGAGGGGCTGATCCGCTACACGCCGGCAGAGATGGACGAGGACTCGCAGGTCGAGATCCCGCACGAGTCGCTCGTGCGCAACTGGGGCCGCCTTCGCGACTGGATTGATGACCAGCGCGCGAACATCGCCATGCGCGACCGCCTGGAGAGATTCGCGCAGCGCTGGCTCGTGTACGGAAGGTCCTCCGAACTGCTCCTCGACGAAGGACTGATCCCGCCGGGCTGGCTCGAATCGAAGGCCGCCGTCGACCTCGGCGTGAGCGATCTCGTGCGCGAGTTCGTGACGCGCAGCCAGGCCGAGATCAAGCGGCGCCGCAAGAGCACGGTCTATCGGATCGTCATCGGTGCCAGCGTGGTGGTCATCGTCGCCGTGTACATCACCATGTCCGTCGTTCGCGCGCGGGAACAGCGGCAGGTGGCCGCCGCTCGCGCGAGGGAACAGCAGCAGGAGCTCGAGACGGCCAGAGCCCAGAAGAGGGCGGCCGATCTCCAGCGCGACAAGGCCACCGCGGAACAGCGCGCCTATATGGCCAAGAAGGAGAGCGATCTCGTGGTGGAGATTCGCAACGGGCAGATTCGCGCGGCTGAAGCGAAAGAGCGCGCGCTCACGGAGCAGCTCAACGCGCAGACCGCCAGGATCGCCGATCTCACCCGCGAACTGACCAGCGCGAGAACTGCTGCCGCGGAGAGGGGCGGCGAGCTCGCTCGCGCACTGACCAGCGCGAGCGCCGCCGAGAACAGGCTCCGCAACGCGAACCAGCAGATCGCTGAGCTCAGCGGCGCGGTCACCCAGAAATCGAACGAGGCCGAGCAGATCAAGGAATCGCTGAGCGCCCGCATTCGCACTCTCGAGAGACAACTCAACGCGCCGCCCGCCCTCCCTCCCCTTCCTCCCGCCAGCCAGGCCGTCGAGATTGGAGAATCCCTCTCGCTGGCCAGGTCGAACGCGAGGCGCGGCAGCATCTGCTGCATGGTGAGGAAAGACGGACAGCGCTACATCCTGACGCTCGCGTCCGTCCTCGGCGGCAACGTGGGCGAGCTCGTGACGCAGCCGGCGCCTGCCGGCGGAGGCACGGAACGCATCGGCATCCTCTGGAAATCGGGCCACGGCGCCGCGCTCGTGCTGCCGCTCCCCGGCGTCGACACCGATCGCGACATCCCCGGCAAAGGAAAGTTCTTCGGCACCGAGGACACGCCGAAGAATCAACCCAACATCGAGATGCTCGGCGGCGGGAGCGGCAGCGTGAAAGGCCTCGTCCTGAGCGTGGCGGGCGGCAGGATCACGACGGACATCCGCGCAACGGCCGCCGACCTCGGCGCGCCCGTGTTCAATCGCAGCAAGGAACTGATCGGCATCGTCTCGGCGATCGAGGAGCAACGCGCGGTGCTGTTGCCCATCGATCCCATCCTCGAAGGGCTCGGCGTCACACTCGACAACTGATCATTGGCCGCAGTTCCTCACTTCAGCAGCACAAACTACGCGACCGACGGCACACCCGCCTTGTTCACGATGAACAGCAGGTAGTATCCCGGCGGCGCGAGCTTGCCGTCGGCCGGCCCCATGGCATTCACGATCTCCGCGTACTTCTGCCGGAGCGCTCCCTCGCACGCCTGGATCCTCCCCTGGCTGGGAACGAAGGCAGCCGGACCACGTCCTCGGCCGAGCGCGGAGCCATCTCCCCATCCGGGATCAGCCGCTCGACCAGTTCCTCGTGAGTTGCGTGCGAACACTCCTCGAAGTCGTCCGGCACGTCCGCATGCGCATTTTCCGGCGGAGCGGAAATCTTTTATCGTCGGGTAGGGAACTCATGCCCTCGCGGTCCTCCTCAATGAAATCCCGACAAGAGGAGAGGTCCAGATGACGCAACTCGACGTTGCCCAGGCAGATCTTTGCCGTCTCACGCTGCCGAAGCAGAGCCGCCTCCGCGCGAAGGGTCCGAAGGGACCGCACGCGCTCGACTTTCGCATCCGACGCTACGAGTCGTACGGCAACTCCCAGGCGCCCATTCCGGAGCGGCTGCTCCTGATTCGGCCCACTCCCGGCGACCCCTCCGGCGACCAGTTGTTCCTCGATCAAGTCCCGCTCCCGCGCGACGCGTGGCGCTTCGACGAGCAGGACCGGATCATCAGCTGGCACGGCGCATACGGCGGCGGCCATCTCTACCTGACGCATCAGGACCTCGGCGCTACCGGCAACATCGGCGTGGCGCACGACCCGGTATCGGTGATGGCGGCGTCCACCGCGCACTTCCTCTGCGATGTCGCCCTGAACACGGGCGCGACGTATCTCACCTCGAGCGAGAAGATCATCGGGCTCACGTGGGACCCGGCCTCCATCCCGTGGAAGCGGGCGGATTGGATCCGGCAGCGCCTCCTGCTCAGCTACACCGTGACCCCGGGCGGGCCGATGGAGCCGCCGGCATTCACCTTCGAGTTCGCCGACCAGCAGACGCAGGCGATCCCGTGGGCTCCGGTAGCCGGGTCCTTCAGCGCGTCGCTCGCCCTCGGGGAGCAGTCGGGGCAGATGGTGTGGGATCTGACCTTCCTGTCCTCGGGAAATCCCGCTCGGGACAAGGGCAAGCCTGCCACCGGGCCCGACACCGTCTACCCGTACTGGATGCAGGCGGTGGAGGACGCGGCCGCGGCGACGATCAACGGCGTGCTGCAGATCGACGCGCCGGCGCCGCATGGAAATCTCGTCGGCATGCAGGGCGAGCGCGTGCAGGCGACCGCGTCCGGCTTCTTCCGGACGTCGGCGGACGCCGCTCCGTTCGCCGTCTTCGACGGCCGTCTCACCATGGACGGCCGCCCGGCCGGGCAGTCGTGCATGCGCGGCGCGGAACTGCAGTGGCGCAACCTCGATCCGCAGCATCAGCAGCGGACCGGCCTGCCGGAAAGCGGGACACTGCGCTTCACCGCCGACGGTTCACGCGCCGCGGCCCCGGACCACTCGCTCTCCGCGAACCGCCTGCGAGCGGGCGCCGTCGCAGCCGCACTGGCGCGGCACAGCGATCTCCATCCGACGCTCCATCAGCGCGCCACGGAGATGGCCGCCGCGGTCGACGATGGCACGCTCACGATCTCCGGCCTGCTGGCGATGACGCCGTTCGTGCGCGATTCCAGCGGCGCGTGGGCCGACGTGGTGCAGGGCGCCGTCACGTCCGATCTCGGCGCGATCATGAACAGCTACATCCCGCCGGCGATGTGGAAGCTGATCTTCGGGAAGGATCAACAGCCGACGCTGAGCGGCGAGCTGGCGGCGGTCGCGAACACTCCGGTCGAAGGCTACCCGAGCCCGGGGACCTGGTACGCGACCTTGTCGACGGCCGTCGTCTCGCAGGGCCTCGCCGCCGGCAGGGACCCGGTATGCGCGAAGCTGAACGGGCCACGCGCGGCGGCGTGGCTGAAAACGGAAGTGGCCGGGTCGAAGGTTTACAACAGGCACTCCCAGCTCCTGTTCAAGTACGAGTGGCAGCAGCGGTTCACGCTCACCAGCGCGTATCTCGCCGATCAGGTCCGGAACGCGGCCACGTACGCGCCGCAGATCGACGCGCAGGTCACGGCGCAGGTCAACGACATCAACTGGAACGTCGCCGTCGACGCGAACACACCGCCGAAGCTGATCCAGACCTTGACGACGCAGGTGCAGGACGCCGGCAATTACGCGAAGACGAACAAGCTCTACTGGGCGTTCGCCTTCTACACCTACAACACGGCGCCGGCCATTCTGGCGAACATCTCCCTTCAGATGAGCGTCCAGACCGGCTCGAGCGACGGCACCACGCTCTCCCGGCTCATCCAGCAGAACATGGAGGTGCTGACGGCGCTCGATCCGTCGGGCTTCTTCGCGCGGGAGTACACGGCCACCCTCGACACCTTCCTGACCACGAACATCCTGCCGAGCATGTTCGGCTTCACCGGCGAGGCGATGTCGTTCGACATCATCAAGCTGTACCTGCAGCAGTTCGTCGCGGCCAACCTCCGCAATGAGGATCGGAAGATCGCGGATGCGGCGCAGCAGCTTCAGGCGATCCTCGCCGATGCGAACGCCGACGAAATGCTGAGGTCGTCGATCGAAGCCGTTCGCGCATTCTCCGAGGCCATCGATTTCGCTCTTGCACTGCCGTACGTCACGCAGGAGCTCGTCGAGTGGTTCGAGGGGCGCTATCCGAAGTTTTCCGCCACGGCCTCGTTCTTCGGCACGGCATTCGTCGGCGGCGTCACCGCGCTTGCCATCTTCAACGTCATCGGCCTCTTCAAACAGTGGGACAAGCTCACGCCCGGCCAGAAGACGGAGACGATCATCGACGCCACGGGACTCGGGCTGCAGGTGCTCGCGGGCGTCGTAACGCGCGGCGTCCGCACGTACGCGATGTACGGCGTCAACGGCATGACGAGGATGCAGCGTGCCGCCGCGATCGGAAAAATCATCGTGAAGGGCGACGCCCCGGAGCTCGGCACTGCGCTGGCCCAGATCGGCAACGCCACGGCCCGCTGGCTCGGCGATACGCAAGGCACCGCCGGCACGACGCTCGTTGCGAATGTCGTGACCAAGACCGCCACCGTCGCAGGGGCCGAGGAGGCGAGCTGGGCGGCGAAGATCCTGGGCAAGAACCTCGACGAATTCATCGCCACGCGTGTCGGGCCGGTGTTGATCGTCGCCGGGATCGGGCTCAATCTCTACTTCATCATCGAAGGCGAGAGCGGGGTCGCCCTGGCGGCGGACATCCTCAATATGGTGGGCGGCTCGCTGATGCTCTTCGCCATGATCGGCACGTGGGCCGGGGTCGCCGAAGGAGGGCTCATGGCGGGCCTCGTCTCGATCGCCGGGCCGCTTGCGGTGCTCGCGGCCCTGGCGGGGGTCGGTTTGATGATCTACCAGATGTTCCACAAGCCGCCCAACCCGGTCGAGCAGTTCGTGACGGAGTACGCGCAGCCGGCCGGCTTCGCTGTCGCGGCGAAGCAGCGGGCGATCGATTACGCCCTCGTCTACGCCAATCCCGACCTGGGCTCGCTGCTGATGATCGGGTTCACGCTTGCGGCGAGCGGCATGACGCTGGCCTGCAACTCCAATGGCTCGCTGTCGCTTCTCGGCGCTCCGACCGCTCTGCCGAACTGCGTCTGGGTCGCGGAGACCGACGGCCTTGGCCAGACCCAGATCATGGCCATGACCCAGCGCGATCCGACGCAGCGGCCGGTCGCGCTGTGGCTCAGCCTCATGAGCGACAACACGGTTTCGTTCCAGCCGAAGCTGCAGCCGCTGTCGGCGACTCCGGTGGTTCCGCCAACCGGCCCGTCCGTCTCGACGCAGACCTGGCTGAGCGCGCCGCAGGGGAATGCCACCTTGACGAGCAAGGGGCAGTTGTCCTCGATCGGCTTGACGTTCCAGCCGGTGCGGCCTGACAAGAGCGGGAATTACAAGCCATCCAACGCGAGCGGTTGGCTCGCCGCCGGCTCGGGCGGGGTCTCGTATTCCGCCAGCGCGCCGGCGACGTTCACGCTCCGCATGTCGGCCATGGCGCCGAATTACATGACCATGGAGAAACTCAACTTCATCCTCGACAGCACGCCGTCGCCGGCGGAGAGCTTCGGGCCCGCGTTCGGATTGCCGCCCAGCACGCCCATGACGTTCTCGCACACGGGTCAACTGCCGGCGTTCCTTTCCTTCAACGCGACGACCGGGACTTTCTCGCCGAACGGCCGGCCGGCGTCGACGCAACAGCAGCTCCTCGACTCCATTGCGGCGCGCAATGCCGCCGGCGCCGCGGCCGCGCCGTTCGCGATCTCGGTCGCGTCGCCGCCGGCTCTCGCGTAAGGAGTACCGCGTGACGACCTACCAGCAGTACGAACAGCAGTTTGTCGCTGATCTCGTCGGGGCGCCGGCCCAGCGCGCACCGGCGGCCCACGGCGTAGGCACGGAGATCATGCCGTCGCTGAAGACGCTTCTCGATGCCATGCCGTTTTACGGAGCGACGCCGTGGGATGCGGCCCATCGAGGAGCGCTGGTGAACCTCCTCCAGAGCAATCTGCCGAACAGCGTCGTCGCGCCGCAGCCGTCCAACTCCGATTACTCCTACCGCTACACCGGACCCTATTCCGGCTATCGCGATGCTTTTTACACCGGCATCGCGCAGACACCGGCGGCTGCCGCGGTGGTGGCGCAACTGCCGTCCGCCCTCGGGCCGGGCTGGTGGGGAAATTACGGCGTCGCCGTTCTGACGGACGCGGTGCGGCGGATGGTCGCTCTCAGCCTCGACACCGGCAAGCTCGCAAGCGCTCTCTCGTCGTACAACACCCAATTGCTGCCGGTGCTGTCCGCCACCTGCCTCAGCGTCTACAAGACCGGCTATGCGCCGACCGCCAATGCCTACCGCGCGATCGGGCAGCCGGCGCAGGCACTCGCGGAGCTCAACAGCGCGATCCTGCGCGGCCAGTTCACCGCCAACATCAACCTGTCGATCGCCATGGGGGGCCCTTCGACCATTGCTGCGACCTGGTTTCTCTTCAATCTCTGGATCACGCTGAAGGCTCTCGGAGCCGTGGACGTCGACGCGGCGATCCGGAGCTACCGGGACGCCGGCCTGACCGTGCCCCCGCAGGTCGGCCCAGGCTCGTGGTGGAACGGCGGCTACACGACGTGGTATCTGCCGCTGTCCGGTTCCGACATCAGCTCGCCCACGATCACCGCGTCGATGCCCGAGACCAGGACGGCGTGGACCAGCCAGGGGCTCCCGGTGGCCAGAACGACGAGCCTTGCGAACGGTTATGCACAGAGTCTCTGTTACTGGGGCAACCTCAACTGGTATCCGCCTTTGTCCGATAGTTGCTTCGGCGCCGGAACGGGGGTGTGGATGGCGGACGGATCGACGAAGCCGATCGACCAGGTGAAGGCCGGCGACGACATCCGGACGACGGTCGGCCCACGTCCGGTCCTCCTCGTCGAGGCCCCTTTACGTGCAGGCCGCACGCTGTACCGCCTCGGCGACATGAAGGTATCGGTCACGGCGTCGCATCCGTTCCGCGCGGCTTCATCGTCCGGCATGCGCAGGCTCGCGATCGACGCATGGGGGCTTGCCGATGCCGTACCCACCATGCTGCCGGAGGGGATCGGCAGGCTCGTGGAAGGCACGTCATTGCACGGAGCCGCGGCCGACCGGGCACGCGACATCCCGGTGGCCGCGATCCACCCTCTTCCCGGGCCCGGAGAAGCTCACGAAAGCGTATACGACCTGATCGTCGGGGAGAGCGGCTCGCCGGCGTACTACGTCGGCGGTCCGGAAGTTTTTGTGGAAGTCGACGCCGAGACCGCCGACCCGTCGTTCCACCTCCCGGCGACGGCCGCCATCTCCGCGATGATGCGCTCGTTGCTCCCGGTCGTCCGGCGACACCCGCCGGAGAACGCGACCCATCTGCTGCGAGCCGCGATCGGCAGCATCGCCGCGCGAGACGTCGTTGCCGGCTCGGGTTCCGGCACCGCCCGCATGCCGCTTTCCGGCGTGCCGGGGCCCGGCTTCTTCAAGCTCCCGGACGGTTCGTGGGATGCTCGGGCGTCGGCGATGGAGGCGCAGCTCGTACGCCGCTTCGGACGCGTGTTGCGCCGCGAGGCGGCGAGCGGATGGCGCAGGCACGGAGCGGCACGCGGGGATTGCGGCGCCGTCACCTTCGTCGTTCACGATTTCGAGCTGATCGACGCCGTCGTACCGGCTGGTGTCGGGGCTGCGGTGCGCGTGGAGCTCCGCACTGCCGGCGTGGTGCAGACGTTGCCGGTCGCCCGCAGCGACGGCGCGCGCGGCCTCGTCACCGTCGACGCGGCGCTAGACTTCGGGAACGTGGCGGACGACGCGGCGTTCGTCGCGACGGCGATGGCCGGCGACCAGGTGGTTGGTCACGCGCGTGTCCCCGTCGGCGCGGAAGGCGTCGAGCACTTGCTGTTCGCGCCAGACGGTCGCGTGAACGGGAGAATCGCAGTCGAGCAACTGCGCGCGGCGCCGGACGCGGCGGCCTGGTCGATGTCCGCCGCGATGGTCGCCACGATGGAGCTCGGCCAGCGAATCGCGGAGCGGATTGCCGCCAGCATCCCGGCGCCGGAAACGAAATGAAGCCTTCAGCGACGGCCACTGGTCATGCCGATCGGCGCACAACTGGCTATTGCACGCGCGCCTCGCCGGAATGACGATTTCGGCGTAACGACCAAACGCGCGATGAACGGCACGACCACGTGCGAAAGGTATGGACGGACGCGCGAGCCCCGTCGAGCTCGATGAGGCGGGCGCGGGTGATGTCGTCGCCCGCGTACGCGCGGATCGCGGCCTCGTCGGGCCAGTAGGAGATGACCACGAGCTCCTCGCGGTCGCCGACCGTGCGGCGGAACATCTGCACGCCGAGGTTGCCCGGGATCGCGCGCAGTTTGTTCAGCCCCTCGGCCCGGATGTACGCGTCGTACTCCTCCGCGCGGGCGAGCGGTACCTCTCCCCGCCACATCCGCGCCACCCGCGGGACGGCATCCGCGGCGGCGGGAGCGGGACGGGTGGCACACTGCGCGAGCGAGAGCATCAGCACCAGGAGCAGCATCGTGTTCCGCATGTCCCCTCACTACAGGCGTGATGTGAACCGCGGACGCGTCAGGGCGGCAGGATTCCGTAATGTTCGACCAGCGCGTTGAAACCTGCCTCGAACACCGCGCCGGTGCCGCGCTCGTACTTCAGGTGGCGATCCGCAAGCACCGCGATTCCGTGCGTGTACGCCCACAGGACATTCACGATCAGGAGCGGGTCGTCATCCCGCAGGACGCCCGCGGCCTGCGCGTCCCTCACGCCGTCGATGAGCGTCGCGAACGCCCCCCGTGCCTCGGCGCTGGAGAACGCCAGGCCGGCCGCCTCGCCGCGGTCGTCCGGTCGCTCCCGTGCGAGTGCCCCGGAGAACATGAGCTGGAAAAAGTGCGGCTCGGCCCGCGCGAATTCGATGTAGGCAAGCAGCCCGTCGCGCAGCCGGATCAGCGGGTCGACGGATACCTCCGCCGCGGCGCCGATGCGCTCCCCCAGGCGGCGAAAGCCGAGCGCGCCCACGCGCGCGATCAGCTCCGCTTTGTCCGTGAAGTAGTGATACGGAGCGGCGCGCGAAACGCCCGCGCGCCGCCCCAGCTCCCGGAGGGAGAGCGAGTCCACCCCTTCCGTGGCAATGAGCTCCGCGGCGGTCGTGAGCAGCAGCTCCTCGAGGTTCGATCTGGGACGCGGCATCGATAACTTGACAGCGTCAGGCATCACGGTTACATTCGACCTGACAGCGTCAAGTTATCAGAGGTCTCCACCAATGTCACGAACCCGCCTCCTCCTTTTTCTCCTGCCGCTCACGCTCCTCGCCGCGCTTGGTTGCAGCACCTACGTCCGCCGTCTGGTGCTGCTGCGTCAGATCGACGTCGAAGATTACCGGGCGCTCCCCTCCCGCCCGATCGCGCCCGCCGAACGGCCACTGCCGCTGCCGGCGGCTCCCGATGGCGCGTGGATCACCCGCATGCCGCTCGCCGTGCAGGACGGCCGGCTCACGACCGAGGCCGAGCTCGATGCGTTCATGAGCGGCCATGGCACGACCGCGCTGCTCGTCGTCCATAACGGCCGTCTCGTCGATGAGCGTTACTACCAGGGCCACACGCGCGACTCCCTGTTCAAGAGCTTCTCGATCTCCAAGTCCGTCCTCTCCGCCCTCGTCGGGGTCGCGGAGGCGGAGGGCCTGCTCTCGAGGGGCGACACGGCCGGCATGCACGTCCCCCTGAAAGACAACCCCGCGGTTGCCGCGCTGACGGTCGAACAACTGGCCGACAACGTCAGCGGTTTTCTCTATCGCCGGGGCAATGCCCCGTGGAAAGAACAGCCCAGGATGTATTACACGCCGGACGTGAGAGGCTTCCTCGAGCGGGCAAAACTGGTGCGTCCCCCCGGGACGAAATTCGAGGCGGAGGAACTGAGCCCGCTGTTGCTCGGGTACGTGCTCGAGCGCGCCCTGCGACGCAAAGACCCGGCAATGACGTTGTCCCGGTACGCGCAGGAACGGCTGTGGCAGCCGATGGGGGCGGCGTATGGCGCACTCTGGAATGTGGACCGCGGAGACGCCGGACTGGAGAAGACCGAGAGCGGCTTCGTCGCCCGCGCGGTCGATCTGGCGCGGTTCGGATTGCTCTACCTGAATGCCGGCCAGGCCGGTTCGCGGCAGGTCATCCCCGCCGGCTGGGTGGCCGCCACCACCACGCCTCCTCCCGCCGGCGCGCCGAATCGCTTCGACGACGGGTTCCACCGCAAGCTCTGGTGGGGCGCCTTCAGGGAAGGACGCACGCGCCCCGACTTCTACGCCAACGGCCACTTCGGCCAGAGGATCTACGTCAGTCCCGACAAGCGCCTCGTGCTGGTGCGGCTGGGCAATGACTCCGCGGGCGTGAACTGGACGGGACTCCTGGGCCGGATCGCCGATGGATGGACGGTGGAGGGATCTTCCTGATTGCGACCGGCGGCGCAACGGCCGGATCGTTCGCGACGTCACCACACCGTGCCGGCTGCCAGCAGCGTCTCGATCGCGGCAGCGTCGACCGGCTTGGAGAAAAAGTATCCCTGCCCGTAGTCGCAGCCGAGCTCGCGCAGGCGGGCGAGGTGCCCGGCGGTCTCGATTCCCTCGGCGATGACGCGCAGGCCGAGCGTGGCGCTGAGGTTGATCACGGCGCGCACGATCTCCTCGTCCTTGGCGTTCTCGAACATCCGGCGGACGAACGACTGGTCGATCTTGACGATGTCGATCGGGAAGCTGTGCAGGTAGCTGAGCGATGAGTAGCCGGTGCCGAAGTCGTCGACCAGCAGGGTGATGTTCATCCGTTTCAGCTCGGTGAGGATGGCCAGCACCTCCTCGGGCCGCTGCATCATCTCTCCCTCGGTGATCTCGAGGCGCAGCGAGCGCGTGTCGATGCCGGTGTCGCGCAGCGTCGAGGCGACGTCGTCGATCAGCTCCTTCTGGCCGAGGCGGCGGCCGGAAACGTTGACGCTGACCGTGAGCGGCGGGTCGAGCTGCAGGCGTGTGTTCCACTCGTGCACCTGCCGCGCGGCCTCGCGCATCATCCACTGGTCGAGCGGGATGATGAGGCCCGTGGACACGGCGACGGGGATGAACGCCGCCGGCGAGACGAAGCCGCGCTTCGGGCTGACCCAGCGCACCAGCGCCTCGAATCCGGTGATGCGGCCGGTCTGCAGCGACACGATCGGCTGGAAGTACGTGCGCAGCTCGTTGCCGGCCAGCGCGGCGCGCAGCTCCGTCTCGATCTGCTGTGCGGCCGCGGCCTGCTCGTGCATTTTCGGATCGAACAGCACGTGCGAGGCGCCGCCCTGCTGCCGCGCGCGGTGGACGGCGAGGTAGGCGTCGCGCAGCAGCTCGTCCGCCGCCGTGTAGCCGCTCGCGCTCAGGGCGATGCCGATGCTCCCCGACATCTGCACGCGGTGGCCGCTGACCTCGAACGGCACTTCCAGCGCCTCGTGCGCGCGGCGGGCCACGCCGGTGATCTCCCCCGGGTCGACCGCCAGGGCGAGGATCGCGAACTCGTCGCCTCCGACGCGCGCGAGGACGTCGCCGAAGCGGATGCAGCTCTGCAGGCGGCGGCCGGCGAGCGTGAGCAGCTCGTCGCCGACGTGGTGCCCGAGGGCGTTGTTGACGTCGGTGAAGCGGTCGATGTCGATGACCAGCACGCCGAAGCCGACGGCGTCTTCCCCGCGGGCGCGGGAGAGCGAGCGCGCGATGCGGTCGCGCAGGTAGACGCGGTTCGGCAGCGCGGTGAGACGGTCGTGCGTGGCCTCGTGGAGCACCTGCTCTTCCGCGCGCTCGCGCTGTTCGATCTCGGCGGTAAGGCGCCGGTTCGTCTCGGCGATTTTCCGCGTGCGCAGCTCGACTTCGCGCTCGAGCACGTAGGGGCGCCGCAGCAGGTCGTAGACGAACAGGGCGAAGAGCACGCTGCCGATCAGCACGAGGGCGATCTCGCGCGTCCGTTCTCCCCGCATCCGCCACCCGGAGCGGCGGACGACCTCGAGCGTCCAGCGTCCCTGCGGCACGGCAAACGACGCGCGCACCGGATCGGCGAGCTCCAGCGGCGACGAGCGGGCGATGACGACGGAGCGTCCCGAGCCGGCGTCGGCGGCGACGAGGCGATAGTCGTAGTCGTTGCCGAGGTCCGCGATGCCGCTGCGGCCGAGCAGTTCCTGCACGGGGAGGATCGCCGCGGCGAAGCGCGGATCCGACGGCGCGACGCGCACGCAGGCGCGCAACTGCTGCGGCGTGGCGAGGACGAGCAGCTCGCGAACACCGGGAGGTACCGGCAGCGCGGGGAGCAGCTCGACGCTCGTCACCCCGCCGCGCCGTGCCGCCTCGGCCACGTCGCGCAGGTCCGTCTCCCCCGAGGCGCGGACGAGCGCGGCGGCCGTCGCGGCGGCGCCGAGCGCGGCGTCGATCTGCCGCTCGATGCGCAGCGACGTCGCGGCCGCGGCATCCGCGGCCGCCTGCCGGCGCTGTTCGATGCCGCGGCGATCCGTCAGGCGGATGAAGGCACTCCCCACGCCGGCCGCGAGCGCGAATGCCACCAGCGCCGTGACGAGCACGCGCCGCGGCGTGCGGACGGCCGGCTCGCTCATCGCGCCCCCATCGGAATGCGCCAACTGACGGACAATCGCTGCCGATCCTCTCCCACCGTGGCCACGATCGTCCATCCGCGCATGCTGATGCCGGCGAACGCCTCGCGCACGCGCGTTTCCCCGCCGCCGCCCTGCTGCAGCAACACCGGCGTGGCGCGGCCGGCGGAAACGCCCGCGATGGCGATGGCGCGCCCGAGATCGTAGTCGCCGCGCACGGTGACCAGCGTGGTGTCGTCGTCGCCGGCGATCGACTGATAGAGCGAGCCGCGCAACGTGAGCAGCGGCAGCGGCAGGTACGTGGCGCCGATGCGGGCGATGCCGTTCTGCCGTCGCGCCACATCCGCCTGCAGCCACTCCCCTTCCCCGTAGAGCCGCCTCGGGAGCAACTCGCGCGTGACGCCGCCGCGCACGAGCAGGTAACGGAAGTCGCCCGCGTCGTCGTCGCCACGCCCGAGGCTCGCCTCGGCGTTGAACGTGGTACGCGCGCCGGCGCGCAGCGTGCCGCCGAGCGTGGCGTAGGTCCATCGCGTCCCGGCCAGTGTGAAGAACGCGGCGCCGGCGGTGAGCGTGTTGCCGGCGCGCGGGTGGATCCAGAGCAGGGACACGCCGCCGCCGTCGCCGCTGTCCAGGCGGTCGGCGCTGGCGCCGACGACGAGGGCGTCCTGGGCGTGCACGGTCATCGACAAAAGCAGGAGTGCGGCGATGACGAACGCCCACCTGTCATCCTGAGCGCAGCGAAGGATCCCCCTCCGATGCACGACTCCCGTTCCGTCGGCAGGGGGTCCTTCGCCGTCTGCGCGGCTCAGGATGACAGGGCGGGTCACTCCTCCTCCTCGTCGCGCAGGACCACATTCGCGTACATCACCCCGTCGTGCTCGAACGTCTCCGCCAGCACCTCCGCGACCCGCTCCTCCGCTCCGATGGCGAACCGGCAGGAAAGGAGCGCCCCTCCGTCGGCGAGGAGTGCGCGCACCGCGCCCTCGTCGTGGAAGCGGACGACCTCGAACAGCTCGCGTCCGACGACCGGCTCGTTGTGCAGCAGCATCTGCTGCAGGAAGCGTTTCGAGGCCTGCACGATCTGGCCGGTGGCGGCGATCACCAGGACGGTGGCCGCGGGCATGCTCTCGGCCGCGACGAGGGGCAGCGTGCCGTCGTGCGATGTGGCGATGCGCTCCGTCAGCTCCTCGCGCCGGCGCACGAACGCCACCACGCGCGTGGCCACGGCGGCCGCCGCGACCTGCACGACCGCGAACGTGGCCACGAAGAGGAACGCCGCCGCGGGGGTGGTCGTCGCGCCGGGGAACGGATCGCGCAGCGCCGGCTCTTCTCCCGCCACGCGGCCGATGGCCGCCCCGGGGACGCCGAGCTGCGTCACGTACCAGCCGAAATCGGGCGAGGTGGTCATCACCGTCGCGACCAGGACGAAGACCGAGTAGAGCGCCACGTCGTAGGCGAACCGGACGCGCGGCAGCGCGCCGGCCGCGAGCACCGGCAGGACCATCGGCAATGCCAGCGCCGGGTGTCCGATCCCCCCGCCGTAGTGCCAGAGCACGGCCATGAACCCGACGCCGAGGAGGGGCACCGCGTACAGCAGCCGCAGCATCACCGCGCGCGGGCGGACACGATCGGCCGCGATCCGCAGCGCCGCATGTGTGGCCGCGTACGCGGTCATCGTCCAGGCGAGCGGCGCGAGCTCGACTTCGATCATCCGCAGCAGCCACGGTAACGTCGCCGCGGCGAACATCAGCACCATCGTGCCGGCCACGACCTGCGCCAGCCAGCGCGTCTGCGCGCGCAGCGTCTCCAGGCCCGGCGGCGGCGTCATCGGCTCTCCCGCTGGGGCTTCGGGCGGTATTCGCCGTGGACGGCCGCATTGAGGGCGTTGCCGGTGAGCGTGTTCGCGTCGAAGCGCGGGTCGGAGTCGATGCGCGGTCCGATCCACGGCACGAAGTCGAGGACGCGGGCCGCGGCGCCGCCGTTCTGCAACAGCCGGTTCGCGCGCAGCAGCGGAGAGCTGCCGACGATGAAGACGCCGTCGACGCGGTGGTTCATGACCAGATTCTCGGCGATGACGTTCGGCGCGCCGCGGTCGCCGAAGATGCTGGCGATGCCGTAGCCATTGGCGTAGACGACGTTGCGCCGCACGCCGGCGTTGCGGGAGGAGCGGACCATGATGCCGACCGAGGCGTTGTGATCGATCTCGTTCTGCTCGACCCGCACGTTGTCCGCGCGGTCGGCGAGGAGGCCGCCGGCCGCGCCGCCGAGAATGCGGTTGGAGCGGACCGCCGAGCGGCTCTGCATGAGATAGACGCCGTTCTCCACCGCGCCGCGAATGTCGTTCCTGGCGATGGTGGCGCCGAGGTTCACGACCACGATCGAGATCCTGTCGTCGCGGAAGGCGTTGTTCTCGATGCGCAGCACCGGCGCGTCGCTCCGCGCGCTGCTGACCGCCCAGATCGCGGCGCCGTCGTGATTGCGGAACGTGCAGCCGCGGATCGCCGCGCGCGGCGAGTTTCCCTCGATGCGCACGCCGTTGCCGTTGCGCTCGAACGTCGACCGCTCGACGACGCTGTCCGGCGCGCCGGCGAGCACGATCCCGTCCGCCGAGTCGCGGACCGCCACGTCGCGGATCGTCGCCCGCGGCGCGCGGACGAGAATCGCCGCGTCGCGGGCATTGCGGACGCGGAGGCCGGAGATGGTGGTGTTCGGCGAGGTGATCTGCAGCGCCGGGATGTCGCCGATGTTCGCGGCGTCCAGCTCGCAGCGCGACTCCATGGCGTCGACCACGATGCCATCGGCGTTGACGAGCGGAGGGAGGGGGGAGAGCAGCGTGATGCGCGTCGGCCGGACGACGATGCGCACGCGTCCCGAATGGCGGGCCGCCGCGGTGATGGCTTCGCGGAGCGTGCCGCCGCCGGAGTCGCGGCCGCTGATGACTTCGAGCGCGGCGTCGGCGCGCAGCTCGGGCGGCAGCGGGCGGAGCGACTCCGACCGGCTCGCCGTGAGGGCGATGAGCAGCGGCGCCGCGATGAACGCCGCGAGCGCCCCGTACCGCGTCTCAGCCATCGTGTTCCAGCAGAAAGACCTTGTGCCACGACGCGCCGGTCAGACGCCGGCCGAATAGCGCGTCCACCGGCAGCGACAACGCGGTCGCGGCGAACATGGCCGTTTTCGCCGCGAGCGGCGGCAACGTCCGGTAGCGCGGCAGCACGCGCGTCTTGAACGGGGCGGGATCGACGCCGGTGACGCGCACCGCGCGCAATCCCGCGGCGCGGAACGCGTCGAGATACTGCCCGGCCGTCCGCGCGCGGAAGACCGCCGTGTCGCACGAGGCATTCGGCCGCGACGGCGCCGCCTCCAGCAGCACCGCCCGGCCGCGCGGTGCGAGATGCCGCGCCACGTTGGCCGCGGCACGGGCGAATGCAGCGTCATCGAGGATGTGCTGGAGCACGGTCACGGCGAGGACGAGATCGAACGTCCGTCCGAGGGCGAGCGTGCGCAGGTCGCCGACGCGGTAGTCGACATCGAGCGCCTCGGCGGCCGTCCGCTTCCTCGCCTCATCGATCATCGACGGCGCGAGATCGACTCCGACCACGCGCGCGCCGCGGCGCGCGAGCTGCTGCGACCAGCGCCCGATGCCGCAGCCGAGGTCGAGCAC
This sequence comes from Thermoanaerobaculia bacterium, assembly GCA_035627015.1. Classification (GTDB taxonomy): domain Bacteria; phylum Acidobacteriota; class Thermoanaerobaculia; order Gp7-AA8; family Gp7-AA8; genus QHVT01. The sequence continues at coordinate 31,152 of DASPMO010000132.1, read as the reverse complement.
CTCGGTGCCCGGCGCCACGCGCAGGTACGGCGCGAGCGCGAGCTGCTGCGTCAGGTGGATGTAGCCGTTGTAGAACGACGGCATCCCGTACGAGCAGACCGCGCGCAGGCCGGCCCCGCGACCGCCGAAGTCGCGTCCCCGCTGATCCCAGTAGTCGGCCAGTGACGTCACGATGCGAGCTCGAAGGCAGCGATGGGTTGAGGAGCGGCCGCCGGCAACAGCGCGCGCAGACGGCGCTCCACGGCGTCCTGCTCCGGGGCGTCGAAGCCGACCGCGCGCAGCACGGGCGACGCGCATGCGATCCAGAGCAGCGACCGGACGCGCGACGGCAGATGCGCGGCTTCCAGCCGCGCCAGGCGCGCCGCGAACAGCTCTTCGATGGTGGCCATCACCGCGCGCAGCGCCGCGTCGAACGGCAGGATCGTCGACGGCTGCCGCCAGCGGATGGCCGTGCCGGCGATCGACTGCAGCTCGTAGCGCGTCTGCGGCAACAGCGCCGGATCGGAGCTCATCGCGGCGCCGGTGAACGGGATGACGTACGGATACATCCCCACCTCGCAGCCTGCTTCGATCCAGCGAAAGGCTTCGCGGATGGTGACGGCGAGATCGGCCGTGGTGGCGCGCGGCGAGGTCATGATGATGTCGAGGAACGGGGTGACGCCGTGCGCGAGCGCGGCGGTGAGCGCCGGCTCGATCGACGGCGCGATGCGGCTCTTGTTGAACTCCGCGAGCACGGCCGCCGAGAAGTTCTCGATGCCGAAGCCGAGGACGCGGAAGCCGGCCTCGCGCATCGCGGCGATCCGCTCGGGCGTCATGGCGTCGATGCGGTTCGTGCTGATGAACTGCAGCGACTGCGGCAGCTCGCCGCGGCGCTTGGCCTCGACGATAGCGCGCGTGAGCGGCAGGATGCGCCGGTCGTTCGGGAAGACGAAGATGTCGTCCTGGAAGATGACCGTGCGCACGCCGGGGTGCGCCGCGACGATGCGGCGGATCATCTCCACGCAGTCGTCCGCCTCGAGACGGGCGATGCGCGCGGTGCTGTCCTGCGCGGCGTTGAGGAAGTTCGTCGACGAGCAGAACGTGCAGCGCATCGGGCAGTAGTTGAGCGTGATCAGCCGCACCGAGCGGATCTCGGCGAGGCGCGCCTCGCGGGCCGCTTTCACCGGCAGGCTGCCGATCGCGTACGCCTCCTCGAGCCGCCTCCAGTAGGCCTCGTACGGCATCTCCTCGTACGGCGTGCTGAAGATCGCGGCGCGCAGCTCGGCCGCGTCGAGCGCCTTCTGCGGGATGCGCACGAGCGTGCCGTCCGGCGCGAGCGAGGCGGTGCCGGCGATGCCGTCGAGCGGCTCGCCGGCGCGGATGCGGCGCACGAGCTCGAGCAGCGGACGCTCCCCTTCGCCGAGGACGACCAGCGCGAACGGCGCCAGGCCGAACATCGTCTCGGGGGCAAACGTCGCTTCCATCCCGCCGGCGACGAGCAGCGCGCGCGGGGCGGCGGCGTGTGCCTGGTGCACGAGCGCGAGGTCGAAGCGCAGCGTCATGCCGGTGGTCGAGAAACCGATCACCGACCACTCCCGCGACGCGAGCCGGCGCGCGAATGCCTCCTCGGCCGTCCCCTCCGCGACGCAGTTCGGGTCGAAGACCTCGGCGTCGATGCCGTGACTCTTCAGGACGCCGGCCAGACGCCAGACCCCCAGCGGCGGCGCGAGGAACGTGTACTCGCCGCAATGGGGATCGTAGGGCCCGACGAGCAACACTCCGCCGCCACCGGTCATCTCTCTCGCAACCTCTCGCCGCATTCAGGGGTCTCTCCCGGGATTTTTCGCCAGCCCATTGTTGCAAACTACGTGGCAGGTGGCGGGCTCGGGCTGAATTGCTCCCGGAACTCGCGCGCCAGCGACTGCTCGTCCTGGAAGTGATCGCGGTACAGGCGCCGCCCGAAGTAGCGCAGGCTCAGCCAGTTCGCGTAGCCGAGGGTCACCGGCACGATGTGCAGGAGCTGATAGAGATAGAAGAGCGGCACCGACGGGATGAGGTGCCTCCGCTCCCCCTTCACGATCAGCGCGAGGAGGGCCGCGGTGAGCAGCGTGTACTTCAGGTACGCGAGGACGAAGTAGGCCGGATCGGTCCAGGAAGTGTTCGGGATGACGCCGAGGCCGAGGAGGTCGTCGAGCCCGTTCGCCACCCCCGCCACCGACAGCGCCAGCGCGACGAGCTTGAGAGGATGCAGCGCCAGCGCGCAGATCCCCATGTAGAAGACGTAGTGGTAGACGAAGAACGGATGCCGTCCCGCGATCCGGCGGATGTCGTCGAAGCTGTCCTGGTAGACGCGGATCAGGCCGAAGAACCAGCCGACGCGCTGCGAGAACCAGGAGTGCAGCGTGCGCTTGCCGATCGTGTCGACGGCCAGCCGCTCGTCGTAATAGATCTGCTCTCCATGCCCCAGCAGCAGCAGCGCATTTCTCAGATCCTCGGCATAGACGGAGAGCCGGTGCCGCTCGAATACGTGCTCCAGCGCGTCGCGGCGGTAGAAGGCGACACCCGAGGTGATGCTCCGGTCGGCGAGGCTCTTCCGCCCGATCGCGAACGTGAGCGCGTACTCCAGCCCCTGCAGCCGCGCCAGCCAGCCGTCCTGCCGCACCTCGATGCGCGGACACATCGCCGCGCAGCCGCTGCGCTGGAAGATGAAGAGTGCCCGTTCGAGATCGGAGAGCTCCGTGGTCGAGTGGTTGCGGATGTGGACGTCGGGGTCGAGGATGCCGATCGTGGCCACCTCTTCCGGCAGATGGCGCAGCAGTTCCTTGAGCGCGCCCGGCTTCTTCCGGTTGACCGTGCCGCGGATGCAGTGAATGCCGGCCTGCCGCAGCCGCAGAAACGTGGCGTCGGTCGAGGCGTCGTCGATGACCCAGAGGTGCTCGCGGTACGGCTCCATCGATTCGAGAAACGGATCGAGCTCGTCTTCGAGGTTGTGCACGGAGACGATCAGCGCCCACGGTTTGAGATGCAGCTTCATCTGCCGCGGCGTGAACGTGCCGATGTCGAGGGGGATGGAGGTGCCGTCCACCGACGCCGTCAGCCGCGACATCCGGAGCCGCACCGCGATGTCGAGCAGGTCGAGAAAGACGAGCAGGCTGACGGCGATCCAGACCGCGAGCTCGAAGCCGGTCGACGGCGCGGCAGGCGCCGCGCGCGCGGCGCGGTCGAGGAGGAAGAGCACGGCTGCCACGAGCAGCGCGACGCCGACGATCGTGCGCTTCACGAGCGCGGCCCCCATCGTTCGAAGAAGTCGTGCATGAGCTGCTCGCGTCGCACAGCATCGATGATGCCGATCAGGACGGCGCCGGACGGAATGGTGAGCTCCGGCAGCACGATCGTGCCCGGGGAGAGGACGGCGGTGCTGCCGATGCGCACGCCGTCGCCGAGGAGCGCGCCGAGGTACGTGCGGCCGGTCGGGACGCTTCCGGCGGCCGTGCGGATGGCGATCTCTTTTCCCGGCGTGAGGTGCGTGTTGGCCGCGCCGATGAAGGCCGAGAGCAGCGAGCGCGCCCCGGCGATGCTGTCGTTGAAGACGATCGAGTGTCCGAGAGCCGCGCCGTCCAGGAGCAGGCTGCGGGCGACGTCGCAGTGCGAGCCGATCAGACAGCCGGCGCCGGCCAGTACTTCGTCGCGCAGCAGGCTCCCCGCGCGCACGCGGCTGTCCGGGCCGAGGATGAGGCGGCAGCTCTCGTGGACGATCGCTCCCGCCTCGATCACGCTGCCGGGCCCCATGGAGATGACGTCGCCGCGCACGATGGCGGCGGGATCGATCGACCCTTCGAGCTTCCGCGGTGCGCCGGCGACGAACTGCTGGAAACGGGGATAGAAGCCGCGCAGCGAGTCGCGGTCGCGCGGCAGCAGCTCGCGCAGGGCGGCGTCCGTGACGGACGGCCAGAGCGCGCGCAGCGCGGAGTCGACTTCGCTCATCGCGGGCGCGCCTCGTGTTCCAGCACGCCGCCGTGGCAGGCGATCTGCGCGAGCAGCTCGTCGCGCGCGGCGGCGGTGGCGGCCATGAGCTCCTCGTGGACCTCGCGGAAGATCGTGTCGCGGTCGCGGTCGCGCTCCCCCCAGTTGATCGGGTGCAGGCAGAGGTGGAGGCGCGGCGGGAACGTGCCGCTCCGCAGCATCGACCACGCCGGATCGCGCCACGCGCGGCAGGAGTCGGAGACGTACGTCATGGCGCGGGTGAAGCGCTCGTCGTAGGCGTTGAGGAAGCCGTGCTCCCCGCTGCGGAACGGATCGTCGCCGTGCAGTGCCGGCTGGTGCATGGCCACCGACGTCACCGGCTCCCCCGCCAGCTCGCCGAGGAGCGCGGCCTGCGCGCGGAGGAGCCGCGGCCACTCCTGGCGCGGAAACGGGACGAAGGAGCGGACGTCGTAGTGCAGCCCGACCTCGTGCCCGAGCGCGGCCAGCGCCCGCGCCACGTGCGCGTGCTCCGGCGCGAGGAGGTTGTAATAGCTGGTCCCTGCCAGCAGAAAGTACGTGGCGCGCACCCCGCGCCTCGCCTCCTCTTCCGCCAGCCGCAGCGCCGCCTTCGGCGAATAGTCGACATCGTGCCGCAGGATGCAGAATGCCCCGCCCGGCTCCCCCTCGCACAGGTCGGCGAAGCGGACGATGCGGTGCGTGGCCGAGAGGCTGGCGAGCAGCGCCCAGTACGTCGCGTAGTCGAATGAGTCGCCGATCATCCGGGGGAGGATACGGCAGGCGGGCCGCGGCCGCGATCTTCCGGTTGCCCGCGCGGAAACGATCTCCGTATGGTCATCGCAGCCTCGGTGGCATGATTGCGGACGCGATGAGGCTCACCGCGTCACAGATGCGCGACCTGAGACGGCTCGTGACCGAGCTGTTCACCGGGGACGAATTCACGGACGTTCTGCTTCAGTTGGGCGGTACGAAGGTCGTCGACGGGGTGACTCCCGGCCGTCCCGTGGACGTGTTCGTCCTGGAGGCCTTGGACGCTCTGCAGCGCCGCGGTCTGATCGACGATCGGTTCTTCGACCTTCTGGTGGAGCATCGTCCAAGGTCGGCCCGCGCCATTCGCTCGTTCCAGCGTTCCGTCAGTGCGCGCCAGGAGGAGCCGCGATACGACTTCTTCATTTCGTACGCACACGCGGACGCCCATCACGCGCAGGAGCTTCTGAGGTATCTGCAGAACGCCGGCGCACGGGTCTTCATGGATCAGCTCTTTAAACCTGGCGTTGACTTGGATCTCGCGATTCGCGAAGTAATCGGAGCCTCCGGAACGCTCCTGGTGCTGCTCTCGAAGCAGAGTGCGCGCAGCTCGTGGATTCACCATGAGATTGCATTCGCGCTGGAAGAGAGCCCTCGTCGCGGGCGGATGCGCGTCGTCCCGATTTTTCTGGCGCCGCCGGAAGAGCTCGACATTCCCTATGCGCTGACGGCGTATCAGGGCGTCTTCCCGGAAGCCGAAGGTGGCATGGCGGGCGTTGCCGCGCGGCTGATGGCACTCACCGAGGACAGCCGTCCGGCGCGCCGCGGTTTCTTGAGGCTGATTCAGGGGTTGTTCGGCATCGGGTCCGAGGACGCCGTGGCCGAAGACGAAGCAGCAGAAGAAGAAGCCTCCACGGACCTCCAGCTCCGCGAGCTCGCTCAGCAGTTCTTCACTGCCGCCGGCCGCAAAGCGGTCTACCGGAATCCGAACGAATTGAGCGTTCCGGAACCGGCGCTCGTCGCGGCGGACGTTCCTCCCAGTCCGAGCGACGTTCGCGGGCTCGCGCGCCTGCTACGGCCCGGCCAGGTCGGCTACTTCCTGTTCAAAGAAGCTCTCCCGGAGCGTACGCTGCTGGCCCTCGACGAGCTTCGGGTCCGCGGCAATGCGATCGTGCCGCTGGCAGCGAACGCGATGACCGCCGCCCTGGCCGATGGGACGGCGCGCACGATGCTCGCGCAACTCGACTCCGACTACCGGAGCCGCGACAATTTCTTCGAGACCCGGAACGCGCTCATCGACGAGCGGTTCTTCTTCGGCCGGCACGATCTGCTCGCCCAGGTCGGCAGCGCACTCTCCCGGGGCGAGCACATCCTCGTATTCGGCCTGCGCAAGGCAGGCAAGACCAGCCTGCTCAACATCCTCCGGCAGCATCTGCCGAACCACCCCTTCTTCATCGCCGACCTGCAGAAGTACGACCGGCACGAAGAGGACTGGCCGCTACTCCTGTTCGGGCAGCTCCTGCAGGCGTACGACCAGTGGGGGAGCGCGAAGTTCGGCGACTGGCCGAGGGCCGCCACTCCTCCGCACAATGCGACGGAGCTCGAGGACGCGCTACGCGTGCGCAGAGAGTGGCAGCTGGCGCGAAAGAGCGACGAACGGCTGGTCGTCGTGCTGGACGAGATCGAGCGCGTGTTCCCCTCACCGTCGGAGGAGGTCCCGGCACGGAAGTTCATCCGCGCGGCCGGCGCGCTGCGCAGTCTCGGCCAGTCGGGGGCCGACCGCTTCGTCTCCATCATCGCCGCGGACCTGCGGCCGGAAGCGAATCGGCTGAACCGGCTCGGCAGCGCCGGCACCAACCCGTTCTTCAACTTCTTTCAGGAGGTTCCACTTCCGCTGCTCTCCCGCGAGGCAGTCGACGAGATGATCACTTCGATTGGCCGCGCCATGGGCATCACCACGGTGAATGGCGATTTTCTGCAGCAGGTCTTCGCACTCGCCGGCGGGCATCCGTTTGTCTCGCGTCTGCTGGCCGGGGCGGCCTATCGCTGCCGGTCCGGCGACCGCGCGCGCCTGTCGTCCGAGGACTTGAACAACGGGCTCGACGACCTCAACGAACGCGACGCGCTCGGATCGTTTTTTCGCGAGAACCTCTGGGGCGAATTGCGCGACAGCGAGCGGAGGCTGCTGATCGACCACGTCGCCGGCCGCACGCCCGCGGGCGCGGGGGATGAAGCAGAGCGTGCGTTCCTGCGCGCGCTCGGCCTGCTCGATCGCGGAACCATTCCCATCGGGCTCTTCGCGAGCTGGGTGGCGGCGAGGACATCATGAGCGCGGCCATCCGGAATCCGTATGCCGGGCGCGGCCCGTTCGCGGGACGGCAGCAGGAGCTGGCCGAGATTCGCGAGTACCTCGCCCAGGGGGACTCCGCGCTGCTGATCGGAGGACGGCGCGCCGGGAAAACCAGCCTGGCCGAGCATCTCGGCGACATCGAGCGTCCGTTGTACCGCTTCGACGCTCCTTCCTGTTCGCTCGAAAGCGAAGCGAACGTCATCCGCGCACTCGGCCGGAAACTGGGCGGCGACTGTGGGACGCGCGACGAGCTGACGGCGCTGCTCAGGTCGCGCGCTCCGCTGGCGGTCGTCGTCGACGAGGCCGACCAGATCCTGGCCGAGACGTGGGCGGGCAGCTTCCTCTCGTATCTCCGGCATCTCGTCGACAATGAATTGCGCAGCGAGCTGGCGATCCTGCTGATCGGCGGACCGGCACTCAATCGCTACAAGAACCCCGACGACAAGGGCTCGCCGCCTCTGAACACCGCACGGCGCGTCTACCTGCAGCCGTTGAAGCGCGAGGCCCGCAGGGAGCTGGCCGCGCCCCTTCCGGCCCCTCCGGACTTCGACTGGCTCGATCTCCACGCGGCGGGACATCCGTGGCTGCTGCAACGGCTCCTGGAGCAGCTGTGGCGGGGCCGTTCTCAGGATGAGGCGCTCGAGCGCGTGTTCGCCGAGGCCCTTCCGAATTTCGAGATCTGGAAGCGCCAGCTGGGCGAGGCGGGACATCGTTTCCTCGACGCGCTGCCGCCGGACGGAGTCGCCCGGACCGCTCTCCTTCGCGATCCTGCCTGGCGTCCGTACCACGAGGCGGCGGTCATCGCGAAGAGCCTCTGTCTCGTCGACGTCGATGAACAGGGGCGGGTCCGCCGCGGTCCGGCGCTTTTCCTGGACTGGCTCGGTACGGCACAGGTCGCGGACGAGTGGGACCTGGCGATTTCGTATGCGTCCGAAGACGTGACCATCGCGCGCGAGATCGCGAAGGAGCTCACCGGGAAAATGAGCGTGTTCTTCGCTCCCGATCAGAACGCGTACCTCTGGGGAGACGATCTCAATCGGGTCCTGCCGCAGACGTATGGCGTCAACGCCCGGTATGTGCTCGCCCTGACGTCCAAGGCCTACGTGAAGAAACATTGGACGAATGTCGAATGGCAGGCGGCCCTCGGCGGAAGCGCGCGTAAGCTCCTCGTCATGGAACTGGATGCGCTGCCTCCCGACATGCCACCGGGATTGATCTACCGTGCCTTCAAACCCGAGAACCTGATCTCGCTGATCAGCGACCTGACGAAGGTGGTTGGCCGCGCCTGAACGAGAGCGTTGACATGTCGTGTCCTCGATCCCGCATAAGGCGGCCCCGCGCTCGTCAGTCCCTCATTGTCCGATCCCGTTGCGGATCAGCGACGTGAGGATCGGCCGGCAGTGGCGGCGCGGGAGTGGCATCGCAGTCGGAAATGGAGGCTTGCCCCCATTCGCACCACCGAATCCCCCGTCTGCCTCCCCCTCCCTGCCGTTCCCCCGGCGCGGGAACCCCTCTGCTGGCCGGGCGTTCAGTGTCATGAAATGAGGTGACGAATGAACAGACGCAAAGTTGTCCTCACTGCTGCCGCTTTCGCGCTCCTGATCATCGGCAGCGCGGCCACCGCACAACCGCAGATGCCGCGCATCACGAATGACGAGCGTCCGACGCCGGAGCAGATCGAGGCCACGCCGGCCGCGCAGCGGCTCAAAGAGCTCCTAGCGGTGATCAACAGCGGCGACGACAAGGCCATGCGCGAATTCGTGGAGGGATTCGCCCCCACTCCCGAGGAAGCGAAGATGGCCATGGGCATGCCGCCGCTGGCGCGCGTGCGCGACATTTACCGGCGCACCCGCGGCCTCACGCTGATCGGCTTCAACTACGCGAAGGACGAGTTCGCGACCGCCACGGTGCGCAACCAGCTCACCCAGGGCCTGGAAGTGCTGACCGTCCGCGCGGAGACGAAGCCGCCCCATCGCATCATCTCCATCCCGCGCGTCCCCGCCGAGCCGCTGCCGGATCCGAAGGCCGCAACCGCGACGCCACCGCCGGCGGACGACGCGGCGCGGGTGAAGGAGATCGAGTCGTACGTGCAGCGCCTCGCCGACGCGGACGTCTTCTCCGGCGTGGTCCTCATCGCCCGCGAGGGGAAACCGATCTTCTCGAAGGCGTACGGCTTCGCGGACCGCGCGAAATCCGTCGCCAACACCATCGACACCCCCTTCCTCCTCGGAAGCATGAACAAGCTCTTCACCAGCCTGGCCATCGGCCAGCTCGTGGAACAGGGGAAGCTGCGCTACGACGATCCGCTCTCGAAGTTCATCCCCGACTTTCCCGATGCCGAGAGCGCGAAGAAGATCAGGATCGAACATCTGCTCACCCACACCTCCGGTCTCGGCAGCTACTTCAACCCGAGATTCTTCGAGGCCATCGACTCGGTTCGCGACGTGAAGTCGACCCTCGCGGTCGCCGGACGCGAGGCGCCGGCGTTCGAGCCGGGCTCCAGCTGGCGCTACAGCAACACCGGCTTCCTCCTCCTCGGCCGCATCATCGAGATCGTCACGGGGAAGGATTACTACGAGCACATGGCCGCGAACGTGTTCCGGCCGGCCGGCATGACCGCGACCGGCTTCCCGCACTACGACCGCGGCAAGCGGACGGTGGCACTCCCGTACGAGGCCCAGCCGAACGGCAACGAGCTCCTCGAGTACGTCGATCAGTCGGCGGAGACGCCGCGGCGCGGCGGGCCGGCCGGCGGCGGTGCGTCGACGGCACCCGATCTGCTGCGCCTCGCCAACGCCCTTCAGGCGGGGAAGATCGTCAAGCCGGCGACGTACAGGCTTCACGCGGCGGCCAAGCCGGAGCTGAGCTCCCCGGCGTACGGCTACGGCTTCATCCGATCGGGGCGCGTGAAAGGGCGTGATACGAGCGGCCACGGCGGCAATGCCCCCGGCCAATGCACCGAATTCAACACGATCCACGACCTGCCGGTGCCGTACACGGTCATCGTGCTCTCCAATTCGTCCGGAAACGGCTGCATCCCGGTCTACCAGAAAATCGTGAACACGTTCGCACCGGTGCGTGCGGCAGCGCCGGCTTCCCGTTGACGCTTGCGGGTTACACTCCGCGGCGATTTCGGAGGTTGGATCGGTGAGACTGGCGGCGGGCGCATTCCTCGGGTTGCTCGTATTCGGGTGCGGTGAACGGCGGCAGGCCGCGACCGCACCCGCGGAGCGAGCGGTCGAGGAGCTCCCCTCCCCCGCCGGCGCCGGCGCGGCCGAGCCGTTCCTCCACGCGACGCGCGACGGCGTCCTTCTGAGCTGGCTCGAGCCGGTCGCCGGCACCGACCGCGTGGCCCTGCGATTCTCGCGTTACGCAAACGGCCGGTGGAGTGCGCCGCGCAGCATCGTCGAGCGCAACGACCTGTTCGTGAACTGGGCCGACTTCCCCTCCATCATCGAGGACGCGAAAGGGGCGCTCTTCGCGCACTGGCTGCAGAAGAGCGGCAAGGGCATGTACTCGTACGACATCCGGATGGCGGCTTCCACGGACGGCGGCAGCACGTGGAGCGAGCCGTTCCTCCTCAACCGCGACGGCAAGGAAGCGGAGCACGGTTTCGTCACCCTGGCCGCGCTGCCCGCCGGAGGCGTCGGCGCGACGTGGCTCGACGGGCGGAAGATGACCGGCGGCCACGGAGACGAACCGGAAGCGGGCGGGGAGATGAGCATCCGCTACGCGACCGTCGATGCGAAGGGAACGATCGCGGACGACGTCGAGCTGGATGGACGCACCTGCGAATGCTGCACGACCGGCATGACCGTGACCAGCTCCGGCCCGGTGATCGTCTACCGCGACCGCTCGCCGGAGGAAGTGCGCGACATCGCATACGTGGCGAAGACGGCGAGCGGCTGGACGCGGCCGGCCCGCGTGCACGCCGACGACTGGACGATCAACGCCTGCCCCGTCAACGGCCCGCAGATCGACGCCATCGGGACGCGCGCCGTGACGGCGTGGTTCACCGCGGCGCAGGAGCAGGGGCGTGCGTTCGTCGCCTTCTCCGAGGATGGCGGCGTGAGCTTCGGGAAACCGGTGCAGATCGACGACGGGAAGCCAATCGGCCGCGTCGATGTGGTGCTGCTCGACGAGGAGACGGCGCTCGTGACCTGGCTCGAACAGACCGCGGCCGGCGGCGAGATCCGCGCGCGCCGCGTCTCGCGAGCCGGAAAGGGGGAGCCGGCGATGAAGATCGCCGACTCGAGCACCGCCCGGGCTGCCGGCTTCGCGCGGGTCGCGCGCGTCGGCCGGGACGTCTATTTCACCTGGACGGAGCAGGACGCGAAGAGCAAGCGCGTCCATATAGCGCGGGTGCGGTTCCCCTGAGCCGGGAACGGTCAGGACTGGTATGTTGTTCAGGACCATGAGTTGCAACGACCGCTGAGCTGACTCCATGAGACGCCGACTCATCGCCGCAGTCTGGGTTACGGGAGCAACGGTTCCGCTCCTGCTGGCCACCGTGTTCCTGGTGGGCTGCTGCGTCCTCCCGTTTCACGACATCGCGCACAAGTTGATGCCGATCTGCGAGATGGCCGCGAACGTCATCCGCGGCGATCATGCCGGGCACGAGGCCACATCGCCCGCGCCGGCCCGCGAGAAGCAGGAGCCGGTGAAGCGGGTGGCCACCGAAGTGCCGCACGTCTTCCGGTACGCGGCCGCCGGCGCCACGCCGCGCGCGATCGCGCCGGCGGCGACGACCGCCTATCGCAGCTTCATCACCCTCGGCGCCGTGCGTTGCGATCGGGACGTCGGCCTGCACGTCCTCGTCGAGACCTTCCTCGTCTGATCCCTCCTTCACGTGGCGCGCATTGCGTCGTGGGCACCCGTGTGTCCGCGGCTCCCCTCCCTCGAAAATAGCGATTGCCCCTGTAAGGAGTTTCCAGATGAAGCGTTATCCCGGCATGAACGTCATGCGAGGAATGCTGCTCGCGCCGGCGCTGCTTGCCGCCGCGTGCGGCGGCGAGCCCAGGGTCGCGTCGAAGAGCGCCGCCGCCGCCGGCGGCCACGATCACAGCGCGCACAGCACGACGTCGACCGGCGCCGCGCCGATGGATCACTCGGCGCACGGCACCGGCGCGAACGCACACGCCGGCCATGGAACGACAACGCCAGGCGAAGCCGTCGATCACGCGGCCATGGGCCACGGCACCGCGGCGAACACACACGCCGGCCATGGAACGACAACGCCAGGCGAAGCCGTCGATCACGCGGCCATGGGCCACGGCACCGCGGCGAACGCACACACCGGCCACACCGCAACGACGGGCACCGCGACGCACGATCGGCACGCCGGGATGCAGCACGGCACGACAGCGCCTGCCGCCGATCCCCACGCACAGCACGGCACGGCCGGCACGGCCGAAGCGCCCGCGCCCGCATCCGCTCCGCGCTCCAGCGCGGACATGAAGCCCGTACAGCCGGCGATTACGCTGCGCCCCGACGCGTTCGACGCGCCCTCTCCGATCTCGGTTGCCGAAGCAGCCAAGGCCGCGCGGGGCGGCGGCCATGAAGGCCATCAGATGCGCGGCATCACGCCCGGCCAGGATCGCGAGAATCCGCCGGCGGCGGCAACGGTCTACACCTGCCCCATGCACCCCGAAGTGACGAGCGACCGGCCGGGCACGTGTCCGAAGTGCGGCATGGCGCTCGTGACGAAGAAGTGAGGACGAATTCATGAAGCACAGCACAGGCACCCTTCCCAGCCTCGCCGCGCTCCTGCTCGCGTCCTGCGTGAGCGTGCCGCGCGATGCCGGCACGAACGACGTGCAGCAGGCCATCGCCCAGCGCGGCGGTCCCGCCGTCGCATGGAGCACACAACCCTCCACGGCCGACCACGAGCGCGTCGCGGCCATGCTCGAGGACGAGCTCACGGCCGACGAAGCCGTGGCCATCGCCATGCTCAACAGCCCACGCCTCCAGGTCACCCTCGCGGAGCTGGGCATCGCCCGCGCCGACCTGATCGAAGCGAGCACCATCACCAATCCCGTGCTCGAGTTCGAGGTCCGCTTTCCGGGCGAGCCGTATCGCCCGTACGAGCTGCGGCTCGCGCAGTCGCTCATCGAATTGATCCAGCTCCCGCGCCGCCGCGCCCTCGGGCGCGCCGCCTTCGACGCGGCACAGATGCGCGTCAGCGCCGAGGTGCTCCGCTTCGGGGGCGACGTGCGCGGCGCGTACTTCGAGCTCGTCGCGGCCACGCAGCACGTCGCGCTCAGCCGCACCATCGCCGACTCCGCGCAGACCGCGGCCGAAGTCGCGATCCGGCAGCACGCCGCCGAGAACATCACCGACCTCGACCTGGAGAACGAACAGGCGCTCTACGAACAGGCGAAGCTCGACCTCTCCCGCGCCGGGCAACGCGCGCTCCTGGCCCGCGAAGCGCTGACCCGGGCCATGGGCCTGCGCGACCGGGATGCCGAATGGCGCGTCCCCGCCACCTTCCCCGAGCTGCCCGCGGCGGAGCTGGAACAGCAGCAGCTCGAACGGCTCGCCGCCACACAGCGACTCGACCTGGCCATCGCCCGGCGCGAGGTGGAGGTCGCCCAGCGGCAGGTGCCGCTCGCGCGCCTGGCCATGCTCGAAGAAACGGTCCTCGACGTCCACTACGAGCGCGAGCCGGACGGCCAGCACACCATCGGTCCCGGTCTCGAATTCCCCATCCCGATCTTCAACAGCGGGCGTGCGGCACGGACGCGCGCGGAAGCGCAGTTCCTGCGCGCCCGTCACGCGCTGGCGGCGCTCGAGTCCGAAACGGCGTCGCAGCTCCGCGCCGCGCGGGCGACGCTCGCGGAAGCGCGCGCACGCGTCGAGTATTACCGCGACGTCATCGTGCCGCGCCGCACGCGCATCCTCGAGCTGACCAAGCTCGAGCACAACGCCATGCTGGCCGGCGTCTTCCAGCTCCTGCAGGCCAAGCAGAACGAGATCCAGGCGCGCCGCGACTTCATCGACGCCCAGCGCGAGTACTGGAGCGCCCGCACGGATCTCGATCGCGCGCTGCAGGGCGTCGCATCCGATCCGTCATTCACCCCCGCCACCGATCAGGGTCAGGGGAAGCGAGCCGACATCACCAGAGGGGGACATTAGCCATGCCGTTCAGCCGCCGTAATTTTCTCGTTTCAGGAATCGCGGGCGCGGCGACGGGCCTGCTCGCCGGCACGCGCGCATTCGGCCAGCGCCTGCGCGCACTGGGCGCGAGCGGCCCGCCGCCCAGGCCGCTGCGCGCGCGACGCGCCGGCGGCCGCGCGCCCGTCATCACGCCGAACGGGACGTCCCTCCCCTTCAGGATGGTGAACGGCGTGAAGGAGTTCCACCTCATCGCCGAGCCGGTGCGCCGCGAGTTCGTGAACGGCCTGGAAGTGAACTGCTGGGGCTACAACGGCGTCACGCCCGGGCCGACCATCGAGGCCTTCGAGGGCGATCGCGTCCGCATCTTCGTCACCAACAAGCTGCCGGAAGGAACGTCCGTGCACTGGCACGGCTTCATCCTCCCGAACGGCATGGACGGCGTGAGCGGCCTCAATCAGCCGAAGATCCTCCCCGGCGAAACGTTCGCCTACGAGTTCACGCTGCAGCAGACCGGCTCGCTCATGTATCACCCCCACTTCGACGAGATGACGCAGATCGCCCTCGGCATGCACGGCTTCTTCATCGTGCATCCCCGCGACGCCAGCGTGCGCCGCGTCGACCGCGACTTCGCCATCTTCCTCAACGAGTGGTTCATCAAGCCGGGCACGGCCAGACCCGATCCGACGGTGATGCTCGACTTCAACACGTTCACGATGAACAGCCGCGTCTTCCCCGGCACCGAGCCGCTGCTCGTGCGCACCGGCGACCGCGTGCGCATCCGCCTCGCGAACCTGACCATGGACTCGCACCCGATCCACATTCACGGGCACGCCTTCTACGTCACCGGCACCGACGCCGGGCCGATCCCCGAGACGGCCTGGTGGCCGGAGAACAGCGTGAACGTCCCCGTCGGCACGACGCGCGACATCGAGCTCACCGCCGACAACCCCGGCGACTGGGCCTTCCACTGCCACAAGACGCATCACGTCATGAATCAGATGGGGCACGACCTGCCCAACCTGCTCGGCATCGATCCGTCGAGCACGCAGCAGCGGCTCGACCGGCTCGTCCCCGGCACGATGGTCATGGGCGCGAACGGCATGGGCGAGCATGCCGAGCACCAGGGCTCCATGGCCATGCCGCGCAACAGCATCCCCATGCTCGGCGGCCAGGGACCCTACGGCAACATCGACATGGGCGGCATGTTCACCATCGTGAAGGTGCGCGACGACATGGACTACAGCCGCGATCCGGGCTGGTACCAGCAGCCGAAGGGAACGTCCGCCTGGCGCGTCGACTCGATGTCGGTGCCGGTGCAGCAGCCGGCACCGCACGAAGGACACGGCGAGTGAGCACGCGTGGCGGTCGTCCCCTTCGCGCCGATGGATCAGTTCTTCTTCGCTGCGTCACACTGTGACGCCGAGGCCATCGACGGCTCGCCGGGGCCGCCGCCGCAGTCGATCGGACAGCTCGTCGCCGTCTCGCCGCACGATTTCACGCACTGGCCATCGCCGCAGCGGCCGCAGCGCGCGGTCGCGGACGATGCCAAGGCCGCGGGGACCGGCGCCGGCGCCGCGAGCTTCGTCGATCTGCAATCGGCCGGGCAGGTGCGCTCGTTCTCGCACGACGGCGCGCAGTAGCCGTCGCCACAGCGCTGGCAACGCGCCGCGGCCACGGTCCCGTTCGACGGAGTCTCCGTGAAGCCGGGAAGAGCAAACGAAACGACGGCCACCAGACAAAGTGCAACTGCAGGCAGTGACAGCTTTCGGGATGTCATTCTTTCCTCCTGCAGCGATTGTATCCACTTCCCGGTGAAACGCCCTGAGCCCTCACGCCACTATCCCTTTGGGCCGGAGGTGGCAAATGAGCGCGTGCAAAGACGTACACGAGTGGGTCACGAAAGAAGTACTGGTGCCGGTGACGACGTTTATCACCCGATCCAGTGGGACGCCGCCTCAGCGGTGCAGCGGGTAGGGAACAACCTTTGGCCGTCACTCCTGAAGTAGAGACATCCATTCCAATTGGTCGTTCTATATCCCAAACATGGGAAGGAGGCTACATGTCCAGGTTCCGTTCCTGCCTGAAGCTCACCCGGATTGCCCTCATGCTCCTGATGGTCGTGGGAGTGCCTTTGCTCTGGAGTTGCAGCGCCGTCCGCAAGCTCAAAGCGGGACACGTGAAAGACGAGGCCCTCCTCGCGGGACGCACCGCGGAGAGCTTCCCGGCCGCCGATGAGGACTACTTCCGCGACATGGACTACGGCGTCACCAAGAACCCGGAAGCGGTCCGGAAGGCGCTCGACCCGTACCTGCCGGGCATTTCGGCCCAGGAAGCGGTCGCCCGCGTGGTGAAGGGCCGCAATAACTGGAACGTCTGGACCGGCGGGAACGACCGCTTCTGGGACATCCTCTCGCACAAGTTCAGCCTCGGCACGATCGACCTGCTGAAGACGATCTCCACTCACCCGTCCCTGAAACATGGCCGGCCCGACCGCTGGTACTACTACGGCATCGTCAACGAGCCGTGCTTCCGCAAGCCCGGCGGACCGCGCGAAGACCGTTTCGGTCTGTGGCTCGACGAGCGCGTGAGCGGCCCGGACTGCGGCCCCGATCCGTTCGAGAACGAGCAGAAGTATCCGGGCGTGAAGATCGGCGCGCGCGGCAAGACCGTGCCGGTCGGCTCGTACTACGGCTATGCCACCGGCGTCGTCGGCCTGCGCCTCTTCCCCAATCCGGACTTCGACGAGAAGGCGAAGAAGCACTGGAATGCGGAGAAGTACTACAGCGATCCGAAGTACTACAACGACAAGAACCTGGTGAAACCGTACCGCGTCGGGATGACCTGCGGCTTCTGCCATGTGGGACCGAACCCGACGAACCCGCCCAAAGATCCGGAGAACCCGACCTGGGCCAATCTCAACAGCAATCCGGGCGCGCAGTACTTCTGGGTGGACCGCATCTTCGTCTGGGATCCCGACGCGAAGAGCTACGCCTTCCAGCTCTTCCACACCTCGCGCCCCGGCGCGCTGGACACGTCGTTCGTCTCCTCGGACCAGATCAACAATCCGCGCACGATGAACGCGATCTACAACCTCGGCGCGCGCCTGGAGATGGCGCGCCGGTGGGGAGGCGAAGAGCTGCGGGGCGGTGAGCTCGACAATATGCAGTTCAACGAGGTCGTCCCCCCGGGCACGCCCCTCACGCAGTTCTGGGATCCCGCGACGCGCCATTCGCACACGCCCAAGGTCCTCAAGGACGGTTCGGACTCGGTCGGGACTCTCGGCGCGCTCAATCGCGTCTACATCAACATCGGACTGTTCAGCGAGGAGTGGACGCTGCACTTCATCCCGCTGCTCGGCGGCTCGAAGATCACGCCGATCAAGATCGCGGATGCGAATCGCAATTCCTCCTACTGGAACGCGAACGAGATGCAGACGCCCGACGTGGCGCTGTTCTTCCTCGCCGCCAGCCCTCCCGACCTCCTGAAGAACGCGCCGGGCGGCGCAACGTACCTGAAAGGCGATCAGGCCACGCTCACGCGCGGCAAGGAGATCTTCGCCGAGCACTGCGCGCGCTGCCACTCCAGCAAGCTCCCGGAGAAGGCCTACACCGACTTCTTCAAGGCCAGTTGCAACGGGCCGGACTACATGAGCTGCTGGAACGACTACTGGCAATGGACGAAGACGCCCGAGTTCAAGAACGCCATGAAGTCGATCGTCATGGCGCCCGATTTCGCCGACAACAACGCGCTCACCAACGATGCGCGCGTGCCGGTCACGCTGCTGGAGACCAATATCTGCAGCCCGCTGGCCACCAACGCCCTGGCCGGCGACATCTGGGACAACTTCTCCTCGTACGCCTACAAGACCCTCCCCTCGGTGGGGACCGTCAAGGTTCAGCACCCATACACCTATGAGGTGTCGGACTATGTGATGCCGGGCGGCGGGCGCGGATTCACCCGTCCTCCGTCGCTGGCCAGTCTCTGGTCCACCGCGCCGTTCCTGATCAACAACTCCCTCGGCGATTTCTACTGGACCGGCTCGGTCCCCGATCGCATGAAGTCGTTCGACGACAGCATCAACAAGCTGCTGTGGCCCGAGAAGCGCGAGGGCAACATGACGGTGGTGACGCTCTCCGGCAAGACGCATCCGGGGTGGATCGACCGCACGCCGAACCAGACCTTCCTGACGGCGTACTCCGGATATCTTCCGAAGATCTATCGGCGGCTTTCCGGCGTCATCCGTCATTTCCACCCGAACGTGGTCAACGAACAAGGCGATATCCAGATCGGACCCATCCCCACCGACACGCCGATCAACCTGATCTCGAACATCGATCTCTCGAAGGAGAAGCAGGTGGTCGGCGTGCTGTGGGAAATCAAGAAGGACCTGAACAAGCTGCCGGCCAACGCCACCGACGAGCAGGCGCGCGACGCCTTCCGGCCGCTCCTGCCGAAGCTCCTCGCCGTCAGCAAATGCCGCGACTTCGTGGTGAACAAGGGCCACTATTTCGGAACGGGCTTTCTCCCCGCATCAGAGGGTGAGCCCGCACTGTCCGACGCGGACAAACGTGCATTGATCGAGTATCTGAAGACGCTCTGAGGCACAGGCGCCCTACACAGCCCTTGGCGGCGAACTCCGCCGCCGAGGGCTCCACGCTCTGATCGAGGCGGAGCTTTTCTCCGCGCTGATAGATGAGACGCGTACATCCGGATGTCACAAACGCACTTAAAGGGAGCACACCGCGGCTGTGCGAGCGCGGCGAAGGTGTGAGGAGCTCATCGGGACTGCTTCCGTCGCAGCTTGGCAGGTTCTGTTCACAAAACAATCAAACGCTGAGCTGCACCCGTATGCGTCGGATCAACTCGTCGAAGCCAGAGCCCTCGTGCTGGTCAGGCGTCAACGCGTTCATGTCGCGCAGCGTGTCGGCGATGCCGTCGAATAGCCGCCGGATCTCCGCATAGACGTTGAGGTCTTCCTGCAGCTTCGTGAGGTTGTCCCCCCGCACGGTCTTGAGCGCCTTGTCCAGCTCCCGAATCTGCTTCTCCCAGTAGCGTACATACCGGACGCGGCCGGTCGCCTTGTAGATGTCGGCGTCGGCGAGCACGATTGGAAAGATCCGCTCGTGTAACCCGCGAGCCTTCTCCACCTCAACCATCTCGAACATACAATTTTCTGACTTCAGATACTTTTCGGAGATCACTACGACGACGCACTTCCCCTGGCCGATGCGGCGCATGAAATCGCGGATCGAGTCCCTGTAACGAACCTCTTCGCGGTCGCGAATCAGCCGAATGCCCTGCTGACCGAGAGTTTGCTGAAGCCGGTCGACGATCTCGCTGCTTTCCGCGTTCCATGCGTAGGAGACGAAGACCTCCGGCAGCGGTGTGGATGGGGAGACCTGCGGCGCGATTCGTGATGCCGTGGGATCGGCGCTGTGCTCCTCACGCCGCAGCGCTCCAGGCACGATCTCCCGCACGAGCCGTGCGGCATCGACCATCTCGCCGCTGGCGTGACACTGGATCTGCTGATTCTTGTTCGCCCTTTTGATGAGGTTCTCGAGCGCAAACCCGTACGGTTCGGACCTGTCTTGGCACTCACTGCACGGGCACGGAAGGAACTTCTCGTATTGCAGCCGGGGAAACGATGCGTGGAGCCTCTCCAGTTGCTCATCGACAATGGAGAGCAGCCCGCGTGGATCCGGACCGTTCACGCGAACCCGAATCCTTCGCTGGGAATACTCCTCGAGGATCTCCGCCCGATTGCCCTCCCGTTCGAGGACCACGCCCGTCTTCCAGACCAGCTTTCCGCCGGCGATCAGACGATGCATCGCCACGATCAGCCGCGTCACGATTCCCTTCGGGAGGAACTCGTAGTCGTAGCGAAGCACCAGCCCCCCGGCTGGCTCCCAGGGGTAGGACGGCTGCTCGGAGGAGAGCAGTTGCGGCGCGATCCACTCCTGTCCGGACTCGAGCGCATAACAGAGCTGAAACTTCATCATCAGGCCGAGCAGCTCGTCCTGCATGCCCGCATATTTCTCTTCCGACCAGATGCGCTCGAGCTGCCGGCGCGTGAACCGGCCGCGGGCGGCAATGACCTCGGGATCATCCAGGACGCGATAGACGGCGTCGGTCCCCCATGAGGGTTTCAGGATGACAGTCTTTTTCAAGAGCGGGTCATCCTGGAAATGGAGGCAGATGCCGAGATCGTGCAGATACCCGCTCAACTGCAATTTGTCGGCGCGGCGTGTAAATCCATGCTCCTGGCAGATGTCGAGGTACTCCTCGAGGCCGAGGGTATCCCGCTCGTCGCGTTCGAGTGCTTCGCGCACCCGCTTCCATGTGGCGGGCAACCCCACGCCCACGTGCGGGAGGCTCTCGAGCTCCTTGCGAATGGATTGGATCACGCCATCGAGCCCGCGGTTGGTGTCGAGATTGACGGCCAAGACGTCCCGCAGGTTCGAGAATCGCGCGCGCAGGCTGCTGGCATTGATGTCACGCGTGCGATCCTGCTTCTCATTCTGCACGATCAACAGCGGGCTGGCATTGCTCAACATCTCCACCACGTGCAGCCAATAGGAGAAATCCGTGTCCTCCTTGCGGTCATCGCAGACGAGAACGTAAACGGAGCGGCGGGTCAGGAAAAACTGGTGCGTTGCGTGGTAGATCTCCTGTCCGCCGAAATCCCAGATGTTGACCTGGAACCTCCGCTGCAGAACTGTTTCTTTTCCGTCATCCCGCGCGCGAATGGCCGTGTCGAATTGATAGCCGATCACGTCGATCCCCTCGGTGGATTTCTCGCGCTCGCGCAGCTTGTAATTCGGGTTCTCGATCTTGCGCGCCAGCGATGTCTTGCCGGCGCCGGCCTCGCCGAGGATGATCAGCTTGGCCTCGCAGAGATAATCCACTCCGGTATCGGCCCGTTGGCGCCAGTAATTCCGGATCGCCTCCAATCCCTTGTACGCGACCTCTGCCGGAGGGGATTCGATTGGATTTTCATCACACCTGAGCTCCGTCAGTCGGCGAAGGCGCAGGAGATCCTCAGGAATCTCGCGAATCTGGCAACCGCGGACGCTTAGCGTTGTAAGCGAAGACAGCTTAAAGATGGATGCCGGGATTTGCTCGAAAGCATTCCAGTCGACATTGATGGATTCCAGACTATGCGACAAAAGAGGCAGGTCGGACAGCTTGTTGTCAAAGGCTGAAAGCTGTGTGAGATTCAACTGCCCGATCCACGCGGGAAGAGCTCTTAGGCCAAGAGCATTCAGTGCCAAGGATCTCAACTGTGGAAGCCGACGAATGCCTTCCGGCACAGCGTCGAGGCGTAAGCCGCGCAGCGACAGGGACTCCAGGAACTCCAGATCAGCGAGGGAACCGAGAACCTCCTGAATAGCCGGGCTTGGCTTCGGGTGTTCAGCTCCTATAGTGAGCGCCCATTGACCGATCGTGAGGCTGCGCAGGCCTCGAGCGGTACGCAGTTCGGTCAGCCCAAGATTCTCACCTTCATTAACGGATTGAGGATCGATCACCAGATGAAGGTTTTTCGCGTTGACTTGGTTCCGGCAGCGGATATACGTCCGTCCGTCGATGACCAGATTGGGACGATCCGGAAGGGACTCGATGGGATTGCCGATCAAGTTCACGCCTTGAAGCTTCGGCAGATCCCACAGTCGTTGAGGAATCGCCCGTAGCTCATTTTGTGAGAGATCGATCCATTCCACGTGAGTTAAGCCAAACACCTCGTCCGGAATCTCGGTAAGGCCTTTCCTTCTGAGATCGAGCCAAGGCAAACGAGATTTTTGAACGTTTCGCAATTCGGCAGCAACATTGGGCCGCAATCCTGCGGCAGTTGTTCTTCTCTTGCGAGCCATAGTGCCTCTGTGAATTCAAGACGAGCTATCGTTCAACGAACGTTCGTGAGATGACGCAGGCTGAAGGTGCAAGGAACACGCAGGTAACAAACGACGATGACTTCAGAATAGCTCATGGACGCCAAATCACGCAGGTAAACCCGCTCACTTCATTCTTTCGTATTCACCCATGAATCGAGGCCGGAGTCTTCTCTTCCCTGTCTGATCCTGCTTCTGACCGCGTGTACCCCCCCGCCGACCATCGACAACGCGTTGCGCGACCTCATGCCGGCCACGCGAGTCGAGGTACGGACGCGCGGACGGCGAGGAGAACCTCAACGCCACTTCACACAGCTCTTTCAGGCGGCCTCGATTAGCAAGCTGGTTGTGTCCCCGGCCGGCATCCCCCGGGACGCAGCGATTCCGAAGCGCCGCTGGAATGTCCGTCGTCGATGCGTATCTGAAGACGCTCTGAGGCAGAGGCGCCCTCCACGACCCTCGGCGGCGAACCCGCCGCCGAGGGTCTCGTGCGAAACGAAGATCCCGGCCCTCATCACGCTGGTCCGTCCCGCCCAAGCTTGTTGATTAAGATGGCGGACATGACGAAGCGTGGCCTCTTTCTCCTCGTGGTCGTGGTCTGCGCGAGCGCATCTCCGGCGTTTGCACAGAAAGCAGCCGGCAGTCCGCCGATGGGCCGAACCATCTTCCTGGTTCGCCACGGCGCGTATCAGGCCGATCCCGCCAATCCTTCGCCGGGACCGGGACTGTTGCCGGTCGGGGTGGCACAGGCGAAGCTGGCGGCGAGCCGCCTGGCCGCGATGGGGAAATTCGACGCGGTGCTCTCCAGCCCGATGACTCGCGCACACGAGACCGCGCGCGTCATTGCGGCCGAGGTGTCGAATGGATCGGTGCAGATCGTGCCCGAGCTCGAAGAGTGCACGCCGCCCACGCGCCGGAAGGAGATCACCAGAGACGAGAGCGCCGAATCGCTGGCCAGGTGCAAGGCCAGGCTCGACGCCCTGTTCGCGCAGCGCTTCGTGCCCGCGGCCGGCAGCCCCCGGCGCGAGCTCTTCGTCGCTCACGGCAATGTCATCCGCTCCATGGTCGTCCGCGCCCTGGGAGTCGATCCCGAAGCCTGGCTGGAAATGTCCCTCGCCCACGCCAGCATCACCGAGATCCTGGTCGAGCCGGACGGCCGCTTCAAAGTGATCTCCGCCGGCGACGTCGGCCATCTGCCCCTGAACCTGCAGAGCGGCGTCACCGGCGTCAGCGACAAGAGTCTCACCGTGCCCCGGTGACCCATCGTGCGCTCGCGCATCACCTACACCTCCGGGAAGGCGATGCGACTTGACAACCGCGGGGGGGACACGATCATGAGGACAGGCACCCGAACGGAGGGACGCTCGTGGCTTCACCCGCTGAGACGACGCCGATTCCGAGGTTTCTGACCGAGTTCACGCCGACCCGCTGGCGCCGCCGGCTCAGCCCCTTCTCGCGGACACCGGCCCACTCGAAGATGGGCGAGACCTGGCACGTGGCGGCGAAGACCGCCCCCGACCAGCTGGTCATCGTCGACCGCCCGCCGGACATCGACCGCGACGGCCCCACCGACCGCACCTATTCCGACTGGGCCCGCCTGGTCGACCGGGCGGCGGCGTGGCTCTACCAGGCGGGCGTCCGGCCGTGGGACCGGGTGGCCATCCTAAAGGCGAACCACCTCGACATCGTCATCCTCGGCTGCGCGGCCGCCCGCATCGGCGCGATCCCGTGCATGTTCTCCGGCACGTACGGTCCCGAGGCGATGATCCCCATGCTGAAGCGGCTGGAGCGGCCGTTCCTGCTCACCGACCGCAAGCACATCGACAAGTGCGGCATCACGCCGGACGTGGTGGCCGGCCTGACCGTGCGCACGATCAGCGTCGACCCGGTCGCCGGCCGGTCCGACATCGCCTCGCTGGACGACTTCAAGGACGCCGCGCCGGTCCAGCCCAACATGCGCGAGCTGACCGAGCCGATGGTCGTCACCCACACGTCCGGCACCACCGGCATCCCCAAGCTAGTCATGCACTCCGCCGCGTCGGTCTACGCGATGGCACTCGTGGAGACCGAGCGCTGGCCATGGTTCGGGCTCAGGCGCGACGACGTCGTCGCGTTCTGCGACCCGTACACGCACCAGCGGCTGACCATGATGCAGCTCTCCATGGCCAGGGTCGGCCCGCGCCTGATCTGCCTGTCCGACCCGTTCTCGCCGCGCGTGCGGGAACTGCTCGCCGAGCACAAGCCGACGCTGGTCGAGACGCTCCCGAACATCTACCTCGCCTGGGAGCCGCTGACCCGCGACCCGGCCGGCCTGTTCAGCCGGGTGCGGGAGTACGTGAACTCGTTCGACGCGATCCACGTCCGCACGATCCGCACCTTCCTGGCGGCCACGAAGCACCCGTTCCCGGTCTGGGTGCAGTCGTGGAGCCAGAGCGAGAACGGCGCGCTGTGCATCCGGCCGTACTTCCGGTTCGTGGTGCGGCGCAAGGGACACCGGCCGCCGCCGACGCAGTTGCTCGGCTGGCCGATCCCGTTCCACGCCAGGCTGCGCGCGGTGGATCCGCAGAGCGGCAAGGAGGTGCCGCGCGGCCAGGTAGGGCTGATCGAGATCGACCAGCCGGGGCGTTGCCTGGCCTACGTCGGCGAGCAGGAGCGGCACGACCTGAAGTGCAACGGCCGCTGGTGGAACACCGGCGACCTCGGGATCATCAACAAGTGGGGCGCCGTGCGCCTGGTGGACCGGGAGATCGACCGGATTCCCGGCGGCAGCGCGATCGAGCTCGAAGACCTGATCCTGGACCGCATCGACTACACGACCGAGGTGGTCATCCTGCCGGTCGCCGGCGAGCTGCCGGTCCCGGTGGTCAGCACGGCCGGCGACGTTCCTTTGGACAAGGGGGACTGGGAGCGGGCCGTGGCCGACCTCAGCCCGATGGCCGCGCCGATCCAGATCCAGTGGGACCAGTTCCCGCGCACCGGCACGTGGAAGATCCGCCGCGTCCACCTGCGCGAGACCCTGCTCTCCGGGGCCAGGGCGATCGGCATCGGCCGCTGGACCTGACTCGCTGTAACGTTTTGCCGGGTCGCCGCACTATCGGGGCATGAGACGAACTGCCCTCGTATTTCTCCTCCTCTTCGCGGCCGCGGCGTGCAAGTCGACGACTCCCTCGAAGACGCTCGACACCGCGTGCAATGCCAATGGCTGCATCTCCCTCAGCCAGTTTTCGGCGAACCTCGACTCCGCCCTGAAAGGGAGCGTCGGCTACGTCACGACCGTCGGCGCGCTTGCCGTCGTATCCAAAGACGGACTGGCGCGCACCGCCGCGGACGCGCCGTCGCGGCCGATGGACACCGGCCTGCCGACGAACGTCGCCAGCATCAGCAAGGTGATCACCACCATCGGAGTCCTGCGGTCGCTGGCGAGCCACAATCGAACCATCGACGACCCGATCGCGCCGTTCCTGCCGCCCGACTGGACGACGGGAGCGAACGTCGGCACGATCACCTTTCGCGAGCTGCTCACACATCGAGCGGGCTTCCGCAACTCAGGGTCGAACTGCCGGTCGTAGTCATCGTCAACTCGGACACGCCGACAGGCGCGAATATCACGAACGTCGTGGTGCAGGCGTTCCAGAACGCGGCTGTCCCTACCCCATGAGCGGCACCCCGTAGCCGGGTGGTTGGCAGAGCTGGTTGCCTACGAAGACCGGATCTGATCGCCGGACGCATCGCCAAACCCTCACCAGTCCATCGCTACGGGTCCGCCCAAATTCTCAGCTCATCGCAATCGATTCAAGGAGGAATTCATGAAAACAACGAAGTGGTTGGCCGGCGCGGCTCTCGCGCTACTCATGACCGCACCGCTGCACGCGGATCAGGGACTCATCCCGCTCGGGCAGCTCATCGGTCGCGCCGAGGCGATCCTGATCGGCCGCGTCGCCGAGACCCGGCACGAGGGAAGCGGCAAGTATCTGATGACCGTGACGGTCGAGCAGACCCTCAAAGGCACGCCTCCGGAGAGGGTCCAGATCGTCGCCAGCTCGGTCGATCCCACGCACATCCGGCCGCTCTCGGCGGGGGTGAGGATCCTCACGTTCCTCGAGCCGCGCACGCTCCAGCCGGTGGCCGGCGAGCACGGCGTCCAGGTCCTCGTCGGCGACGGCGCGGTTCGCGTCGTCAGCGAGATCGTGAAGACGGCGCTCGCGAAAGGCACCGCCCTGCAGTTGCGCGACGTCGTGCCGTACTTCGGCTCGCGCGAAACGCCGCCGGTGCTCATCGGATCGCTGCTCGAAGAGCTGTCCGCCCGCGTGACGCCTTCGGTCGACGGCGCGCAGCTGGCGCAGTTCGCGTGCGACGGCAGCGTGGTGCCGGCCGTGCAGCTCTGGGCCATCGAGCAGTCGGGACGGCTGCGGATCGCCGCCGCGCGTCCCTGCCTGGAGTCGCTGGTCCGGGATCCGAAGAACCGCGCTACGCGCATCGCGGCCACGAACGCCCTCGGCGATCTGAAGATGGCCGAGAGCGTGCCCGTCCTGCTGACGCTGATCGCGCCGCTCCCGGGTCATCAGACCAGCGGGACGACGGGCAACGAAGAGCCGCCGCAGGTCCGCCCGGCGAGCGATCCGGAAGACGTGTCGTTGCCGTCCGCGGATCCGGAGGAGCGAGGCAGCGGCATCGCCATCGACGACGAGCGTCCGGGAACGCCTTCCACCCTCCCCGACGGAGAGGTCGAGCCCAATGACGTCCCGAGTGACGACATCCTGAGCCGCCGCGCCGACGCCGGCCTTTCCGACGCGGCGGTGCTGGCGCTCGGGAAGATCGGAGATCCCGCCGCGGTGCGCGATCTGTCGCGCGTCGCCGCCGAGGGGGAAGACCTCTCGCTCCACTCGACCGTCGTCGTGGCCCTGGGCCTGATCGGGGGAGCGTCCGTCCAGGAACCGTTGGCGTCCATCAGCAAATCCCATCCGAACGAGCTCGTTCGCGAGCTGGCCGGCCAGACGCTGGCCCGGCTCCAGACGCAGCAGTGAGCAAGAGAGACAGAACCATGAAGAACAAACGATTTCTCGCCACGTCCTTTCTGATCGTCCTGCTGTCCGCGGCCCCCGCGTGGGCGGGACACGTCGTCTGGGTCGACTTTTCCGACTTCGACCTCGGCGCCTGGGCCTCGGTGAACGGCAACATTCCACCGACGAACGCGGACCTCAACGCCATCAAGAGTCAGATCCTCGCCAACATGACCGAGGACTACGCGACGTTCGACGTCACCATCACCACCTCCAAGCCCGCCAACGGGCGCTACACGTGGGTCAAGATCCTCGATGCCGACGCCGGCGGGCTGTACGGATGCGCGGGGGCGGACTGCTGCCAGGAAGGCGATTGCACCGGCATCGGCAGTTGGGACGACATGACCGAGAGCGCCCTGGAGGTGTACACCGCCAGCTTCTCCGACTTGTCGGCCTTCACCGGGACGAATGCCACCACGGCCCGCATCGCCAACGGCATCTCGGGCACGGCCAGCCACGAGCTCGGACACATCCTGGGGCTGTCGCACTGCCATGCCGCCGACGACGCCATCACGCTCGGCTGCGACGACATCACCAGCAACACCAATGACCAGAACGTGACGTGGCACCTCATGGCCAGCGGCAGCTCGTGGAACCTGACCACGACACAACGGGCCACGCGCGACCGCTTCTTCAGCGTGCACTCGGAACGGCGCATCCTCGCCAGCGCCGTGCAGCTGCGCAATCACTTCGCGCCGCTCGCCAACGTCAACGGAGGCTCAGGGCCTTACGCCGATCTCACCTACGGCCGCCTCTCGTCGCCGAACACCATGAAGTGGTACGCGCGGATGTCGAGCGGCTCGGCGTTCGGCGGGTACTCCGAATGGAGCGCCGACGCCGGCAACGCGGGCGACATCTTCCTCACCGGCGACGTCAACAACGACGGCCGCGCGGACCTGGTCTATGGCCGCACCCACTCCTCGACGCAGGTGACCTGGTACGTCCGGCTCTCGAACGGCAGTGGCTTCGGGAACTATTCGATCTGGGCGAACGATGCGGGAGACGCGGGCGACACCTTCCGCCTGGCCGACGTGAACGACGACGGCCGCGCCGATCTCGTCTACGGGCGCGCCCTCGACTCGACCACGGTGCGCTGGTACGTGCGCAAGTCGAACGGCAGCAGCTTCGGGAGCTATTCGATCTGGTCGAACGATGCCGGCGACGTCGGCGACCTGTTCTTCCTCGCCGATGCCGACGACGACGGCGATGCCGATCTCGTTTACTCGCGTGCGATCACTTCGACGCAGGTCAAGTGGTGGGTGCGCCGCTCCGACGGCAGCAAGTTCGGATCGCTCGAGACCTGGAGCAACGACGCCGGCGACCGGGGCGATCTGATGTACGTCGCCGATGCGAACGGCGACGGTGACGCCGACCTGGTGTACGGCCGCGTGAATTCCAGCTTCGGGGTGACCTGGTATTTCCGCCCCTCGAACGGCTCCGCCTTCGGAAGCGTGACGACCTGGGCGAACGATGCCGGCGACGCGGGCGACCTGTTCCGGGTCGGCGACACCACGGGCGACGGAAAACTCGACCTGTCGTATGGCCGCCCGATCGGCATGTCCAGCCTCACTGCCACTCCCAACCTCGCCTCGGTGCGCTGGTACGGAAGGTCCTCGCTGGGAACGAGCTTCAGCTCGTACTCGACCTGGGCCGACGACGCCGGCGACGAAGGAGACTGCTTCCCCTGACGTGCCCCCTCGTGGCGCAGACGCGAGCGCGTCTGCGCCACGACGGCAAGTCAGGCCGCCTCGCGCACTGCGTCCGCGCTGCGCAGGACCGCTTCCACGAACTCCTGCACGAACGGGTGATAGCGGTCGCGGAGGCGGTCGAACATCTCCCGGGCGTAACCCGGATTCACGCCGGCCAGGACGCTGTAGAGCCCCATGATCGTTCCATTCTCCCCGCCCAGCATGAGCGCGCGCTCGACCGCGTCGTTCGCCGGCGTGTAGCCCGCGCGAATGGCGGACGGAAGCCAGCGCGGCGGCGTCACCAGCCGCGAGGTCAGATGCAGCGAGGCGTCGATCTCCGCCATGCGCGGGCGCATGGTCTCGGCGTTCGCCAGCTGGAGGAAGAGATCGATCTCGACCCTGCTCCACGTCGACGGCGACAGCTCGGCGATCGGCGTGCCGCCGTTGAAGGCATTGGCGCGCTGCTCGGCGCGCGCGTGGATGGCGGACGAGGTCGCGGCGGTGACGTTCGACGGGAGTCCGGGCTGGTACAGCCATTCGTTCAGACGCAGGTCGGTCCCGAACGGCACAAATTCGGCGAGGGTCGAAGCAAAGGCGAGGTCGTCGACCCAGCGCCACGCGTATTTCGAGAACCAGCGCTGCAGGAAGCGGTCGAGCGTCGGCCGTCCGAGGTGATCCTCGAGGGTGCGCATGAAGAGCTCGCCCTTCGTGTATCCGGTGGAGCTGAACCCCTCCTCGGGACCGGTGACGCGGCGGTGGAGGATGGTCGCCGTCGGATTCTGCGTCGATGAGGCGAAGCGTGCGTACGAGCGGCGGTCGAGAAAGTACGACAGCTCCGCCCGCTCCACGCCCGACACGTCCTCGAGAATGCGCAGCGCCAGATAGGAGGCGATCCCTTCGTTCAGCCACACGTCGTCCCACGTGGCCAGCGTGACCAGGTCGCCGGCCCACGAATGCGCGAGCTCGTGGGCGATCAGCAACTGCGGCTCGGGCGGCACCGGGCGTCCGGCCGTGATGGCGCCGAACGGATGGATGAAGTTCAGCAGCGGATGCTCCATCCCGCCGAGCACGAATGTCGGCGGCATCAGCAGCACGTCGTAGCGCAGGAACGGGTACGGCCCGGCCACCTTTTCCGCGGCGGCCATCATGGCCGGAATGGATTGCAGCTCCCAGACGGCGTCGTCGAGCAGCTCCGGCTCGGCGTAGACGCCGCTGCGCGCATCGAGGGAGCGGAACTCCAGACGCCCCACGGCCAGCGCGATCAGATAAGCCGGGATCGTTCTGGTCATGCGGAACGTGTAGACGCCGCTCTCATTCGCGGCCGTGGGATTGTTCTCGGCGCTCATGAGCGCGAGCAGTTGCGGCGGCACGCGCAGCGTGGCTTCGTAGGTCATGCGCCGCGACGGCGAGTCCTGCACCGGAATCCAACTGCGCGCGTAGATGGTCTCGCTGAC
Source organism: Thermoanaerobaculia bacterium (assembly GCA_035627015.1). GTDB lineage: Bacteria > Acidobacteriota > Thermoanaerobaculia > Gp7-AA8 > Gp7-AA8 > QHVT01. The sequence goes on along the minus strand of DASPMO010000132.1, from coordinate 891 downwards.
CGAGTAGAGGTACGGCTGTTGCCGCCCGTAGCTCTGCATGGCCGTGTTCCAGTACAGCCCTTTCGCGGACGGCGCGGTGGCGTAGTGGATGGTGACGGTGCGCGTCGACGGCTGGATGCCGATCGTCAGCGATCGGCCCCCAAAGCTCGTCTCTCCGAGCGAGAAGAGCGCGGGCGTCGTTCCATCGAGAGTGACGCTGCCGATCTCGAGCTCGTCGGTATCCAGCACGAACGTCGTCGAGCCGGCCGGGTTCTCGATCGTGTGCGTGGCGCTGCCGCGCAGCCGCCGGCTCTCGAAGTCGACGGTGAGATCGAGCGCGAGATGGCGGGTCGACACCGCGGCCGCGTTGGAGGACGTCCAGACATCCACCGGCGGCTGCGGCAACAGCGCCGGATGGTGGACGGCCCGATGCCGCGCGGCGACGAGAAAAAGAACAGCGGCGACGACGAGGAGGATTCGGCGCTGGCGCATGGGTTTGCTGATAATAACTGACGAGGCCGAGGCCGCCGCAATGCATCGGTCGACTTGACCGCCGACCTCCAGCCTGTCACGCCGGAGGTCGCGACGCGCGCGAGCGACGCCGCTGCCATTCATGCTCCCGTTGCCGCGATCGATGAAGGCGGTCATCGACCGTACCGCGTGCGACCGTAAGCGTACGATCCGGCGCGTCACGATCGATGGAGGCCTCCATCGATTTTGTAATGTCGGTGTCCACGCTTGATGACACGCGTCATGGATCGTGGCACCGCCGGAGGCTCGATCGATGGAGGCCTCCATCGATCGCAGCGTCGCGGACGTGAGAATTGATGACGACTTCCCTCACATCGATGACGACCTCCATCAACATCGCCGACAAAGTCGTCAACAGTGACGCTTTTTTGGCGACGATCG
>DASPMO010000131.1:0-16255 GCA_035627015.1 Thermoanaerobaculia bacterium | reverse complement strand
GGAGGGCGTGCGCAGGCTCGCGGAAGTGTGCCCAACGTAGGGCGGGCTTCAGCCCGCCTCCCCCGCCGCCCACCCACGAGAGAGGCGGGCTGAAGCCCGCCCTACGTTACGCTCCGCGCGTGAAACAGCACTGGACTCTCGATCCCGGCGTCACCTTTCTCAACCACGGCTCGTTCGGCGCGACGCCGCGCGTGGTGCTGGAGAAGCAGAACGAGTATCGCGCGCAGATGGAGCGCGAGCCGGTGCGCTTCTTCGTCCGGGAGCTGGAGCCGCTGCTCGATCATGCGCGCAGGCATCTGGCCTCGTTCCTGGAGGCCGATCCCGCGGGGGTGGCGTTCGTGCCGAATGCCACGGCGGGCGTGAATGCCGTCCTGCGCTCGCTCGACCTCGACAAGTTCGACGAGCTGCTGGTGACGACGCAGGAGTACAACGCCTCGCGCAACGCGCTCGATTACGTCGCGGGGATCAACGGCGCGAAGGTCGTCGTGGCCGACATCCCCTTCCCCATCGCCTCCCCCGAGGCCGCGATCGAGCGCGTGCTGGAGAAGGTCACCGATCGCACGCGATTGCTCCTCATCGACCACGTCACCAGCCAGACGGGGTTGATCTTTCCCATCAAGCCGATCGTCGACGAGCTGCACAAGCGCGGCATCGACACGCTGGTCGACGGCGCGCACGCGCCGGGATTCCTGCCGCTCAACCTGCGCGAGCTGAACGCCGCGTACTACACCGGCAACCTGCACAAGTGGGTCTGCGCGCCGAAGGGGGCGGCGTTCCTGTACGTGCGCGAGAACCGGCGCGCGGGCGTGCGTCCGGCGATCATCAGCCACGGCGCGAATTCGCTCCGCCGCGACCGCAGCCGCTACTTCCTCGAGTTCGACTGGACCGGCACGTTCGACCCGTCGCCGTGGCTCTGCATCCCCGACTCCCTGCGCTTCATGGCCTCCCTGCTGCCGGGCGGCTGGCCGATGATCGTCCATCGCAACAACGAGCTGGCGCTCCGCGCGCGCGACCTCCTCTGCCGGACCCTGGGCGTCGAGCCGCCGGCACCCGATTCCATGCTCGGCGCCATGGCCGCCGTGCCGCTCCCCGACGGCGACGCGGAGCCGCTGCAGGATGCCCTCCTCTTCGAGCACGGGATCGAGGTGCCGCTGATGCCCTGGCCGGCCCCGCCGAAGCGGCTGCTCCGCATCAGCGCGCAGGTTTATAACGTGTTCGAGGATTACGAGAAGCTCGCGGAGGCACTGCTTCTGCAAAACGTAGGGCGGGCTTCAGCCCGCCCCGGGACGGGCTGAAGCCCGTCCTACGTTTGGCAAAGGAGCGATGATGTTGAAGAAATACGCAGCGGCCGCGGCCTTGGTGCTTCTCGCGGCGTGCAAAGCGGAGAACACCAGCGGCGAGCCGGAGACGGCCACCACGGTCACCACCGGTCAGTCGATCCAGCAGACCGGCACCGCCACCGCCACCACCACCGGCTCGACCGGCGGCACGATGAGCGCGATGACGCCGGAGGACAAGGAGTTCGTCTCCGACGCCGGCATGGACGGCCTCTTCGAAGTGCAGGCCGGCAACCTCGCGTTGCAGAAGGCGGAGAGCGCGGAGGTGAAGTCGTTCGCGCAGCGGATGGTCACCGACCACGGCACCGCGAACACCGAGCTGGCGCAGCTCGCGACCACCAAGGGGCTGGCCCTCCCGACGGAGCTCGGCGGCCCGATGAAGGACGCCTACCAGCACCTCGAGGGCCTCAGCGGCGCCGCGTTCGACAAGGCCTACATGCAGCACATGGTGGAAGGGCACAACAAGGACGTCGCCGAGTTCGAGAAGGTCTCGACCACCGGCGGCGACGCCGACCTGAAGGCGTGGGCCGGGAAGACCCTTCCCACCCTGCAGCAGCACCAGGCGCAGGCGAAGGAAATCAGCTCGAAGTTATAGAAAATAACAAACTCGAGGGCCCTGTCGGACGTATTTACCCTCGTGACGATCCACCGCGACAGCGACCCCTGGAAGCCGATCCGTCTGCTGCTGGTCGATGATCACGCGGTGATCCGCCAGGGCCTGCGCGCCATCTTCTCGGCCCATCGCGACCTCGCCGTCGTCGGCGAGGCCGCCGATCTCGCGGAAGCGGTGGCGGTCGCCGCGGAGGCAGCGTGCGACGTGGCGCTGGTCGACTTCCGGCTCCGGAGCGAGTCGGGAGTCGACGTGATGCGCGCCGTGGCCGAGGTCTCGCCGGCGTGCCGCTACGTGATCCTGAGCAGTTACCACACGGAGCACTGGGTCCACGAGGCGACGGCCGCCGGCGCCCTCGGCTACGTGCTGAAGCACGGCGACCCGGCGGAGATCGTGATGGCCGTGCGCGCCGTCCACTCCGGGCGCAAGTACCTGTCGGCCGAGGCGAGCGAGGTGCTCCGCCGCTACGTCCACCGCTCCCCCCTGACGCAGCGCGAGCAGGAGATCCTGGGACTGCTCGTGCCGGGCACGCGCAACCGGCGGATCGCGCAGCTGCTCGACATCGCCGAGGAGACGGTGAAGGCGCACGTGAAGAGCATCCTCTCCAAGGTCGGCGCGAAGGACCGGACCGAGGCGGTGACGAAGGCCATCCAGCGCGGCCTGGTCCGCCTCGACTGATCGCTCACCACTCCGAATAGCGGCTCTTGCCGTCGAGCGCGCCGGCCGTGGAGGTCGAATGCACCTCGAAGACGTTGTTGCCGTCGGTGGTCAGGGTTCCGGGATCGTCGGTGTCGGAGAGCGTGCGCCACTCGGCGCGGCCGGTCATCGGGTCGATGAGGTCGCGCCGCCGCAGAAAGCGCACGCGCGTCCCCGCGGGCATGACCTCCACGCCCTCGACCAGCTCGTCGAGCGAGCGCGGATACTCTCCCTGGCCGAGGTGCGGCGGGTCGCGGATCATGCCGCGGACGCGGAGGTCGTGATAGCGGTCGATGGCCTCGTGGATGCGCCGCAGCGCCATCCGCAGCTCGATCTCCTTCTGCCGGCGGATGCCCGTCCTCGCCACCGGGAGAGCCGCGGCGGCGAGGACGCAGATGATGGTCGTGACGGTGAGCAGCTCGGCCAGGGTGAAGCCGCGCTGCTGCCCCGGCGTCACCATGCGATGGTGATCCGCAGTCCGGCGCGGACGAACTGGTTGAGCTCCCACCACGTCCCCGCCCCGGCCCGGCTCAGGCCATCGACGTAGACCGGCAGCCGGTTGGAGATGACGGTGTCGACCACGACCTGATTGCGCTGGAGCGTGTGCACCCAGTAGGGAGCGCGGTAGACGGCCACGCCGGGCACGTTCACCCAGTTCTTCGTGGCGTTCATGCCGCCGATAACCATGGTGGTTCCCTGGGTCAGCTTCGGCATGTACTCGATGCCGAGCACCGTCAGGTACGGAGCGGCCGGCCGCAGGGCATTGAGGATGCCGGAGGTGCCGCCGCCGATCACCGACTGCTTGGTGAACTCCCAGAAGATGCGCTCGTGATGCTTGGTGCGGTCGCGCATCGCATTCACGAACTGCCAGTTGATGTAGTCGTTCGAGCGGCGGGGACGCGTGGGCACGGTCATGGGCGTGCCGATGGAGGTGGACGTGGAGACGATCTCGTCGAGCGGCACGTCGTCCGTGCGGCCGTGGTCCAGCAGGATGCGCTTTTCCCACTTTCCGGTGTCGAGCCAGAAGGCGCTGACCACGCTTCCCGTCTCGACGACCTGCCACTCGCTCCGCTCCAGATTGGGATTGGCGGCGACGAACCTCCCGCTCAGCGGCGGGTCGGCCCAGAACCATTGATAGAGGATGTATTCGCTGAAGTCGCGCTGGTCGACGACGGTGGTCCTGGCCCAGAAACCGCGCGACGTATGCCCGGACGGATCGACGCGCGTCCAGGGATTGTTGCGCGCGTAGGCGTAGCGGTTCATGCCGTCGGACAGGACGCTGTCGGGCGACAGCCAGCGCCCGGTGACGGGGGCATAGAGACGCGCGCCGTAGTCGTAGAAGCCGGTGGCGTCTTTCTCCTTGAAGTTGAACTGCCGCTTCGGGACGAACGTCCCCTCGACGCCGCGCTCCTGCCCCCACGGGAGATACGCGGCGCGGCGGATCGGCGTGCCGGTGGAATCGGTCATCACCGAGGAGCTGCCGAGGTGGTCGGGATGGTAGAACCGCAGCTGCCGGTCGCCCGGGACTTCCAGCCGCTCGGCGAACGAGCCGTAGTACTTGCGGGCCACGCCGTTCTCGATGCGCACGGACGGCAGGTAATAGGTGGTCACGCCCGCTTCGACTTTCTTCCAGGCCGCCTCGCCGACGAAGGACTTCTCCGTGACGCCGGCCCCGGTGGTGACGCGGGTGGCCATGTTCTCGGCGTTCCACTCGAGGGTGGTCGTGCCGCCGATGGAGGTCACGTTGCCGTTCGGGTCGTACGCGTACGCGATGCCGCCCGAGGTCTCCAGCGCGTGCGGGCGTCCGCCGGCGTTGTAGGTCTGCGTCAGCGCGCCCTTCTGGATCAGGTTTCCGATGGGATCGTAGGTGTAGCTCTCGATGACGTTGCCCGCGGAGTTGCGGATGGCCACGAGCTGGCCGACCTCGTCGTAGTCGTAGGTGGCGCTGAGATCCGGGCGCACGCCGTCGGCGGTGCCGGTGACATTGCCCTCGGCGTCGTACGTGTAGCGGTAGTCCTGCACGACCTGGCCGGCGGCGTTGACGGTGAGGATGCGCGAGAGGAGCTGGTGGCCGGCCTCGTCGTACGTGTTCGTGGTGACGGTGCCGTTGCCGTACTCGATGCGCGTCACCCCTCCCCGCGCGTTGGTGCGGTACCCGCGCACGACGTCCTCGGTGGCGCCGCCGAACGTGCTCTGCACGGCGAGCTGCTGGCCGCCGGCGTCGTAGGTGTACGACACTGCCTCGCCGTCCGGGAACGTCTGCCGGAGCAGCACCGTGCCCGGACCGCCCGTCGACTGCGGGTTGAACGGGTAGCCGAAGGTCATGGTGAAGATCCGCGAGCGGCCGTCCTGCACGAACTGCGTGGCCACGGCCCGTCCCTGTTCGTCGTACTGCGTGTACGTCCGCGTGGCGGCGTTCCCGACCGACGTGAGCCGGCCGATCTGGTTGGCGGTGACGTCGACCGGTCCCTGCGCGAGGATGCTTCCCGCGAGCGTCAGGGACAGCACGACGGCCATGGCAATGCGATGGACTCTCTGATGCGTCATGCGCGTTCTCCTCCGTCGTCTCAGTTGCTCGGCACGTAGCGGAAATCGACCGGCACGTAGGAATTGCCGGTCCCTCCGGCCGCTCCCCACGTCTGCCCGCCGTTGGTCGTGTAGATGCCGTGCTTGATGGTGGCTACGCCCGCCGTCGTCAGCACGGTGTTGGTCCAGTCGTGGAACAGGTCGCTGCCGACCTCGTTGCTGACGACCAGGTACTCCGCGCCCGGCGCGAGCCGCACCGGGGCGGAGAGCGTGGCGTAGCGGAACTGGCCGGCGCTGCAGCCGCTCATCGACAGCGGCACCGTGGCCAGGGTCACGTTGTCCGCGGCGCGGATCAGCTTCAGGTCGTGCGTCAGCGAGTTGCCCGAGATGCAGAGACGTCCCAGGGCCGTGACGGCGATCGGCTGCGCGCCGACGGCGATCCGGAATCCGGCCAGGCCGGGGGAATCGGCGCGCATGCTTCCGACGGTGCGCGACGTGACGAACGGGAAGCTCGTGGCCACCATGTACTGGAAGTCGACCGGGACGTAGCTGTTGCCCGTCGAGCCGGCCGGTCCCCAGCTCTGGCCGCCGTTGGTCGTGTAGATGCCGTGCTTCACGGTGGCCACGCCGGTGGTGCTGAGCACCGTTCCGGTCCAGTCCTGGAAGCGGTCGCTGCCGACCTCGTTGCTGACGACGAGGTAGTCGGTGTTCGCCGCCAGCGTGACCGGGCCGCCCGGCAGCTCGGCGTATTTGAACTGCTCCGGCGCGCAGCCGCTCATGGCCACGGTGGTCGCGGCGACCGTGGTGTTGTCCGCGACGCGGATGAGCCGCAGCTCGTGGTCGAGCGCGTTGCCGGCGATGCAGAGACGGCCGAGGGAGGTGACGTCGATCGGCTGCGAGCCGACGGTCATCCGGAAGCCGGTCATGCCCGGCGAGTCGGCGCGCAGCGTGCCGGCGGTCCGGCCGGTGACGAATCCACGCGGCGCCGGCACGGCGTACTGGAAGTCGACCGGGACGTAGCTGTTGCCGGTGGAGCCGGCCGCTCCCCAGCTCTGGCCGCCGTTGGTCGTGTAGACGCCGTGCTTCACGGTGGCCACGCCGGTGGTGCTGAGCGTCGTGCCGGTCCAGTCGTGGAAGAGATCGCTCCCGATCTCGTTGCTCACGACCAGGTAGTCCGCGCCCGCCGCGAGCGTGACCGTCGCGGGGAGCGGGGCGTATTTGAACTGTCCGGCGGTGCAGCCGCTCATCGAGACGGTGGTGGTGCCGACCGTGACGTTGTCGCTGACGCGGATCAGCTTCATGGCGTGATCGAGGCTGTTGCCGGAGATGCAGAGGCGGCCGAGGGTCATGATCCGGAGCGGCGCCGATCCGACGGTGAAGCGGAAGCCGGTGAAGCCGGGGTTGTCGGCCCGCAGTGCGCCGGTGACCCGGCCGGTCACGAACGACTGCGGCCGCTCCGCCCCCCCATCCAGCACGACGGCCGTGACCGTGGCCGACGTGGCGGAGAGGCCGGTGGTGTCGACGGCCACGGCCTTCAGCGCGTGCGTCCCCGCGGGCACGTTGCTCCAGACGAAGCGGTACGGCGGCGCGGTCAGGGTGGCCAGCTTGACGGCGCCGGCCCACAGCTCGACGCTGGCGATGCCATCCGCGTCGCTCGCCGACGCTTCGACGACCACGATGGCCGGGGCGGTGCCGATCGTTTCGCCGTCGCGCGGCGAGGTGATGGAAACGACGGGCACTTTGTTCGGCGGCTTGACGTTGATGCTCACGCTCGCACTGCGGGCGATGCCGCTGTTGCTGGTCGCCTTGGCGGTGAGGGTGGCCAGTCCCTGCGTCGCCTTCCAGACGAACGTGTACGGCGCCTCGGTGTCCTGCCCGAGGAGCGTCGAGCCGTGGAAGAACTCCACCTTCTCGATGCCGCTCTCGCTCGTGGCGGTGGCGGCGATGGTGACGTTCACCGGCTGCGTGAGCTCCTGCCCGTTCTGCGGACTGGTGATGGCGACGGTGGGCGCGTCGGCCGGCGGCCGCGGCCCGTCCCCATCGTAGAAGTAGGAGACGTCCTCGGCGCTGGGGCCGGCGGGTGGGAGGTCCTTGAGCGTCAGGCGATTCAGGACGTCGTACGAAAAGCGGATCTCCTGCCCTTTGGCGTCCGTGCGGGAGGTGAGATTGCTGTTGTCGTCGTAGCCGTAGGACCACGTCCCCATGTCGGGGTCGGCCATGGTCAGCCGGCGACTGAGATCGTCGTAGGTGAAGCGGATGGTGTTGCCGCCGTGATCGGACAGCGACAGGAGGCGTCCGGCGGCGTCATAGGCGGATTTCGTGGAGCAGAAGCCGCCGCACAGCGGCGACTGGCGCCGCACTTCGACTTCGCGCCCTTCCAGGTCGGAGTACGTTTTGGACGTGAAGCCGCGCGCGTCGACGGTGGTGCGCAGCCAGCGGCCGCTCTCGTTGCCGTAGGCGTGGGTGACGGTGCGGTTGCCCGGCATCACCACGCGCGTGGCGCGGTCGAGCGCGTCGAAGGTGGTCGTCGTTTTGGCGGAGCCGCAGTGCGCGGTACGGCTGTCGCTCGGCGCGGCAAAGCACGGCGTGAACGACTCCGCCACGCGGCCGTGGCCGTCGTAGACGGTGGTGGAGACGACTTCGCCGAAGCCGGTCGTGGCGGGATCGACCTCCACGCGCGTCTGCACGCTGCGGCCGAGGCCGTCGGTGAACACCTTCGTGACATGGCCGCCCGGCGAGCCGTCCTTGGCGTGCGTGACGGTCCGCTGCCGCCCCGGCACGCCGAGGTCGAGATACTCGCTCCAGGAGGTGACCGCGGCGTCGCCCGGTCTCGTGCCGCTGCCCGTGGGAGCGGCGGGATCGCGGGTGTACGGCTGCGCGACGCCGGAGCGCGGCAGCGCGGTGAGCACGTCGCCCGGCCCGGCCACTTCCACCGCGCGGGCGAAGGCGTCGTACTGCGTGTAGGTGCTCTTGCCGTTGGCGTCGGTGATCCGCAGCGGCAGGCCGGACGCGCAGTCCTCCACCTTCCGGGTCACGTGCCCTTTGGCGTTGGTGACGGAGGAGGTCAGCACGGTGGTGCTGGTGCAGAGCGAGAAGTCGGGCGCGTGCGTGGTCCGGCTGCCCTTCGGGTCTTCCGTCCACTCGAAGATGCCGGTGTCGAAGTAGTGATTGCGCACCGAGACGCTCTTCGTGGCGCTGACGCGCTGCGCGGTGGTGGTCAGGTTGCCGCGCGGCGAGCCGGCCGCCAGCCCCTTGCTCGTGTCGAGCACGGAGCTCGGGCGGCCGCTGGCGGTCAGCGGGAACTCGTCGTAGCGCTTGATGGTCTCGACCAGCGGCGTGGTGGAGAAGCCGATGCCGTTCGCATTCGGCGCGAAGAGGCGATCCGCGGTGACCAGGCCGAGGTGATGGAGGCCGGTGAAGGTGCCGGCGAAGTAGTGCATGACCTCCGCGTCCTCGCGGACGAGAGGCGTGGCGCCGGAGGGCGCGCAGCCGAGCTCCGCCACCACCCCGGCGAAGGTGCACACCGAGGTCTGGATCGCGGAGTTGCGCGACTCGACGACGTCCGGCGCGGGATCGATGTCGAGGGCGCTGGCGTAGAGGAAGTTCGAGGTGGTGGCCAGGCCGTCGCGGACGTTCCGCAGTTTCAGCGTGCGGACGTTGCCGGCGAACGAGTAGCGCACGTCGTGGCCGCGGATGCTGTCGTAGCCGTACCAGAGCTCTCCCGTGGCGGGATCGCCTTTGTACATCGCGGCCACGAGGCTCGCGCCGGCCCAGGTCTCCTCCCCGATCAGCCATCCGTGGGGGATGACGGGCGGCGGCACGCCGGTCGAGGCGCTGGCCGGCGGTATGCCGGCGGCGGCGACGCCGGTCTTCCGCACGGAGCCGTCCGGCATCGTGACCTCGCGCCATACCTGCGAGCAGGCCGCCGGTCCCCCGATCCCCGCGCCGACCGAGTCGTAGACGCAGGAGGGGAAGAGCTGCGGATCGAGCGTCCTGTGGGTGAACGCGTGCGAGGTGACGTGCGCCGGGCCGCCGGCGCCGTCGGGCCGAAGGACCTCGGCCACCACTCCCCGCGCGTGCATCTTCTGCGCTTCGGACAGCCAGGTGTGGTCGACGACGCGGTCATAGAGCACGGCCGCGGCGCGCCCGTAGGCGAGGTTCGCGGCGCCGCCGTACTGCCACTCGCGCACCGCCCCTCCCGGCTCGGTGACCCGCGTCAGGTTGCCCCACGGCCCGTATTCGAAGCGGTAGCTCCGGCCGTCAGGCGTGGTGATGGAGTCGACCAGCGGCACGATGCTCGGCGCCGGCTGGCCGTCGGCCGAGCTGCAGGGCTGCACGGTCCCGTTGAAATGGGAGCGGCAGACGAGGTCGGGCCAGATGAGATCGAACCGCACTTCGAGCGGCGTGCGCCAATGGATGGTGTAGCGCTGCGGCGGCGCGTTGCCGATGGAGGGAAGCTCGACGCTGCGCAGGCGGCGGAAGCTCCGCTCGTCGGTGTCGAAGGTCAGCACCGTCTGCCGCCCGCTGGCGTCGATCATCGTCTCGGTCGTGTCGGTGAAGCGGTACGTGCGGATGTTGCCGTTGGAGTCGGTGTGACGGAGGTCGCGCCCGAGGTCCGCCGCCGAGCAGCTCGGCATGTACGGCGACGCCAGTCCGTCGTTGCCGGTGTCGTCCGGCAGCGTGCGCGCGGCGTGGAACTCCTCCGTCGAGCCGTCCGCCCAGCGGATCACCGGCAGGCATTTGTTGCTGGTGTCGAGCGCGGCGTTCCCCTCGGCGGACCAGTAGTGATCGGGCTCGCGCGGGACGATGGGCGTCGAGGTGCACGACACCGGCGAGCTCCACGTGGACGTGAGCGCGACCTCTTTCGGGCGCTGGTAGAACTGGATCGTCGCACCGTCGGGCGAGTGATAGCGGTAGCGGTAGACGTACGTCGCGGTGCGCTTCCCGCACGAGGTGCTGGGTGCGAATCCCGCGCGCGTGAGGATCGCTTCGCGCGTGAGATGCCCCTTCATCCAGGCGTGCGAATAGATGGCCCCGGGACGCTCCGGCGTTTCGGTGAGCGCGGATGGCTGGTGCTCGATTCCCTCGGCCCAGCCGGAGAATGCGTGGATCCAGTTGCCCGGCAGGCAGCCGTCCGACTCGCACCACGTCTCCATCAGCCGGACCACGGCCCCCTGGAAGTGCAGCCGGGCGGCGCCCATCGGCACCGCGTACTGCGCCTGGTTGCCGAGCTGGTAGAACGCCGCCCGCACCTGGACGTTCTCGACCGTGGACTCGTTGATCACCGCCCCCCGCAGCGGCGCGCGCGAGAAGAGAAAGGGATCCCAGCCCGAGGGAGTGGCCGCCGAGAAGCCGTTCCGCTCGAACCAGGCAGTGTTCTCGCGGTCCCACGCTTCCTTGCGGCGCTGCGCCTCGGCGCGCTCCCTTTCGACCGAGGTGCGCCAGGCCTCGTAGGCGCGGTTCGGATCGAAGAATCCGCCCGGCCCGATGGAGACGCCCTGCGCCAGGACCGTCGTGGAGATCAGAATGGCCAAAACAGCGACTGCCACGGCTCGTGCACTCATGGGAACTCCTCCGTCGCTCGTGTTCTGCGCCGGAGGAGACCATGCGTCGCGAGAGTGCACATCCCTCGAATGAGGGAGAGGCTGCGAAGGGATCAGCGCGGAAGCGCGGCGAACGCCGACTGCGGATCGAGGCCCAGCCACGGGTCATCGGTCGGCGAGAGAAACAGCTCGGCGTAGATCCGCTCGTTGAGCGAGACGAGGTCGTACTCCTCGCCGGCCGCGAACCACTCGTGCACCCTGCGGTGCAGCGACACGTCGTTGAAGATCGTCTCGACGGCCACGCTGCGCCGCAGGTTGTCCAGCGTCTCCGGCGTGAGCGGCTGCTTCCGCTGCATCAGCTCGATGGACGGCTTGCTGAACTGCACCGACTCCCCCTGCTCCTCGGCCAGCGCGGTCCACCGCTCCGGTGCGGGCGGGCGGAGACCGATGGTCAGCTGCGAGAGCAGCGGCCGCTCGACGCGGGCCTTGCTCCGCGCGCGCATGGTCGCTTCCTGCGCCGTTGGCCTGCGGACGGACGACTCGCGGACCTGCTCGAACCCGTAGCTCAGGCCGCGCTTCAGCGCTTTCTGCGCGCGTGCCGCGTGATACTCGCGGAGCCGCGCGCGGTCGAGCGCGAGCCACTCCTCGAGCTGCGCGCGGAAGGCCGCCGGCGAGTGCAGCCCCGGCAGCGCGTCGAGGAGCGTGCCGTCGGCGTCGAGGAGGTAATGGACGCTGTTGCCGGTGATGGTCTGCTGGATGGTGCGGCCATCGCCCATGTCGATGGTCACGCGGGGCACGGGACGCACGGAGTGCCAGTGCAGCACGTAGCGCTCGCGCATCAGCGCCGCGATCTCCGGGTCGGAGTAGAGCATGACCCGGAAGAAGCGGCTGTTCGCGCAGCTCAGCTCTTCGTCGAGGCGGCCGAGCATGTGCAGCGAGATCACGCGGCGTCCCGACGTGCGGGCCGCCTCCCGCGCCTGCGCGAGATCCGTGTACCAGAAGAGGCGCGAGGTGTGGCAGTCCTTCTGCGCGCAGACGCGGTCGAGCAGGTCGCTGGGGGTCGAGGTGTAGAGCGCGTCGACGGCGGCCTGTCCGCCGAGGCGCAGTTGCGTGGCCTCGTCGGCGGGCGTGGAGGTGGTGAGGAGAGCGGCGAGCAGGAGTGCGATTCTCATGCACCCAACGTGCGTCGCGCGCGCCGCGCTGTCCGTCTAAGGTTTGTAAAAAGCCGGCAGGAAGACGCGCACGCTGGCGCCGCCCCCCTCGCGCCGCAGGCTGCGCAAGGCGCCGCCGTGGCCACGCACGATGCGGTCGACGAGGAAGAGTCCAAGGCCGAGGCCCGCGGGTGCGAGCGCGGAGGTGCCGCGGCGGAACGGGCGCGCGTGGCGGACGAGCTCCTCGGGCACGCCGGGACCGCGGTCGCTGACGGTGATGGCCACCCCACCCTCCTCCGGCGCGACGTCGACGGAGATGCTGCGGTCGGGGACGTCGCGCGAGAACTTCTCCGCGTTGTCGACGAGGTTGTCGACGACGTGGTGGAGCGCGTCGGGATCAAAGGCCACCTCGGGGAGGTCGGGGGCGACGCGCAGGTCGATCGGGCAGTGCGCCGCGGCCAGTTGCGGCTCGAGGCGGGCCACGCAGTCGGCCACGGCGCGGCCGATCTCCCCCGGCTTCGGCGCCAGCGCGAACGTGCCGCGCTCGAGGCGCGTGACCTCGAGCACGTTGGCGACCACGCGCCCGAGGCGCTCCGTCTGGCCGGCGATCTCCCGCGCGTAGCGGGCGCGTTTCGCGGGATCGTCCTCCTCGGCGATGAGCTCACTGAAGAGGCGCAGCGACGCCAGCGGCGTGCGCAGCTCGTGCGCCGCGGTGGCCGCGAAGCGCGCTCGGTCGGTGGCCAGCCGCTCGACGCGCCACAGCGTCCAGACCACGCCGATGACGACGAGCAGCAGCACCGCCGCGACCGCGCCGAAGGTACGCGTGAAGCGCTCCCGCTCCGCCTCCTGCGCCGCGAGCGGCGTCCGCGGAAGCCGCGCGCGCCACCCCGTCCCCTCGATCGGCGCGCCGCCGGGAGCGGCACTCACCACCGCCCCTTCGACGAGGCCGCCGTCGACGACGGGCGTGAGCACTCCCTGCACGAGCGATCCTTCCGGCGTATGCACCGCGCGCAAGGCCACGAGGGTCGGCTTGCCGGCGATGGGAAGCGTGCGCCACTCCAGCGGCGTGGTGAGGATGTCCACCGGCCTGGCCGGTTTGCGGGTTACCGCGGGCGGGGCGGGCGCGTTCTGCTTGAGCTGCGTGTAGACGTCGTTCGAGGCGACGTTCTGCGCGAAGGCGGTCGGGTCGAGGCGCTGCACGGTGCTCTGCCGGCTGCTCTGGCTCTGCTCCGCGACGCGGCGCGCTTCGTCGAGCCGGGCCGCGAGCGCGCGCGTCTCGCGCGCCTGCGCCTCGGCCAGGCCGTGCTCGAGCTCCGCGATGCGCGCGTTCAGGGCCCGCTCTTCCTCGGCCTCGCGATCGAGCACCGCGATGAGCTCCGCCACCGATTTCCGGATCGCATCCGCGTGCGCGGCCAGCCGGTCGCGCACGGCGCGCTGCTCGGCCGCATTCGGCGCGCTCAGCTCGCGCAGCTCTTCATTCAGGGTCGGCAGCGACACGCGTCCCTTCGCGTCGATCTGGAAATGCGCGGCGATGAGGGGATGCCCCGGTCCCGAGGCCAGCGGCGACGGTGCAACCGAGAGTCCCTGCGACGCGCCTTTGGGGTCGTGGTAGAGGTTCTGGTAATGAAAGTACGGCCGCTGCGACTCGGCCGCGCGCAGCTCTTCGAGACGGCGGCGGAGCCGCTCTGCCGCACCGCGCTCGTCCTCCAGCGCCGTGCGCGTGGCGATCTGCGACTGCAGCCGCACCTCGGCATCGAGCGCCCGCCGCGCCGAGACGTACCACGCCCCGAGCAGCCCTCCCACGCCGAGGAGCAGCACCAGCGCCGCGAGCGGCACGCGCGCGTTCACTGCACACCCCAGGCGTAGCCGCTGCCTTTGATCGTGACCACGATGCGCGGCTCGGCCGGCTCGCGCTCGATCTTCTGGCGCAGGTTGGCCACGGTCATGTCGACGGTGCGCGTCTCGAGGTCCTCGCTGGCCCCCCACACCGTCTGCAGCAGCTCCGCGCGCGAGACGGCCCGCGCGCGGTGGCGGTGCAGCCAGCGCAGGATGCCTACCTCGCGCGGCGTGAGCGCGACCGCCGTGCCGTTGCGGCGCGCCTCGCAGCGGCCGAGGTCGAGGAGACAGCCGTCGATCTCGAGGCACTCCGCGTCCGCGGGCATGATGGCGGCGCGGCGGCGCAGCGCCTCGATGCGCGCCAGCAGCTCGCTCGTGCCGAAGGGCTTGGTCAGATAGTCGTCCGCCCCCGCGCCCAGCCCGCGGACGCGCTCCTCCTCAGAGCCGCGCGCGGTGAGGATGAGGATCGGCAGCGCGGGCCGGGCCATGCGCAGGCGCCGGCAGACTTCGACGCCGTCGAGCTTCGGGAGCGCCAGGTCGAGCAGCACCAGCTCAATCTCACCGGCCACACCGCGCTCGGCCGCGGCCAGCCCATCCTCCGCGGTCTCGACACCGAAACCACGCTTCGTGAGGAGCTCGACGAGCGCCTCGCGAAGGGAGCGCTCGTCTTCGACGACGAGGATGCGCACGCACCCATGGTAACGCGCAGCGTCTCGACCGCGGCAGCGTCAGCTGCCGCTCTCGCAGTGGAGCGCCGGCGTCCCGCCGGCTGTCGTGGCGGCCCCCGGCGCCGCCACCCCGGGCGGGCGGCGGGACGCCGCCCGAGACAGCCGGCGAGGACGCCGGCGGTCCGCAGGTTGCGGTCAAGGAGTCCCTGACTTCGACGCCGGCGTCGTGGCGGCGGTGGATGTAGGGCGGGCTTCAGCCCGCCCACCCGCGGGGGAGGCGGGCTGAAGCCCGCCCTACATTCAGCGCGATTTCATTTTGGCGGTGAGGTAGTCGCGGTTCATGCGGGCGATGAAGGACACGGAGATGCCTTTCGGGCAGACCGCTTCGCATTCGCGGAAGAGGGTGCAGCTGCCGAAGTAGCTTTCCATGACGTCCACCATCTTCACCACGCGCTCGTAGCGCTCGGGCTGGCCCTGGGGGAGGAGGCCGAGGTGGGAGACTTTGGCGGCGGTGAAGAGCTGTGCGGCGCCGTTGGGGCACTGGGCGACGCAGGCGCCGCACTGGATGCACTCGGCGGCATCCATCGACTGCTCCTGCACCTGCTTCGGGATGGGAATCGTGTTCGCCTCGACCGCGGCGCCGGTGTTGACCGAGATGTAGCCGCCGGCCTGGATGATCTTGTCGAGCGGGCTGCGGTCGACGATGAGGTCCTTGATGACCGGGAAGGCGCGGGCGCGCCACGGCTCGACCTCCACCGTGTCGCCGTCGTTGAAGTGGCGCATGTGGAGCTGGCACGTGGCCGTGCGGCCCATCGGGCCGTGCGCGGTGCCGTTGATCATCATGCCGCACGAGCCGCAGATGCCCTCGCGGCAGTCGTGCTCGAAGTGGATCGGCTCTTCGCCCTTCTCGATGAGGCGCTCGTTGACGACGTCGAGCATCTCCAGGAACGACGCGTCGGGGGAGATGTTCTCGGCCTTGTACTCGACGAAGCGGCCTTCCGCGTCGCGCGATTTCTGCCGCCAGACCTGTAACGTGAGATTCATTTATAAGACCTCGTGGCCAGCTTCACTTCCTCGTACACCAGCGGCTCTTTGTGCAGGACGGGCTCGTTCCCCTCGCCCTTGTGCTCCCACGCGGCGACGTAGGTGAAGTCGTCGTCGTTGCGCTGTGCCTCGCCGTCGGGGGTCTGGAACTCGACGCGGAAATGGCCGCCGGCCGACTCTTCGCGGTGGAGAGCGTCGATGCACATCAGCTCGGCGAGCTCGAAGAAGTCGGCCACGCGGCCGGCCTTCTCGAGCGCCTGGTTCGGCTCTTCGTTCGTGCCGGTGACCCGCACGTCGCGCCAGTACTGCTCGCGCAGCGTCCGGATCATCTCCAGCGCTTTCTTCAGCCCCTCGGCCGACCGGGCCATGCCGCAGTACTCCCACATGATCGAGCCGAGCTCTTTGTGGTACGAGTCGACGCTGCGCGTCCCCTTGGCGTCGACGAGCCGCGAGATGCGCGCGCGCGTCTCGCGCTCGGCGTCGGCAAAGGCGGCGTCGGTGACGGCGGTCTTCTTGCCGAACTGCGTGGCCAGGTAATCGCCGATGGTGACCGGAAGGACGAAGTAGCCGTCGGCGAGGCCCTGCATCAGCGCGCTGGCGCCGAGGCGGTTCGCGCCGTGGTCGGAGAAGTTGGCCTCGCCGAGGACGAACAGGCCCGGGATGTTGCTCATCAGGTTGTAGTCGACCCAGAGCCCGCCCATGGTGTAGTGCGGAGCCGGATAGATGCGCATCGGCACCACGTAGGTGTCTTCGCCCGTGATCTTCTCGTACATCTCGAAGAGGTTGCCGTAGCGCTCCTCGATCGCCTTCTTGCCGAGCCGCCGGATGGAGTCGGAGAAGTCGA
>DASPMO010000130.1:0-2398 GCA_035627015.1 Thermoanaerobaculia bacterium | reverse complement strand
GCCGCAGCAGGTAACGCTGGAGACGTACTGGGCCGCGTTCCACCATGCCAGCCGCGCCGCCGCGGACGCGCACATGGCGTCGCGCAACGACGACGCCACGCTCGTCGCCACCGGACATGGCGACTATCCATGGGTCGTGATCGAGCGATGGGTGTGCGGCTCGTGCGTGCAGGAGCAGCGGCTCTTCGTGGCCGTGCCGCGGCCGAACGGCTACACGCCGGCCCCGGACGAGCGCCTGGCCATGGGGACGGACGGTACGGCACTGGTGGTGCGCCGCCTGCCGGCGGGGCTCACCACGCAGGGCAAGACGGACGACACGCTCGACACCTATGGAGTGCGGTAGCGCCAGCTACCGCTTTCGATCGCGGCGACGCCAGTCGCCGCGCCGCAGCTTGCGCTGCGGCATGGAGAGCGGCAACTGGCATTGCCGCACTCCAGAGTTACATCTTGTACTTGCCGAGGTCCTCGGGAGAGAGCTCCTCGAACCACTTCTTCGTCTTCTCTTCCGAGTCCGCATCGTCGGGCGTGATGGTCTGGGCCTGCTCGAGCACCGACTGGGCGACGTAGATCGGCGCCTCGGTGCGCAGCGCCAGCGCGATCGCGTCGCTCGGGCGCGCGTCCACCTCCAGCGTGCGCTCCGTGCCGATGGCGATGCGGATCTGCGCGAAGAACGTCGAGTCGCGGAGATCGTTGATCACGATGCGCAGCACGCGCGCGTTCAGCTCCGCAATCATGTTGCGCAGCAAGTCGTGCGTCATCGGGCGCGGCGTGGTGATGTTCTCGAGCTGGAGGGCGATCGCGTTCGCCTCGAAAATGCCCACCCAGATCGGAAGGAAGAACCTCTCATCGTCGTCCTTGAGCACGACGATGGGTGAGTTCGACACCGGGTCGAGCATCAACCCCTTGATCGACATTGCGACGAGCTCGCTGCTCATGCCACGGCCTCCCCGCGCAGCGTGTGATGCTGCGCCGAATCGATACGCACTCCAAGGATACTCCCGAGCGGCGTCGCGGGGTTTCCGTGAAAGTTGACTACCCAGAAATCATCGGTCCGGCCCGACAGCATGGCCGGGTCGTGCTTGCTCGGACCTTCCACCAGCACCGGAACCACGCGCCCCTGATACGACTCCAACCGCTCGCGCTTGTGCCGCTCGTGCAGATCGAACACGCGCTGCAGGCGCTCCGAGGCCACCGCATCGTCCATCGCCGCGCCGATCTTCAGCGATGGAGTGCCCGGCCGCGGCGAATACTTGAACGCAAAGAGCGAGCCGTAACGCACCTCTTCGATGAGCGACAGCGTCTCCTGGAAATCCTCCTCCGTCTCGCCGGGGAAGCCGACGATGATGTCGGTGGAGAAGTGGATCTCCGGGATCGCGGCGCGGATGCGGGCGATGGTCTCGACGTACTTTTCGCGCGTGTACAGCCGCTTCATCCGGCGCAGCACCCGCGAGGAGCCCGACTGCACCGGCAGGTGCAGGTAACGGGAGACGTTGGCGTGATCGCGCATGGCCGCGATCATGGAATCGTTGACCTCGGCGGGGTGTGAGGTCGTGAAGCGCAGCCGCACCACTCCCTCGATCGAAGCCACGGCACTCAGCAGCGCCCCGAAGTCGCGCCTGCTCTTCGGGCAGCGGTACGCGTTGACGGTCTGCCCGAGGAGCTCGATCTCCACGCGGCCGCCGGCGACGGCGGTGCGCACCTCGGCCAGGACGTCGTCAAACGGACGCGACACCTCGCGCCCGCGCGTGGTCGGCACGATGCAGAACGTGCAATTCTTGTTGCAACCTTCGATGATCGTCACCCACGCCTTCGTCGGGTGGGCGCGGTCGATGGCGAACGAGTCGTAGTGGCGATCCTCGGGAAAGTCGACCGCGACGCGCGTCCCCTGCTCCAGCACCGCGTCGAGATGGCCGACATTGCCCGGCCCCATCACGAAGTCGACCCACGGCGCGCGGTCGAGGATCCGCTCCCCTTCCTGCTGCGCCACACAGCCGCAGACGCCGATCTTCGCGCCGGTGTCGCGCTTGATCTCGCGCAGGCGGCCGAGGCGGGAGAAGACTTTCTGCTCCGCCTTGTCACGCACCGAGCAGGTGTTCAGCAGGATGAGATCCGCCTCCGCCTCGTTCTCGGTCCTGCGGTATCCGCGGAGCTTGAGGTTGCCCGACAGCCGCTCGCTGTCGAGCTCATTCATCTGGCAGCCCCACGTCTCGATGAAATAGGTTTTCATGGCCTGGCGAGCTTCGCCGCGTCCAGCTTCGTCCTGACGTCGTTGAATTTCCTGACCAGCACCGTGTCGCGGTAGTCGAGGTCGTTCGTGTGGTAGTAGCTCTGCTCCAGCGCCGCGAGCTCCTTCTCGAGCGCGGCGATGAGTGTGTCGCTCGCCGCACGCTTCTCCGCG
>DASPMO010000129.1:0-4834 GCA_035627015.1 Thermoanaerobaculia bacterium | reverse complement strand
CACAGTCCCCTCTCCCCACCGCGTGGGGAGAGGGTCAGGGTGAGGGGACGTGCCCCGCTGCGAGGAACCGCCCCTCACCCTGGCCCTCTCCCCGCGCGCGGGGAGAGGGGACCGTGGGCGGAACCACTGCGTTCTGCTTAGCGCTCCTGCAGCAGGGCATGCAGCTCCGCTGCATGCCCTGCATCGTGCTCGGCCATCATCTCGGCGATGCGGGCCAGCGTCACCCGCCCCACTCCCTCCTGATGCCCGGCGCGGCTCCGGTCGCGCGCGCTCTCCAGCGCCGCCACATTCCGCGCCCGCGCTTCCTCGAAGCGCACCAGTGCCGGCTCCAGCTCCAGCTCGAGATACTTCCGCTCCGCGGCCACCACATCCCCGCGAAAATCCGCCAGTTCCGGCTCATCCTCGGCCTCGATCCGCCGGATCCGCTCGCCGTACCCCTCCACCTCCAGATCCGCCAGATGCCACGCCTGCTCCACCGCGGCAAACGTTCCATCCGCCAGCCGCATCCGCAGCCGCTCCGGCGGCACACGGGCGATGAGCTCGCGGAGCTGCTGCGGGAAGGCGCGAAGGTGGTCGAACATGCGTAAACTGTAGCCCATGACCTCGCGCAAATGGACGTACGAGGACCTGCTCCGGCTGCCCTATGACGGCCTGCGCCACGAAATCATCGACGGCGTGCATTACGCGACGGAGGCGCACTACACCAAACACCAGCGCGTGACGGCGCAGCTGAAATCGCTGCTGCATTACCTGCTGCAGGATCGGTTTTTCTATCGCAATGAATACGCGCGAACGGTCATGGGTACGTATCGCACCAATGGCAGCCGCGAGCTCATGATCGAGATCATCCCAATGCATAAGAAGCACTACGACGAGGCCTCGCACGTCGAAGCCGCACTTCGCGAAGGTGTGGTGGAGTACTGGCTCATTCATCCCGCCCTCGACGCGGTGAGAGTCTTCCGCCGCGCCGGGGATCGCTTTCAGCAGGTGGACGTCGGCGACACGCTCACCACACCGCTCCTGCCGGGTTTTACGCTTTCGCTGCAAAAGCTCTTCGTCTAGCTGTGCTACAACGCGCCGCATGCTGACGGCGCTTCTTCTCTCCGCCACTCTCACCTCCGCGCAGACGCCCATCCTTCCGCCGCTCATTCCGTGGAACGGGGCCAGCCGGGCGTTGATGCTGCCGGCGACGGATCCGTGGGTCACGCCGTCCGAGGCCAGCGGGCTGACGACGACGCCGCGCTACGACGAGACGGTCGCCTGGCTGAACCGGCTGGTGAAGGCGTCGCCGAACCTGAAGATGGTCTCCCTCGGCAAGAGTGCCGAGGGACGCGACGTGTGGATGGTCCTGGCCTCCAAAGAGCGCGTGTTCACGCCGGAAGGGATGCGGCGCAAGCCGCTCGTCCTCGCGCAGGGGGGCATTCACGCGGGGGAGATCGACGGCAAGGACGCAGGGCTGATGCTCCTCCGCGACATGACCGTGCGCGGCACGAAGCGCGAGCTGCTCGACCGCGTGAACCTCCTCTTCGTCCCCATCTTCAACGTCGACGGCCACGAGCGCGTCTCGAAGTACTCGCGCATCAACCAGCGCGGCCCCGAGATCAGCGGCTGGCGCAGCAACGCGCGCAACCTCAATCTCAACCGCGACTACATGAAAGCCGACGCCGAGGAGATGCAGGCCATGATCCGCGCCCTCGTCGCCTGGCAGCCCGACCTCTACATCGACCTCCACGTCACCGACGGCGCCGACTATCAGTACGACGTCACGTACGGCTGGAACGGCCGGGCCGGACACTCCCCCGCCATCGCCGACTGGCTCGACCGCACCTACCGCGGTCCCGTCGACGCGCATCTGCGCGCGCAGGGACACATCCCCGGCCCGCTCATCTTCACCGACGACCCGCTCTCCGGCATCGGCTCGGGACAATCCGACCCGCGGCTCTCGACCGGCTACGGCGACGCGCGTCACCTCGCCTCGATCCTCGTCGAGAACCACTCCCTCAAGCCGTACGACCAGCGCGTCCTCGGCACGTACGTCTTCCTCGAACAGACCCTGCGCACCGTCGGCGCGGAAGCGGCGTCGCTGCGCGCGGCGCTCGCCGCCGACCGCGCGCGGCGGCCCGAGCGCGTCCCGCTCTCCTGGCGCGTGCCCGCGAACGCGCCCAAAGAGGAAGTCGAGATCCTCGGCGTCGAATCGCGGCTCACGCTCTCCCCTGTGAGCGGCGACGTGCGGCGCGAGTGGCTCGGCCGCCCGATCGTGCAGCGTGCGCCGATCCAGAAGGCCACCGAGGTCGAGACCAGCGTCAAGCCGGCGCGCGCGTACTGGGTCCCGGCGGCATGGCGCGACGTCATCGCCAAGCTCGACCTGCACGGCATCCCGTACGAGAAGCTCACCGAGGCGCGCGAGGTCGACGTGACCATGGTCCGCCTCGTCGATCCGAAGTTCGCCGCCGCACAGTTCGAGGGACACACGCGCGTCACCGCCACCGAGGTGCCGGAGCGGCGCCGCGAGCGCTTCCCCGCCGGCTCGGTGCGCGTCTCCACCGATCACCCCCTCGGCGCGCTGGCCACGCTGCTGCTCGAGCCGTCCTCGCCCGACTCGCTCTTCCAGTGGGGGTGGTTCAACTCCATCCTCAGCCCGACCGAATACGTCGAGGCCTACATCATGGAGCCGATGGCCGAGGCCATGCTGGCCGAAGACCCGAAGCTGGCCGCGGAGTTCCGCGCCAAGATCGAGAGCGACGCCGCCTTCCGCGGCGACCCGCAGGCGCGCCTGCAGTGGTTCTATCGACGCACGCCGTGGTACGACGAGCGGGCACGGCTCTATCCCGTCGGAAGAGAGGAATAGCCATTGCAGAGAGCGCCGCACATGATCCGTTGTCTCCTTCTTCTCGCTCTTCTCTCGACGACCGCCTTGGGGCAGGGAGTCGACCCGCTGCGCAACCTCTCCGGCACGACGCCGGCCACCGGCGCGTCGCCGTGGGTGCGCAGCGGCAGCGGCCCGCTCACGTTCTTCCACGGCTTCGACGTCCACGTGACGCACCTGACGCAGACGGGCCCCGCGGAGCAGGAGACGGCCACGTTCTCGACCAACTGGCTCGGCGCCGGCGCGCAGTTCGACCTCGGCGAGCGCGCCTTCGTGCTCGCCCGCGGCCGCGTGTCGCTCGAGCCGTACACGATCGAGGAGAACGGCTACCCGCAGTTCTTCCAGTACGTCCCCGAGGAAGGCCTCATCGGCCGCATGCGCGGCAATGACCTCGTCGGCGAGGCGGCCGTGCAGTTCGGGTACCGCATCACCAACGCCTCGCTGCTCTCCTTGTACGGGGGCCTGGTCGGACAGCCGGCCTTCGGCGCCGCGCCGGCACAGTTGCGCGCGTCCGGCATCGACTTCGCCGAGGCGCCGTTCGCGTGGGAGATGCAGGAGAGCGTGCACGACTCCACCAGCGTCATCACCGCCGGCTGGACCACCCGCCTCTTCACGATCGAGGGAAGCGTCTTCCACGACACCGTGGAGGCGTTCAACGAGACCGAATTCGAGACCGGCGGCATCGACTCGCGCGCCGCGCGCTTCACCCTCACCCCCACGCCGAACCTGGCCATCCAGGTCTCGCGCGCGGAGTTGGGGGAAGGAGAGCTGCTGCAGCGCGACATGACCAGCGCGTCGCTGAGCTACGGCGGTCCGTGGGCGGCGGTGACGGCGCAGTGGACCTCGCGCGACCATCCGGAGCTTCCGGGCGCCGAGAGCGAGACCGCGTATGGAATCGAAGTGGCGTTGCGCGCGTCGCGCAACACCTTCCTGGTGCGCGCGGAGCACCTCGACCGCCCCGCCGGCTTCCCGCTGGCCCCGGCCGGACCGGGAGTCGAGGAGGCGACGCACTACACCGCCGGCTACATCTTCGACTTCATCCCCGCGCCGGCGCGCTACAAGCTGGGCGTGGGCGTGAACATCGACTACCGCACCAAGACGCACGATCTCGAGGACGTCTACGGCCACAAGCCGCAGGGGATCTACGCGTTCGTGCGGCTGCGCACGTAGGGCGGGCTTCAGCCCGCCCTTCCGCCCGCCGTCACGTCACTGCGGCGGCTTCGGCGGAACGACCTGCGGCGTGATGCTGCCGGCCGTGCTCGCGGGAGTGACGCTGGGCGCCGCGGTCCCCGGGATCATCCGGACCGTGCTGCTCTCCGGCGTGATGCTGCGCGCCGTGCTCTGAGGCTGGATGGTGCGGACCGTGGTCGACGGATACGCCGGGGGCGTCGCCGCCGGCGTGGCGGTGGCGGCCTTCGGCGCGGCAGCAGCAGGCGTGGCTTCGGCGGCGGGAGTGGTTGCGGCCGGAGCGGCAGCCGCGCCGAGACTCGGCAACGGCAACGCCTGTCCCTCGGGGATCGAGACCCGTCCCTTGCTGGGGGTGGCACCGGCCAGGGTAGCGTTCGTGATCACCGGCGTCTTCGCTGCCTTGCGGTTCGCGCGCTTCGCGAGCGCGACGAGCGGAGAATCCTCCGCAGCCGAGACCGTTGCCGCCGTCAGGAGCAGACCGACCATGAGTGTGCGCATGGCCGATAGAATAGCGAAAACCCTCGGAAAATTGCGGACCGCCGGCGTCCTCGCCGGCTGTCGTTGGCGGCGTCCCGCCGCCAACCCCCGGGCGGGCGGCGGGACGCCGCCCGAGACAGCCGGCGGGACGCCGGCGGTCCACTAGTGTAGTGATTCATAAATAGCTATACAGTTTCTGCAGCTGCGGTCGTTCGGGCGCGGTTGATCTTTTCGAGGATCGCCGCACCCTCGGCCTTCCAAACGTATCGTTTCGGAGCCAGGTCGCGTTCGGCGAGGTACGCC
>DASPMO010000128.1:0-36227 GCA_035627015.1 Thermoanaerobaculia bacterium | reverse complement strand
CACAGTCCCCTCTCCCCACCGCGTGGGGAGAGGGTCAGGGTGAGGGGACGTGCCCCGCTGCGAGGAACCGCCCCTCACCCTGGCCCTCTCCCCGCGCGCGGGGAGAGGGGACCGTGGGCGGAACCACTGCGTTCTGCTTAGGGGTCTCCGCCACCACCGCATGATTCTTCGGTTGTAGTCTCGGTTCGCGTACACGCCCGGCGATTGGCCAGGACCACGATCTTCTGCCGCTGGACCACGCTGCCGGCGACGTACGCGAGGCAACCCGCCACCGCGAAGGCGTAGACCGCGCCGCGATACCGCAGCGACGTGAGCGCGGGATGCAGCACGAGCAGCGCGATCACGAGCGTGAGCACGAGGTGCCACAGGATGTTGCGCTTGGCCACCGCGACGATCCCCTCGCGGCCGTGACCCTTCCCCGCATCGCGCGCTCGCGTCAGCCAGCGACGGGCCTGCTGCACGCGGAAGCGCCGCCACAGCCGCTGCTCGGCGACGCTGGGTCTCATCACCAGGAGCGGCACGTTCACGAGCGCGAGAAGCGCACAAAACGTTGCCACACCGAATGGGAGGATGCCGGACATTCCTGACCCGCCGCGTCGAGCAAGTCTAACGCTCGTGATCCACGACCTCACGCTCGATGTCCGCGGATATCGAGTTTATGACCCGCGACCTCACGCTCGATGTCCGGGGATATCGAGTTTGTGATCCGCGACCTCACGCTCGATGTCCGCGGATATCGAGTTTGTGACCCGCGACCTCACGCTCGATGTCCGCGGACATCAAATTCATGACCCGCGATCCCAATCGCCACGCTCCTCGGCTCCCCCCTCTTGACGTTTGCCATTGAGACGATTAGCGTCTGGTCTTGCACCTGAGACTCAGTCTCAATTGCGAAAGCGAACGACCCGAACGTGCCTTTCCGAAAACTCTTCTTCTGGCTTCATCTCACCACGGGCGTGATCGCCGGCGCGGTCATCCTGCTCATGTCCGCGACCGGGGTCCTGCTCGCGTTCGAGCGGCAGGCCGTCGCATTCGCGGAGCGCGATCTGCGCGCAAGCGCCGCCGAGGCGGCGGGTGTACCGCTGCCGCTGTCGCGGATCGTCGGGGCGGCCATGGCCGCGGCTCCCGGCGCCAGGCCCTCCAACGTCGTCGTGCGCGCGGACCGGCTCGCCCCCGTCACGGTCGCCTTCGGGCGCGAGAAGACGCTCTTCGTGAACCCGTACAGCGGCACGGTCGTCGGCGAAGGCGCGCGGGGGGTGCGGGCCTTCTTTGCGGCCAACACGAGCCTGCACCGCTGGCTGGCCATGAAGGGGGACGCGCGCGACCGCGGCAAGGCCATCACCGGCGCGGCGAATCTCACGTTCCTGTTCATCGTGCTCTCGGGACTGGTCCTCTGGATTCCGCGCCGCTTCACGCGCACGGCCTTCCGCAACGCCCTCTGGTTCCGCGGCGGCCTGCGCGGCCGCGCGCGCGATTTCAGCTGGCACCACGTCCTCGGCATCTGGGCCTTCCTGCCGCTCGTGGCCATCGTCTTCTCCGCCGTGGTCATCTCCTATCCCTGGGCGTCGCGGCTGGTCTACCGCGCGTTCGGCAGCACGCCGCCGAAACAACAGCAGCAGGCGAACGAGCGCGGCGGAGGCGCAAAGCTCGACCTCGCGGCGCTCGACCGGCTCTGGAGTGCGGCGCGGAGCGAGACGGCCCGCGTCGCGCCGGCCTGGCAGTCGATCTCGCTACGGCTGCCGCTGCCGAAGAAAGAAGTCCCCTTCGCCATCGACGAAGGGAACGGCGCGCGGCCCGACAAGCGCTCGCAGCTCCTGCTCGATCCGCGCACGGCGCGCGTCGTCGAGCACAAGACCTACGCGCGGCAGGAGGCGGGACAGCAGGCCCGCGCGTGGCTGCGCTGGATTCATACCGGCGAGGCGGGCGGCATCGCCGGCCAGTTCGTGGCCATGCTGGCCTCAGCCGCGGCGGTGGTCCTCGCCTACACCGGGATTGCGCTGGCGCTGCGGCGGTTCGCGCGGGCCCTCGGCGGGCTGAAGTCCGCCGCTCCACTGGAGATCGAGGAGGAAGTGAGCGCATGAGTGGACGCAGAACGAAACGGCTCCGGAAGATGACGGTGAGTGCGCTGGTGGCGTGCTCATCATCCCGGACGAGGTCTTCCTCGCGCAGGGCGCCACCACGCTGCGCGACGTGCTGCGCAACACGCCCGGCATCACCTTCCAGGCCGGCGAGGGAGGCGCCGCGCCGGGCGACGCGTTCAGCATGCGCGGCTTCAGCTCCGGCAACGACGTGCTCCTCGACGGCGTGCGCGAGCCGGGCGCGTATACGCGCGACGCCTTCAACCTCGAGCAGGTGGAAGTGATCAAGGGACCGTCCGGCGCCATCGCCGGGCGCGGCGGCACCGGCGGCGCGGTCAACCTCGTCTCCAAGACGCCGAAGCCGGACTCGTTCACGCGCGCCACCGTCGCCGCCGGCACCGCCGGCCACTCGCGCGTCACCGTCGACGCGAACGCGGCGAACGTGCGCGTGGCGGCGATGGTCACCTCCGCCGGCGTGCCGGGCCGCGACGTGGTGCACAACAGCAGCTGGGGCGTGGCGCCGTCGATCGCCTTCGGCATGGGCAAGCCGTCGCGCTTCACGCTCGCCTACCAGCATCTCTCGCAGGACAACGTCCCCGACTACGGCCTGCCGTGGGCGGCCCTCGACGCCGGCGTGGACCAGAGCAACTTCTACGGTCTCGAAGGCTACGACTACGAGGATGTGGCCAGCGACGTGGCCACGGCCACGTTCGAGCGCGACCTCAACGACGGCTGGACGCTGCGCAACGTGGCCCGCTGGGGCGACAACCACCGCGACTCGGCCAGCACCTCGCCGCGCCCGCCGAACCGCCAGCTCCAGCAGCGGCGCATGGACCAGAATCAGCTCACGAACCAGCTCAGCATCACCGGCTCGTTCGGCACCGCGGGGCTGCAGCACGAGCTCGTGGCCGGCATCGAGGGGGGCCGCGAGTCGACGTTCGTCCGCCGGCAGTCGCAGACGGCGAACCAGCCGCAGGTGAATCTCGCCGATCCCGATCCGCGGCAGCGTCCCCTCGGCCCGATGCCCGTGAACCGCGGCAACCCCGAGGACACCAGCATGTCGCTGGCGGGACTCTATGCGCTCGACACCGTGCAGATCGGCCCGCGCTGGGAAGCGACCGCGGGGCTGCGCTGGGACTCGGTGGACGTCGACTTCGAGCTGACCAATGCGACGACCGGCGCACGGACGCGCCTCGGCCGCAACGACCGCATGCTGAGCTGGAACGGCGGCGTGGTCTTCAAGCCGCGCGCGGACACGAGCCTCTACGCGAGCTACGCCACGTCGTTCAATCCCACCGTCGAGGCAGGTGCCGGCGGCGCGGCGCTGTCCGACTCCCCCACCGCCGTCAACAACGTGAACCTGGCGCCGGAGCGGAGCCGCAATCTCGAGCTGGGCGCCAAGTGGGAATCGGGACGCGCCATCGCCACCGCGGCCCTCTTCCGCACCGAGAAGACGAATGCGCGCACGCGCGGAGTGAACACGGAGCCGTACGTGCTCGACGGCAAGCAGCGCGTGGAGGGGGTGGAGCTGAGCGTGAACGGCAACCTCACCGAGCGCTGGTCGCTGCTCACCTCCTACGCGCACCTCGACAGCGAGTTCGTGGCCTCGGCCAATCCGCTCGAGGAAGGGGCGCCGCTCGCGTTCGTGCCGCAGAATTCGTTCAATGTGTGGACCGAGGGGCAACTGCCGCGCGGCTTCACCATCGGCGCGGGCGCGCAGTTCATGGACTCGGTGTTCCGCAACGCCACGGCCTCGGCGGAGGTGCCGAGCTACTGGCTGGTGAGCGCCATGGCGGCCTACGACGTGTCGCGCGCGCTCACGCTGCGGCTGAACGTCAACAATCTCGCCGGCGCGCAGTACGTCGACCGCGTCGGGGGCGGGCACTACGTGCCGGGCGCGGGACGGTCGGTGGTGGTCAGCGCGGAGCTCGACTTCTGATGCTGCTGCAGGTCGCGGAAGTGCTGACGGCGGCGCAGGTGCGCGAGGCGCGGGCGCTGCTGGATGCGGCGGAGTGGGTGGACGGGCGCGTCACGGCGGGGCATCAGTCGGCGCGGGCGAAGGAGAACGAGCAGATCCCCGAGGGACATCCGGCGGCGCGGCGGGTGGGCGAGACGATCGTGGCCGCGCTGGCGCGCAATCCCCTCTTCCGCTCCGCGGCGCTGCCGCTGCACGTCTTCCCGCCGCTGTTCAACCGCTACTCCGGCGGGCAGTCGTTCGGCTCGCACGTCGACAACGCGGTGCGCGGGAACATCCGCACGGACCTCTCCGCGACGCTGTTCCTCTCCGAGCCGGACGAATACGACGGCGGCGAGCTGGTGATCGAGGATACGTTCGGCGTGCAGTCGGTGAAGCTGGCCGCGGGGAACATGATTCTCTACCCCGCCAGCAGCCTGCACCACGTGCGGCCGGTGACGCGCGGCACGCGCGTGTCGTCGTTTTTCTGGATCCAGAGCATGGTCCGCGACGACGGCGAGCGCACGCTGCTCTTCGATCTCGATCTCTCCATCCAGCGCCTCGGCGAGCACCCCACGGCACTGCAGCTCACGGGCGTGTACCACAACCTCCTCCGCCGCTGGGCGGAGGTGTGACGTTTGGAGTGCGGCAACGCCAGTTGCCGCTCTCGATTGCGGCAGCGCCAGCTGCCGCGACTGGCGTCGCGGCAATCGAAAGCGGCAACTGGCGTTGCCGCACTCCAGATCACTGCTGCTCGAGCCAGGCCTGGAACATCAGCACCGTCCAGAGGTGCTGTTGCCACTCCGTGCCGCCGGCGAGGTGGGACTGCCAGGCCTTGCGTACCGGCGCCGGGTCGAAGAACCCTTCGCCGCGCAGGCGCTGCTCGCTGAGGAGCGACTCGGCCCAGTCGCGCAATGAGCCGCGGAGCCAGGAGTCGAGGGGGATGGCGAAGCCCATCTTCGGGCGCTCGATCACCTCCTCGGGGACGTAGCGCGTGAGGAGCTTGCGCAGCAGCCACTTCCCCTTCCCGTCGCGCACCTTCATGTGCAGCGGGAGGGTCCAGGCGAACTCGATCAGGCGGTGGTCGAGCAGCGGCTCGCGCGCCTCCAGGCTCACGGCCATGCTGGCGCGGTCGACCTTCACCAGGATGTCGTCGACCAGATACGACATCTGGTCGTAGGCCATCATCCGCTCCGTGACGTCGTCCAGCGGCAGCGGATCGTCGATGCGGATCGGGAGCGGCCGCGCGCCGGGCACGACGTTCCGCCACTGCGCCACCAGTTCGCGGTACAGCGCGTCCACGTCCTTCGCGTTCATGGCCCGGGCCAGCTTGTGCAGGCGGTCGCCGGCGCGCTCGCGCAGGACGGGGACGGCGCGCGAGAACGGCGAGAGGAGGCGGTTCCAGGCCCTGGCCGGCACCGCGCGCAGGGCCGCGCCGGCGAGCGGCCGCAGCGGACGCGGGATGCGCTTCGCGTTGCGCCAGAGCGAGCGGCCGAGGAAATAGCGGTTGTAGCCGGCGAACAGCTCGTCGCCGCCGTCGCCGGAGAGGCTGACCGTCACCGACTGGCGCGCCAGCTTCGAGACCAGGTATGTCGGGATCTGCGAGGAATCGGCGAACGGCTCGTCGTAGATGTGCGGGAGCAGCGGGATCACGTCCCGGGCCTCGGCGGCGGTGACGTAGAGCTCCGTGTGCTCCGTGCCGAGGTGCCGGGCGACGGCGCGGGCGTGCTGCGCCTCGTCGTAGAGCGACTCGCGCAGCCCGATGGAGAACGTCTTCACCGCGCCGCGATTCTGGCGGCGCATCTGCGCGGCCACCATCGACGAGTCGATGCCGCCGGAGAGGAAGACCCCCAGCGGCACGTCGGCGATCATGCGCAGCCCGACCGAGTCCGCCAGCAGCGCGTCGAGCGCGTCCAGCGCTTCCGCGTCATTGCCGCGGAACGGCGCGGCCTGCCCGCGCGCCGCCGCGTCGGCCACGCTCCAGTAGAGCCGCGGCGCGGGACGATCGGTCCCCGGCCCGATCGACAGGATGCCGCCCGGCGGGAGCTTGAACGTGCCGTGATAGATCGTGTGCGGCGCGGGGACGTAGCCGTACGTCGCGTACAGCGACACCACGTCGCGATCGATCCCGTGGTTGAAGAGCGGGTGCGCGCGGAGCGCCTTCAGCTCCGAGCCGAAGAGCAGCGCGTGGCCCACGAACGCGTAGTAGAGCGGCTTCACGCCGACGCGGTCGCGCACGAGGTGCAGCGTCTGCTCTTTTTTATCCCAGACGGCGAACGCGAACATGCCCACGAAGCGGCGCAGCGCCTCTTCGAGGCCCCACTGCTCGATGGCCGCGAGCAGGACTTCCGTGTCCGAATGACCGCGCCACTGCGGGGCGGCGCCGATGCTTTCCAGCTCCTCGCGCACGGTCTGGAAGTTGTACGCCTCGCCGTTGAAGATCAGCACGTACCGGCCGCTGTGGGACTCCATCGGCTGATGGCCGGCGTCGGTCAGGTCGATGATGGCCAGGCGGCGGAAAGCGAGCAGCAGGCCGCCGCGCTCGTCGTAGAAGTGGCCGGAGTCGTCCGGGCCGCGATGGTGGATCGAGCCGCTCATCGCCGCGCCCGTGGCGGCGAGGTCGTCGCGCGAGGTGGCCGTGCGCAAATACGCTCCTGCGATTCCGCACATGCCGTCAGTCTCCGTAATACCCGCGGTACCACTCGACGAATTTGCGCACGCCGTCGCGGATGCTCGTGTTCGGGCGGAATCCCGTCAGTTGTTCCAGCTCCGAGACGTCGGCCATCGTCAACACGACGTCGCCCGGCTGGATCGGCAGCAGCTCCATCTTCGCCTTTTTGCCGAGCGCCTCTTCGATGACCTGGATGAACTCGAGCAGTTGCACCGGCTGGTTGTTGCCGATGTTGTAGACGCGGTACGGGGCGCGGCTGGTGGAGGGGCGCGGATCGGCGTCGCGCCACTCCGGGTCGGGCTGCGCCGGGCGGTCGACGACGCGGATGACCCCCTCCACGATGTCGTCGATGTAGGTGAAGTCGCGCACCATCCGCCCCTCGTTGTAGACCGGGATCGTGTCGCCCGCGAGGATGCCTTTGGTGAACTTCATCGGCGCCATGTCCGGCCGTCCCCACGGTCCGTACACGGTGAAGAAGCGCAGCCCCGTGGTCGGGATGCCGTACAGGTGTGAGTACGTGTGGGCCATCAGCTCGTTGGCCTTCTTGGTGGCCGCGTAGAGCGAGATCGGATGGTCGACGTTCTGGTCTTCCTTGAACGGCTGTCGCGAGCTGACGCCGTAGACGGAGCTCGACGAGGCGTAGACGAGATGCTCGATGCCGTGCGCGCGGCAGCCCTCCAGGATGTGCAGGAAGCCGGTGACGTTGCTGGCCGTGTACGCGTGCGGATTGAGGATCGAGTAGCGCACGCCCGCCTGCGCGGCGAGATGCACCACGCGCTGCGGGCGGTGCTCCGCGAAGAGCGCCTCCATCCCCTCGCGGTCGGCGAGGTCGAGCCTCTGGAAGCGGAAGCCGGGCGCGCCGGTGAGCCTGGCCAGGCGCGCATCCTTGAGCGAGACCTCGTAGTAGTCGTTGAGGTTGTCGATGCCGATGACTTCGTCGCCGCGGGCGAGCAGACGCTCGGCGACGTGCATTCCGATGAATCCGGCCGCGCCGGTGACGAGGACCTTCATTGTCGGGCCGTACGATACCAGTCGATCGTGCGGCGCAGCCCTTCTTCGAGGGACACGCGGGCCTGCCAGCCGAAGCGCTCGCGCGCGCGGGTGGCGTCGATCTGCCGGCGCGGCTGCCCGCCCGGGAGCGACGTGTCCCACACGATGCGGCCGGTGAAGCCGGTCAGCCGGGCGATGCTCTCCGCCAGCTCGGCGATCGAGACCATCGTGCCGGTGCCGAGGTTCACGGGATCGCTCCCGTCGTAGCGCTCGGCCGCCGCCAGGATGCCGTCCACCGCGTCGTCGACGTAGAGGAACTCGCGCGTCGGCGAGCCGTCGCCCCAGAGGGTGACGGCACCGTCTTTCGCATCCAGAAACTTCCGGATCATGGCCGGAATGACATGGCTCGTGCGCAGGTCGAAATTGTCGCGCGGGCCGTACAGGTTCGCGGGCAGCAGGTAGATGCCGTTGAAGCCGTACTCCTGCCGGTACGCCTGCAACTGCACGAGCAGCATCTTCTTGGCGAGGCCGTACGGTGCGTTGGTCTCTTCGGGATAGCCGTTCCAGAGGTCGTCTTCGCGGAACGGTGTCGGCGTGAACTTCGGATACGCGCAGACGGTGCCGATGCAGACGAACTTGGCGACGCCGGCACGGCGCGCGGCCTCGATGAGCTGGATGCCCATCAGCGCGTTCTCGTAGAAGAAGCGCCCCGGATGGTCCAGGTTCGCGCCGATGCCGCCCACGACCGCCGCGGCGTGGACGATCAGGTCCGGCTTCGTCTCCGCGAGATGTGCCTGGATCGCCGCCGGGTCGCGCAGGTCGACCTCGGACGCGCGCGGCGCGGAGAGCGCGGCCGGCTGCAGCGACTCGAGCTTCTCGCGAAGGTGACTGCCGAGAAACCCGCCGCCGCCGGTGAGCCACACACGGCGATCGCGCCAGAAGGTCATCGCTGCACCTCGCACCGCCGGCGTCCTGCCGGCTGTCTGCGGCAACTGTTGCTGGTTGCTGGTTGTTGGTTCGAGGCGGTTTCCGGTGGGTCCGCCATGCACCGCCTTGAACGAGCAACCAGCAACCAGCAACCTTTCGTCACTGTGCGCGCACCTCGCGCTCGGCCAGGGCCAGGTCCGACTCCACCATCAGCCCGATCAGCTCCTCGAAGCTCGTGCGCGGTTCCCACCCCAGCTCCTGCTTCGCCTTCGCGTAATCGCCGCACAGGTCGTCGACCTCGGACGGCCGGAAGTAGCGCGGGTCGATCTCGATGAGCACGCGCCCGGTGACGTGGTCGATTCCCTTCTCGTCCACGCCCTCCCCTTCCCAAGCCAGCTCGTAGCCGGCCCTGGCGAAGGCGAACTGACAGAGCTCGCGGACGCTGTGCGAGATGCCAGTGGCGATCACGTAGTCGTCCGGCCGCTCCTGCTGCAGCATCAGCCACATCGCCTCGACATAGTCCGCGGCGTAGCCCCAGTCGCGGCGCGCGTCGAGGTTGCCGATGTAGAGCTGGTCCTGCAGGCCGTGTCTGATGCGCCCGACCGCGCGCGTGACCTTGCGGGTGACGAACGTCTCGCCGCGGCGGGGCGACTCGTGATTGAAGAGGATGCCGTTCGTGGCGAAGAGGCCGTATGCCTCGCGGTAATTCACCACCGCCCAATACGAGAAGACCTTGGCCACCGCGTACGGGCTGCGCGGATGAAAGGGGGTGCTCTCGTTCTGCGGCGGCGGCGTGGAGCCGAACATCTCGGAGGACGAAGCCTGGTAGATGCGCGGGCGGAGATCGAGCTCGCGGATGGCCTCGAGGAGGCGCAGGGTGCCGATGGCGTCGATCTCGGCGGTGTACTCGGGCGTGTCGAAGGAGACCTTCACGTGACTCTGCGCGCCGAGGTTGTAGATCTCGTCGGGGCGGACGATGCGCAGGATGCGGTTGATGGCCGAGGCGTCGTTCAGGTCGCCGTAGTGCAGGATCAGGCGGCGCACCGGCTCGTGCGGGTCCTGATAGAGATGGTCGATGCGTTGCGTGTTGAAGGACGACGAGCGGCGGATGACCCCGTGCACTTCGTATCCCTTGGCCAGGAGCAGCTCGGTGAGATACGAGCCGTCCTGGCCGGTGATGCCGGTGATGAGGGCGCGCTTCATCCGTTCAGTCTCCGTCGGCGATCGACAGGAGGTATCTGCCGTAAGTGCTGTTGCGGAGCGGGCGGGCCAGCTCGCGCACCTGGTCGGCGTCGATGGAGCCCATGCGGAAGGCCACTTCCTCGGGGCAGGCGATCTTCAGTCCCTGCCGCAGCTCGACGGCGCCGACGAAGTTCGACGCGCCGAGGAGCGACTCCTGGGTGCCGGTGTCGAACCAGGCGTAGCCGCGCCCGAGCTGCTCGACGTGCAGCTCGCCGCGCTCCAGGTAGATGCGGTTGACGTCGGTGATCTCCAGCTCCCCGCGCTTGGACGGCGGGAGCTTCGCGGCGATGTCGACGACCTGCTGGTCGTAGAAATAAAGGCCGACGACGGCGAAGTTCGACTTCGGCTCTTTCGGCTTCTCCTCGATCGAGAGGGCGCGTCCGTCGGGCGCGATCTCGACGACGCCGTAGCGCTCGGGATCGTGCACGCGGTAGGCAAAGACGGTGGCGCCGTCCTGACGCGCGGCCGCGCGCTGCAACTGCTCGGTCAGGCCGTGGCCGTAGAAGATGTTGTCGCCGAGGATCAGGCAGCTCGTGTCGTCGCCGACAAAGTCCGCGCCGACGATGAACGCGTCGGCCAGGCCGCGCGGCGACTCCTGCACCGCGTACTCGATGCGCAGCCCCCACTGGCTGCCGTCCTGGAGGAGGTGGCGGAAGAGGGCCTGGTCCTGCGGCGTGGTGATGACCAGGAAGTCGCGGATGCCCGCCAGCATGAGCGTGGTCAGCGGGTAGTACACCATCGGCTTGTCGTAGATCGGCAGGAGCTGCTTCGAAACGACGGACGTGATGGGGTAGAGCCGGGTGCCCGAACCGCCCGCGAGAATGATTCCTTTGCGCATCGGGGGCGCATTCTAGTGGAGGACAGGCAATCCTGCCCGTCCTCCACCCGCTTTCACTGGAAGTAGCCGGTCACGTCGATGACCACGTGCGCCGGGTGCGGCCCGCTGTTGTAGACCTTCATCCAGCCGCCCGCGGAGAGCGGGAGGATGGTGTTGTTCGCGCGGGTTTTCCCATACCGGTAACTGATGGTGCTCGTCCCCGGCATCGGGCTGACGGCGGGGAAAACGGTGAGATAGCCGCTCGAGGAGGGGTTCACCACCGTCACGTTCATGGCCACGGCTTTCGCGCCGAACGCGATGCCGCAGCGATGGACGGCGAAGACGTCCAGCAACGCCCCGGACTCGATCGGTCTGTACTCGCGCGTGTCGGTGAGGCGGCAGGGAGTGATGAGGTAGAACGAGCTCGGGCCGGGAACGGCGGGAGTGTCGTTGATCGTGTACTGAACGTAGGTCCGCTGAGCGGCGTACTTTTCGGTTCCGTAGAAATAGACGCCGAGGCGCGTGTCGGGCGGCATCGCCGCGGTGCTCCAGGTGGCGACCCCGTTCGAGACCGGCACGTCGGCACCGAAGAAGACGGGGCCGTTGTAGGGAGTGCCGAGGGCGACCATGGCGCCGTCGGAGATCAGGACGGTCCCGGTCAGCGCCGGCTGGTCCGGGAACGTGACCGTCACGGTGATCGGCGTGCCGACGACGACGGGGCCCGGCGGATCGACGGTGATGTTCATGGTGACCGGCGCTTTCTGGACGTCGACCTGGAACGTGCGGCTCCGCGGCAGATGGGTGGCGTCGCCGCTGTAGTCGATGCGCAGCGTGCGCACCCCCGCGGGGAGCTCTCCCGCGACGAGCGTGAACTGCAGCGCGGCCGTCGTGGCCCGCTCGACGCCGTCGACGAAGAGGGTGACGGTGCCGGTGACGCCAGGAAAGGACGACGACACCGTGCCCGTCGCCGTGATGACGTCCGTCGTGTACGCCCAGGTGGGCAACCACGGCGTCACCCCGATTTCGGTCGCCGCGCGCGTGATCTCCACGACACGCGACGCGGCGGCCGTGGCCGCGTAGAGGTCATCGCCGGTGAACTGCGCGGTGAGCGTCTGCGAGCCGACGGTGGTCGCGACGAGCTCGACCCTCGTCTCCTCGCCGTTCAGTTCCCCGATGGCCAGCACCGCGCCGGACAGCGACAGCACGAGGCCGCCGGTCGGAGCGAACTGCGTCTGTCCGCTGCTGCGCACCGTCACGGTAAACGGAGAGCCGACGGCAACCGCGGGGCGGTCACTGTCGGTGGTCAGCGTCAGCGGCAGGGCGAGCGATTCGGTCTCATGGGTGGTGGCCACGGAGACCCCGTAACCGACGTAGTGGGCGAACACGAGATCGGCGGTGCCGTTTCCATCGACGTCGCCGACGCTGCAGCGCCGGAACTG
This sequence comes from Thermoanaerobaculia bacterium, assembly GCA_035627015.1. Classification (GTDB taxonomy): domain Bacteria; phylum Acidobacteriota; class Thermoanaerobaculia; order Gp7-AA8; family Gp7-AA8; genus QHVT01. Next base: position 24,109 of record DASPMO010000128.1, on the reverse strand, counting down.
CCCGGTGTCGCGCACACGGGCGTAGCCGTTGAACCATCCCTCGCCGTCACCGAGGACGATGGAGGGGCCGAACGAGAGGTCGGTGTTACCGTCTCCGTTGAAATCGCCCGCGCACGATGTCGTGGCGGTGCCGTGATCGTAATGGAGGCGCGGGAGGGAGCGGCGCGCACCGAACGTGCCGTCGCCGTTTCCTCGCAATACAGAGGTGACGGCGGTCATGCTGACGGAGCTCGGGTCGTCCTCGACTACGTCGAGGTTCCCGTCGCCGTCGAGATCGACGACCGCGGCCGGCGGAATGGTTCGGCCCGGCGCATAGGTCGTCTTCGTGAACGTACCCGACGCTCCCGCCAGCAGTACGTCACTGCCGAAGACGAGATCGTCCCGCCCGTCGTTGTTGACGTCGCCGACGCGGAACCCTTCCGCAGGCACCGAGTAGGCGCCGGAGACGGGTGCGTCGAAGGTCCCGTCGCCGAGGCCGGCCGCCACCTGCAGGGTGCCGCCGGACAGGGATGCGAGGTCGACGTCGCCGTCGCCATTGAAGTCACCGGCCGCATAGGTGGGGGCCATGCCGGAGTACGCCGGACCGGCGATCTCGCTCGTCTGTCCGTACGTGCCATCGCTATTGGCGACGAAACAGTAGAAGGCGCCGGCGGGCGACTTCACGATCACGTCGATCTTTCCGTCGCCGTTGACGTCTGCGAACAGAGGAGCCGGCTGCGTCGCGTCGCTGGCGATCGTGGGGACGGGCGTGAGTTGCGGCGCATCGGCGAACGTTCCGTCACCCGCTCCCGCGAACACCGCGATGGCGGGGACCTGCGAGGCCACGGCGACGAGGTCGGGCGTACCGTCTCCGGTCACGTCCGAAACGGCCGTACCGGTCGGAACGCCGGCGAAATGCCGGCCGTCGTCCAGCATGCCCGACACGGCATACGTGCGCGTCGCGGCGAGAGTGCCGTCCGCCGAGCCGAGGATCAGCGACACGACGTTGTTCTGGATGCGGTATGCGTCTCCAAGCCCTTGCATGAGCACGTCCACCGCTCCGTCGCCGTTGAAGTCGCCGGTCGCCACCCAGTTCGCGCTCGAGGCGGTGCGATAGAGCCTGCGCACCGAGGGAGTGCCGCTCGCGTCCATGATCCACGTCCAGACCGCATGCTCCCCGCTGGCCACGAGATCGGGGCGGCCGTCGGCGTTCAGGTCGGCGGTCGTCAGTGAACGCGCCGGCGCGAAGCCGGCCGGAGTGCGGACCGTGTATTGCCCGGTGGGACTGGCCAGGCGGAGAAACAGGCCGTCGCGAATGAAGGCGAGATCGGCACGGCCGCTGCCGTCGAAATCCGCCATCACCGAAAGTGCGCGGCCGCCGTCGTCGAGGGTGACGGCGGGCTGCAGGGTCCCGTCTCCGTTGCCGAGGCGCAGCGACGTCGCCGGGTCGCCCGGGATGACCACGTCGTGTTTTCCGTCGCCGTTCGCATCGACGACGTAGCCTCCGCTGGAATTGAACGACCCGGAGCGGATGGCCGGCCCGAAGCTCCCCCCGCCGAGATTCGGATAGACGGCCTGTCCGCAGGCCACGACGTCCGTGCGGCCGTCCCCGGTCATGTCCGCGAACGCCACCGGCCTGTCGCAGGAGGATTCGGTGAACGTCGCGAGGAGCGTCCCGAACGTCCCGTCGCCGTTGCCGCGGAACACGCGCAGAGTCAGAGTCATCGAGAATGACGAGTAGTACGCCGCGACGACGTCGGGGACCGCGTCGTTGTCGAGAGGGGCGACCTCGAATAGTTCGGGGAAGCCGGAGAGGACCGTCTGCACGGGCGCCGCGAAGGTGCCGTCCCCCTTTCCGCGATACACGACGAGCAACGCCCCTCCGCCCACGTCCGGCTTCAGCGTGGCGAAGTCGAGCTTCGTGTCGCCGTTGAAGTCGGCGACACGGAGGCCCGTCGGGGTCCCCCGCATCTCGATGAGCGGCGGGTTGTCGATCACCGCCAGGTCGGCGCTCACGACTGCAGAGAGAAACAGCAGGGTTGTCAGAAATCCGATTCGTGGTGTGCGCGTCATGGTGGTCCTATTTGAAGTAGCCCGTCACGTCAACGATGCAGCGCGCGCGTGTAGAGACACGCCGCAAGGAGAACGGCGGGAAAGGCTCGTCGAGATCATGGGGAGACTATCGTTATACCGTATTACTGGTCGTTACGATCAAAAGAAATCTCCGAGCGCCGAGGAGCGATCCTGGGTGCCGCGAGTGGACGGGCTGAAGCCCGTCCTACGTCGAGCACGCGTATCGCGAGAAACGCGCTCGACGTAGGGCGGGCTTCAGCCCGCCTCTGAGCGTTCGGCTCGTATGCAGGCCATTCACTATCCGCGGCATACCGCTCGTCCGCCAACGCCTGTTCTTCGCGCATGTCCAGCTTCGCAGACTCCCGGGCGAGTCTCGCCTGCGCAGCGACAGTGATCGCGATTTTCTCCCTTTCCATGAGTCACACCCCCCTACCGCAAGGAGAACGGCGGGAAAGGCTCGTCGAGGTCATGGGGGAGACTATCGTTATACCGTATTACCGGTCCTTACGAGCAAAAGAAACTTCCGAGCGCCGAGGAGCGATCCTGGATGCCGCGAATGGACGGGCTGAAGCCCGTCCTACGTCGAGCACGCGTATCGCGAGAAACGCGCTCGACGTAGGGCGGGCTTCAGCCCGCCTCTGAGCGTTCGGCTCGGTATGCAGGCCATTCACTATCCGCGGCATACCGCTCGTCCGCCAACGCCTGCTCTTCGCGCATGTCCAGCTTCGCAGACTCCCGGGCGAGTCTCGCCTGCGCAGCGACAGTGATCGCGATTTTCTCCCTACTGAAAGTAGCCCGTCACGTCGATGATCGCGTGCACGGGCGGGCCGGCGTTGTGCACCGTCAGCCGGCCGCCGGCGGAGAGCGGGAGGATGGCGTTGTTCGCGCGCGTCTTGCCGGTCCGGTAATTCAGCATGCTGGCGTATGGGAGCGTGCCGGCCGAGGGATAGAGCGTCAGGTAACCGGTGCCGGCCGGGTTGACCACGGTGACGTTCACCGCCACGGCCTTCGCTCCCTCCGGGATGCCGCAGCGGCGCACGACGAAGAACGGCCGGCCGCTGTTCCGGCTGAGGATGACCTGCGTGCTGTCGCGCGTGTCGACCACGCGGCACGGCGTGACGAGATAGAACGACGTCGGCCCCGGCGCGGCCGGCGCGTCGTGGATCGGATAGCCGAGTGGTTTCAGAGTGCGGCTGTATTCGCCGTTCCCGGGGAACTGCACGGCCAGCGAGTCGGTGGGAGGGAACGCCGAGGTGGTCAGCGTGGCCACGCCGTTCACGATCGTGGCGGGGAAGGACATGAAATCGCCCGTCAGGATGTCCACCGTGCCGTTCAGGTCGGGCTCGCCGGGGAAGGACACGGTCACGGTGACCGGCGTGCCGACGGTGGCGCCGCCCTCCGGGCTGACGGACACGCTCATCTCGATGTACGGCTTGATCACCTGGATGACGAAGTTCGACTGCGAGGTGGCCGGCTGATGTCTCGTGTCGCCGCTGTACTGGAGCAGCGGATACCGCCATCCCTCGGGCAGCATGCCGAGGTTGAAGTCATAGTTCAGCGCCGGCTGCGTGCCCACCAGCACGCCGTCGAGGGTCAACGTCACCGTGCCGGTAACGCCCGGCAGGGCCGACTTCACGGAACCCTTGATGTGCACCTCTTCCTGAGTCGTGACCAGGAGCGGACTGGCCGGATCGAGCCAGGACTCGGCGCGCACGATCTCGATCGTCCGCGACGCCGACTCGGCCGCCGCGTACACGTCGTCGCCGCCGAAGCGGGCAATCAGGGGCAGCGTCCCGCCGGCCTGGCCGGCGATCTCGGCCCTGGCCTGGCCGCCCTCGACCTCGGCGAATCCGACGACCACATCGCCGATCGAGAAGATGACCGCTCCCGTGGGCGCCAGCCCGCTCTGGGTGCTGACCCGCGCCACCACGCGGAACGATTCCGTGACCGGAGCGGACAACGGCGCGGTCTCGATGGTCACCGTCACCGGCAGGTCGAGCGAGTCGACGGTGCGGGTCCGCACGACCGCGATCGTGTCGGACAAGGCAGAGGTCATGATGATGTCGGTCGTGCCGTTGCCATCGACGTCGGCCGCGCGGCAGAAGCCTTCGGGCGCGGGATCGCGGAAGCGCTGATAGCCCGAGAACCAGCCGGCGCCGTCGCCGAGGAGCACCGAGGGGCCGAAGGCGATGTCGACGTGGCCGTCGCCGTTGAAGTCTCCCGCGGCTGCGCCATACGCGCGCGTGCCCGGCTTCGGGCTGGGACGGGTGATGGCGCGCCGCGCGCCGAACGTACCGTCGCCGTTCCCCAGCATCACCTCGATCTCGGCTTCATCGGAGCCGGCGAAATCCTCCCGGACGAGATCGAGCTTTCCGTCCTCGTCGAGGTCGACCAGAAGCACCGGCGGACCGGAGGACCACGGCTCGTACTGCACTTTGGTGAACGTCCCGGACGAAGATCCGAGCAGCACGCTGCCCCCGTACACGAGATCGTCGCGGTCGTCGCCGTTGACGTCGCCGACGCGGAATCCCGTCGGGACGGAGTGGCTGCCTGACACCGGAGCGTCGAACGTCCCGTCACCATTGCCCGCGTAGACGGAGATCGTGCCGCTGGACTGGTGCACCAGGTCGGCGTGCCCGTCGCCATTGAAATCGCCGGTCCCGCTGTAGGAGCCGGCGATCGTCACCGTCTGCCGGTACGTGCCGTCTCCGTTCGAGAGATACACGTAAAAGCGCGCGTTCGATGTACCAACGACGGCGTCCACGCCGCCGTCGCCGTCGAAGTCTTCGAACGTGCCGACCCGGGTATCGCCGGGGAGGGACGTGTACTCCGCCAGGGCGGCGAACGTGCCGTCGCCGCTGCCCGCGAAGACGGCGATGGCCGGGAGCTCCGAGGAGACGGTGACGAGATCGGGAATGCCGTCATCCGTCACGTCGGAGACTGCCGAGTCCACCGGGTCTCCCGCCAGAGGAGCGGGGCCAGGGACTTCGTACACGCGCATGGAACGGAGCGCACCAGCCGGCGAGCCGCGCAGCAGCGAGACCACGCTACGGTCGCTGAAGGCATCGCCGTCACCGGCGACGAGCACGTCGACCGAGCCGTCCGCATCGAAATCGCCCGTGGCCAGCATCGTGGCCTCCGAGGCGGCGCTGTACAGCCGGCGCTCGCCCGGGACGCCGCCCGCGCCCATCAGCCAGACGCCGACGTACTGCGTGGTGCTCGACACGAGGTCGGGCCTGCCGTCGGCGTTGAGATCGGGCGTGGCCATGGTCTCGCCGCGCGCGAAACCGTGCTCCGTGCGCGTGAAATCGCCGGACGGACCGGCCATGTGCAGAGCCAGCGTCTCGTCGATGAACGCCAGGTCCACCCGTCCGTTGAGATCGAAGTCCGCCATCGCCGAAACGCCTGCCCCGTTGTACTCGAGGTAGAGCGGCGGATCGAACGTGCCGTTTCCATTGCCGTAATGGAGGTTCGTGTCGGGGGACTTTTCGCCGACGATGTCGCGCTTGCCGTCGTTGTCCGCGTCCACCGCGTAGATCCGGTCGTAATCGATGTTGGAGTTGCCGATCGGCGCTCCGAATGCACCGGCGCCGAGATTGGGATACACGGTCAGATCGCAGCCGACGATGTCCACACGGTTGTCGCCGGTCATCTCGGCGAGGACGACGACGGCTCGCCAGGCGAAGAACGCCGGAAGCTCCGGTCCCATCGCCGTGAACGTGCCGTCGCCGTTGCCGCGGTAGACGCGCGGGATGTTCTCGTAACTCTCCCCCCTGCGCACGACCACGGCATCGAGGATGGTGTCGCCGTCGATCAGGGCGACGTCGAACCCCGATACTCCCGAGACGGTCGAACAGATCGGAGGGGCGAACGTCGCATCGCCGTTGCCGGGATAGACGCAGATGCGCGACGGCTTTTGAAAGGCCGACGTCACCACGGCGAAGTCGAGCTTGCCGTCACCAGTGAAGTCGGCGACGCGCAGGCCGCGGATCCCGTCCTCGGTAACGACGACCGTGGGGTTGTCGATCAGGGCCGGCGTGGCGGCGGCAACCGCGCGGACGATGAGCGCGGCGACCAGGAAGATCGCGGTTCTCGGATGCATAGGCGGACCTCGAATATTCTAGCGAACCGCGGGAGGGGCCGGGGTAATCCGGCGCCACACCGCGGCCACGATCATCCCGAACAGGAAGCCGCCCACGTGCGCCCACCACGCCACGCCAGCCACTTCCTGCGTGCCGCGCGCGGCCTGCAGCGAGAGGAAGCCGCTGAAGAACTGCATGCCGAACCAGACCGGGAGGAAGAGCAGCGCCGGGATCTCGGCCATGGCCCAGTACACGACCAGCGGGAAGAGCGTGACGATGCGCGCTTTCGGATGCAGGACCAGGAAGGCGCCGAGCAGTCCGGCGATGCTCCCCGAGGCGCCGATGGAGGGGATGGTGGAGGTGGGAAAGAGCAGCGTGTGCGTGAGACTCCCCGCCGCGCCGCACGCCAGATAGAAGAAGAAGAAGCGCACGTGCCCCATCTCGTCCTCGATGGCGCCGCCGAAGACCCAGAGGTAGATCAGGTTGCCGAAGAGGTGCACGAACCCGCCGTGCAGGAAGAGCGAGGAGACGAGCGTGATCGCCACCTCCCACGGCGCATAACCGAACGCCGCCGGCTCGAGGAACCGCGCGGGCATGAAGCCGAAGGTCTGGATGACCCGCTCCGTGGCCGCCCCCATGAAGAGCTGCGCGAAGAACACCAGCACGTTGGCCGCCACCAGCGCGCGGTTCACCGCGGGCGTGGTGGAAGGCGCGAGCGTGTGGCGGAGGGGAATCATGCGGTTGCTGTGTTGCTGGTTGCTGGTTCAAGGTGGCGCATCGCGAGAATGCGCAACGAACATAGCAACATAGCAACCAGCAACCGCGTCAATGCTCCAGCGCTTTCCGGATCTCGCGCACCACCTCCGCGATCTGCTCCTCCTTCAGCTCCGGAAACACCGGGATGGCCAGCGTCTGCTGCGCCGCGGCCTCGGAATTCGGGAAGGGCTCCTTCGTGCACTCCAGGTTGGCGAAGCAGGCCTGCTGCGGGAGGGTCAGCGGGTAGTAGACCTCGCAGCCGATCTGCACGCTCCTGAGGTGGTTCATGACGCGGTCGCGCACTGCCTCTCCCTCGGGGAAGCGCACGACGTACTGGTTGTAGATGTGCCGGCGTCCCGGCAGCTCCTCCGGCAGGACGATGCGCTCCATGTCGTCGAAGTGGCGGCGGTACAGCTCCGCGTTGCCGCGCCGTCCCTCGTGCCACTCCTCGAGCAGCGGCAGCTTGATGTGCAGCATGGCCGCCTGCAGCGCGTCGATGCGGAAGTTGCCGCCGACGTAGTGGTGAAAGTACTTCGGACGCATGCCGTGGACGCGGAAGTCGAAGAGGCGCAGCGCGAGCTCGTCGTCGTTGCAGGTGATCGCCCCGGCATCGCCGAAGGCGCCGAGGTTCTTGGACGGGAAGAAGGAGAAGCAGCCCATGGCCCCGATGGCGCCGGCGCGGCGTCCGCGGTACTCGCTCCCCACCGCCTGCGCCGCGTCCTCGATGACGGGCAGGTCGTGCTTCTTCGCGATGGCCATGATCTCGTCCATCGGCGCGCATTGCCCATACAGATGCACGGGCATGATGGCCTTGGTCTTCGGGGTGATGCGCTCTTCGATGAGGCGCGGGTCGATGTTGTAGTCGACGAGGTCGATGTCGACGAAGACGGGGGTGGCGCCGAGCCGCGAGACGACGCCGGCGGTGGCGAAGAAGGAGTACGCCGGCACGATGACTTCGTCGCCGTGTCCGATGCCGAGGACCATCAGCGCCTCGAGCAGCGCGTCGGTGCCCGACGAGACGCCGATGGCGTGTCTGGTCTGGCAGTAGTCGGCGAAGTCGCGCTCGAAGTCCTCGACGCGCTTGCCGAGGATGAATTGTTGCGACTCGTAGATCTCCGCGGTGACGCGAAGCGCTTCTTCACGGATGGCGGCGTATTGCAGTTTCAAATCGAGCAGCGGTATGGCCATGACGCGGCGCAGTCTAAACGAGGTACGAGGTACGAGGTACGAGGTACGAGTGCTCCGCTCGGGCACCCTCAGAGCATGAGGCTCGGTCGCCGAGCATGCCCAAGCGGAGCACTCGTACCTCGTACCTCGTACCTCGTACCTCGTACCTCGTTAGACACAATCGCACCACGCGCCGTATTACGTGCACGCGCGGACACCCGCGCGTTCTCCTTTTTCATCATCATTTAGCGAAACTTGTTATAGACGCATATTTCGATGCCTGCGTATCAACGCTCGACTACAGCACAGGAGGCATCATGAAGTTTCGCAATTGGATTTCCACCGCAGCGCTCGCGCTGCTTCCCGTCGCGGCGAGCGCCGCGACCATCGTCGTTCCGGCGGCCGGCACCGGCCCCGGCGCATCCGGCAGCCAGTGGCAGAGCGAGCTGACCATCCACAACGCCGCGCCGCGCGTCGCCACCGTGGCCGTCACCTTCCATCAGGGCCGCAACGTCCTCGGGCCCGTCAACGTGACCCTGCAGGCGCGGGAGACCCAGTCCCTCGCCGACGTCGTGCGGCAGAAGTTCGGCCTGACCGCCGGCACCGGCGCGCTGGTGCTCGAGGCCGAGGATCGCGTCGTGCGCTCCATCGCCGTCACCTCGCGCACCTTCAACACCTCGGCCACGGGCGAGTTCGGGCAGGACATTCCCGCCATCGACGTCACCGATGCCGCGCGCGCCGGCGATCTCGCCGTCCTGCCCGCGCCGTCCGACGCCGAGACCAGCCGCTTCAACTTCGGCCTCTACGCCGTCGAGGCCACCCACGTCACCTGGCAGGTCCTCCGCGCCAACGGCACCGTGGCCGGGACGAAGAATGCCGTCTACGCCGCGGGCGAGCACGTGCAGTACGGCTTCGGCGTGGCCACCTTCCTCGATACCAACCCGGCGGACAACGACATCGTCTCCGCGCGCATCACCTCGGGCAAGGCCATCTTCTACGGCAGCAGCGTCAACGTCACCGGCGACCCCACCTTCGTGCCCGGCGTGCGCACGCGCGACGACGTGATCATCAACTTCGCCGGCGTCGACCTCGACGAGAACGGCACCGTGGACATCGCCGACGCGAACAAGGACGGCGTCCTCGACGCGCCGATCGAAGTCATCACCTCGATGTTCCCCGACTACTTCCGCATCGTGGCCACGGGGGAGTTCGGCGAGACGCTCACGTACGAGATCGTGAAGTCGCCGGCCACCAAAAGCGACGTCCTCGACGCCAACGGCACCGTGCGCCTCATCGCCGCCGGCGACCTGCGCAACACCGCGGGCGAGGTGCAGGTCAGGATCAAGGCCGGCACCGCCGAGACGATCGTCACGATTCCGGTCAGGTTCCGGTAAGCCAGTGTGTGGTAAGGAAGGCGGATGCGCAGCATCCGCCTTCTCGCCACGCTCCTCCTCCTTCTCGCGCACGCATCGCTCGCGCAGCAGCCGGCGAAGCGCCTCCTCACCGAAACCGACCTTTTCCGCTTCGTCTGGGTGGCCGATCCGCGGCCCTCGCCGGACGGCACGCGCGTGGCCTTCACCCGCGTCACCGTCAACGAGAAGGGGGAGGGCTACGACACCGCGCTCTGGATCGTGCCGGCCGACGGCAGCGCGCCGCCCACGCGGCTGACCGTGGGCACGCGCGACTCGCAGCCGCGCTGGTCGCCGGACGGCAAGCGCCTCGCCTTCCTCCGCGCGCCGATGCGCGACGGCAAGCCCGAGCCGCCGCAGATCCACATCCTTTCTTTATCCGGCGGCGAAGCCTGGCGGCTCACCGACGTCCCCCGCGGCACCTCGGCCGCGGTCTGGTCGCCGGACGGCAAGCGCATCGCCTTCACCAGCGGCGCGAACGCGAAGGACCTCGCGAAGCAGCGGCGCGAGAAGAGCGCGAAGAAGACGGCCCAGGACGTCGACGTGCCGCGTCCCACCGAGGCCGCCACCGCGCCGAAACCGCCCGCCGCCGTCCCCGACGAGAGCGACCGCGAAAGCGACGTGCGCACCATCACCCGCGCCGTCTATCGCATCGACAACGCCGGCTATCTCGACGACGAGCACCTCTCGCACATCTGGGTGGTCGACGCGCCGGCGATGGCTGACGAGCCGGTCGCCGCGCGGCAGCTCACCGACGGCAAGTACGAGGAGAACGATCCGATCTGGTCGCGCGACGGCGCGCGCATCTACTACACCTCCACGCGCATCGACGAGCCGTATTACGAGCTGCCGCAGAGTGACCTCTTCGCCGTCGCCGCGAGCGGCGGCGAACCGGAGAAGCTCGCCGCGCTGGAGTTCGACATCGGCCAGGCTTCGCTCTCCCCCGATGGACGCACGCTGGCGTTCGTGGCGGAAGTGTCGAAGCCGGTGCGGTCGTACATCCAGCCCGACCTCTGGGTGCTCGAGCTCACGCGCGGCGCGGCGCCGAAGAATCTCACCGCCGACTTCGATTTCGACGTCGGCGCCGGCATCGGCGGCGACCAGCGCGCGCCGCGCGGCAACGCGGGAGCGCGCGTGGTCTGGAGCGACGACGGCAAGTCGCTCGTCACCGCCGTGGCGCGCGAGGGACGTGCGAATCTGATGCGCTTTCCCATCGGCGGCGGCGCGCCGGCCGATGTGACGACGGGCAATCAGACGGTGCTGTCGTACGGCGCCGCGCGCGCCGGCGGCCCGGTCGCGGCGATCATCTCCACACCCACCGTCATCGGCGACCTCTGGATGCTCGATGCGAAGCCGCGGCGCCTCACCTCATTCAATGACGCGCTCTTCACGCAGCTGCGCCTCACGCCGCCCGAGGAGATCTGGTACGACAGCTTCGACGGAAAGCGCATCCAGGCGTGGGTGCAGCGTCCGCCGGACTTCGATCCGTCGAAGAAGTACCCGCTCATCCTCAACATCCACGGCGGACCGCACTCGGCGTGGGGGTTCATCTTCACGCACGAGTTCCAGTGGATGGCCGCGCGCGGCTACGTCGTGCTCTATCCGAATCCGCGCGGCTCGTCGACGTACGGGCAGGAGTTCGGGAACGTCATCCAGTACCGCTATCCGGGCGACGACCACAAAGACCTGATGGCGGGGGTGGACGAGGTGATCCGCCGCGGCTGGGCCGACCCGCAACGCCTCGGCGTGACGGGCGGCTCGGGCGGCGGGCTGCTCACGAACTGGGCGGTGACGCAGACGAACCGCTTCCGCGCCGCGGTCTCGCAGCGCGACATCGCCGACTGGAGCGCGTGGTGGTACACGGCCGACTTCACGCTCTTCCAGCCGAACTGGTTCCGCAAGGCGCCGTTCGAGGACCCGGCCGACTTCGCGCAGCGCTCGCCGCTCACGCACGTGGAGAAGATCCGGACGCCGCTCATGTTCATCCTCGGCGAGGCGGACTACCGCACGCCCGCGGCGGCAGGCGGCGAGTCGCTCTTCCGCGCGCTCAAGTACCTCCGCCGCCCGACGGCCATGGTGCGCTTCCCCGGCGAGTCGCACGAGCTCTCGCGCAGCGGCCAGCCATGGCACCGCGTCGAGCGCCTCCGCTCGATCGTGGGCTGGATGGACAAGTACATCCTCGGCAAGGACGTGGCGCAGTTCCGCGACGTGACGGGACAGGATGTGGGGGTGCCGCCGGAGTAGGGTTCTACCCAGCGGACCGCCGGCGTCCTCGCCGGCTGTCTGCGCAGGCGTCTCGCCTGCGCACCAGGGTGGCGGCGCGGGACGCCGCCACGACAGCCGGCGGGACGCCGGCGGTCCGCCTGCAAATACCGCCCCGCGAACTTCACCGCGATGCGGTTGGCCGCGGCGCGTTGCTCTTTGCATCGCGGACGGTGTCAGGCCGGTTTCGCCTTCGTTCATCGCGGCCGGAACCGCACCGTGGCGTTGTTCTCGCCGGTCAACACCTTGATTGAAATCGGCGCGTCGAACTCCGTCGCCGTCTCGTACAGCATCTGCCCCTCCACCGCCGTGCGGTACGGCCAAAACTCGTACGTGCCGCGCGGAATGCGCTGCAACGCCATGGTGCCGTCGTCGTCCGTCATGAGCATGAAGCCGCGGCTGCTCAGCAACCGCGAGACCGCCGGCGGGATGACCGTGCCGTCGATGCGCATGAGCAGGCTCAGTGCGGGGAACGGCTCTCCCCCATCCGTCTTCAGCGCCAGTTTCAGCGACGATGCCGCCTCGGGGACGCGAATGAGCAGCGCCTCTTTTCCCTCCACCGGCGCCACGGCCAGCGATCCTTCCTTCGGCAGCGCGAAGATCGCGCACGTGCCGGCCGCCGGCAGCGCCACCTGCGCCCGTCCCTCGGCGTTCGTGCTGGCGGTCGACTTCACGTGTCCCGCGCACGCGGTGAACAGCGTCGCGTCGCCGACGGCGGCGCCGCGCGCGTCGAGCACGCGCACCGCCCGCGGCTGGCCGCGTTTCAGCTCGAGCTCCACCGCGCGCTCCGCCTTCGCGCCGACCAGCTCGAAGTCCACCGGATCGCTGTCGAGATAGGACGGCGCGCGCGCGGTCAGCGACAGAGCGCCTTCACGCACGCCGATGAACTCGAAGCGTCCGTCGGGTCCCGACTGCGTGCGCACCGTCAGCGTCGACTCCGACGTTTCGGAGCGGAGCAGGATGGCCGCGCCGGCGAGCGGCTTCCCGCCGACAAGGATGCGGCCGGTCACGTGGCGGTCGGGGACGTCGATCGTCACCGGCTTCGGCGACAGCCATACATCGGCGCTGTACGGCGCGGACGTGCGTCCGCGGCTGATGCTGGCCACGTAGACGCCCGGCTCCCACAGCTCGCCCGCGAAACGTCCGTCGTCGTTCGTCTCCACCGTCACCGGCCAGCGCAGCTCGCGATGCGTGAAGGTGATGCCGGCGTGGGCCAGCGGCTGCCCCGCCATCGTCGCGCGCACGTCGGCCCTCGCCTTCGGGATGACCAGGCGCACGGTGGTGCCGTCGGAGTCGACGTTCGCTTTCGCGCTGAGACGCTGCAGCGGCTGCGGGCCGCTGGCCATGACCACGTACAGCCCCGGCTCGAGGTCGCTGAAGCGGACCGACGACTTGCCCGCGACGAGCGTGCGCGTGGCAGACCATTGCGGCGCCTTGCCGCCGGCCCGCGGAGCGATCGACAGTTGCAGCGGGCCGGTGAAGTCGCCGCGGACGATCGTCACGTCGAGCGTGGCCGCGAGCGCGGAGCCGTGGAACAGCACAACCAGTGCGAAGACGAAGAGCGTGCGCATCGTGTGTGATCTCCGGAAGAAAAAGTGGGCGACCTTCCCCGCGGTTCGTTGGCGGATCGGATTACTGCTTCGCGGCGGGCTCGGATTTCCGGACGTCCACGGCCACGTCGGCCGGAGCGTTCGTGGTGATGGAGTCGAGCGAGGGGCGGTGAATCTCGATCGAGGCGACCTGCCACTCGGAGGCCACCGAGGCACCCCAGACGGGGCTGCAGCGATTGCGGGGATTGGTGTAGCAGCTACCTTCCCAGTCGCTGCACCACTCGTAGTCGCCGGGGGACGACTCGCACCAGCCCCATTCGTTGCAATGTGCGCATTGAGGCATCGCGAACGTCGGGACAGCAGCGAGGAGCAGCAGCGTACAGACGAGGATGATTCTGACTTTCATCGTTTTCTCCTTGCAGCAGGAAAGATCGCCAGGCGGCATCCTGGACCTGCGGCAAGGAGCAAACTAGAGACAAAATCAGACCTGCGGCCTCAGCCGAACGTCACCTTCGCGAACTTTCGCTTCCCCACCTTCAGCAGATAGCTCTTCCCCGCGCTCGCTTCCAGCGCGTGGCGCGTGGAGTCCACCTTCACGTTGTCCACCAGCACCCCGCCCTGGGCGATGACGCGCGTCGCGTCCTTGTTGCTCTCCGCGAGCTTCGCGGCGGTGATCACCTTGGACAGCAGGACCGGCTCCGCCGAGGCCGGGAGGGACACCTCCTCGATCTCCGTCGGCGCCTGGCGCTCGCTGAAGATGCGGCGGAACTCCGCCTCCGCCGCCTCCGCTTTTTCCTCGTCGTAGAAGTCGCGGATGATCGACTTCGCCAGCGCCTTCTTCGTCTCCATCGGGTGCTGCTCGCCCGTCTCGACGCGCTGCCGCAGCGTCGTGACCTCGGCCGGCGCGAGGTCCGTGCAGAGCGTGTAGTACCTCCACATCAGCGCGTCCGAGATCGACATCACCTTCCCGAAGATCTGCGCCGGCTCCTCGTCGATGCCGATGTAATTGTTCAGCGACTTCGACATCTTCTCCACGCCGTCCAGCCCTTCGAGCAACGGCACGGTCAGCACGACCTGCGGCTCCTGCCGGTGCTCGCGCATGAGGTCGCGCCCCACGAGGAGGTTGAAGAGCTGGTCGGTGCCGCCGAGCTCCACGTCGCAGTTCAGCGCCACGGAGTCATATCCCTGCGCGAGCGGATACAGCAGCTCGTGGATGGCGATGGGCTGGTGCGCGTCGAAGCGCTTGCGGAAGTCGTCCCGCTCGAGGATGCGCGCCAGCGTGTATTTCGCCGCCAGCTTGATCATCCCCTCGGAGCCGAGCGCGCCGAGCCATTCGGAGTTGAACCGCACCTCGGTCTTGACCGGATCGAGGATCTTGAAGACCTGCTGCTTGTACGTCTCCGCGTTCGCCGCGATCTCCTCGCGCGACAGCGCCGGCCGCGTGGCCTTCTTCCCCGTCGGGTCGCCGATCATGCCGGTGAAATCGCCGATCAGGAAGATCACGCGATGGCCCATCTGCTGGAAGTGCCGCATCTTGCGGATCAGCACCGTATGGCCGAGGTGGATGTCCGGGGCGGTCGGATCGAAGCCGACCTTGACCGTCAGCGGCTTGCCGCGCTCGATCTTCGTTTTCAGGTCGTTTCTCTCGATGAGATCGACAGCCCCCTTGGCGAGGTAGTCGAGCTGTTCTTGCACGTTCATGGTCGAGGGATGCTACACTTCCCGGCAGTGAATACGAACCGCGCGCATCGCCACCATCACCACCACCACAGACGGTAGGGGTGCATTGGCGTGCGTCCCTCCGAACAGGAAGGGGCGCCCGATGAGCCGCGCGAGAGTCGAAACCTCTTCCTGAACGCCGGGAAGAGGTTTTCGACTTTATGGCCACGAAATTCAGATATCCGACCGGTGCCCGGCCGCTGCTCATCGAAGAGACGGCCCGGCGGCGGCGCATCGAGGCGCGCTTCGTCGAGCTGCTCGAAGAGGCCGGCTTCGCCGAGGTCGTGCTCCCCATCATCGACTTCGCCGAGCCGTATGCCGGCATCCCCGGCCGCGTGGAGAAGCAGAGCTACCGCTTCACCGACCGCGAGGGAGAGCTGGTCTCGCTGCGCTCCGACTTCACGCCGATGGTGGCGCGCGCGCTCGCGCCGAGCCTCAACGGCAATCTCCCGCTGAAGGTCTTCTACCGCGGCGATGTGATCCGCTGCGAGGCCTCCCGCCTCGGCGCGAACCGCGAGGTCTTCCAGATCGGCGCGGAGATCGTGGGCGACCCCTCCGTCGAAGCGGACCTGGCGATGCTGCGGCTCGCGGCGTCGCTTGCCGAGGTGCTCAGCGCGCAGCCGCTCGTCGTCACCAGCGGCGCACCGCCCATCCACGACCCGCGCTTCGTCGAGCACGACGAGGAAGGCGACACCGGCTACTACACCGGCCTGCGCTTCTGGGTGTACGGCGACGACCGCCGCACGCCGCTCGCGCAGGGCGGCCGCTACGACTCTCTTTACGCACGCTTTGGCGCCGACGCTCCGGCGGTCGGCTTCACATTCACGGTGAACTGATGAGAATTGCCATCCCCAAAGGCCGCCTCCAGCACGACGTCCTGGCCACCTTCGCCGCGGCGGGGTACGACGTTCCCACCGAATCCGACCTCCGCACGCGCAAACTGGTCTTCTCGCGCGGCGGCGTGGAGTGGATCTTCGTCAAGGACTGCGACGTGGCGGTGTACGTCGAGCACGGTGCCGCCGACGCCGGCATCGCCGGGCTCGACCAGATCCTCGAGCACGAGTGCAGCGCCTACCAGGCGGTGGAGCTGCCGTACGGCCGCTGCCGGATGATGCTCATCGGCGCGCCCGGCGCGCCGCCGCTCACCGACGCCGCGAGGATCGCCACGAAATACCCGCGCATCGCCCGCCAGTACTGCGACTCCCGCCTGTTGCACTGCGAGCTGGTGCCGCTGGGCGGTTCCGTGGAGCTGGCCGCGGTCCTCGGCCTCACCTCGCACGTCATCGACCTCGTGGAGACCGGCGAGACCGTCCGCGTGCACAAGCTCGAGCTGCAGGAATGCATCACCGAGATCACGCCGCGGCTGATCGTGGCGAAGAACGTCTACCGCACGAACAACAAACAGATGCGCGAGCTGATCTCCCGCGTCCAGGAGACCACCGATGCAAGCATCCTCACCTGAAGCCCTGGCCGCCCTGCGCGAGCTGGAAGCGCGCCGCCGCGACGCCAACGACAACGCCTTCCATGTGGCCGACGAGATGATCGCCGGCGTGCGCGCCCGCGGCGACGCCTACGTGGCGGAACAGATCCTGCGCTTCGACCGCGTGACCGTCGCGCCGGTCAAGATCACGCCTCGCACCATCGTCCCCTCTCCCTGCGCACGGGGAGAGGGGACCATTGACGCCGAGCTCGCCCGCGCCCTCGACGTGGCCATCGAGCGCGTCGAGTCGTTCCACCTCCAGCAGCTCCCGTCCTCCTATCAATGGAACGACGTGCAGCACCGCGTGCGCCCGCTGCGGCGCGTCGGCGTGTACGTCCCAGGCGGCCGCGCGGTGTACGTCTCGACGCTGATCATGTGCGCCGTTCCCGCGCGCATCGCCGGCGTACCCGAGATCGTGGTGGCCACGACGCCATCCGCCGCGGCAAAGGACGAGCTGCACTACGTCTGCAACCGCCTCGGCATCCGCGAGCTCTATCAATGCGGCGGCGCCGCCGGCATCGCCGCGCTGGCCCTCGGCACGGAGTCGCTGCAGCGCGTCGACAAGATCGCCGGCCCCGGCAATGCGTACGTCACCGCGGCCAAGGCACGCCTCGTCGGCGAGGTCGGCATCGACATGACCGCCGGCCCGACGGAGCTCGTGGTCATCGCCGACGAGACCGCGGACCCGGAGCTCGTGCAGGCCGACCTCGACGCGCAGCAGGAGCACGGCCCCGACTCGGCGGTGATCCTGATCTGCGTCGGCAAGCCGCTGTCCCTGCGCGCCACGCTGGTCCTCACCGCCGATTCGATCGACGAGGCCATCGCCGTCTCCGACCGCATTGCCCCCGAGCACCTCTCCATTCACGCGCGGGACGGGCAATCGATCGCCGAGCGCGCGCAGAACGCCGGCGCGATCTATGTCGGGCCGTTCTCCCCTCCGGCGGCGGGCGACTACGTGGTCGGCTCGAATCACGTCCTCCCCACCGCCGGCAGCGCGCGCTTCTTCTCTCCCCTCGGCGTGTACGACTTCGTGAAGCGCACGAACGTCGTCACCCTCAGCGACGCTTCGCTCGCGGAGATCGGTCCGTACGCGGCACGCATCGCGGAGTTCGAGGGTCTGCCGCAGCACGCGGCCAGCGTGCGTGTACGCGAGGGGGTGCAGGCATGACCGCCCGCGCCACCGTCGCCGCCATGACCGCTTACACCCTCGAATTGCGCGAGGCCGAGGTCAAGCTCAATCAGAACGAGTCGCCGTACGACTTCCCGTTCAAAGCCGAGGCGCTGGCAAAGATCGCCGAGCGCCCGTGGAATCTCTATCCCGATTTCGAATCGACGACGCTGCGCACCGCGCTGGCGAAGGCGTACGGCTACGAGGCGGACAACATCCTGGTCGGCAACGGCTCCAACGAGCTGCTCGCCGCCGCGGTGGGCGCATTCGTCGGCCCCGGCACGCCGGTCGTCTTCCCGAAACCGACCTTCGCGCTGTACGAGAAGCTCGTCACCATCGCCGGCGGCCTCCCCGTCCCCATCGACATCGACCCGGCCACCGGAGAGCTCCCGCTCGACGCAATGGTCAACACGTTGACGACACTCCGTGGCGCGGTCTGCATCGTCTGCTCGCCGAACAACCCCACCGGCGGCGTGCTGCCGCCCGAGGGGCTGGAGGCGCTCCTGGCCACCGGAGCTACGGTCCTCTTCGACCGCGCCTACGGCGACTTTGCGCTGGACACGCTCTCGCCGCTGCACGACCAGCTCGTGACCTTCTCCACCTTCTCGAAGGCCTGGGGCCTGGCCGCGCTGCGCGTCGGCTGGCTGGCTTCTACCGCCGCCACCTGCCGGGAGATCCGCAAGGTCAAGCTCCCCTATTCGCTGAACATCGTCAGCGAGACCGTGGCCGCGCTGGCGCTGGAGAAGCGTGACGTGCGCGACGTCAACGTGGCCCGCACCATCGCCGAGCGCGAGCGGATGCTCGCCGCCATGCGCGCGCGCGGCATCACCGTCTTCCCCACCAGGGCGAACTTCATCGCCTTCCGCTCCCCCGTCACCTTCGACGACTTTCTCGCGCGCGGCATCCTCGTGCGCAAGTACGCCGATTTCCTGCGCGTGTCGGTCGGCACGCGCGAAGAGAACGACCGCTTCCTCGAGGCCCTGTCATGAGAACCGCCACCGTCACCCGCGCCACCAAGGAAACCTCCGTCGCCGTCACCGTCGACCTCGACGGCCGCGGCACCGGCCGCATCGACACGCCGGTCGGCTTCCTCTCACACATGCTCGACGTGATCGCCCGCCACGGGCAGGTCGACCTCGACGTGGTCGCCACCGGCGACACGTTCATCGACTATCACCACACGGTCGAGGACACCGGCCTGACCCTCGGCGAGGCCTTCGCGAACGCTCTCGGCGAAAAGCGCGGCATCCGCCGCTTCGGCTCTGCCTACGTCCCTCTCGATGAGGCGCTGGCGCGCGTGGTCCTCGACTTCTCCGGCCGCCCCTACCTCGTCTTCGAGGTGCCGATCGACCGCGAGATGCTGCTCATCCACAAGGATTTTCCGTTCGCGCTGGTCGAGGAGTTCTTCAAGTCGTTCGCGAACAAGTGCGCGTGCAATATCCACGTCGACCTGATCCGCGGCCGCAACGGCCATCACGCCGCCGAGGCGATCTTCAAGGCCTTCGCGGTCGCGCTGCGGCAGGCCAAGGAAGTGATCAGCGTGGACGTGCCGAGCACGAAAGGTGTGCTGTGATCCTCGTCGACTCCCCCGTCGCCAACGTGGCCAACATCGCCCGCGCGCTGCGCGCCGCCGGCGCCACGCTCGACGTGACGCGCGACGCGGCGGCCATCGCCCGCGCGTCGAAGATCGTGCTGCCCGGCGTCGGCTCCTTCGCCGCGGCCATGACCTGGCTGCGCGAGACGCGCATCGACGCCGCGGTCACCGAGGCCGTCGCCAGCGGGGCGTTCCTCCTCGGCATCTGCGTCGGGCACCAGCTCCTCTTCGATTTCTCGGAGGAGATGGGCACCACGCGCGGCCTCGGCCTGGTGCACGGCGCCGTGCGCAGGTACGAAGGGGCGCTCCCCGTGCCGCAGATCGGCTGGAACAAGCTTCGACTCAACGTAGGACGGGCTTCAGCCCGTCCCCCCCGGGGGAGGCGGGCTGAAGCCCGCCCTACGTCTCCACTGTTCGAGGGCATCGAGGATGGCGAGGCCTTCTACTTCGTCAACTCGTACGCCGCCCGCGGTGTCGCTTCCGAGGTCGCCACCGCTGACTATGACGGTCCCTTCACCGCGGCGGTGCAGCAGGAACGCGTGTTCGGCGTGCAGTTCCATCCCGAGAAATCGTCGGCCGCGGGGCTGCGCGTGCTGAGGAACTTCGTCGCATGCAACTGATCCCCTCACTCGACCTGCTCAACGGCCGCGTGGTGCGGCTGACGCACGGCGACTTCGACACCGCGCGCGTGTACGGCGACCCCGAGGCGGTGCTGGACGCTTTGCAGGTGCCGAGCGGCGCGCGGCTGCACGTCGTCGACCTCGAGGCGTCGCGGAGCGGGCGTCCCATCGAGACTGGGATCGTGCGGCGGCTCGCGCGGCGCGACCTCGTCGTGCAGGTCGGCGGCGGCATCCGCTCGGTCGACGACGCGCGGCGCTGGCTCGACTGCGGCGCCGGACGGCTCGTCGTCGGCACCGTCGCCGCCAACGCGCCGGAGCTGCTGGCATCGCTGGTCGAGACGTTCGGTCCGGAGCGCATCGTCCCCGCCGTCGACGTGCGCGACGGCGTGATCCGCGTCGACGGCTGGTCGCGGGCGTCGTCCGCGTCGCTGCGCGACGTCTTCGCCCGGCTCGAAGAACTGCAGCTCCCCGAGGCGCTCGTCACCGACATTGCCAGGGACGGCGCGCTGCGCGGACCGTCGTTCTCTTTGTATCGCTCGCTGCGCGCACTGACCACCGTCCGGCTGATCGCCTCCGGCGGCGTCTCCACGCGGGGCGACATCATCTCCCTCTCGCGGCTCGGCAACGTCAGCGGCTGCGTCATCGGGAAGGCGCTGCTCGAAGGGCGGCTGCGGCTGTCCGACGTGCCGCTGTCGAACAGCATTCCCGAGCGGGTCATCCCCTGTCTCGACGTGCGCGGCGGGCGCGTCGTCAAAGGCGTGTCGTTCGAGAACATCCGCGACGCGGGCGATCCGGTCGAATGCGCGATGCGCTACGAGGCCGAGGGGGCGGACGAGCTGGTGATTCTCGACATCGACCGCGGGACGGATCGAGACACCATCCGCCGCGTCGCCGAGTCGATCTTCATCCCGCTCACCGTCGGCGGCGGCGTGCGTACGCTGGAAGACTTTCGCACGCTGCTCCGCGCCGGCGCGGACCGCGTGGCCATCAACACCGCCGCGCTCCTGCGGCCGGAGCTGATCCGCGAGTGCGCGGAGGAGTTCGGCGTGCAGGCGGTGGTGCTGTCGTGCGATGCACGCAGGTCGGGCTTCAGCCCGACCAGCTGGTCCGCCACCATCCACAGCGGCCGCGAAGTCACGAACGTCGACGCCGTCGCCTGGTGCCGCCGCGCCGAGGAGCTGGGGGCGGGAGAGATCCTCCTCACCTCCGTCGACCGCGACGGCACGAACAGCGGCTTCGACGTCGAGCTGCTGCGGGCCGTGTCGGGCGCCGTGAAGATCGGCGTCATCGCCTCCGGCGGCGCGGGCCGTGTCGAAGACTTTCGCGACGCCATCGAGTCGGGCGGTGCGCGGGCCGTCCTGGCCGCGTCGCTCTTTCACGACCGTGTCCTCACCGTCGCCGACGTCAAACGCCACCTCGCGGCAGAAGGGATCCCCGTCCGATGAAGCTCACCCCCGCCATCGTCCGCGACGCCAAGAGCGGCGCGATCCTCACCCTCGCCTACATGAACGACGAGTCGCTGGCCAAGACGCGCGAGACCGGCGAGACGTGGTTCTGGAGCCGCAGCCGCAACGAGCTGTGGCACAAGGGCGCCACCAGCGGCAACACCCAGCGCGTCGTGCACATCGCCGAGGACTGCGACACCGACGCCCTGGTCGTGACGGTCGAGCCGAACGGCCCGGCGTGCCACACCGGCGCGGCCTCCTGCTTCACCGGCGTCCCGCCGCTGCCGCTGGAGCGCCTCATGTCCGTCCTGCGCTCGCGCTACGAAGAACGCCCCGAGGGGTCGTACTCCACCTACCTCTTCAACGAAGGGCGCGACAAGATCCTGAAGAAGATCGGCGAAGAAGCGACGGAAGTCGTCATCGCCGCCAAGGGCGACTCGAAGGAGCGCCTCGTCAGCGAGCTCGCCGACCTCGTGTTTCACGTCTCGGCGCTGATGGTGGACGCGGGAGTCGACTGGCGCGACGTATACGCGGAGTTGGCCAAGCGCTGATCTGGAGTGCGGCAGCGGCCAGCTGCCGCTCTCAATAGCCGCAGCGAAGCTGCGGCTGCCCGCGGCTCCGCCGCGGGCTTGGAAAGCGGCGGCTGGCGCCGCCGCACTCCAGACGCTTCGCGTATAGTTCGCCGCCATGAAGCGCCTCCTTCTGATCCTCGCTCTGACCAGCGCCGCCACCGCCGCCGAGCGCGCCGACATCCTCATCACGGGCGGGACCGTGGTCACGATGGCGGGGCCGAACCTCGAGCGCGGCTCCGTGGTCGTTCGCGGAGGCGAGATCGTCGACGTCGGCCCCTCGGCGGAGATCGACAAAAAGTACACGGCGAAGACGGTCATCAAGGCCGGCGGACACGCCGTCACGCCCGGCTTCGTCAACGCGCACACGCACGTACCGATGACGCTCTTCCGCGGCATCGCCGACGACCGCGACCTGATGGACTGGCTGACCAACTTCATCTTCCCGGCCGAGGCCAAGAACGTCGACCGCGAGTTCGTGAAGTGGGGGACGCGGCTGGCCGCGGCGGAGATGATCCGCTCCGGCACGACCACCTTCGCCGACATGTACTACTACGAGTCGGACATCGCCCGCGAGACGAAGGCGGCGGGCCTCCGCGGCGTCCTCGGCGAGACGCTGATCGACTTCCCCGCCCCCGACAACAAAACGTGGGACGCGGCGATTCGCTACATGCGCGACTACGCGAAACAGTGGAAGGGCGATCGCCTGATCACTCCCGCCGTCGCGCCGCATGCCCCCTTCACCGTCTCGAAAGAGCACCTCCAGCAGGTGCGCGCGCTGGCCACGGAGCTCGGCATCCCGATCCTGATCCACGTCTCCGAGACCAAAGACGAGCTGCGCCAGGTCGCCGAGCGCGCGAACGGCATGACTCCCGGCGAGTACCTCGACTCCATCGGCTTCCTCGGCGACGACGTCGTGGCCGCGCACGGCGTGCACCTCACCGCCGACGAGCTGCGCACCTTCGCGGCGAAGAAGACCGGCGTCGTGCACTGCCCCGAGTCGAACCAGATGCTCGCCTCCGGCGTCGCCCCGGTCGTGCAGATGATCGCCGCGGGGATGGAAGTGGGCCTCGGCACGGACGGCCCGGCCGGCTCGAACAACAACCTGGACATGGTCGAGGAGATGGCCAGCGCCGCGCGCCTGCAGAAGGTGATGCGCAACGATCCGAAGGCCATCAGCGCGCGCGAGGTGCTGCGCCTGGCGACGATCGGCGGCGCGCAGGTCCTCGGCCTGGCCGACAAGATCGGGACGCTGGAGCGCGGCAAGCGCGCGGACATCGTCCTGGTCGACCTGCAGACCGTGAAGTCGCAGCCCGTCTACTCCGTCGAGTCGGCCATCGTCTACGCCGCCTCCGGCAACTCCGTCGTGACCACCATCGTCGACGGGAAGATCCTCATGCGCCGTGGCGAGGTGCTGACCGTCGACGAAGCGGCCACCATGCGCAAAGCCCGCGAGTACCGCGACAAGATCCTCGAGAGCCTGAAGAAATAGTGCGCCGCTCCCTCGTCCTCCTTCTCCTCTCGTTTCTCGCCTGCGCCCCCGCGACGCTCGATGTGGGGACGGGCTTCAGCCCGTCCGGCGGCGGGCTGAAGCCCGCAGCCACATTGCCGCAGCGGGTCGTGCTGATGACGTTCGACGGCCTCGGCGCGGACGGGCTCGCGCGGCAGTCGAACCTGCCCGCCTTCGAGCACCTGGCCCGCACCGGCGCGGTGGCGCGCGTGATCCCGGTCAACCCGACGCTCACCGGACCGACGCACGTCTCCATCCTCACCGGCGCCGATCCGCAGACGCACGGCGTGGTCTCGAACTGGTTCCATCTGCCGGGCACGCCGCCGGAGAAAGTGACGCGCGGCATGGACCTCGAGCCCGACGTCGAGACGCTCGTCGAAGCGGCGCGCCGCCAGGGGAAGCGCGTCGGGGTGGTGCCGTTCCCGACGATGGACGCGACGTCGCCGCGCCGCACCGCCGACTTCGGCCTGGTCTGGACCAGCCCCCTCACCCGCGGCCGCATCGTGCAGCTCACGCGCGCCGATTTCAAGCGCGAATGGGTGCCGCCGACGTGGACCGCGCGCCCGCAGCGGCGGACGTCGTACAGCCCGATCATGCGCGCGCGCGTGGAGTGGGCGGCGACGCGGACGCTGCGCACGGACGTCGACGTGGTCGCCTACGACACGACCAACGACCGCCGCGAGAACTACGACGTGTACACGATCGAGCTGTCCGACCGCGAGCTGG
>DASPMO010000127.1:0-3740 GCA_035627015.1 Thermoanaerobaculia bacterium | reverse complement strand
CGCTCTTCCAGGTCATGGTCGTGCTGCAGAACGCCGCCGGTGCCGAGGGGATCGACGTCTACCCGCTCGACAGCGGCATCACCAAGTTCGACCTGACCGTGGAGCTCACCGAGACGGCGGAGGGCCTGGCCGGCTCGATCCAGTACCGGACGGCGTTGTACCGGCCGGAGACCATCGAGCGCATGGCGCGTCATTTCGTGGCGTTGTGCCGCGCGGCCATGGCCACGCCGGCGGCGCGCGTTTCGGAGCTCGACTATCTCGACGCGGCCGAGACGCGGCAGTTGCTGGTCGAGTTCAACGACACCCACAGCGAGGCGCGCGAGGTCTCGCTGCAGCAGCTCTTCGCCGAAGCCGTCGCGGCGCATCCCGATCGCGCCGCCGTCGTGTGCGGGGAGTCGCAACTGACTTTCCGCGAGCTGCACGACCGCAGCCGCGACCTCGCCGCCTGCCTGCGCGCGCACGGCGTCACGGCCGACACGCGCGTCGGCCTCTGTACCGGCCGGTCGCTGGAGATGGTCGTGGGGATGCTCGGCATCCTGCAGGCCGGCGGCGCGTACGTCCCGCTCGATCCCGACTATCCGGCTGACCGGCTGCAGTTCATGATCGAAGACGCGGCGCCGGCGCTGGTGCTCACGCAGGAGCGCTTCAAGCCCCGGCTCTCCTCGGCCGCGGCGCCGCTGCTCGCACTGGACAGCGAATGGGACGTCATCGCGTCGCATGCGCGCGAGGCCGGCGAGCCGCTCGCGGTCACGGCCGATGACCTGGCGTACGTCATCTACACCTCCGGTTCGACAGGCGTGCCGAAGGGCGTCATGGTCCGCCACGGCGGCGTCGTCAACCTGCTGCACGCGCTGGAGCAGCGCGTCTACGCCGGCCATCTCGACTGGACGCGGGTCAGCGTCAACGCCTCCTTCGCCTTCGACTCCTCGGTCAAGCAGTTCGTGCAGTTGTTCGCCGGCCGGACGCTGGTGCTCGTGCCGCAGGAGGTGCGGCTCGACGCCGACGCGCTCGTGGCCTTCCTGGCCGAGGAGCGCATCGACGTCTTCGACTGCACGCCGTCGCAGCTCGTGGCCATGATCGGCGCGGGCCTGCTGCAGCGCGACGGCCTGCCGAAGGCATTTCTCATCGGCGGCGAGGCGATCGACGCGGCGCTGTGGCGCACGCTCGCGGAGCGCGCCGATGTCGCGTTCTTCAATGTCTACGGTCCCGCCGAGTGCACCGTCGACGCGACGGTGGCCCGCATCGCGGTGGACGCGCCGGCTCCGCACATCGGCACGCCGATCGCGAACGTCCGCATCTACATCCTCGACCGCCATCAGCGGCCGGTGCCGGCCGGCGTGGCGGGCGAGATCTGCATCGGCGGCGCTGGCGTGGCGCGCGGCTATCTGAACCGCGAGGAGCTGACCGCGGAGCGTTTCCTCGCCAATCCCTTCGCCGAGGGGCGCATCTACAGGACCGGAGACCTGGGACGCTGGCGCGCCGACGGCACGATCGCCTTCGCCGGCCGCAACGACCATCAGGTGAAACTGCGTGGCCAGCGGATCGAGCTCGGCGAGATCGAGGCGCAACTGGCGGCGCATCCCGCGGTGAAGGAAGCCGTGGTCATCGCGCGCGAAGACCAGCCGGGCGAGAAGCGCCTGGTGGCGTACGTCACGGCCACCAGCGAAGACCTCGGACCGGAAGAGCTGCGCGCGCATCTCGCCGCGCGGCTGCCGCAGTACATGGTGCCGGCGGCGTTCGTGACTCTCGACACGCTCCCGCTGACGCCGAACAGGAAGGTCGATCGCAAGGCGCTGCCGGCGCCCGACGCGCTGGCGTACGCGCGCAGGGAGTACGAGCCGCCGCGGGGAGCGGTCGAAGAGACCCTGGCCGCCATCTGGCAGGAGCTGCTGCACGTCGAGCGCGTCGGCCGTCACGACAACTTCTTCGAGCTGGGCGGGCACTCGCTGCTGGCCACAAGAGTGGTCTCGCGCATCCGCACGGAGCTGAACGCCGAGCTCCCGCTCAAGGCGCTCTTCGAGCGCACCAGCGTGGCCGAGCTGGCGCAGGCCGTCGCCGAGGCGAAGCGGAACGAGATCCCGGCCATCGTGCCGGTGGATCGTACGCAGATCGAGCGGCTGCCGCTCAGCTTCGCGCAGGAGCGGCTCTGGTTCATCCACCAGCTCGAGCCGGACAGCGCCGGCTACAATATCCCCGGCGCCATCCTCCTGCGCGGCGAAGTGGACGTCGAACAGCTCGAGCGCGCCTTCAACCGGATCATCGAGCGGCACGAGAACCTGCGCACCCTGTTCCCGAGCGTCGACGGCAGGGCCGAGCAGCGGATCCTCGACCGCTTCGACTTCAGGCTGGAGCGCCTGGAGGCGGGCACGCATGAAGAGGCGCGGCGCATCTGTGAGGCCGATGCCGCCACGCCATTCGATCTCGCCGCCGGACCGCTGCTGCGCGGGAAGCTGATCCGCGTGGCCGGCGGCGAGCACGTGCTGATGCTGACCATGCACCACATCGTGAGCGACGGCTGGTCCCGCGGGGTGCTGGTGCGCGAGCTGCGCGAGATCGTGAGCGCCCTGCGCGATGGCCGCGAGCCCGCGCTGCCCGCGCTGCCGATCCAGTACGCCGACTACAGCGTCTGGCAGCGCAACCGGCTCGAAGAGGGCGGCGTCCTCGAGGAGCAGCTCGCGTACTGGCAGCAGAAGCTGGCCGGCGTGCCGGAGACCCTGGAGCTGCCGACGGACTTTGCGCGTCCCGGCGTGCAGAGCTTCGCCGGCGCGGCCACCGGGCTCACGCTCGATCCGGAAGTGACCGCGGCCTTGAAGCGGCTGGCCGAACAGCAGGGCGGCACGCTGTACATGGTGCTCGTCGCGGCCGTGAAGGCGCTGCTGCATCGCTACAGCGGCCAGACCGACATCGTCGTCGGCAGCCCGATCGCGAACCGTCAGTATGCCGAGACCGAGGGGCTCATCGGCATGTTCGTCAACACCCTCGCCCTGCGCGACGAGGTGGTGGGCGAGGAGAGCTTCGCGGATCTCCTGGCGAAGGTGAAGACCACCTGCCTCGAAGCCTACGAGCACCAGGACGCGCCGTTCGAGAAGGTCGTCGACGCGGTGCGCCCGCAGCGCAATATGGCCATCAGCCCGCTGTTCCAGGTGATGGTCATCCTCCAGAACGCGGCCGCCGACGAGGGAATCGAGGCCTATCCGCTGGAAAGCGGCATCAGCAAGTTCGACCTGACCTTCGAATTTACCGAGACGTCCGGGGGGCTGGCCGGCACCATCGAGTACAGCACCGCTCTGTACGAGCCGCGCACGATCGCGCGGATGGCGGAGCATCTCACCGCGTTGTGCCGCGCCATCGCCGGCACGCCGTCGGCGAAGATTGGCGAGCTCGATTATCTGAGCGAGGCGGAGAAGCGCACGCTGCTCGTCGACTTCAACGCCACCCGGGCCGATTATCCGCAGGACGGCACGCTCTATCAGTTGTTCGCCGCGCAGGCGGAGCGCCATCCGGAGAAGACGGCCGCCGTCTGCGGCGACGGGCAGTTGACGTATGGCCAGCTCCTGACCAGGAGCCGCGAGCTTGCGCTGTACCTGCAGTCCCAGGGAGTGGGACCGGACAGACTGGTCGGGATCTGCATGGAGCGGACGCTGGACATGCTGGTGAGCATGCTCGGCATCCTCGAAGCCGGCGGCGCCTACGTGCCGCTCGATCCGAATTACCCGGACGAGCGCCTGGCCTACATGCTG
>DASPMO010000126.1:0-65678 GCA_035627015.1 Thermoanaerobaculia bacterium | reverse complement strand
GCGACTTGCGGCCGAAGTGCTCGCGATCCGGATACGAGGGGTGGGCGCCGAGGATGACTCCGTGGCGGGACGCGAGTGCCGCGGCGAGACGCATGGAATCCTCATCCCCCACGTGGCCGCCGCAGGCGACGTTGGCGCGGTGGATGAGCGGCCAGATCTCCTCTTCGCCGGGCGAGCCTTCGCCGAGGTCGGCGCTCAGCTCGATGGCCGTCACAGCTCGGTCCCTTTCGTCTCGGGGAGGAGCCAGATCAGGATCGCGCCGAGGGCGAAGAAGACCGCGTCGCAGGCGATGGCGAAGCCGAGGCCGTGCTTCGTGGCGGCGGCGCCGATGGCGAACGGCGCGGCCGCGGAAGCGAGGCGGCCGGTGTTGTAGCAGAAGCCCTGGGCGCTGGCGCGGATGCGCGTCGGGAAGAGCTCGGCCAGCATGGCCCCGAACATCGAGAAGTAGCCGTGCGCGAAGTAGCCGACGAGCGGGCCGATGACGAGCAGCGTCACCGTCGAGCGCGCGCCGAACGCGAAGAGCGGCACGACCGCCGTCGCCGCGATCATGAAGAACGTGAAGGCGGGGCGGCGGCCGATGCGGTCCGCGATCCAGCCGAAGGTGATGTAGCCGAAGAAGGCGCCGACCTGCAGGACGATCAGCCACTGCGCCCCTTTGGTCATGGTCAGCCCCGCCCCTCCCTCGGCCACGGGCGTGGACAGGAACGCCGGCAGCCAGGTGGTCACGCCCCAGAAGGCGATGAGGACGCTGCTGGCGACGAGGGTGGCCAGGAAGGTGCGGCGGCGGTACTGCGCGCTGAAGATCTCGCTCCAGGGCGCGCTCTCCTCCACGCGCTCGCGCCAGATGCGCGGCTCCTCGACCGTGCGGCGCACGATGAACGCGAGCAGCGCCGGCGCGGCGCCGATGAGGAACAGCACGCGCCAGCCGTACGTCTCCAGGACCAGCGCGGAGAGCCCGGCGGCGATGAGGGCGCCGATGGCCCATCCCGACTGCATGATCCCCATGGCCTTGGCGCGATGCCGCGCCGGCCACGTCTCCGCCACCAGCACCGAGCCGCACGACCACTCCCCTCCCATCCCCAGCCCCACCAGCACGCGCCAGGCGACGAGCTGCCAGAGGTTCTGCGAGGTGGCCATGCCCGCCGTGGCCAGCGAGTAGAGAAGGATGCTGATGGTCATGGCCCGCACGCGGCCGATGCGGTCGGCGATGCGGCCGAAGGCGATGCCTCCGATGGCGCTGGCGATCAGCGCGGACATCACCGGCAGCGTGACCTGCTGCTTGCTGAGATCGAACTCCTTGGCGATGGAGAGCAGGGCGAAGTTGAAGAGGAGAAAGTCCGTGGCGTCGAGCATCCAGCCGAGCTGCGCGGCCAGAAGCGCGCGCCAGGCTTTCCTGTCGACGCCGTCGAAATGCATGCGCGGAGCTTATCCTGAGAGCACCGCAGCCCGATGTCGACGCCTCCTTCCGCGCCGCAGTTCGATCTCTTCCTGAGCCACAACAGCCGGGACAAGGAGCTCGTGGAGCCGGTCGCGGAGCGGCTGCTCGAGGAATTCGGAGTGGTCTCGTGGCTCGACATCTGGGCCATTCCGGCGGCCGCGGACTGGCGCGCGGAGATCGAGCGCGGCCTGCTGGCGTGCCGCGGCTGCATGGTGTTCATCGGCGGCAGCGGGTGGGGCGAGTTTCATCTGGCCGAGGCGCGCCGCGCGCTGGAGCACCGCGCGATGCGCGAGGACTTCGTGGTCGTGCCGGTGGTGCTGCCCGGGGCGCGGGACGAGGACTTGGCCGTGCTGGCGGAGCTCTTCTCGGAGCGGCAGCGCGTCGATCTCACCGGGGCGGCAGCGGAGGAGGAATCGTTGCGTCGTGTGGCGGCGGCGATCCGGCGCGAGCAGCCGTTCCCCCTAGGGCGTCCCCGGATGTCGCCATACACGATCCGGCGGGACGCGAATCGCTGGACGGCGAGCGGCCGGAAGGATGCGAGCATCCTCTACCGCGGCCGGACGCTCGCCGCGGCGCAGCAACTGGCGACCACGTACAGCGGGCAGTTGGACGCGACGGCGTTCCGATTCCTCACCGCGGCGGTGGAGGCCGAGCGCCGGCGCCTGCGCTTCGCCGCCGGCGGCGCGGCGGCAGTCGTGCTGGCCATCCTGACGCTGCTCGTCCTGACCTTGGTCAGCCGCCACAATGCCCGGACCCGCCTGGCCTCGCTGTACGTCGAACAGGGACGGGACGCGTTGCTGCGGCGCGATCCGTCGGCCGCGCTCTATCTGCATGCGGCGCTCGAGTTGGACAGCCGCGATCCGGACCTCCGTTTTCTGCTCGCCCGTGCGCTGCAACCGCTGTCGGGACAAGTGGCCTCTTTGAATGGCCACACGGATGCGGTGAACGAGACCGCGATCAGTCCGGACGGCCGCACCGCCGCAACGGCCGGCGCCGATCATCTCGGCGGAGTGTGGTCGCTCCCCGCAGGGACGCCGCTCTGCGCGCTGCGCGGCCATCGGGCCGGCATCCGCACGATCCGTTTCCATCCCGACGGCAGCCGGTTGCTGACGGCGAGTCTCGACCTGACGGCGCGGATCTGGGACGCACGCACGTGCCGGCCGCTCCTCGAGCTCACGGGACATGGCAGCGTCGTCTCCGAAGCGGCGTGGAGCGGCGACGGCAGGTATGTCGTGACGGCGAGCTACGACGGCTCCGTGCGCGTGTGGGATGCGGGCAGCGGCCGGGAGCTCGCGGCCCTGAAAGGCACCGACGCCGTAGGGAAGGCGCTGTTCGCCGGTGACGACGTCGTGTCCGGCGACAGCGGCGGTGTCGTCCGCGTCTGGGACTGGCGCCGCAACCAGGTGGCCAGCCTGTCGCAGAACGAGAGCGTGTCCGATCTCGCGGCCATGGGCGACGGCCGGGTGGTCATCGCGTGGAACGCACCGCTTGCGGTCGTGTGGAGCCCCGCCACGAACGCGCACCTGATCCTGCGCGGCGACGATGCCGCGTTCGCGGCCGTCGCCGTCTCCCCGGACCGCTCGCGCGTCATCGCCTCGGACAACAACGGCGTGACCCGGATGTGGGACGCGCGGAGCGGCGCGCCGCTGCAGCCGATGCAGGGAGAGCACGGGTTCACCGAATCGGCGGCCTTTGACCGGTCGGGCCGGCTCATCGTCACGGCCGGCTCGGATGGCACGGCGAAGGTCTGGCGCGCAGCCGACGGCGCACTGCTGGCCGTCCTGGATGGCCTGCAGGGAAAGCTGCGGCACGCGGCATTCAACGCCGACGGCTCGCTGGTGGCGACGTCCGGCGCCGATGGACGTGCCATCGTCTGGAAGTGGCGCGCCGCGCGAGGGCCGTATCTCTGGCGGCGCCGCGATGCGAAGGCCGAGATCAACCAGGTGCGTTTCGCGGGCGGCGCCCCGCGGCTCGTGACCGGCAGCGATGATGGGACGGCGATCGTGTACGACACCGGCAGCGGCGGCGTCGCCTCGCGCGTGACGGCGGACGATGTGGTGGAGTCCGTCGATCTCTCGGATGACGGCCGGCGGGTGGCGCTTGCGATCGGCCGCGCGGCGGAGATCCGCAACGTCGCCACGGGCGCGCTCCTGCACCGCCTGGAGGGGCATCGCGGCACCGTGCGCGACATTCGCTTCGCTCCGGCGGGAACGACGCTGGCCACGGCGTCCGAGGACCATACGGCGCGCCTCTGGGACACCAGGTCCGGCACCTTGCGCGCCGCGCTGCCGCACGGCGATCAGGTGCTCCGGCTGATGTACGACGAAGAGGGGACCCGCCTGCTCACCACCAGCCTCGATTTCACGGCGGCGCTCTGGGACGCGGAGCGCGGAACGCGGCTGCGCCGGCTGGACGGGCACCTCTCAGGAGTTGAGCATGCAGCGCTCAGCGGCGACGCCGCGATCGCGGTCACGGCGGAGAAGACCGCCCGGCTGCGCGTGTGGAACGCGAGCAGCGGCCGGCAGACGGCGGAGCTGACGGGACACAGCGGATATATCAACGACTGCACGCTGAATCGCGACGCGACGCGCATCGGATCGGCGGGATCGGACGGGACCGCGCGCATCTGGGACACGGCCGGGCGCCTCCTGCATACGCTGGGCGGTCACGAGGGACGAGTCGTGTCGATTCGCTTCAGCCCCTGGTCCGAATTGGCGGCGACGGTGAACGAGTCCGCCGAAGTGCGGGTGTGGAGTGTGGCTACCGGCCGCCTGCTCGCGCGCTTTCCTCACGGCGGGGACTTTGCGACCGTCGCCGAGTTCACGCCCGACGGCAACGCGCTCGTCACCGGCGACGGCGGGGGACGCGTCAGCCTGTGGTCCCTCGACGCGGACGAGCGCACTGCCGGCGAGATCGCACCGATGCTGGCGAGACTGCTCCCCGCGCGATTGCAGGACGGCCGCGCGGTTCCGGTGCGTCAATCGTTCCGCAAGTAAGGTAACGGGTTCTGCCAAACGGATCGATACTGATGATCGCCATGACTCGGATCGATGAAGTGCTGGCCGGACTGCAGGAAGAGCGGCAGAGACTGCGCGCGGAGCTGGCGGAGGTGGAGCAGGCGATTGCCTCGCTCGAGGGAGCGGAAGAGTCGCAGCCTTACGCCCGGCTGAACGTGTACGAGGCCGCGGCTCACTATCTCGCGCGCGCGGGGGAACCGAAGACAGCGCGCGAAATCGCGGATGCGTTGCGCGCCGGCGGGTTCAATACGCGCTCGACGAGGTTCGCCAACACCATCACGACCATGCTGCGCCGCGGTGCACCGCGCGGACTGGGCATTCGCCGCACTCGCGACGGCCGGCGCTGGTATATGGGCATCCGTCGCGCTCCCACTAGTGGGACCACGGAGCCCACAAGTGGGACGTGACATCCCACTAGTGGGACATCCGTACCCACAAGTGGGACGCGAAATCCCACTCGTGGGATTTTCGGCTGCACGAGTGGGATTCGAGATCCCACTCGTGGGATGTCCGTGCACACGAGTGGGATTCAGAATCCCACTCGTGGGATCCGGCGTCCGATCAGCCGCGCATCCGTGACAAGAGAAACGTCTCGAGGCCCACATCGACCGGCAGGCCGCCGGATTTTCGCTTGATCTCCAGATCTGCCATCTCGGCGAGAGCACGGAAGAGATCGGCCTCGGAGTATCCGCGCGCCGCCTCGAATTTTTTGTGCAGCGGGAAGGGGTGCGGGCGCTGGCGTACGAGTCCGTGCTGCTTCAGGTAGTCGCCGAGCTTGTCGGCGACGGTGTCTTTGAAGCGGTTGTAGGGCATCGAAGCGCGGAGGTTCACGTTGAATGCACGCGCCCAGGAGTGGATGCCGATCATCTGGCGCAATTCGTCGGGGATGGCGAAGAGATAGCGTCCGTAGTGAATCTCGGCGGAGCCTTTCGGGTCTTCGCGGCGCGCCTGGGCGACGAGATCGCGGAGCTTGGCCACGGCCTCGAGGATCTTTCCCTCGGTGAAGAGGGAGCCGAGCTCGTAGCGCGCGCCTCCTTCCACGGCGGCGATCTCGCGGTCGATCATCTCCGCGGTCACGCGTCCGCCGCTGCCGGCCAGCGTGGCCAGGCGCTCGGCCTCGCCGACGGCGAGACGCAGCGGCGGCACTTCTTTCGAGAACTTGTCGGCCAGGATTCGGTCGATGCCGAGGCGCTGGCGCAGGCGGG
This sequence comes from Thermoanaerobaculia bacterium, assembly GCA_035627015.1. Taxonomy (GTDB): domain Bacteria; phylum Acidobacteriota; class Thermoanaerobaculia; order Gp7-AA8; family Gp7-AA8; genus QHVT01. The sequence continues at coordinate 60,018 of DASPMO010000126.1, read as the reverse complement.
CGACGGCATTGCCGTCGAACTTCACCTGGTACTCGGCGGCGATCGCGGCGACGGCCTGGTCGAGCGCGGAGTTGAAGCCTTCGCGGGTGAGATCGGCCACGACGACGGCGCCGTGCCTGTCGATCAGGTCGACGGTGGCCGAGTCGCGCGGTACCTCGCCGGTGCGCATCAGCAGGAGCGCCCCGGCCGCGCCGCCGCGTACGATCGCTTCCATCAGCAGCGCGGCGTCGTCTTCTCCGCGGCCCGCCTTCTTGCCCGTGGTGCGGCAGAAGCCGAGCATGTCGGTCAGCGTCGCATCGAGCGCCACGCCGAGGGCGTCGGCGATGTCGCGGTCCTTCATCTCGAGGTCGGCGCCCGCCAGTCCCAGGACGTGCAGCAGTTTCGCGGCGGACGAGGCGCGCTTGCGATCCGTCTTCGCCCCCTTCCAGTCGGTGAGCGCCTTCTCGTACAGCGAGGCGATCTCTTTCGCGGAGACGAACGCGTTGACCTCGGGGACGATGAGCAGGCGCGAGCCGCCGAAGAGCGAGCCGGTGCGGTAGGAGTCGAGGATCGAGGCCAGCTCGGTGCCGGCTTCGTAGGTCTCGAGCGAGATCGCGGGGTTCTTCGCGACGATGGCGTCGCGGATCTGGTGGAAGGCGTGCTCGGAGAGGAAGTCCGAGGAGCCACCGACCAGGAGGACGCGGGGCGTCTTCCCCTGGCCGATGGCGTTGAGGACGGTTTCGAGTTTCTTGGGCATGGAGCGGCGGGCTGAAGTCCACGCTGGCCGGGCTGAAGCCCACGCTGGACGGGCTGAAGCCCATGCTGGACGGGCTGAAGCCCGTCCTACATCAGCATGCCCTTTTCCTGCAGCTCCTGGCAATCGATACAGAAGGGGGTCCAGGGAACGGCCTGCAGGCGCTTCTCGCCGATGGTGGTGCCGCAGTTGGTGCAGACGCCGTAGCCGCCGTCGTTCATGCGGTTGAAGGCTTCATCGATGAGCATGAGCAGATTGCGCTCGCCATCGGAGAGGGAGAAGTTGAGCTCTTTGGAGTAGGCGCTGGCGGCCTTGTCGGCGAGGTCCTGGATGCCGTCGTCGGGGGAAGCATTCCCGGCGGCCTTGTCGCGCTGGTAGGAATCGATGAGCTCGCGCTGCTTGGCGCGGAGGGCATCCTCGTACGCCTGAAACGGATTCGTCTTGGTCTTTGCTTTGGTCGCCATTCGAGCCTCTCACTTGTGATACGGGATGTTGCGCATCAACGTGCAGGCCCGGTAGAGCTGTTCCAGCAGGATGACACGCGCGAACTGGTGCGGCAAAGTCATGGGAGTGAGAGCGAGCAGCTTGTCGGCGCGCTTCCGGACGGTGTCGTCGAACCCGACATCGCCGCCGATGACGAAATTGACCCCGTGCGGGCTGTCGATCGTCAGCCTCTCGATCCACTTCGCAAACTTCAAAGAATCAAACGTTTGCCCTCGCTCGTCGAGGACTACCGTGTACCCGCGATCGGGAATCGCGGCCAGCAGGCGCGCGGATTGAGCGCGCATGATAGCCACATCGCTCTGAGCCTGTCTACCGCGCTCGGAGGCGACATTGATGACCTCGATCGGAAAGAAATGTCTGATCCGATTGAGGTAACGCTCCGCTGCCCCGGCGAGCTCGGCGTCGGCATGGGAACCTCCCTGGATGAGGCGAAATTTCATGGGTGGGGAAGGCTCATAGGCTCGTAGGCTCAGAGGCTCGTAGGCTCCGAGGCTCGTAGGCTCAGAGGCTCGTAGGCTCAGAGGCTCAGAGGCTCAGAGGCTCATAGGCTCACAGGGAGCAACTGCTGTGAGCCTATGAGCCTTTGCGCCCGTGAGCCTACTCCAGACCGTACTTTCTCCTCTTCTCCAGCAGTGTCTTCCGATTGATCCCCAGGATCTCCGCGGCGCGGGAGTAGTTGCGGCGGGTCATGGCCAGGATCTCGCGGATGTAGTGGGACTCGAGCTGGTCGAGGGTCCAGGTGCCGCGGGCGGCGGTGGCCACCAGGTCGCCGGTGTCGTCGCCGACCGGGAGCAGCGCGGCGGTGACTTCGTTGCCGCCGGCGAGGAGGGCGGCGCGCTCCAGCGCGTTTTTCAGCTCGCGGACGTTGCCGGGCCAGGCGTAGCTGGCGATGAGCTGCCGCGCGCCGGCGTCCAGCTTGCGGCGGCCGAGGAACTTCTTCGCCAGCGGCAGGACATCCTCCGGGCGCTCGCGGAGCGGCGGCAGGGTGAGGGTGACGACGTTGATGCGGTAATAGAGATCGCGGCGCAGGGTGCGCGGGTCGGCGCTCGTCGACGAGATGACGCGCGCCTCGAAGGGCACGGAGGCGCCGCCGCCGAGGCGCGTGAAGCGGCGCTCCTCGATGGCCCGCAGGAGCTTGGCCTGGAGCTGCGGCGAGAGGGCGGAGATCTCGTCGAAGTAGACGGTGCCGCGGCGCGCGGCCTCGAGCTTGCCGAGCTTGCGCGCGTGCGCGTCGGTGAAGGTGCCGCGCTCGTGGCCGAAGAGCTCACTCTCGAAGAGATCGGCGGGGATGGTCGCGCACTCGATGTGCACGAACGGCTCGTCGCGGCGGTTGCTGCCGGCGTGGATGGACTCGGCGAGGTGATCTTTGCCGGTGCCCGATTCGCCGAGGATGAGGATGCTGACGTCGTGGTCGAGGACTTTCTCGACCGTCTCCAGGACGTTCCGCATCGCGGCGTTGCGCGTGCGGAACGTGTCGCGAAGGCCGCGGGCTGAAGCCCGCGCCACATTACGACGTTTGGACGGCACGCGTTTCGGTCTCTCCGGTGTATTCGGAGGTCACGTTCGGCGCGTCGCCCCAGAGCCGCTCGAGTCCGTAGAAACGGCGCACGTCCTCGGTGAAGATGTGGATGATGAAGTCGCCGTAATCGAGCAGGATCCAGCGGCCCGGCGTGGTGCCCTCGACGAGCAGCGGCCGGACGTTCAGCTCCTCTTTCAGCTTCGCGGTGACGCTGTCGGAGATGGCCGCCGCCTGGCGCTCATTGGAGGCCGAGCAGAGGACGAAGTAGTCCGCGATGGACGTCAGCCCGGCGACAGAGAGCACGTCCAGATGGAATGCTTTCTTGTCGAGTGCCGCGGCCACTGCCACACGGACGCGGGATTCAATCGAAGAATCGTTCACGATTGGCCCTTTCGATAGAGTTCGTAATGATGAATGTAACGCGACACCCGCTCGCCGACCAGATGTTCGATCGGCTGGCCCTCGCGGATGCGCAGGCGGATCTCGGTGGAAGAGATCGGCACGGTGGTGTTTTCGGCGAAGACGATCGTGCCGTTCGGCTCGGGACGTAGGGCGGGCTTCAGCCCGACCCTCTCGTGAAGAATGGACGGGCTGAAGCCCGTCCTACGTTGTCTCGTGAGGACCACGAAGTTCGCGAGTTGGATGATGGTCTCGATGGAGCGCCACTCGTGCAGCTTCTCCAGGTTGTCGTCGCCGATGATCCAGTCGAGACGCGCGTCGGGGTAATCGCCGCGGAGCTGCTGCAGCGTGTCGACGGTGTACGAGATCGCGCCGCGCTCGAGCTCCTGCGGGGAGACGTACAGCGCGTCGTGCCCTTCCGTCGCCAGCACGGCCATGGCGAAGCGGTGCGGGCCGGGGGCGGTGACGCGATCGGTCTTGAACGGCTGCACGTAGGCGGGGATGTAGAGCACGCGATCCCACTGCAGCTCCTCGCGCACTGCGAGGACCGGGTCGAGATGGCCGCGATGGAAGGGATCGAACGTGCCGCCGCAGATGCCGATGTTCATGCTGGTGGTGAAGAAGCGGCGAGCGCTTCTTCCGGACGGGCCGCGTTCTCGCGCACGAACCGCGCGAGCATGCGAACCAGCTCGCGCACGCCATCCCCCACGACGGCCGAGATCTGGTGGTACTGGAATCCATGCTGCTGCGCGTAGGCGCGCAGTTTCTCGGAGCTCCCCGGTACCTCGGAATCGAGCTTGGAGCCGACGACGATGCGCGGCTTCTCGGCGAGCGTCCGCGAGTAGAGCTCGAGCTCGCGGGCGATGACCTCGGCGTCCTGCTCGGGCGTCTCGTTGGCCGAAAGGTCGACGAGGTGGACGAGCACGGAGCAGCGCTCGACGTGGCGAAGGAACTGATCGCCGAGGCCGTGCCCCTCGTGCGCGCCCTCGATGAGTCCCGGGATGTCGGCGACGACGAAGGTCTGCGCGTCGTCCGCGCTGACGACGCCGAGGTTCGGGACGAGGGTGGTGAACGGATAGTCGGCGATCTTCGGCTTGGCAGCGCTGATGACGGAGATGAGCGTCGACTTGCCGGCATTCGGCAGGCCGACCAGGCCGACGTCCGCGATCAGCTTGAGCTCGATGAAGAGCTCGTGCTCTTCCCCCTCGTTGCCGTCCTGGGCGAAACGGGGGGCCTGACGGGTGGCCGTGGCGAAGTGCTGGTTGCCCCAGCCGCCGCGGCCCCCTTTGGCGACGAGGACGCGCTGGCCGTCGTGACTGAGGTCGGCGATGATCTCGCCCGTGGCTTTGTCGCGGACGACCGAGCCGATGGGCAGCTCGATGGTGACGTCGTGACCGGCCTGGCCGGAACAGTTCGAGCCCATTCCGTGCTCGCCGCGGCCGGCCTTCCACTCGCGTTGGAACTGCAGGTGGTAGAGGGTGTTCAGCCGCTGCGAGGCCTGGATGTACACGGAGCCGCCATGGCCGCCGTCGCCGCCGGAGGGACCGCCCTTGGGAACGAACTTCTCGCGGCGGAAGGCGATGCAGCCTTTGCCGCCGTCGCCCGCCTTCACGCGGATGGTGGCCTGGTCGATGAACATTCGATACGGCTCAGTGCGAGGGAAATGCCTGAAAACACGTAGGACGGGCTTCAGCCCGTCCATGGTACGACGTGAGGGGCGGGCTGAAGCCCGCCCTACGTTGGTCTTACGCCGCCGGGGCGACGCTGATGAAGCGGCCGCGCTCGCCCTTGTCGTGGAACTGGACGATGCCGTCGATCTTGGCGAACAGCGTGTGGTCACGGCCGATGCCGACGTTGGTGCCGGGCTGGAACTTCGTGCCGCGCTGGCGGACGAGAATCGATCCACCGGTCACGAACTGACCGGCGAAGCGCTTGACGCCCAGCATCTTCGGCTGCGAGTCGCGGCCGTTGCGCGAAGAGCCCTGTCCTTTCTTATGAGCCATGGATGGACCTCCCTCAGAGTTTGATGGAATCGATGCGAACTTCCACCACATCCTGGCGATGGCCGTGGGTCCGCTTCGTGTGATTCTTACGACGCTTTTTCTTGAAGACGATGATCTTGTCGCCGCGGGTCTCGCGAACGACGGTCGCGACGACCGTAGCACCCTTGACGGTGGGGCTGCCGACCTGCGGCTGATCGCCGCCGACCATCAGCACTTCGCTGAACGTGACTTTGTCCTGATCCGCGCTGCCGAGCACGTCACGCTCGACCTGAAGGCGATCACCCTCAGCCACGCGATACTGCTTCCCACCGGAACGAATGATGGCGTACACAACGTCCTCCGAACGAACTGCCCCCGATTGAGACACTTCGGGGGTGCTCGGCAGACAACCATACACCAGGGGGGTGTATTCCGGCGCCTGCGGCGGTTGCTGGTTGTCGGTTTTCCCCCGCCCGCACACCCGTTGCTTCTCATTCCTCGCCTGAAAGCACCTTGAACCAGCCACCAGCAACAGAAAGGGCGCCCGGAGGGCGCCCTTTCGGAACAACTGCTGCGAAGACAGCTTAGAAGCGGAGGCGGACACCGGCCTGGTAGCGGCGCGGCGACAGGAGCACGCGGTCGGACTGGTAGGTGAAGCGGGAGTCCGGATCGTTGTGGGCCTGGGTGACGAAGATCGCGTCCTGATTGTTGGTCAGGTTGTAGATGTCGAGGAAGAGGTCGACATTGAACCGGCGAACCGGCATCAGGTAGCGGAGCTTCGCGTCCACCGTGTAGTAGCTCGGGTGGGTCTCCACACCGCGCTCGGCGAAGGTGCCGTCCTCGCGGTGCAGCGGGAGGTAGATGTCGTACTGACCCGGGAGGAAGATCTCGGACTCGGTGTAGTGCGCACCGCTGTTCCAGTACGCGAGGGCACCGACTTCGAGGTTGAACGGCAGGCGGTACATACCGTAGAGCTTGAACTGGTGATCGGCCGTGCCCTGCAGCTTGCCGTACATGTACGGCTGGCGCGGGTCGTACTCGATGGCGTCACCGACGAGGTCGGCGTTCGCGTCCGAGGTGATGTTGCCCTCGGCGTTACGCCACATGTACTGGATGTTGGCGGTCCAGTTGCCCGAGAAGCGACGCTCGAAGGCGAGGTCGAGACCGTCGGTCTGGCGCTCGGCGCCGATGGCGTTGGCCAGGTAGAAGTTCACCGGGCCGTCGATGCCGGTCGGAGGCCAGCCGTGCTGTCCCGGCGTGAGCAGGAACGGACGGTATTCGGCAGGGATCGAGGTCGGCGTGCAGCCGGACGGCGGGCAGGCGTAGCCCGGGAGCTCCCAGTAGACGTGCGGGTCGTAGTCTTCGATGAGGTTGTCGTCGATGCGGCGGAAGGCCTGCGCCATGAAGGCCCAGGTCGGGGTGAGGTTGATGCCGTAGGTGAGCGAGTACTCGTCCTGGGTCTGGTTCTTCAGGTTCGGCGCGAAGCCGGCGTCACGAACGGTCGCCGAGCCGCGGAGGCGGTAGGTGAACCAGTCGTTGCCGATGAAAAGCTGCTCGGCGTTGACGGTGCCGGTGATGTTGCCGGCGAAGTGCACCATGTCGGTGCGGATCGGATCGTAGTAGCGGCCGTAGAACGCGGTCAGCTTCTGGCGGCCCTGGCCACCGACGTCCCAGGTGAGCCCGAGGCGCGGCGAGAAGGTCGGATCCATGTCCAGAATGGTCGAGTTGTCCGAGGCGATGTACTTCCAGTCTTCCATGCGGACGCCGGCGTTGACCGTCCACTGCCCCATGTTCCAGTCGTCCTGGAGGAAGGCGGTGTTGGCGCGCGCGACGACGTTGTTGGTGCCGACCGACTGATTGGCGGTGCGGAGGAAGTTGATGCCGCCGCCCGGGTTGTTGGCGCTGTTGCTGAGGCGGATGGCGGCGAACTCGGCGTCCGAGATGGTGTTGTCGCCGTTCGTGTCCGCGGCGCGGAACGCGGCCGAGGTCGGCGAGGCGTTGCGCAGCGCGTTACGGGCGTTGTCGAACTCGCTGTTCGAGAAGATGCTGTAGATGCCGCCGCGGGCCGGGCCGGCGAGCTCACCGAGGGTGACGCCCGAGAAGACCGAGGCCAGCGAGGTCATCGTGGCGCCACCGTTGAAGCGGCTGGAGGTCTGGTCCTGGAGCTTGGTGTACTGGTAGCCACCCTTGAGGGTGTGGGTACCGGCGGCGTTGAAGAAGAGGCTGCCGTTGAGATCAGCCTGGTCGCGCTTCTGCAGCTGGTCGAAGAAGGTCGACGCGCCGCCGAGGTTACGCGAGTAGTTCGGAAGCTGCGCGCAGCGGGCCGAGCTCGGGTTGCTGGCGCAGGCCGGGGCGCTCAGGGCAGCAAGGCGCAGCGTGTTCTGCTGGCCGAGCTCCGGATGGAGCGGGAACTGGTGGTACTCCTCTTCGAACTGGCCATAGCGACCCTCGACGACGACCGAGCTGCCGAACAGGTGCTGGATCGAGCCGGTGATCGTGCGCGGGGTGTCCTCGATGCCGATGTAGCGGCCCGGGACGGTGCTGGCGTTGCGGTTCACATCGGCGTCCTGATCGCGGGGATCGGAGAAGTACTGGCCGATGATGGTGGTGGCGTCGGTGGCCTTGAGGGTCAGCTTGCCGAAGTAGTTCTGACGGTCGTTGAGCCACTCGGTGGTGAGCGGCGACGGGGAAGCGTCAGCGGCGACGGCGACTTCGTCGGTGTTCTTGCGGAGCTGGCCCGAGGCGAAGAACCAGGCGCGGTCGCGAACGATCGGGCCGCCGAGGGTGATGGCCGCGTCGTACTTCTCTTCCTTGGCGTTCCACAGCCAGTCGCGGTCGGTCTTGTAGTCCTCGTACATGTTGGCGTTCTGAAGGTAGTAGTTCAGAGAGCCGGAGAACTCGTTGCCGCCCGACTTGGTGACGACGCTGCCGACGTAACCCTTGCCGCCGGCGTATTCGGCCGGCACGCCCGAGGTCACGATTTCCTGCTCGAGGATGACTTCGTTGTTGAACGTCATCGTGCCACGGCCGTTGCCCATGTCGGTGACGTTCAGACCGTCGATGTAGTAGGTGTTGTCGGTGGAACCGGTCTTACCGAAGCCGCGCTCGACGCCGCGGTCGGAATAGTTGTTGCCGCCCTTGCCAGCCGGATCGACCGGGGTGTCGGAGCCGCCCTGGTTGGGGACGACGTTGACGCCCGGCACGAGCTGCGCGTAGGCCTTGTAGTCACGGCCGACCGGAAGCGCTTCCACTTCCTGCAGGGTGACGTGCTCGGACACCGTGGCGCGCGTGGTGTCGACCATCGGCGCCTCGGCGGTGACGGTGATGGACTCCGTGACCGCTTCGGTGTTCATCTTGACCACGAGGGTCGCGGTCGTGTTCTGCTCGACCGTGGCCTGGGTCGAAGTCGGCTGGAAGCCGGACAGCGAGCCCTTGATCGTGTACCTGCCCGGCACCATGCCGGCCAGGATGGCCTGACCACGCGAATCGGTCACGGCGGTGCGGGTACCAATCTGCACCGGCGACGTCGCTTCGATGGTCACGCCCGGAAGTACGGCACCGGTGGAGTCGGTGGCCGTGACTGCGATCGTGCCGGTCGTGGCGCCGAACATCGGCACCGCGAGCAGCGCGAACACTGCCAATAGGACGGTGAATCTCCTCATGTATGAGCCTCCTGTCGTTATCACTCGTTCAGAGCGGGATACCCGGAACGAAACTCTTTTTGCTGGACTAGCTACACCGGACTCGTTTTGGAACGGGATGGGGATTGTAACGACCCTGTCACGAGATCTGCAACCTTGGCACTCCTTTTGGACTTGCCGGTTCTTACTGTTGCGTGCACTATCCGCAACAGTTCTGCCATAAGTCGCAAGCGCTTAACCCTCCTTGTTTCAAAGAGTTCGCTTCGCGGGCCCCGGCTGGGCATTCAGAGGAATGAATCGCCGCTACGGATTAATGGACGAATTTGTTACAACGGGATGTTCCCGTGCTTCTTTGGCGGGTTCCGGTCGCGCTTGTTACGCAACATGGAAAAGGTGGTGATCAGCTTCCGCCGCGTGAACCGCGGCTCGATGATCTCGTCGATGTATCCCCGCTCGGCGGCGATGTACGGGTTGGCGAACTTCTCCTTGTACTCGGCCACCCTGGCCTCGCGGTCGTCCGCGCCGCGATAGAGGATGTTGACCGCCCCCTCCGCCCCCATGACCGCGATCTCAGCGGTCGGGTACGCGAAGTTCATGTCGGCGCGGATGTGCTTCGAGTTCATGACGCAGTACGCGCCGCCGTACGCCTTCCTGGTGATGACGGTGACCTTCGGCACGGTGGCCTCGGCCAGGGCATAGAGCAGCTTCGCACCATGAATGATGATGCCGCCGTGCTCCTGCCCCGTCCCCGGCAGAAAGCCGGGCACGTCCTCGAGCACGAGCAGCGGGATGTTGAAGGCGTCGCAGAAGCGGACGAAGCGCGCCCCTTTGCGTGAGGCGTCGATGTCGAGCACGCCCGCGAGGAAGGCGGGCTGGTTGGCGACCACTCCGACGGAGTAGCCGTTCAGGCGGATGAAGCCGACGACGATGTTGCGCGCGTAGTGCTGGTGGACTTCGAAGAAGTGCCCTTCATCGGCGACGGTCTTGATCAGCTCGCGCATCTCGTACGGCTGGTTCGGCGACTCGGGGATGAAGGCGTCGAGTGCGGCGTCGACGCGATTGACGTCGTCGCCCGTGGCCACGCGCGGCGCCTCTTCGAGGTTGTTCGACGGCACGTACGACAGCAGCTCGCGGATCATGGCGATGCAGTCTTCGTCGGAGTCGGCGGCAAAGTGCGCGACGCCGGAGATCTGGTTGTGCGTCTCCGCGCCGCCGAGCTTCTCCTTGGTCACTTCCTCGTGCGTGACGGTCTTGATGACGTCAGGACCGGTGACGAACATGTAGCTCGTCTTCTTCACCATGAGGATGAAGTCGGTGATGGCGGGCGAGTAGACGGCACCGCCGGCGCACGGCCCCATGATGGCGGAGATCTGCGGCACGACGCCGGAGGCGAGGGTGTTGCGGAGGAAGATGTCGGCGTAGCCGCCGAGGGAGACGACCCCTTCCTGGATGCGCGCGCCGCCGGAGTCGTTGAGGCCGACGATGGGGGCGCCGTTCTTCACGGCCAGGTCCATGATCTTGACGATCTTCGCGGCGTGCGTCTCGGAGAGCGAGCCGCCGAAGACGGTGAAGTCCTGCGCGAAGGCGTAGACGAGCCTCCCCTGCACGGTGCCGTAACCGGTGACGACGCCGTCGCCGGGGATGCGCTGTTTGTCGAGCCCGAAGTCGGTGGAGCGGTGGGTGACGAGCTGGTCGAGCTCCTGGAAGGAGCCGGGATCGAAGAGGAGCTGGATGCGCTCGCGCGCGGTGAGCTTCCCCTCGTTGTGCTGGCGGTCGATGCGGGCCTGGCCGCCGCCGAGCTCACTCTGCTGCTTGCGGCGCTCGAGCTCTTCGATTTTTTGTTCGATGGACATTAAAGGATGACGTCCCGTTCAGCGGCGATGCGGCGCATCTCGGCCTCGACCTGTGCGTCGGAGGCGCGGTCGCCGAGGCGCTGCCGCGCTTCCTGCTCGATCAGGTCGAGCGCGGCGAAGTTTTCCTGCAGCGCCCTGGCGACGACGAGGATGCCGGCCTCGGCATCCCGGAACTCGACCAGACCGCGGTCTTCGAGCCGGTTGACGATGGCCCGGGCGAGAAATTCGATGCGTGCTGCGGAGGTGGCGCTCAAGGCAACGCGGATTAAAGCATCATCTCCGCGCCGAAGGAACCGGCTCCGTACGGATACCAGACCCGCTCGCGCGCGACGGCTTCGATTTTGGTGACACTGATGGTGGCCGGGTAGACGGCCTGCCGGTCTTCGATGAGGACGCGCAGCGTGAGGCCGCCCGCCGGCGCGAGGAGCGCGACAGCGCGCGGGAGATCTTCGTCGATGGCGGTGACGCCGTGCTCGATGCCCAGGTTGAAGGGCATGTGCACGGGACGCAGGCGGTAGCTGGGGCGGTAGAAGCTGGCGCTCGTTTCGGTGACGGGGTTGCCGTAGCCGTCGACGCCGCCCGCGGTCTGTCTCGCTTGCTTGAGAAAAGGGAGGACGGCGGCGGTGACGTTGGGGGCGAGTCTCAGGTGGTTGGGGGCTTCGCGCTCGGACTCGGCGCGTTGCAGGGCGGAGGCGATGGGCTCGAAGTCTTCTTCGCGGTCGACGAGGGCGCGCAGGTGGTGGTGGACGAGGGAGGCGTGGAAGCGGTGCGTTTCCTCGGTCCAGCGGTTGTCGCCGTATTCGTGCTCGGCGTAGCCGCGCGTGACGATCAGGCGCTCGGTATGGAAACGTAGGACGGGCTTCAGCCCGTCCCCCTCCCACGGGAGAGGCGGGCTGAAGCCCGCCCTACGTTCGGGCCAGCATTCGAAGAGGGCGCCCTCTTCGCGGGCGGCGCCGCTTTCGGTCACGCGGAGGAGGGTGCCGTTTTCCCAGCGCACGACGTGGCCTCGCTTGCGGTAGATCATCGACGAAAGTCCATGATGAGGGTGGGGGCGTACGAGCCGACGACGAGCTCCTGCCCTTCGCGCGAGCAGATGACGCCGGGGTAGCGCCGCGCGTCGCCCCGCGCGCCGAGAAAGAGGATGTTCGCGCGCGGCTCGACGAGGGTGAACGCGCCGATGCTCGAGGCGGAGACGCGGATGGTGATGGTCTGCGTGAGCGGCTCGTAGGCGCCGCCGTCGACCATGTGCACTTCGATGTGCTCCTTCGGGAGGGCGAAGGGGGCGTTCGTCTGCGTGACTCGCACGTGCTGCATGCGCACGAGGGGGACGTCGCGGAAGGTTTCTCTTCTGCGGGTCAGGGGGACTTCGACGTGGAGCCACTCCGGCAGTTGCAGCGGCTGGTGATTGTGCTCGAGGGGGTGGGCGTGGGCTTCGTGGAGGAGGATGGCGGCGGTGCCGTTTTGCCAGACGAGCGGGCGGCGGGACGCCGCCCGCTCAGCCGGCGGGACGCCGGCGGTCCGCAGTAACGCAAGGTCGGCTTCGAGGTACTCAGGGGTGGTCACGATGGAGAGGGGGCCGATGCGCACGGTCATCGTGGCGGTGTCGCCTTCGGTGCCGGCTTCGGCGACGAGACGGACGATGGCGTCGTGCGGCATGGCGGCGCGGAGGCGTTCGAGCTGCCGCTCGGCGCGCGTCACCAGCGCATCGTCGCGAACATCTGTCGCGGTGATGCTGCCGTCGGGCTCTTCGACGGCTTCGCCGTGCGAGAGGCGCGACTCCACCCTGCGGCCGTGCGACCAGAGCTCTTCACGGACGGCGTGAGCGAAGCGCGTCAATTCAGTTCGTAGGAGAACGTCTTCGCCGTGGCGTTGTAGCGCACGACCAGACGATAGGTGCGGCCGGAGTCGAACCGCGCGCCGGGAAAGGTGTGGCTCACGTTCACGCCCGCCGACGGCACGGTGATGAGGACCACCACGTCCGCGGTCCGCGGCGCGACGTTGCCGGTGATGGCGATCGGCTTCGGCGCACGGGCCATGGTGCCGATGACGCGGCGCCGCCGCTCGCTGTAGAGCGATTCGTTGGCCACGATGTCGCCGCCGACGCGCACGATGATCCGTCCGTCGGTGAACGGATGATTGAAGATGGTGGTGAACTCGGCCGGCGCGGCCGGCTCCGGGGCCTGGGTTGCCGTGAGCGGTGCGGTGTCGGTGCGCGTCGTGGTCTGCTGCTGTTGCTGGCGGCTGGCCTGCCGCTGCTGCCGCGCGAGCAATCGCGCCTGCTCGGCCTTCTGCTGCTCGGCCTGCGCGAGCGCGAGAGCGTCGGAGGCTTCGATGGAGTTCTGGTTGATGGCCAGCGACTCCTGCAGCAGGAGGATGGCCTCCGGATACTTTTTCTCGTTGATCAGCAGAACGGCCTGGTCGAACTTCTGCTTCGCCGCGGCGAGCTGCTGCCTGGTGATCTCCTCGTCCTGGCGGATCGCATTCAGTTTCTTGATGGTGTTGGCGACGAACGGCGACTTCGGCGCGAGCCGCTGCAGCTCGGAGTACGTCGCATACGCCGCGGCGATGTTGCCCTGGTGGAGCTGCGTCTCACCCAGGAGGCGCAGTTGCCGCTGGCGCGCAACGCTCAGCACGCGCTGCCGGTCGACGGGCTCGATCTCCGGCTGCTGCGCGCGCAGCGCGACGACGGTCGCGAGCAGCGCCGCCGCCACCACTCCCACGATGACGTAGAAGATCACCGGAGGGATGTGGCGCTTCCAGAGCGGCAGCGCGCGCACGTTCGTCAGCGTCCTGCGGAGCTGCTGGGTGACGGGCGGACGCGGAATCGGCGCCGCCACCGTTGCCGCGGCAGGCTTCGGTGCGGGTGCGGGTGCGGGCGCGGGCTTCGGGGGGGAAGCCGGCGGCGGCATGGTCGGGATGGGAACGACTTCCGTCTTTGCGATCGGCTCCGACGTGGCGGGCCGCGTGCTCGAGGCGCCCGGGACCGGCGAGGCATCCATCGCCTGCGGGAACGGCACTTCCACGGTCGGCTGCGGAATGGCCACCGGACCGCGGTCGCGCGTGACCATGGTCTCTTCCGCGAGGACGGGCTCGGAGGGACGCTGGGGGCGGTCGCCGCGGATCACCGCGCGCAGGGCGTTGGCGAGATCGCGCGCGCGCTGGTAGCGCCTGGCCGGATCCTTGGCCAGGCAGTGTGCGACCACCTCGTCGAACCCCTCGGGGATCTGCGGGTTGATCTCCTGCAGCGGCGGGAACGACTCGTGGACGATCTTGTACGAGATCGACGTCAGCGAGTCGCCGCCGAACGGCTTGCGCCGCGTGAGGCATTCATAGAGACAGATGCCGAGGGCGAAGATGTCGGTGCGGCCGTCCACCGGCGCGCCCTTCACCTGCTCGGGGGCCATGTAGTTCGGCGTGCCGAGGAACTGGCCGGTGGTGGTGAGGTTCGCGGCGCCGGAGGCGATCTTGGCGATGCCGAAGTCGGTGATCTTGGCGCGGTAGCCTTCGATCAGGATGATGTTGGCCGGCTTGACGTCGCGGTGCACGATGCCTTTCGCATGGGCGAAGTCGAGCGCCTCGGCCACCTGGGCGATGATGTCCGCGATCTGCTCGAAGTTGAGCGTGCGGCCCTGGTTGAGGACTTCCTTGAGGTTGTTCCCCTCGACGTACTCCATGGCGATGAACGACACGCCGGTGGTCTCGTCGTTGCCGATGTCGTGGACGGTGACGATGGCGGGATGGTTGAGGATGCCGGCGGCCTGGGCCTCGCGGATGAAACGCTGCTGGAATTCCTTGGCTTCGTCGTCGTCGGCGTGGGCCGAGGCGCGGATCGTTTTCAGCGCCACCAGACGGCCGATGAGGGGGTCCTTGGCGAGGTAGACGATCCCCATCGCCCCCTTGCCGAGCTCGCGTACGACTTCATACCGTCCCAGCTTCAATTGGGCCTTGTCTCCGCCAGGATCGATGGACGTCCCATGAGCCGGCAATCATAACTCCCGGGGCGGGCTGAAGCCCGCCCTACGTTTTCATCTATGATGTCACGCCTGTTTGTGAAATCCCTTACGGAGTCGCGCTCATGAAGGTTTACTCGGGTTCCGAGATCCGCAACGTCGCGATCGTCGGACACAACGACACGGGGAAGACCACGCTCGTGTCTCAACTCCTCTTCAACGCCGGAGCCAACACGCGCCAGGGCCGCGTCGAGGACGGCACGACCACTACCGACTTCGATCCGGACGAGATCGAGCGCAAACACTCCATCTCCGCGGCGGTGGCGTTCGCGGAGTGGAAGGACACGAAGATCAACCTCGTGGACACGCCCGGCTTCGGCATCTTCATCATGGAGGCGAAGGGCGCGCTGCGGATCGCCGACTCGGCCGTCATCGTCGTCAGCGGCGTGACCGGCGTCGAGGTGACGACCGAGAAGGTCTGGAAGTTCACCGAGGAGTACGCGCTGCCGCGCCTGATCGTGGTGAACAAGATGGACCGCGAGCGCGCCTCGGCTTCCCGCACGCTGGAGGCGCTGCAGAAGAAGTTCGGGAAGAACGTCGTCCCGATCCAGCTCCCCATCGGCGAGGAGAAGGACTTCAAGGGCGTCGTCGACCTGGTGTCGATGAAGGCCCACATCTACCACGCCGACAGCTCGGGCAAGTTCGACACGACGGACATCCCCGCGGAGCTCAAGAGCGACGCCGACGAGTGGCGCGAGAAGCTGATCGAGAAGGTCGCCGAGGGCGACGACACGCTGATGGAGAAGTTCTTCGAGCAGGGCGGCCTGTCTCAGGAAGAGCTGCTCGATGGCCTCAAGCGCGAGGTCGCGCACCACGAGATCTACCCGGTGCTCTTCGCTTCGGCGTCGCACAACATCGGCGGCCAGCCGATCCTGGACGCGTTCGTCTCGCTCCTCCCCTCCCCCGAGGAGGTGAAGACGCTCGAGGGCAAGAACCCGAAGGGAGAGAAGATCACCTTCGACCGCCGCCCCGAGGCCTTCCCGGCGGCGCTCGTGTTCAAGACCTTCTCCGATCCGTTCTCCGGACGCGTGTCGCTGTTCCGCGTCTACTCCGGCACGCTGCAGTCCGACCACGCGTACTGGAACACGACGCGCGAGCACGAAGAGCGCATCGGCAAGCTGCAGGTCCTGCAGGGGAAGCAGCAGATCCCCGTCCCCGAGCTGCGGGCCGGTGACATCGGCGCGGTGGCCAAGCTGAAGGACACGCTCACCGGCGACACGATCGCGGCCAAGGATCACCAGATCGTGCTCGAGCACGTGCAGTATCCGGAGGCGGCCATCGCCTTCGCGGTGGAGCCGAAAGCGCGCGGCGACGAGGACAAGCTCGGCGCGGCCATCCACCGCATCATCGAGGAAGACCCGACCATCCGGTTCGCCCGCGACGAGCAGACCAAGGAGTTCCTCATCAGCGGCCAGGGACAGCTCCACGTGGAGATCGTCGTGGCCAAGCTGCGGAAGAAGTACCACGTGGACGTGGTGCTGCACCCGCCGAAGGTGCCGTACCGCGAGACCATCACCAAGCCCGCCGACGCACACGGCCGCCACAAGAAGCAGTCGGGCGGCCATGGGCAGTTCGCCGACTGCAAGATCACGGTCGAGCCGCTGCCGCGCGGCGCGGACTTCGAGTTCGTCGACGAGATCTTCGGCGGCGCCATCCCGCGGCAGTACATCCCCGCGGTGGAGAAGGGCATCCAGGACGCGCGGGTGAAGGGCTACCTGGCCGGCTTCCCGATGGTCGACTTCCGGGTGCGGCTGAAGGACGGCCAGTACCACGACGTCGACTCGTCGGAAATGGCCTTCAAGATCGCCGGCTCGCTGGCGTATCAGGAGGCGATGGAGAAGGCCCGTCCGACGCTGCTCGAGCCGATCATGCACGTCGACATCAACGCCCCGTCGGAGTACGTCGGCGACATCATGGGCGACCTCAACTCGCGCCGCGGCCGCGTGGAAGGCGTCGACGCGGAAGAGGAGTCGCAGGTGGTGCACGCGCGCGTGCCGCTGGCGGAGATGCTGACCTACGGCTCGACGCTGCGCTCCCTCACGCAGGGACGCGGCAGCTTCCACATGGAGTACTCGCACTACGAGGAAGTGCCGAAGCAGCTCCAGGAAAAGATCATCACGGAGTCGAAGAAGGCCAAGGAAGCCCAGGCCGCCGCGCACTAGTCTGGAGTGCGGCGACGCCAGTCGCCGCTTTCCATGTGGGCGGCGTCGAGCCGCCCACCCCGCCGCGGCAGCTGCGGCTGCCGCATAGAGAGCGGCAGCTAGCGCTGCCGCACTCCAGAGAGGTCGACGCTGATGCGCACCACGTCTTCTTTCGCGTCCTCGCTGGCGGTCACGACGTACGTCTTCTCCGCGCCGCTCGGCGCGACGAGCTTCACGGTGTAGCTCCCCGCCGCGGCGAACTCGTAGGCCTCGTCCATCGTGTTGAGCTGCGAGACCTGGCCGATGGGCATGTCGTTGACGTGGACCATCGTGTCTTCGGGAAGGACGTTCAGCACCATGCCGCGCCGCGCCCAGGCGCGCATCGTCGAGCTCACGCCGCCCGGCCCGCCCGTCACCACCGCGCGCGACTGACCCTGCACCGGCTCGTTGGCCGCGGGCGTGTTCTCCCCCTGCGCGCCGTGCAGCACGAGCGACGCGCCGGCACCCGGCTCGCCCGGAGGGGCGGGGGTGTTCGCCTGCTGCCGCCGCGGGCGGACTTTGGCGAGGAGAGTGTCGTCGTCCTGGCCGCGCAAGCCGGTGTAGACGGCCAGCGCCGCGATCGCCACCAGCACCACGCCGATGAGCACGGGCACCCAGCGCGGCATCAGCGACGGCTCGTGCGGAGCGTGCGAGTGCTCCGGATCAGGCGTTGTCATCGCCCTCGACCGGCGCGGTCTCGTCGATCGTCGCCGGACCCTCGTCCGTCACCAGCGTCTCGTCGTCATCGTCGAGGCGCTCGTACTCCTGCTGGCGCTTGCGCAGCAGCTCCTGCGCGCGCGTCTCGTCTTCCGAACCGACGTACACGCGAATGTCGCCCATGTTGCCGAAGTTGATCGGGGCCTGGTCGAACTTCAGGCTCTCGACCTGCGCCGGGATCCCTTCGGCCTCGAGGAAACCTCTCAGCAACTGCGCCTCGTCTTCCGTGCCCGTGCTCGCGATCTCGACCCAGGTCGTGCCGTCTTCCGCAGGCACCGTGTTCACGTCGTCGGGATATCCCTGATTCGAGTCCGCCATCTGTGATGCTCCTTACGCGTCGAGTGTGATGTGCCCCCGGTCGGGGGTCAGCACTCCGACCTTTGCATAGAACAGGCCGCTTTCCCGCAGCGTCTGCTCGAGGACGCCGCTCCGCTCCGGCGCGATCGCGATGAGCAGACCGCCCGAGGTCTGCGCGTCGCACAGCAGGGTGTACTCCGGCTCCGCGACGTTCAGCCGCACGCGGTCGCGGAAGCCGCGCGCGTTGCGCATGGTGCCCTCGGGGCGGAAGCCCCTGGCGAGCGCTTCGCGGGCGCCGTCGAGCACCGGCACCGCGGATGCGGAGAGCGTCGCCCCGACGCCCGAGCCTTCGCACAGCTCCAGCAGATGACCGATCAGGCCGTAGCCGGTGACGTCGGTGGCCGCGCTCGCCCCGGCCGCGCTCATCGCCGCCGCGGCTCCACGGTTGAGCGTGGTCATCCAGCGGATGGCCTCGTCGAGCGGCGGCTTCTTCCGGAAGAGCCGGTTCGCCCGATTGGCGCTGACGAGGATGCCGGTGCCGATCGGCTTGGTGAGATAGAGCACGTCGCCCGCGCGGCCGGTGGAGTTGCGCACGAGTTTATCCACGGAGACGACGCCCGTGACGACGAGACCGTACTTCGGGACGTCGTCGATGATGGTGTGCCCGCCGGCGACGGCGAATCCCGCCTCGATGGCCTTGTCGGCGCCGCCGCGCAAGATCTCCTCGAGCACGTCGAGCGGCAGCTTGTCGGTCGGAAAGCCGGCGATGGCCAGGCCGAGGATCGGCGTCGCGCCCATGGCGTAGATGTCGGAGATCGAGTTCGCGGCGGCGATCTGTCCGAAGAGATACGGGTCGTCGACGATGGGTGTGAAGAAGTCGACCGTCTGCGCGATGGCAACGTCGCCGGCGATGCGGATCACCGCCGCGTCGTCGCTGGTGGACGTTCCGACAAGAAGATCCCTGGCCCCTTCGTTGGAGGGGAGTCGGGAAAGGATCGAGCGCAGGTCATCCTGACCCAGCTTGCAGGCTCAACCGCCCGTCGTTGCGAACGACGACAGGGGCGGGTGGCGGCGGAGCTTGTGCTTCACGCGGGGGATAGTCTCATAGGCTCACAGGCTCATAGGCTCATAGGCTCATAGGCTCATAGGCTCATAGCGGCACTCCTATGAGCCTGTGAGCCTGTGTACCTATGAGCCTATGAGACTGGCTTCTCCTCCCCCAGCACCGCCACCCGCGCGTTCTCGACGGCCGCGAGAATCTCCTGATAGAGGTTGTATTTCAGGTCCGCGGAGAGCTCGACGTCGCGGTTGACGATCTCGGCGATCTGGGCGGCGTAGTAGGAGGCGAGCGGGAGGCGCTCGCCTCCGTCGTGGATCTGGCGGAAGCCGAAGGTCAGCTCTTCTTCGAGACGCTGGCGGAACATGCCGTTCTCGATGTCCTGCTCGAGATTGGCGTAGTCGATGTTCATTTCGCGGTGTAGCTGGCGCGCACCTTTGCGCCTTCACGCGTGACCTTCGCCTCGAGACCGCGCTTCGTCAGAAAGGCCTGATAGGCGGACAGGAACTTCGTCGCGCGGGCCTCGTCGTCCCATTCGGTGTCGACTTCCACCCGGCCGTCCCGGTAGACGACCGCGCGGTCGTTGCGCCAGCCCTGCGCGGCGTCGCCGACGAGGAAGCGCCAGTGGAACTCGCCGAGGTGCTCGGCGGCGATGGCGCCCTGCGGCCTGGCCGCATCGAACGTGCCCGCCTTGAACGAGCGCGCGAAGTACTCCTCGGGGTGCAGGACTTCGCGCGTGCTCCGCGGCGGGTTGGCGTGCACTTTATCGAGCTCCGCCCAGCCGCCGCGGCGGTACGCGGCCATGACGAACTTCAGCCCGTCGAGGTACGGGAACTTCATCATCTCGGCGAAGTACTTCGGCGTGGAGGGATCGATCATCTGGTCGGCCTGCACCGACGAGGTGATCATGCCGAGCATGGCGTCGTCCTTGATCACCTGATCGAGATCGATGCCGGTCTTCTGCAGCATGTGCGCGACCATCACCAGCACGGCCTCCCCTTCCAGGACGGCGTGATAGGCCATGTTCGCGTCGGTGTCACGCATCAGCGTCTTCTCTTTTTTCGAGAGCTGGAAGTGCTGGTCCTGCAGCGCGTGCACGAGCTCGTGCACCATCACCGTCTCCTCGAGCATTTTCGGGTCGGCGAGCTTCGCGGCCTCGGGGAGGCTCGGAAGCTGCTTGATGGAGTAGTAGGTGTGCGAGTGCGGATCGTAGAAGGCGAGCACCTGCGACTCGTACAGGGCCAGGAGCTTCGGCACGATCTGCTTGCCGTCGATGTCGACGAGCTGCAGCGCGCGGAGGATGCGGCCCCAGTCTTCGAGCGGATATGGCGTGGTTTTCGCCATCTGCTCTTCGAGATGCCTGGCGAGATCGGCGCGGTCGATGGTGACGTTGCGGACGTCTCCGGTGAACTTCCGGCCGCGGATCTGTTCGACCGCTTTCATCCCCGGCGCGAGCGTCGAAGCGTCGGCGGCACACGAGGCCAGGAAAACAAACAACAGACTTGCGGCGCGGGACCGAATCATGCGCTGCGCAACCCGACGTTTACGCCGGCCATTCCGTTCCCTTAGAATGCCGCGGATTCAGCCCATGGAGCGCGGCGACAGCGAGCGTATCGAGATCACGATCAGCAGCCGCTTCGAGAACATCGAACTGGTTCAGGTGATCGCAGAACACCTGTGTGAGAACGCAGGTGTTGATGAAGATGGCTCGCACTGGATCGGCATGGCGGTGCGCGAGGCGGTCGCCAACGCCATCAAGCACGGCAACAAGCTCGACGTGAAGAAGAAGGTCTTCGCCACGTTCGAGCTGGCAGGCCCCGAGCTGGAGATCACGATCTCCGACGAGGGGCAGGGCTTCGATCCGGAGAAAGTCAGCGATCCCCTGAATCCGCAGAACCTCATGAAAACCAGCGGCCGCGGCATCTTCTACATGAAGACGTTCATGGACCAGGTCCACTACTCGTTCCATCCCGGCGGCGGCACGTCGCTGGTGATGACGAAGAACCTGTCCAAGGGCAGCGGCATCGCCAGCACGAAAGCTTGATCAGTCGAGAAGGAGAACGAGACATGAAGGCCACAACCCGAACCGTCGACAACGTCGAGATCATCAGCCTGCAGGGCAAGATCACGATCGGAGCCGGAGACACGCAGTTGCGCGAGGTGATCACGAACGCCGTGAACTCCGGAAAGACGAACGTGCTGCTCGACCTGTCGGGCGTCACTACGATCGACTCGTCCGGCATCGGCGAGCTGGTCGGCTCCTACACCACCGTCACCAACCGCGGCGGCAAGCTCAAGCTGCTCCACCTGCCCGCCAAACTGAACGAGCTGCTGCACGTGACGCAGCTCATCACGGTGTTCGAGGTGTACGAGAACGAGCGTGAGGCGGTCAGCAGCTTCTGACGCGAGTGGAGCGGCGGCCTTCCGGCCGCCGTTCCTCTATCCGCCGCGACGTCCGCGACGCCCGATGGCCGGCCGCTCGATGCCCGACTCCGGCGAGGCGCGCGTCGCCGAGATCTTCACCGGCACCGCGTTCGTGTAGACGACCTCGTTCCGCTCCAGCCAGACCGAGAACAGCTCGTCCGCGCGCTTGGAGTCGACGATCATCTTTTCCGGAATGTCGATCAGCTCCGCGAACGGGGCGGTGTCGCCGAGGAAGTTCACCTTCAGGCGGAGCAGCGTGCGGGCCACCACGCGCGGATCGGCCGAGCCCGAGGGGATGATCCGGTTGATGCGCGCCGTGGTGGTGAAGGATTTCGTCTCCCCCGGCGCGATGGGGATCAGGCGCGGCAGCGTCGCCTCGCCCGGCACTTCGGAGCCGATGCCGACGGTCAGCGTGCGCGTCTCATCGTCCCACGTGGTGTCGGGGAGGATGTCCGCGACAGCGATGGGGGACGTGCGCTGATTGGTGATCTGGTAGGTGATGGCCACCGGGGAGCCTGGACGGACTTCGTCGGTGATCTGGGCGTCGATGCGGACGGAGCTCTCCGTGCCGACCACGCGGCGCGGCTCGCTCATGTCGACGGTGTTGGTCGAGCAGGCGGCGACGAACAGCAGTGCAAAGAGTGGGGCGGGGTTCCGTGTCACTGGGGCGTTCTCCTTCCGGGTGGAACGCCCCACATCGTAACGCTTATTGCCGTCAGAAGCCGCCCTGACGCCGCTCGATGTCCGAGGTGGCCGGCGCCGTGTAGCGCACCGGGACGGCGTTCAGGTAGATGGTGTCGTTCGATTCGAACCACTGCTCGAAGAGCTCGTCGGAGAGGCGCTGCTTCCCGCGGCCTGACTGGGACTGGATGAGCTCGAGGTACGGACGGACGTCGCGGAGGATGGCCACTTTCACCTGCACGAAGCGAGGAACGATGGCCATGGTGGACCGGATCGCCGCGGCGCGCAGGGCCGGCGTGGCGGCGGCGGTGAGGACTTTCTTCTCGCCCGGGCCGATGAGGGTCATGGGCGGCATGTTGCCGTCCGGCGGCACCTCGGAGCCGACGGCCAGGACGATGGTGCGGTTGTCTTCGTCGTAGCTGGCGTCGCTCTCCCGGTGGGCGATGGCGATGGCGGAGTCCGAGAGGTTGTGGATCTGGTAGGTGATGACCACCGGCGAGCCGGAGGAGACGGTGTCGCGCATGAGCTGCGCGTCGATGCGGACATCTCCTTCGCGGCCGAGGGCGCGCCGCGGGTCGTTCATGTCGACGCTGGCTGCCGCGGCAGACGCGGTCAGCATGAGAGAAGCGAAGAGAGCGAGAGATTTCACGATTCCTCCCGCCGTTGGTGGCGAAAACAACGGCACTTTTTTCAAAGACGGAAATCCGCCTTTGAGGGAAACGTGCCAGTTATTCAGGGTAACGTGACGGGAGTCACGTCTGGAGTGCGCGAGCGCCAGCTCGCGCTCTCCATGCGGAGGCACCAGCCTCCGCGCGGGCGGGGGCCGCAGCTGGCGCTGCGGCATGAAGAGCGCGAGCTGGCGCTCGCGCACTCCAGACGTCAGTCGATCTTCAGGACCGCCAGGAACGCTTCCTGCGGGATCTCGACCTTGCCCACGCGCTTCATCCGCTTCTTCCCTTCCTTCTGCTTCTCGAGGAGCTTGCGCTTGCGCGTGATGTCGCCGCCGTAGCACTTGGCGAGGACGTTCTTGCGGAGCGCTTTCACGGTCTCGCGGGCGACGATGCGGTTGCCGATGGCGGCCTGCAGCGCGACCTCGAACATCTGCCGCGGGATGAACTCCTTCATCTTCTCGACCAGCATCTTGCCGCGCGGGAAGGCCTTGTCCTTGTGCACGATCAGCGACAGCGCGTCCAGCGGCTCGCCGTTGACGAGGATGTCCATCTTCACCAGGTCGCTCTCGCGGTAGCCGATGAACTGGTAGTCGAGCGACGCGTAGCCGCGCGAGATCGACTTGAGCTTGTCGAAGAAGTCGAGGATGACTTCGTTCAGCGGCATGTCGTAAACGATCATGACGCGGTTGGACGAGACGTACTCCAGCTTCTTCTGTACCCCGCGGCGGTCGATGGCCAGCGAGAGAATCGGCCCGACGAATTCGTCCGTGGTCATGATCGTGACTTCGAAGAACGGCTCTTCGATCATGCGGATGTACGACGGGTCGGGGAGCTTCTGCGGATTCTCCACCTCGACCACTTCCCCGTCGGTCAGCGTGACGCGGTAGCGCGCGCCGGGCGCGGTGGTGAGCAGCTCGAGATTGAATTCGCGCTCCAGCCGCTCCTGGATGATCTCCATGTGTAGCAGGCCGAGGAAGCCGCAGCGGAAGCCGAAGCCGAGGGCGGCGGAGTTTTCGGGCTCGAACGAGAACGACGCGTCGTTCAGCTTGAGCTTCGCCACCGCGTCGCGCAGGTTCTCGTACTCCTCGGTGACGATCGGGAAGAGTCCGGCGAAGACCATCGGCTTCACTTCCTGGAAGCCGGGCAGCATCTCCGGATTGGCCTTGGCCTCGGTGACGGTGTCGCCGATCTTGGCCAGCACGATGTCCTTGATGTTGGCGGAGAAGAAGCCGACTTCGCCGACGCCGAGGGACTCCATCGCCTTCGGCTTGGGCGTGAAGATCCCCATCTCGCCGATCTCGTACTCGCGTCCCGTGGACATGAACTTGATCTTCATGCCGCGGCGCAGCTCGCCGTCGATCATGCGCACGAGACACATGACGCCGCGGTACGGGTCGTACCAGGAGTCGAAGAGCATCGCCCGCGGCGGGCCGTCGGCGTTCCCCTTCGGCGCGGGGATGTGGGTGATGATCTTGTCGAGGATCTCCTGCACGCCGATGCCCGCTTTGGCCGAGGCCAGGACGGCGTCGTGGGCGTCGAGGCCGATCACGTTCTCGATCTGCTCGCGCACGCGCTCGGGCTCGGCCGACGGGAGGTCGACTTTGTTGATGACCGGCAGGATGGCCAGGTCGTTGTTGATGGCCAGGTAGCTGTTGGCCAGCGTCTGCGCCTCGACGCCCTGCGTGGCGTCGACGACGAGGATCGCTCCCTCGCACGCGGCCAGGCTGCGCGAGACTTCGTAGCTGAAGTCGACGTGGCCGGGCGTGTCGATCAGGTTGAAGACGTAATCCTGACCGTCCTTCGTGCGGTAGCGCAGCGTCACGGCGCGCGCCTTGATGGTGATGCCCCGCTCGCGCTCGAGATCCATGTCGTCGAGCATCTGCTCGTGCATGTCCCGCTGCTCGACGGCGCCGGTCATCTGCAGCAGCCGGTCGGACAAGGTGGTCTTGCCGTGGTCGATGTGCGCGATGATCGAGAAATTACGGATGAACTGTGGATCGGGCATGAGCGTCGCGGCCAATTAACACGAATACTTCAGATTGTCATCCCCGCGGCGATGAAACGTCCTCCGGCCGAGGGGGAACGTCACCGCACGCGCCACTGGTGTCCGCAGTCGACACACACGCGCTGCCCGATCAGTAAATGCGCGGCCACGATCGCCGCGAGCATCACTCCGGCGACGATCGCGGCGTTCAGCTTGAAGTACAGGACCGCGGGGACGGCCAGGGCGACGAGGACGAGATACACCGTCCAGATGGCCATGCCGCCGCGGCGGGTTTTCTCCGACTGGCAGTTGGGACAAGTCATTCTGATATCGTCGCCGCTCATGGACCTCGGAATCAAAGGTCGCGTGGCCATGGTCGCGGCCGCATCGAAAGGCCTCGGCCGCGCCGCCGCGGAAGCGCTCGCCCGCGAAGGATGTCAGCTCTCGGTCTGCTCGCGCTCCGTCCCGTCGTTCGGAGACCTCGCCGTCGCCTGCGACGTCACCAACGCCGACGACCTGCGGCGCTGGTACGACGCGACCATCGAGCGGTTCGGGCAGGTCGACATCCTCGTCACGAACACCGGCGGCCCGCCCGCGGCGACGTTCCTCAATTTGTCCGAGGAGCAGTGGCGGCTGGGCATCGACTCGACGCTCATGAACGTCGTGCGTCTGTGCAAGCTGGTCATCCCCGGCATGCAGCAGCGCGGGTGGGGGCGCATCGTGCACATCACATCGTTCGTGGCCAAGCAGCCGACGGAGCTGCTGACTGTGAGCTCGACGCTGCGCGCGGGGATCTCCGGCCTGACCAAGACGCTCTCGGATCAGGTCGCGCGCGACGGCATCACCGTGAACGCCGTCCTCCCCGGCCACTTCCTGACTGACCGGCAGAAGCAGCTCAGCGAGATCCGCTCGAAGGAGCAGGGGATCACGCCGGAGGAGTATCTGCAGAAGGCGGTCGCCGCGATCCCGGTGGGACGCTATGGACGCGCCGAGGAGCTCGCGGACACGATCGCGTTCCTCTGCAGCGAGCGCGCGGCGTTCATCACCGGCGCATCACTGCAAGTGGACGGCGGGCAGTACCGCGGGACGTTCTAAGCAGAACGCACCCATTCGACCCACAGTCCCCTCTCCCCACCGCGTGGGGAGAGGGTCAGGGTGAGGGGACGTGCCCCGCTAGGCATGGGTCGCAGCCGTCGCCGATCACGAGCAGCTCGAAGTCGGTGAACGTCTGCGCGAGCACGCTGCCGATCGAGTACGGCAGGACCGTGCTCCAGTTGTACGTCGCCATGATCACGGTGACGCGCGGCATCGGTCCTAGTCCCAGCTTGTGCCGTTCATCCGCGCCACGATCTTCGCCACCTCGATGTAATCCGCGCCGTCGCCGAGCTGGTGCAGCGCGCCGGAGAACAGTTGCTGCGTGAGGGCCAGCATCGGCGTCGACGCGTGCTGCTGGTGCGACAGCGACGCCGCGATGCGGATGTCCTTGTCGTGATGCAGCAGCTTGAAGACGAGCGGCCACTTGCCGTCGCGGAGACGCATCGGCAGCAGGTTCTCGCTGGCGTTCGAGCGTCCACTGCCGGCATTCGTCACCTCGAGCGCGGTCTTCATGTCGATGCCGAACTGCTTCGCCAGCAGCAGGCACTCCGAGGTGATCCAGACCGTCGCGCCCATGATCGTGTTCGTCAGCACCTTGATCGCGTGGCCGGCGCCGACGGGGCCGACGTGGATGAGCGTCTTGCCGTTCAGGCGCAGCACTTCTTTCGCACGCTCGAAGTTCTCCGCGGTGCCGCCGATCATGATCGTCAGCGTGGCGTTCTCCGCACCGACGACCGCGCCGGTGACGGGGGCGTCGACGAACTGCACGCCCTTCCCGGCCAGGCGGCAGGCGGTCTCGCGGCTGACGTTCGGGTCGCCGCTGGTAGCGTCGATCCAGAGCGTGCCTTCGCGGAGATGCGGCTCGAGCTGCTCGACGATCTCGTCGACTTCCTTCGACGTCGGGAGGATGGTGAGGATGACGTCCGCGCCGGCGCAGTCGGCGAGGTCGTTCGCCAGCGTGGTGCCGTGCTCGCGGGCATGGCGCTCCGCTTTCTCACGAGTCCGGTTCCAGACGACGACCTCGTGCTCTTTCGCGAGATGACGCGCCATCGGGTAGCCCATGGCGCCCAGTCCGATGAATCCGATCTTCATGAAGTCAGTCTATCCTTTGCGTCCCATGCCTACGTTCGACGAGACGTACAAAGCCGCGTACTCCTTCACCGAGCCCTCCATCGACGTCGGTCACGTGCTGCGCGACGGGAGCGCCACGGGCGAGCTGCCGCTGCGCATTCCGCTGCGGATGATGAACCGCCACGGCATGATCGCCGGCTCGACGGGCACGGGGAAGACGCGCACGCTGCAGCTCCTGGCCGAGCAGCTCTCGCGCAACGGCGTGCCGGTGTTCCTCGCCGACGTGAAGGGCGACCTGGCGGGGATGTGTCTCGCCGGCGAGGCCAGCGAGCGGCTCATGACGCGCGCGGCCGGCGTCGGACGCACGCACACTCCCGAGGCCTTTCCGGTCGAGTTCTTCAGCCTCACGGGCAACCGCGGCATCCAGCTCCGCGCCACGATCTCGTCGTTCGGGCCCGTGCTCCTCGGCAAGGTGCTCGACCTCACGGAAGTGCAGCAGAGCGTCCTGGCGGTGGTCTTCAAATACTGCGACGACCGCAACATGCCGCTTCTCGACTTCGACGACCTCCGCGGCGTCCTCACGTATCTCACCACCGACGGCAAGGAAGAGCTGAAAACCTACGGCGGAATGTCCACGGCCACGGTCGGCGTGCTCGTGCGCAAGATGGTGGAGCTCGAGCAGCAGGGGGCGGGGAAGTTCTTCGGCGAGCCGGAGCTCGACATCAACGACCTCCTGCGCACGGTGAACGGCAAGGGGGTGGTGAACATCCTCTCGCTGGCCGACGTGCAGGACAAGCCGCGCCTCTACTCCACCTTTCTCATGTGGCTCCTCGGCCAGTTCTACTACCGCATGCCGGAGATCGGCGACGCCGACAAGCCGAAGCTGGTCTTCTTCTTCGACGAGGCGCATCAGCTCTTCGCCGATGCCTCGTCCGCGCTCGTGGAGCACATCGAGCAGGTGGCGCGGCTCATCCGCTCGAAAGGCATCGGCGTCTTCTTCATCACGCAGACGCCGAAGGACGTCGACGAGGACGTGCTGGCGCAGCTCGGCAACCGCGTGCAGCACGCCATCCGCGCGTTCACGCC
This sequence comes from Thermoanaerobaculia bacterium, assembly GCA_035627015.1. Classification (GTDB taxonomy): domain Bacteria; phylum Acidobacteriota; class Thermoanaerobaculia; order Gp7-AA8; family Gp7-AA8; genus QHVT01. The sequence goes on along the minus strand of DASPMO010000126.1, from coordinate 32,114 downwards.
GAAGGACGCGAAGAACATCAAGGCCACGGCCTCGACCTTCCCCGTGAGCGACCACGTCGACGTGGTGAAGTCGATCACGACCCTCGGCATCGGCGAGGCGCTCGTGACGGTGCTCGATCCGAAAGGCATCCCCACGCCTGTGGCCACGGGACAGATCCTGGCTCCCTGTTCGGCGATGAGCGCCATCGACGACGCGACGTACGCGCGCATGATCGCCGCCTCGGCGATCGCCGCCAAATATGCGACGCCGATCAACCGCGAGAGCGCGCACGAGATCCTGCAGCGCAAGCTCGCGCAGAGCGCGGAAGCGCCGCCGGATGCCGGGCGGCAGGACGACGATTTCGGCTGGAAGCAGGAAGCGGACGACTTCGAGTGGAAGCGGAGCGGCCGGGCACCGCGGCGCTCGACGTCACGCCGCGTGTCGGGCGGAGGACGCTCGCGCCAGACGCCGATGGAGGCCGCGGTGAATCAGATGGCGCGCACCGCGTCGCGCGAGGTCACGAAGTCGGCGGTACGCGGGATCGCCGGGATCCTCAAGAACCTGTTCTGAAAACGAAAACGGCGGCCTGAAGGCCGCCGTTCCACTTCATGTCGAGACGCTGATCGAGACCCTCCGGCTCGCGTTGCAGAGAGAGAGAGGTAGCTTCAGCAATTCCACGGGAGGCACGCCCATTCGCCCGCTCTACCCGTGGTTGGGTCCGAGGTGGGCGCAAACTGAAGGGTCTCGATCAACGTCTCGTTGATTCCGATCAACGTCTCGTTGATTTCGATCGACGTCTCAAAGAGCTGCTGCTACAAAAAAATAGGGGCTGCTACGCCCCTATGTTGCCGTTGCCGGCGCGGTGGTTTCTCAAACCCGGGGACAATGTATACCACGTCTCCCGACCCAGCCGTGAGCTGGATCACAAAACGCGGAGATCACGTCTTGGCCTTGTACCAGTCGGCGTTGATCTCGGTGTAGTGCTTCCACTGGTCGGGAACCAGATCGGCCGGGAAGATCGCCTGGACCGGGCAGGCCGGCTCGCACGCGCCGCAGTCGATGCAGACCTCGGGGTCGATGTAGAGCATGTTGTAGTCGCCGAAGTCCGATTCGTCCTTGCGCGGATGGATGCAGTCCACCGGGCAGACGTCGACGCACGCGGTGTCTTTCGTGTTCACGCAGGGCTCTGCAATCACATAGGTCATCTCGGATCGATTCCTCCCGGACAGATTGGGTGAACATTCTATCAATCCGTCCAGCGACGGATCGATTCAATCTGGTAGTCATTCCCCATGAACGTGACGATGTCGCCGGCCGCGTGCCCCATCAGCTTGTTGGCGACCTCGGACTGATTCGAGTAGATGCCGTGCTCCGGATCGGACTCCCACGGGCCGAGGATGACCACCTCGCGGCGCACGTCGCCGTTCGAGAGCTCGACCTTCGTCCCGACGCGCACGACGCTGGCGTCGATCTGTGCCGGCTCGAGCACGCGCACGCGTGAGATCTCCGAGGCCAGCTCGCCGACGCGGGCGGAAAGATACTCGGCGCGCTGCCGCGCGGCCTTGTACTCGAAGTTCTCGCGGAGGTCGCCCATCTCGCGCGCGGCCTGCAGTGCCTTCGAGTTGGCCGGGATCTCGACGTTCTTGAGGTGATGCAGCTCGGCGCGCTTCTTCTCCAGCGAGTCCGCCGTGGCGTAGACCGGCTCCTGCTGCGGCTCGCGCAGCGTCGGGTACTTCATGTGCGCGGCGGCCTTCAGGATGTCGCGGCGGTACTCCTCGAGCGCGCCGTAGCGGTCCAGCGTGTCGACGAGCTTGCGCGCCTGCTCCTCGTTGTCCTCGCGCATGACGATGCGCACCGCCAGGCCGCCCTTCTCGAAGAGGTCCTTCAGCCGCGAGCGGACGCCGGAGAACTCGTCGTGCGTGAGCGCGTCGAGGATCTGGAACAGCAGCGTGTAGTTGGCGCGGTCGGCCAGCGTCTCGTCTTCGTTGAGACGCTTCACGTACCAGTAGAACGCGTGCGGATGGCGGCGCGGGTAACGCAGCGTCTCGTCGACCAGGCGGTCGCGGATCTCGGTCTGCCCCGCCTCCTCGAGGGCGGTCATGAGGTTCGTGAGGATGCGCGGCTCCTGGTCGAGGAAGAACGCCTCGCCGTAGACCTTCGGCCAGTCGGGATGGATCTCGCGGACCACCGCCAGCGCGCGCTCGCGCAAGGCCTTGTCGCCGATGCCGGCGATGGTGCGCGAGGCCATGGCCCCACTCAGCAGGGCATTCGGATCGATGGGCGAGTCGTAGTCGCCCGGCAGCGACTCGAGCGTAGCCAGGATCTGCCAGGCCGTGGCCGCATCGGTGCGCGCGATCCTCCCCGCTTCCGCCGCCAGCGAGGACGAGAACGCATCCGCCAGCTCCTGGCTGCGCGCGGAGTGCTTGCGCGCCAGCTCGAGCTTGGTCTTCACGTCGGCGCGGTCGAAGTCGCGGCGGATGACCGCTTCCGCGTCGGACGAGGAGCCGGCATAGGAGTACGTGGCTTTCGCGCCCGTGCCGCTGGTGACGATCTGCGGGTTCTTGCGCGCGTTCGTCCACCACGAGCTCCACTTCTCCTCGGGGACGATGCCGATGACGGCATCGCGCACTTCGGCCATGACCATCGGGCGGCCGAAGCTCTGGAGAATGCGCGCGAAAAACTCGCTCGGCGACTTCTTGGCCTGCTCCTTCAGCTTCTCGGGCTGCGAGAACTTCTCGCGCAGCACGTGGCCCTCGGGGAGCGGCACGAGGAACTTCGCCGCCGCGCCGAGGGGGACGGAGACGCGCTTGTCTTTCTCGAAGTCGAGGCGGCAGATGCCGAGCTCCGGGTTCAGCTCCGTCACGCAGCCGGCACCGCGGCCGGTCATGAAGAAGCAGGCCCCCTCGTCGTAGTTGAGCCACGTCTCGATCTTCTCGGCGCGCTCGACGGGGTTGCTCTGCGGATCGCCGAACTTCGCGATCTCGAACGCGCGCGGGAAGCTCTTGTGACCGCCGAGACTCTTGCGCAGCGCTTCCTCGATCTGCGGGCGGAGCGTGGCGGGATGCTTCGAGAGCCGGCCGATCTCCTTGAGCACCTGCAGCCGCTTCGGCCAGAGCTTGCGCTCCTTGAGCGCATCGGCCAGGAGGCCGAGGAGCGTGTCGGACTGCGTGCGCTGCTCGGCTTTGCGGAGAGCCTTGGCGGCGTTCAGGAAGGTGTCGACGTCGCTCGGGTCGCGGTCGAGCTGGTCCATCCAGAGCGCCTCGAGGTCGTCGAATTTCTTGTGCTGGATCAGAGCATTCGCGTCTTCGCGGAACGGCATGGGGAGGGGATTCTATACAAAACGAAAAGGCCGGGTTTCCCCGGCCTTTTCGTTTGCATGGATTTTCGCGTTCGAAGGACGACTACCGGCGCAGCTTGACGATGGCCTTGAAGACGTCGAACGGAAGCTGCTCGGAGTGAACGATGTGGCGAAGGTGGTGCAGCGTCGTGCGGCGCTCCTTCACGTCGTCCACGGTGATGTTGTGCTTGCGCAGCAGCTCGTGAGCTTTGTTCTCGGGCATGGCGATCTCCTAGGTTGAGCCGCCGTCAACGGCACAGAGGTCGCTGCTATTCCGCGAGGCGCCGCCCCCTGTCATCCTGAGCCGCGTAGACGGCGAAGGACCCCCTGCCGACGAAGCGCGCAGGGTTCCAGCAGGGGATCCTTCGCCGTCTGCGCGGCTCAGGATGACACTTGGCCGCCGCGCAGCCGCTCGAGAATCTTCTCGTGCACTCCCCCGAACGCGCCCGACGACATCACCAGGACCACGTCGCCCTCCTTCGCCTCCCGGCCGATGCGGTCGGCGATGGCGTCGAAGTCGTCGATCTGCTCGGCGTGGATCCCGTCCGCCTGGAGGCGCTGGTTGATCGTCTCGACCGACATCATCTTGTCGAGCCCGTACCGCGTCTCGTAGCGCTCGCGGTGGTACACGGGGCCGATGATCACGCGGTCGGCGCCATGGAAGGCGTCGATGTAGCCGGCCTCGAACTCTTTCCGGGAGGATGAGATGGAGCGCGGCTCGAAGAGCGCCCAGAGCCGCTGGCCGGGATAGCGCTTCCGCGCGCCGGCCATGGTCGTGGCAATCGCGGTCGGGTGATGGGCAAAGTCGTCGATCACCGTCACGCCGCGCTCCACGCCGCGCACTTCCATCCGCCGCTTGATCCCGCGGAACGACTGCAGTCCCTGGTTGATCTCCTCGGTGGACATCCCGCGCAGGCGCGCGATCACCGCATTGGCGAGGGCGTTCAGCACGTTGTGATTGCCCGAGAGCGTGGACTTGAAGCGTGCCCACTCCTTCCCCTCCCACCACGCTGTGAACTCCGTTCCCTCGGGGGTCTCGACGGCGTCGGTGGCGAACGCATCGCAGTCGCGGCTCCAGCCGAACGTCAGCCAGCGCGACCGCGCGTCGCCCCGCAGCGACAGCACGTTCTCATCGTCGCCGTTGGCCACGATCACGTCCTCCGGCGCGACCTGCTGCACGGCCTTCCGGAAAGCGGCCAGGATCGCCTCCAGGTCGGCGTAGATGTCGGCGTGGTCGAACTCGATGTTGTTCAGGAGGAGCGTGTTCGCGTGGTAGTGGAGGAACTTCGGACCCTTGTCGAAGAAGGCGGTGTTGTACTCGTCCCCCTCGATGACAAACTCCGGCCCGTTCCCGAGCTTGAAGTTCTGGTTGAAGTTCAGCGGGATGCCGCCGACCACCATCCCCGGATCGCGGCCCGCCGACTCCAGCAGCCAGGCCATGAGCGAGGTCGTGGTCGTCTTGCCGTGCGTGCCGCTGACGACGATGGAGTGCTTGCCGCGGATGAAGAGGTGGTAGATGGCCTCGGGCATCGAGGTATACGGGAGGTCGAGCTCCACGGTCGCGGCCGCCTCGACATTTGTGTTCGCCGCGGCGTTACCGATTACTACCAGGTCGGGGCGGAACGTTTCGAGATGCTGTTTCGTATACCCCTCGAGCACGGGGATGCCGAGCCGTTCGAGGTATGTCGACATCGGTGGATAGACGTGCTCATCGGAACCGGAGACTTCATAGCCGCGCTGCTGGAGCATTCCGGCCAGCGAGGCCATGGCAGTTCCGCAGATTCCGATCAGGTAAACTCGTCGAACGTCCGGTAGTTCTTTCAGGTGAGGCATTTCGCCGCTGGCATCGCAAGAATCGTGCTCTGCGGGAGCAGCGCACACGGAATGGTACCCCTCAAGGTGCTGTTCGGAATCGAAAGTCAACTGGTCTCATAATTCAGGAGGAATTGCTGCATGTCGAAGCGACTGTTTTCGATGACCCTCGCCCTCGTGCTCGCCGTCACGGCCATTGCGCAGGAGAAGGCGGAGAAGGGAGCGACCGATACGGCCAAGGCCCCGCGCCTGACCCTCGTCGAGCCGCTCAAGGATTTCGGTACCGTTCCCAAGGGGACGAAGATCGACTGGGCGTTCGAGATCAAGAACACCGGCACGGCTGACCTCGAGATCATTTCCGCGAAGCCGACCTGCGGTTGCACCGTGGCCGACTACGACAAGGTGATCAAGCCCGGCGCGAAGGGCAAAGTCGCGGCAGTCGTCGACACGACCGGTTTCGCCGGCCCGATCTCGAAGGCCGTCACGCTCGAGACGAACGACCCGAACACCCCGAACGCGCAGGTCACGATCAGCGCGGTCGTGAAGCCGTACGTCGAGGCCTACCCGGCCGGCTACGTCCGCTTCAACATGCTCCAGGGCGACACCGAGAAGCAGAGCGTCACGCTCTACTCCGAGGAAGAGGAGCCGTTCGAGATCGTCAAGATCGAGTCGCCGCAGGAGTGGATCAAGGTCGAGCCGAAGAAGCTCACCGGCACCGACGTCGTTCCCGAGATCGGCCGCAAGGGCCAGGCGCAGTACAAGATCGACATCACCGTCGGCGGCGATGATGCGCGCATCGGCCCGCTGGCCGAGAAGATCCACGTCGTCACGAACTCCAAGCACCAGCCGGAGTACTGGCTGAGCGTCGCGGGCGTCGTCCGTCCGCCGTACCGCGTCGAGCCGACCGGCATCAACTTCGGCGAAGTCGCGCCGAACGACTCCGCCGCCACCCGCACCATCTCCATCCGTTCGAACAACCTGAAGGCGCCGGCGGCGTTCTCGGTGACGAAGGTGGAGTCGGGCGTGGCCGGCGTGACCGCCGACGTCAAGCCGACCGATCGTCCGGGCGAGTACTCGGTCACCCTTCAGGTGGCCAAGGACGCCAAGCCGGGCGCCCTCGACGGCAACGTCACGATCTACACCAGCGACAAGGCCAAGCCGACGGTCGTCGTCCCGGTCAAGGGCACGATCAAGACCGCGTCGTAAGTCGCTTCACACATGCTGAACGTAGGGCGGGCTTTCAGCCCGCCCTTTTTTTGTCTCTACAGGACCACGGAAATGCCGGTCCCGTCCCCCACCGGCAGAATGCTCGTCACCAGCCGCTCGTCGGTGACCAGCCGCTTGTTGAAGGCGCGCAGCGCATCGGTCGGCGCGTCGTGCTCCCCCGCCGCCACGCGGCCCTTCCAGAGCAGGTTGTCGCAGACGATGACCGCTCCCTCCTCGAGCTTCGGCAGCAGCGCGTCGAGGTAGTCCTCGTACTCGGTCTTCACGCAGTCGATGAAGACGAAGTCGAACGGCCCCGTCAGGCGCGGCAGGACGTCGAGGGCCGCCCCTTCGTGAAAGACCACGCGGCACGGCAGCCCCGCCTCCGCCACGAAGCGGCGGGCGGTGGTGAGGGTGTTGTGGTCGATCTCGATCGTCTCGACCACCGCCTCCGGCCCGCACTCCCGGCCGAGGACGATCACCGAGTAGCCGATGTTCGTCCCCACCTCCAGCACGCGCCGGGGCCGCTTCATGCGCACGAGCCCGCGCATCAGCTGCGCAACCTCCGGGTCCGCGATCGGGTGCCCGTTCTCCTCGGCGAACTTTTCCATCTGCTCGAGCAGCGCGTCGCGCGGCGGCAACAGAGAATCGAGATACTCCGCCTGGTTGCGGCGGAGGATGGCGTCGATGCGATCCTTCATGAGGGGGATTCTATGCGGGGTTTGTCGCCTTTGGGACCCCGCCGTGGTGAGTCTAGGAAAAGCGCCCCGCGTAGTGCGTGGGATCGCGACGCTCGTCGGCAACCGCCAAAACACGCACCCGATCCGGAAGGATGATGTACACGATGGTGTAGGGGAATCGCGGAAGCGTTTTGCCGCGCGTGCGTCCGGTCATGATGCGTGAACCCAAGGGATATTCGCTGATGTACAGCAAACCCAATCGGAGCTCTTCGCGAAAACGTTCGGCGGCGCCGGGAGAGTGCGCGCGATACCACGATTCCGCCTCGCGGCGGTCACGGTGTGCAGCGGGTGAGAGGACGACTCTCAATCGTCGTCAGCCCAGAACTCTTCGAGCGTGAGCTCGCGGTCCTCGCCGCTCTCGAGACGCGCATTGCGCCGATCGGCTTCCGCCACCCACGCGGTGACCCATTTCGGATCCCATCGCGACTGAATGATCTCTTCCGCGAGAAGCTGCCGGTCCTCCTCCGCGAGCTCCATCACGACCTTCCGTGCTTCGTCGATCGTCACGGCCATGGGTATAGTCTACCTTGGCCGCCTGCCTTACCGCGCCTCCACCGCCTCCCGCAGCTTCTCCGCCTGGAAGTGGGCGATCAGCGGCTCGAGGACGTTGTCGAGGTTGCCGTCCATGATGGCGGGGAGGTTGTGCACGGTGAGGCCGATGCGGTGGTCGGTGACGCGGTCCTGGGGGAAGTTATAGGTGCGGATCTTCTCCGAGCGGTCGCCGGAGCCGATCATGCCTTTGCGGGTGGCGGAGAGCTCGGCCTCGCGCTTCTGACGCTCGATGTCGTAGAGGCGCGCCTTGAGGACCTTGAGCGCTTTCGCGCGGTTCTTGATCTGCGACTTCTCGTCCTGGCAGGAGACGACCACGCCCGTCGGCAGGTGGGTCATGCGCACGGCGGAGTAGGTCGTGTTGACCGACTGGCCGCCCGGGCCTGACGAACAGAACGTGTCGATGCGAAGGTCTTTCTCCGCGACCTGGATGTCGATGTCCTCGGCCTCGGGGAGCACGGCTACGGTGATCGCGGAGGTGTGGATGCGCCCCTGCGTCTCGGTCTGCGGCACGCGCTGCACGCGGTGCACGCCGGACTCGAACTTGAGGCGTGAGTAGACCTTGTCCCCTTCGATCTGCAGCGTGGCGTCCTTGATCCCGTTCACCGAGGAGTAGTTCGCGTCGGTGATCTCGACCTTCCAGCGCTTCGTCTCCGCGTAGCGGATGTACATGCGCATGACCTCGGCCGCGAAGAGGGAAGCCTCATCGCCGCCCGTGCCGGCGCGCACTTCGACGAAGACGTTCTTCTCGTCGTTGGGGTCTTTCGGCTGGAGGAGCACTTTCAGCTGGGCCTCGAGCTGCGGCTCGCGCGGCTCGATTTCGGCCAGCTCCATCTCCGCCAGCTCGCGCATCTCGTCGTCGGAGCGCATCATCTCCCGCGCGTCGGCGAGGCGCTTGCGGATGTCGCGCAGCTCGCGGAACTTGACCACCACTTCCTCGATCTCGGCGATCGACTTCATGGTGGTGCGGTACGCGGAGACGTCCGTCACGACGGACGGATCCTGGATCTTCCGCTGGAGCTCTTCGTAGCGTTTTTCGATTTCGTCGAGTTTCTCGTACATAGCTGTCTCCGGGGATGCGAAGGGGATCCTTCGCTGCGCTCAGGATGACAGGAGTCGCTAGGCGACCGCGGCTTGTTCCGGCTCGACGGCGTCGTAGAGCAGCGCTTCTTTGAGCGCGATGATGGCGATCTCGAGCTGCTTGTCGTCCGGCTCTTTGGTCGTGATCCGCTGCAGCCACATGCCGGGGCGGATGAGGACCTTGCAGACCGGGTTCGACAGGTGCCGCGCGGAGAAGCGGATGATCTCGTACGCCAGGCCGGCGATGAGCGGGATCAGCACCACGCGCGCACCGAACTTCAGGGCGAAGGGTGCCGTCGACGGGATCAGCGAGAAGACGAGGATCGAGATGGCCATGACGAACATCAGGAAGCTCGTGCCGCAGCGCGGGTGGAGCGTCGACTTCGTCCGGGCGTTCTCGACGGTCAGCTCCTCGTTAGCCTCGAACGTATAGACCGTCTTGTGCTCGGCGCCGTGGTACTGGAACACCCGGCGGATGTCTTCCATCAGGGAGATGGAGGCGATATAGACGAAGAAGAAGATGGCCCGGATGACGCCGTCGATAGCGTTGTAGGTGAAGTTCCCCATCTCCGGCAGAAGGTAGTGCCGGATGAGGTTGGTCAGGCCGAGCGGTGCCAGGATGAAGAGACCGACGCCGAGAACCATGGCCATGGCCATGGAGCCGAGGATGGCCCAGTTCGACATCTCCGGCTCGCCATCCTCACCCGCCGACGAGACGCTGGCCGAATAGTTCAGCGCGCGCATGCCGAGGATGAGCGACTGGATCAGCACGACCGAGCCGCGGAGGACGGGAGTCTTGAGGAAGGGATACTTCGTGGTGACGGAGACGAGCTTATCCTTACGGATGGCCACGCCCCCGTCCGGCTGCCGCACGGCCACGGAGTAGCCGGTGAGCGAGCGCATCATCACACCCTCGATGACCGCCTGGCCACCGATGAGCATGTCGACGTTCTTGTAGCTCTTGCCGCCTCCGGCGGGCATCGACGAAGTCAGACCATTCGTGAACGCGTTGAACGCGCCCGCCATGAACCGCGCCGAACCTCGCCAAAGGGAGGCCATGGTCATTTCTTCCCGTACTTGCGCTGGAAACGGTCGATGCGGCCGGCCGTGTCGACGAGCTTCTGCTTGCCGGTGAAAAAAGGATGGCACTTGGAGCAGATCTCGATGCGGAGCTCCTTGCGGGTGGAGCCGGTGGTCCAGCCCTCGCCGCACGCGCAGTGCACGTTGACCTGCTGATACTTCGGATGGATCTCTGGTTTCATGACTTAACCCTCGTAGACGACTTGGAACGGGCAGTATACGGGAAAAATTCTGGCGTCCTGCAGGAAGGGGTTGCTGGTTGCTGTGTTGCTGGTTCGTGGTGCTGTCCGGATCCCTCACCGGTGCGGCAACCGGGCGCTACCACGAACCAGCAACACAGCAACCAGCAACGAACACAGCGTCAGCTGTGCTTGACCACCACGTTCTCCAGCAGGTTCGCCACGTCCTCGCAGCGGTCGGTGGCACGCTCGAGGACGTCCAGGATCTCTTTCCACTTCAGGATGACGATCGGGTCGCGCTCCTCGTCGAAGAGGGCGCCGATGGCGGTCTTGTGGATGCGGTCCGCCTCGTTCTCCAGACGGTTGATCTCGATGGCGCGCTCGAGCACGCCCTTGCGCTGTTCGAGGGCCTCGACCGCTTTGCGGATCTCGTCGCACTGCTCGAGGATCACGCGCACGAGCTCGCGCGCGCCGCCGCGGATCTTCTCGATCTTGTACAGCGGGATGAGGTGCGCGGCGTTGTCCATCTCGTCCATCACGTCGTCGAGCGTGCGGGCCATGGCGTGGATGTCCTCGCGGTCGATCGGCGTGACGAAGGTCTTGTTCAGGCGCTGGATGATCTCGTGCGTGAGGAAGTCGCACTGATGCTCGACTTCCTTGATCTCGTACGCCTTGTCCCAGGCCGGCGGATCGGTGGCGAGCATCTGTTCGAGCAGACGGGCCCCGTGCTTGAGCTGGTCGGCGAACATCTTGAAGTCGTCGTAGAACTTTTCCTCGCGAGGAATGAGACTGAAGCGCGCCATAGGCCGCGGATTCTATGTCATGGCGGCGGGGAAGCGGACCTCGAAGGTCGCCCCCCCGCCGGGACGGTTGTACGCGCGGATGGTGCCGCCGTGCGCGGCGACGAGGTGCTTGGCGATGGCCAGCCCGAGGCCCGTGCCGGGCTGCGAGCGGCTGCGGTCGACGCGGTAGAAGCGGTTGAAGATGCGCTCCAGCTCGTGCGGCGGAATGCCGGGGCCCTGGTCGGAGACGCGCGCCACCGCCTCGCCGCTCTCATTGGCCAGCTCCACGGTGATGGCCGTGCCGCCGTGCTTGCGGGCGTTGTCGAGGAGATTGGTGAAGATCTGCTGGGCGCGGTCGGGATCGAGGTAGGCCACGGCATTGCCCTCGATGCGGCTGTCGAACCCGAGCTCGCTCACGAGGTCGTACAGCTCGACCTCACGCCGGCGCAGCTCGAGACGTCCGGACTCGATCTGATTCAGCTCGGAGAGATCGCGCACGAGCCGCTCGATGCGCCCGATCTGCCGCTGCAGGACGAGCCGCAACTGCGCCTCCTGCTCCGGTTTCAGGCCGCCGTGCTCGAGCGTCTCGGCGGCGGATTTCAGGCCTGCCAGCGGCGTGCGCACCTCGTGCGAGAAGTCGTCGAGGAACTCCTGGCGGATGAGCTGGAGCTGCTCGATGCGCGTGACGTCGATGAAGAGCGCCACCGCGGCGATGTCGGGGGAAGCCACGACCGGGAACGCGCGGATCTCGATCTGCCGCTCGTCGTACGTCACGCGGTCCGTGGAAGCCTGGCCGTGCAGCGCCTTCTCCAGCGCCGCGGCGACGGACTGCTTGCGCACGACCTCGAGCACCGAGCGTCCCACCAGCACCTCGCGCGCGCCGAACATCTCCCCTACGCGCCGGTTGGCGAACGCCACGCGCCCCTCGGGCGTCACGGCCAGCAGTCCTTCCCCCAGCGCGTCGACGATCTCATCCATCGCCGCGCGGTGCGTCTCGAACGCGCGGCGCAGGCGCACCTGCGTCATGCGCAGCTCCTCGATGGCGCGGGCCAGGTCGTCCAGCTCCCCGTGATACGCGCGCTCGATCGGCTGCACCTTGCGCGTGCGCTCGACGAGGTCGTCGAGATCCGAGGCGCGGCGGATGGCCCAGAGATAGACGCCCGTCCACGGCAGCATGAAGGCGATGAAGGCGAGCACGCCCGCGGTCGTGGCGACCGACTGCTGCGCGCCGGCATTCAGCAGCGCAGCGCCGAGGGCCCAGGCCACCACCGCACCGATGAAGACCGAGGCGTAGAGCAGGAGTCGAAGAGGGTGCATCTACTCTTCGAAACGATACCCGTATCCGATCACCGTCTGGATCCGATCTTTTCCGATCTTCTTGCGCAGGTTGCGAATGTGCGCGTCGACGGTGCGCGTCTCGACGTCCTCGGCGACCTGCCAGACCTCGGAGAGAATGCGGTCGCGCGACACGACGGCCGGGCGGTTGCGCACCAGCATCCAGAGCAGCTCCAGCTCCTTCTTGGCCAGCTTCACTTCCTCCCCCTCGACGTACACGCGCAGCGTGCGGCCGTCGATGCGCAGGTGCCCGTCGTCGTAGACGGAGGCATCGCTCTCCATGCCCTTGGCGCGGCGGAGGATGGCCGCCACGCGCGCGAGCAGCTCGCGCACGCTGAACGGCTTGAGGAGATAGTCGTCCGCGCCGAGCTCGAGGCCCATGATGCGGTCGGCCTCGGAGGTTCTCGCCGTGAGCATGAGGATGGGCAGCTTGGCCGTCGGCGCGTAGCGGCGCAGCTCGCGGCAGATGGTGAAGCCGTCCAGGTCGGGGAGATTGAGGTCGAGAATGAGGAACTCGAAGCCGCCCTGCTGCACGCCGAGGAGCCCCTCGTGCCCGTTCTCGAAGGTGGTGACGGAATAGCCCTCGCGCTCCAGGTTCACGCGGATCGTGAACCGGAGGTCGGCGTCATCCTCGATCACCGCGACGCGTGTCTCAGTCCGACTCATGCTGGTGCTTGATCACTTTTCCTTCGGCGAGGTACACCACCATCTCACAGATGTTGGTCGCGCCGTCGGCCATGCGCTCGAAGTACTTGCCGATGAACGTGAGGCGGATGGCGCGGGAGATGTTGCGCGAGTCCTCGAGCATGTACGTGAGGAGCTCGCGGAACGACTGCTCGGTGAGGAGGTCGACCTCGTCGTCGCGGGCGATGACTTCCCGTGCGAGCGCGGCATCGCGGCGGACGAAGGCGTCGAGCGACTGGCGGACCATGTCCTGGGCAATGCGGGCCAGGCGCGGGATGTCCAGCAGCGGCTTGAGCGGCGGCTCGCGATTCAGCTCGATGGCACGCTCGCACACATCGACGGCCAGGTCGGCCACGCGCTCCAGCTCCGGCGTGATCTTCATGGCCGCGGCCACGAAGCGCAGGTCGACCGCGGCCGGCTGCATCATGGCGATCAGCGTGATGGTGTGCTGATCGATCTCCAGCTCCATCTGGTCGATGGCGTTGTCGGAGTCGAGGACGCGCTGCGCCGCGTCCGTGTCGCGCTCCAGCAGCGCGCGAATGGACTCGTTGATCGCGTCCTCGACCATCGCTCCCATGCGCAGCAGGAGCTGTTTGAGGTGCTCGATTTCCCTGTCGAAATGTCTCATCCGAACCGGCCCGTAATGTAATCCTCGGTCAATTTCTCTTTCGGGGTCATGAAGATCGTCTTGGTCACGTCGTACTCGACGAGCTTGCCGAGCATGAAGAACGCCGTGCGGTCGGAGACTCGCGCGGCCTGCTGCATGTTGTGGGTGACGATGACGATCGTGTAGTTGCTCTTCAGCTCGTATACCAGCTCTTCGATCTTCTGCGTGGCGATCGGATCGAGCGCCGAGGCCGGCTCGTCCATCAGCAGGATGTCGGGATCGACCGCCAGCGCGCGGGCGATGCAGAGGCGCTGCTGCTGACCGCCGGAGAGGGCCAGAGCGCTGGAGTTGAGGCGGTCCTTCACCTCGTCCCAGATCGCGGCGCGGCGGAGCGAGCGCTCGACCGTCGCGTCGATCCGGCGCTTGTCCGTCATGCCGCCGATGCGCAGCCCGTACGCGACGTTCTCGTAGATCGACTTCGGGAACGGATTCGACTTCTGGAAGACCATCCCCACGCGGCGGCGCAGCGACACGACGTCGACCGACGGCGCGTAGACGTTCTCCCCGTTGATGGCGATCAGCCCCTCGCCGCGCGTGCCGGGGATGATGTCGTTCATCCGGTTGATGGAGCGGAGGAAGGTCGACTTCCCGCAGCCCGAGGGGCCGATCAGCGCCGTGACCTGCCGGTCCGGGATCTCCAGGTTGATGCCGTGCAGGACCTGGTGCTCGCCGTAGAAGAAGTTGAAGTTGCGGACGTCGATCATCGGGCCAGCCTCGAGCGCGTGCGGGTGCGGATGACCACGCCCGCGAGATTCAGGAGGAACGTGAGCGCGAGCAGCACGAACACGGTGCCGTAGAGCAGCGGCTTGGTGGCCTCCACGTCGGGAGACTGCGTCGAGAGAATGAGCACGTGATAGCCGAGGTGCATGAACTGGTCGGTGACGTCTCCGGGAAGGAACGGGAGGTAGTACGCGGCGCCGGTGAAGAGGATCGGCGCGACCTCCCCCGCCCCGCGGGAGATGCCGAGGATCGCACCGGTGAGGATGCCCGGGAGCGAGCCGGGAAGAACGACGCGGCGGATGGTCTCCCACTGCGTGGCGCCCAGGGCCAGAGAGGCTTCGCGCAGATCCTGGGGCACGGTGCGCAGCGCTTCTTCCGTGGCCACGATGACCGTCGGCAGCGTGAGCAGCGCCAGCGTGCAGGCGGCCCAGAGCAGCGAGCCCTGTCCCCACAACACTTCACCGGGCGGCTGCGTGGCCCGGTCGATGTTGCGGCCGATGAAGTTGATGAAGAAGCCGAGTCCGAACAGTCCGAAGACGATCGACGGCACGCCTGCGAGATTCGCCACCGCACTGCGCATGATCGTCGCGATCCACGAGCCGCCGGCCGGCGTGTACTCGTGCAGGTAGATGGCCGTGGCCACGCCGAGCGGCACGGCCACGATCGACATGAGCATCACCAGTGCCGCGGTGCCGACGATCGCGGGAAGGATGCCGCCCGCCATCAGGCCGTCGCGCGGCGGCTGCGAGATGAACTCCCACGTCACCTGTTTCGCGCCATGGATGGCGATGTTGCCGATGATGACCAGCAGGATGGCCAGGATGAGCAGCACGCTGACACCGAGAGCCGCGCTCTTCATCGCGCCGTGCCCTGCAGCCGCCGCTGCATGCGCTTGATCACCCACTGCCCGCCGCTGTTGCTGATGAAGGTGATGACGAACAGCAGCGTGCCCATGAAGAAGAGCGCGGCGTAGTGCTCGCTGCCGACGACGACTTCGCCCATCTCCGCGGCGATGGTCGCGGAGAGCGTGCGCAGCGGATCGAGCAGCGAGAGCGAGGTGATGGCCGCGTTGCCGCCGGCCATCAGCAGGATCATGGTCTCGCCGATGGCGCGCCCGAAGGCGAGCACGAACGACGCGAACACCGCCGGTGCCGCGGCGGGGAGCACGACCTTCCACGCGGTCTGGAACTTCGTCGCGCCGAGGGCGTACGACGCCTCGCGATGCGCGCGCGGCACGGCGGCCAGCCCATCCTCGGAAATCGTGTAGACGATCGGCACGAGCGCGAAGCCGAGGGCCACGCCGGCGTTGACCGCGTTCAGGCGGTACGTGAAGCCGAACGCGTCCTGCAGCCACGTGGCCAGCACCATCAGCGCGAAGAAGCCCATGACCACGGAAGGAATCCCGGCCAGCAGCTCGATGAGCGGCTTGATGACTTCGCGCAAGCGCGGCGGTGCGAACTCGGACGAGAAGAGCGCGGCGCTGACGCCGATCGGACAGGCGAAGAGCAGGCTGACCACCGTCGCCTTCAGCGTGCCGAGGATGATCGGCAACAGCGAGAGCTTCGGCACATCCGACGTCGGCTGCCACACCGGCGGATCGACGAGGAAAAACGCGCGCAGCGTGTGCGCGTTCAGCACTCCCGCCGTCTCCTTGAACGTGAAGAGAAAGATGAGAAAGATGAAGATGATGGCGGTCCACCCCGCGAGGGAGAAGACCGCCGTCATCATGCGGTTGACGGCTTTTCTCATCGGGTCGCGAGCGGGAAGTAGCCGACCTTCGTCACGAGCGCCTGCGCCTCCGGCGTCACGGCCCACTGCGCGAACTTCGTCACACGCTGGGGTGCATTGGCGGGGAAGTAGAAGAAGAGCTTGCGGCTGAGCGGGTACGAGCCGTCGGCCACCGCGGCTTCGCTCGGCGCGACCGGCTGTGCGCCCTCGACGGCGATGGCCACCGGACGCACGTCCTTCGCGTAGGCGATGCCGCCGTAGCCGATGCCGTTCCTGTCGCTGCCCACGGCGTTGATGACCGCGGCCGTGCCCTGCAGCGTCTGCACGCGCGGCGCGAAGTCTTCCTTGCTCAGCACGTGCTCGCGGAAGTAGTCGTACGTGCCGGAGGAGCTCTCGCGGCCATACAGGATGATCGGCGCGTTCGGGCCGCCCACCTGCGTCCAGTTCGTGACCTTCCCCTGGAAGATGTCCTTCACCTGCGCGATGGTCAGGCTCTGCACGGGATTGGCGCTGTGGACGAAGACCGCCAGCGCGTCGAGCGCGACCGGGTGCTCGACGACGTCGGCGCCGTACTGCGATTTCGCCTTGGTCTTCTCGTCGTCCTTCATCGGGCGCGACGACTGCGCGAGATCGGCGGTACGGTTGAGCAGCGCGGCGATGCCGGTGCCGCTGCCGCCGCCGTTGACCTGCACCACTTCACCCTGATGGGTCTTCATGTACTCCTCGGCCAGCCGCTGTCCGAGGATGACCATCGTGTCGGAGCCTTTGATGGTGAGGGGCTTGTTGGATCTGCTGGAGGATGCTGCGGTGGACGTCTGCTGCCTCTCCCCGCCGCCGCAGGCGGCCAGCGCGAGAGACACGACGAGCGTACAGACAATGCGGGCAAGCTTCATGGCGCACACGGTAGGGGGCCGATGTCGTGCGGAGTGGGAGGGAATGTAAATTCGGCGTAAAGCGGCCAACTGTCGAATTTGAAACGCTTCCGGGAGTGTGAGCACTACCCAGTAGGGATATTGCTCGCTGATGGCTCTCCTGATTGAAGGCCCAGAGATGACGACGCTGCCGCGGTTGCCGAAGCGCTTCCGGTATCACGTCGCTTTTTCGTACTCCTCGGCCGACGCGGGGTACGTGGAACGCGTCAGCGCCGCGCTCCCCGAGGAGATCAAGCACTTCGACTACCGCACCGATGAGTCGAAGGCGGAGACGTGGGGCCGCGATCTCGAGAAGCAGCTCGTGCACGTCTACAAGAACGCGGCGCTGTTCTGCGTCGTGTTCTTCTCGAAGGACTACGTCGCGAACAAGTGGACGCAGCTCGAGCGGAAGGTCGCCAGCCGCGTGGCGAAGCGGAAGCCCGGCTACGTGCTGCCGGTGCTGCTCGACGACACGGAGGTGCCGGAGATCGCGAACCTCGTCTGGATCGACGGCAACGTGCCGCCCGAGGAGCTGGCGGAGCTGATCGACGGCGCGATCCGCCGTCCGCCGCCGCGGCCGTGGTGGTTCTACCTGTCGCTGGAGGTGAAGGTGGTTGCCGCGGCGGTACTGCTGGCGCTGATCCTGTTCGCGCGGCCGGCCGTCAACCTGTTCCGTCACTCGGAGACGTCGATCACCGACGTCACGGCGACCGAGCAGGCGATCACCGCGCGCATCAAGAACAGGGGGCCGAAGAACGCGACGCTCGTCGGCCAGCGGCTGAAGTTCGGCGCACTGCCGATCGAGGACGTGGAGCTGCATCTCGCGGAGTCGGCGACGATCGCGCCGGGCCAGCACGACGTGAAGATGACCGCGGTGCACCTCGAGCCGAAGTGCCGCGACGGCCGCCTCCTGAACCGGGCCGAGATCGAAGCGCTTTTCGACCAGTACACCATCACGCTCGAAGTCGACGTCCGGGAGTCCGACGACGCTCCTGGCCAGAAGACGCTGCGAACCAAGACGGTCCCCGCCGCGAACCTGAAAATGTTCGTCAGAAAGTGGGTTCCTGCCCGTGCTCCGCTATTTGCGCCTTGCTAGTGCTTTCTTCTGCGTGCTCCTCGCTGCCTCGGCAGTGCAGGCACAGATCACGACTTCGCGCGTAAGCGTGCTGGTCACCGGCAAACGCTGCGGCGAGCTCAAAAAGGTCTTCCTGGTCGTCAACGGCGAGGACGTCGAAGACCGCTGGATCCGGCTCGAGTCCGCCGGCACCTGCCGCTGGACCGCCGATCTCGGCGAAGAGGGATCGATCTCGACGAAGCAGTCGTACTTCAGCCTGCGCTTCGACGACTTCGCGCGCACCGATTGCCATCGCGCCGCGGGCAACGCGGAAAAGCTCGTCGCCGAGCTCGAGTTCGCCTGCTGCGCGGACACTCCGCTGCGCAATCTCCGCGTGAAGACCGAGCTGCCCATCCCGGTCACCTATGTCCGCGACGTGCGGCCCTCGCCCACCACGCGAGTCGGCGCGATCCGCTGCACCGAATACGGCGTGCTCGGCGCAGGGAGCGGCGCAATCGCGCACACGCAGTTCGCCAGCGAGGACGTGTTTCTCCAGCTCGGCAATGCCGTGCCGCAGCCGAAGCTCCCCGGCCTGCTCCTCGACGACATCGTGGTCGACGACGGCAAGCTGGTGCTGACGCGTGACGGCCTGGTCTACCGCCTCGCGGTGCAGCGCGCGCAGGGAAAGAGCCGGACTCCACCGACGCTGTCGTCGAACGCCATCTCTGTCGATAGCAAGAAGCTCAGCGCGCTGAAACTCGAGCGCGCGGAGATCGAGGTGCTCAAATGATCCGCACGGCCACGATTTTGGTTGCGTTCCTCACGGCGGCGACGGCGCTCGCGCAGCGGCCGCTCTTCGATCCCGACGACTTCCTCGATCCGCGGGAGACCGGCGGGCGGCCTGCGTTCGTCTCGCGCGTCATCATCGGCGGCGCGTCGAACATGAGCGGCGACGGCTTCCGCCCTCTCGGCAAGCAGACGGGATACGTGCACCTCTCGAACAGCTTCTACTGGCGCTCGTTGCAGTTCGACTACAAGCGCAGCGAGACGCGGGCGGTGGATGGGGAGGCGGCGCAATGGCAGAGACAGGAAAGAACACCGGTTCGCAACGCCACACCAGAGTCGAAAGACACCTTGAACGCGGCCTGGTACTGGCCCGTGCCGACGGGCGGGGGCATTCCGGTGATGTTGCGCTCTCGGGTGACGTTCACCAGACAGTCGACCGAGAACGAGCTTCTTACCGCGGGCGCGCCGATGCAGTGGTCCGTCCGCGAGCGGACCGTCGCCCTCGACACCGACACGTGGTTCCGCATCGGCAGGCATGACGTCTTCGGCTCGCTGGCGGTTTCGGAGACGAAGGCGACCGGTGCGCCCAACGGGCTACCCGGCAATCGCAAAGAGCGCGCGCTCACCTACACCAACCGCTTTCCGTCGTTCTCGTACGACCGCGCCCGGATCATGATCCGTCCGACGCTCACCGTCGGCGGGATCTCGAATCGCGGCGGCTCGGCGGTGAACCTCGTCAATCCGGCCATCGAGATCTTCCGTCCCTTCATCCGGACGGGGGCGAACCTGCACGTGATCTACAGCCCGCAGTGGGCCGTGGACGCGAATGACCGGTGGCAGACGACGCATCAGGTTGCGGTGTACGTCGACCGCGCGTTGTTCGTGAAGGTGTTCGGGGCTACTCCGGCCCGTTGAGAATCGTTTCCACCTGCTCTTCGAGATGACGCTTCGTGTCGGGGTCGTCCTCGATGAGGATGCGCGCCATGACCCCCGAGAGTGTGTAGCGCTCGAACGTCATCAACAGGCGGCGGTACTTCTCCGTACCGGGCGCGAGCAGTTGCAGCCGGTCGAATAGTTTGGGGTCCATACGATGCGCATTTTGTATCGGACTTTGCCGACATCGTCAACCCTCCGGCTCGTGCTCGGCGTCCATGGTGGTCATCTCCGCCATGACCATCCGTTCGGAGTGCGCTTCGCCGAAGCGTCCGCCCGGCAGCGTGAACGCGCCGAGGAGCGCCAGACCGACCACGGCCGCGCTCGCCGCGAAGATCTTCCGCAGCGTTTCTTCGAGCGCCCCGCGCAGCCGCGCGAGCTCGGCTGCCGGGATGCTCGCGCGCGCCTCGGGGTTCACCAGCGCGTTGGGATTCGACGAGTACTGCGCCAGTCCCGCCGAGAGCAGGGCGCCGAGGACAGCCACGCCGATCGCGCCGCCGATCGAGCGCGAGAACTGATTCAGCGACGTGGTGATGCCGAGCTGATGGCGCTCCACGGAATGCTGCGAGGCGATGAGCAGAGTGAGCATCACCAGGCCGAGGCCGGCGCCGATGAAGATCAGCTCGACCATCATCAGCCAGCGCGGCGTCGCGGGCGTGAACATCGCCAGCGCGATGAAGCCGCCGAGCATGAGCACGAGCCCGAGCACGACCAGCACGCGCGAGCCGAGGCGGATGAGCAGCCGTCCGCCGACGATGGACATGAGCACCCACGCCAGCATGAGCGGCGTGAGGAACGAGCCGGCCTCGGTGGCGGTGGCACCGAGGACCCCCTGTGCGAGCAGCGGCACGAACGTGATCGCCGCGAACATGGCCACGCCGGCCAGGAAGCCGACGCCGACGGCGACCGCCACCACGCGGTTGCGGAACAGCCCCAGCGGCACGACCGGATCCTTGGCCCGCCGCTCGATGCGGAGGAACCAGAGCAACATGCCGATGACGAGCACGAGCAGCACCATGTTCAGCGGCATGGCGATCCGCTCCGCGCCGACCGCGAGCAGCAGGATCGTCACCGCGACCGTGAGCACCGTCGCGCCGAGGTAGTCGATCGAGGGTGCCTCGTGCCGCGGCGGCTCGACCAGCGCCACGCCGATGATGATCGCCGCGGCGATCCCGACCGGCAGGTTGATCAGGAACACCCAGCGCCAGGAGAGCTGGTCGGTGATGAAGCCGCCGACGAGCGGCCCGAAGATCGACGATACGCCCCACACGCCGCTGAAGAGGCCCTGCATCCTGGCGCGCTCTTCGAGCGTGAAGATGTCGCCGATGATGGTCATGGCCAGCGGCACGAGCGCGCCCGCGCCGAGGCCCTGGAACGCACGGGCCACGATGAGCTGCGTCATCGTCTGCGCCAGTCCGCACGCCAGCGAGCCTACGAGGAACACGAATACGCCGATCTGGAACAGCCGGCGCCGCCCGAAGAGATCGGAGAGCTTCCCCCACACCGGCACGGTCACGGTCGACGTGAGGAGGTACGCGGAGAAGACCCAGCTGTAATGTGCGAGACCGCCCAGCGCGGCGACGATGGTCGGCATTGCGGTGCCGACGACCGTCGCCTCGAGGGCGGCCAGGAGCATCCCGGTCATCACGCCGGCGGTGACGAACCACCGGCGTCTCGAAGACATCTGCATCGCGCGCCATTCTGCACGATGCACGCCTTGGTTACCTGATCGGGAAGTAGCCGACTTTGCTGACGATGGCCTGTCCCTCGGGCCCCGTCGCCCAATCGATGAACGCCTTCATCTCCTTCGACGGCTTGACGCGCGTGTAGAGATAGAGAAAGCGGCTGATCGGATACTGGCCGGTGCGCACCGTCTCCAGCGACGGCAGGATGCCCGGGCTCTTGTCGTCCTTCTTCACCGCGACGAAGCGGATGCCCTTCGCGTACGCGGCGCCGCCGTAGCCGATGCCGTTGGCGTCCTTCGCCACCGCGTTCACGACCGCCGCCGTGCCCTGCAGCGTCTGGGCGCGCGGCGCGAAATCCTTCCCGAGGAGCACGTTGTCCTTGAAGTAGGTGTAGGTGCCGGACGAGTTCTCGCGCGAGTAGAGAATGATCTGCGCGTCGTTGCCGCCGACCTGCTTCCAGTTCGTGATGCGGCCGGTGTAGATGTCGCGGATCTGCGCGAGGGTCAGCTCCTTCACCGGATTCCGCTCGTTGATGTAGAGCGACAGACCGTCGCGGGCGATCGGATGGGTATGGCCAATGGTGGCGAAGCGCGCCTTGAGCTTGTCGGTCTCGCTGCTCTTGATGGGACGGGAGGAGGCGGCGATGTCGGTGGTGCCGTTGATCAGCGCGGCGATGCCGACGCCCGAGCCGCCGCCCGTGACCTGGATCTGCGTGGCGGGATTGGCGGTCATGAATGCCTCGGCCAGGCGCGCGTTCATGATCACCATCGTGTCGGAGCCTTTGATCGAGAGCGGTTTCGCGGCGAAAACGGGCAGAGCTAGCGCCAGAGTGAGGATGAGTTTCTTCATGGTCGTCTCCTTTTTGGAGTGCGGCAACGCCAGTTGCCGCTTTGGATTGCGCCAGCGGCAGCTGGCGCTGCCGCGATGGAAAGCGGCAACTGGCGTTGCCGCACTCCACATCAGAATGAGTACTGGTAGCGGAGCGTGAAGACGTTGTCGTCAGGGTCGTTGGCTTCGGTCTCGATCAATTCGTACGAGGCCATCACCTTGCTGTGCGCGTCCCAGTGGAAGATGTACGCGGGGTTGATGGTGCGGACGGCGTTGTTGTCGACGTCGGTGTCGGCGTCGTACTCGTCGATGCGCACGGCGAACTGGTGCCGCGTGCCGACGTTCTGGATCGCGTACAGGTACCAGCCGCCGACGTCGTGCGGCGCCGTGCGCGACGTGCCCGACGACGGCGCCTGCGATCCGGTGATGTACTCACCGCGCACGAGGAAGCCGGGGAGCGGCGTGGCCCACTGGAAGTCGACGCCGTAACGCTCCTTGTCGAACTCCTCGCCCGTGGCGTCACGCGTCGTGGCCACGAGATCGCTGCCGCTGTACGCGGAGGCGCCGATGTCGAACGCGCCGAAGCTGTAGCCGACGCGGCCGACGAAGTCCTTCTGCTGATTGAGATCGGAGGTCTGGTTCGTGCCGGTGCCGTTGACGATGGCCACGCGGTAACTGAGCTTCTCGCCGAGGCCGAGGCCGGAGAGCATCACGCCGCGGTCGCGCTCGCCGGGGAAAAGCGTGCGCACGACGCGCGAGCGCTCCGCCACTTCGCGCATGCTCGACGAGTACATGATCTCGTAGCCGAACGGCCAGTTGAACTGACCGGCGGTGAGCGTGTGCTTCCACGTGGTCCACGGCTCGGTGAGCTCCACGTAGCCGTCCTTGAGCGTGACCCCGGAGCTGGTGATGTCGGGCTGCAGGACGAACCTCGCGGTCGGCGTGGCCTGGTAGGTGAACTTCACGCGCGCGCGGCGGACGGAGAACTGGTCGAGGTTCCGCCCGAGATCGTCCGTCGAGCGCTCGTCGTTGACGTACTGCGCCTGCAGATAGCCGGTGATCTTCAGCTTGCTCAGCGCGTCGAGGACGTTCTTCATCTCGACGATCGTCTCGTCGGGCGGCGGCGGATCCTGCGGGGCTTCGGGTGGAGCTTCCTGCGCGGCCAGCGGCGCCGCCACCAGGAGGGCAATCAAAAAAAACTTCAGTTTCATGACGCGCATTCTCCCGGCCGCATGAGGAGGGCGATGGCAGCGCATGTGAAGTCGGCGTGAAGTCAGCCGACCGGCAGCGTCATGGTGAACGTCGAGCCCTGCCCCTCGACGCTCTGCACGGCGATGCTGCCGTTGTGCGCCTCGACGATGGCGCGGGCGATGTACAGCCCCAGCCCCAGGCCGCCGTAGTAGCGGCTGGAGACGTTGCGGGCGCGGTGGAAGCGCTCGAAGAGCTGCGGGATCTCGTCCTTCGGGATGCCGATGCCGTGATCGCTGACCGACGTGTGCATCTCCGTGCCGCGCACCTCCACGGAGAGATCGATGTCGGTGCCGTCGGCGGAGTACTTCAAGGCGTTCGACAGCAGATTGTCGACCACCTGGCGCATGCGGTCCGGATCGGCGGTGACGATGGTCTCGTCGGTCGACAGCGCGACGCGCAGCGCGCGGTTGGGGTGCTGCACCTGGAACGCGGCCACGCGTCCCTGGATGAATTCCAGCCAGCGGATGGGCTGCGGGTGGATCTGCAGGCGGTTGGTCTCGATGCGGGAGACGTCGAGCAGCTCGGAGATGAGTCCCATCATCCGCTCGATCTCCCCCAGCACGGCGTTGATGTACGTGGCCCGCTCCTCGGGGCGCAGGTCGTCGACCGTCTGCGCGAGGAGCTGCGTGTAGCCCTTGATCGTCGTCAGCGGCGTGCGCAGCTCGTGCGAGGCCACGGAGAGGAACTCGTCCTTCTTGCGGTCGAGCTCCTGCAGGGCGGTGATGTCGCGGATGACCAGGACTGCGCCGACGATGCCGCCGCTCTCGATCGGCGCGGCGGCGATGGAGAGATCGAGGTCGCGCCCCGTGATGAGGTGCTTGCCCATGGCGAGATAGTCGGGCACGGTCTGCCCCGCCAGGGCGCGGGCATACGGCATGTCGCCGAAGGCGATGGCGCGCCCTTCCGAGTCGCGCAGGTGCAGCCGCGCGAACGAGCCGTTCTCGATGGCTTCGGCGCGCGAGGCCAGGCCGAACATGTTCAGGGCGGCCTGGTTCACGTCGACGACGTTGCCGTTCGCGTCGTAGACCCACAGGCCGTCCGTCATCGAGCCGAGGATCGAGTCGAGGCGCGCCGAGCGCTCGGCCATCATCGCGGCGAGGTTCTCGATCTCCCGGCGCGCACGCACCTGGTCGGTGACGTCCTGCACCAGCACGGTCAGGCTCTGGGTGATGCCGGAGAAGCGTCCGCGCGCGGCGGAGACGATGCGGTTGAAATAGCGCTCGCCGACCTGCAGCTCCGTGTCGACGCGCGGCTCGCCGGAGTCGGCCACCTGCTTGAGGCTCTGCTCCGTCCCCGGCAGCACTTCCGACGCGGCCAGGCCGATGATCACTTTCGTGTCGAACGGCACCCGGCCGAACTCCTCGGCGAAGTCGAGGAAGCGGGCGTTGGCCAGCTCGAAGCGCAGCTCGTCGGCGGAGATGACGGCGATGCCGATGGGCGCGGTCTCGAGCACGGCCTCGAAGCGGACGCGCGCGTCGACTTCGCGGCGGGCCAGCTCTTCCGCGGCGCGGTGGCCGTCCTGGGCCATGCGGGTGAGGCTGTGGATGTGGCTGGCCGCGCCGATGCGCTCGGCCACCGACTGCGCGAACTCGAGGTCCTCGGCGTCGAAGTTGCGGCGCGGGTCGGACTGCGAGATGACGATCGCGCCGATCCGCTCGCCGTACGACTCGATCGGATAGGCGATGAGGCTCTGCTCGTGCAGCGCCGCCTTCACCTCGCGCTCCTGCTGGTCGCGCGCGAAATCGAGCAGCGCGTCGCCGCGCACCTCGTAGAACAGCAGCGACCGGCCGATGTGGAAGACCGTGCCCGGCAGCCCTTCGCCCGGACGATAGGGATTGCGCGCGAAGTAGTCGCGGTACCGCATCAGCTCCGGCTCGACGGTACCGTAGCCGACCAGATCGAGCGTGCCGTTCATGGAGTGATAGAGGTAGATGCGCACCGAGCCGGCGACCGCCTGCGCCACGCGCATGGCCGGATCGTCGAGGTTGTCGAAGCTCGGCGCCATGGCCACCATCTCCAGGCCGAGGTTGGCCAGCGTCTCGGCGCGGCGCCGGCGCCACGACTCGCGCTCCGCGTTCTGGCGCTCGTCCGTGACGTCGCGGGAGAGGACCACCGAGCCGATGATGCGTCCCGCATCGTCGCGGATCGGGGCAGCCTTGAGGTTCACCACCCGGTCGTCGCCGCCCCGCGGGTCGTGCACGAGATAATCGGACTTGACGGCGTCGCCGCGCAGCGCACGCATCGACGGCAGGTCGTCGGGGCTGAGCGGGCTGCCGTCGATGTAGCGATGGCGGTTCGCACGCACGCGCGCTTCCGCCTCGGGGGCGAAGAGCACCGTCGGCTCGCGATGCGCGGCCGCGTTCATCCGCTCCAGCCGCCCGTTCGCGTCGTAGATCGCCGCGGCCTCGGGGATCTGATCGAGGATGGCCTTGACCTTGGCCATCTCGCGCACGGCGCTGTTGTGCAGCAGCGTGTTGTTCAGCGCGAGCGTGGCGTAGCGGCCGATCTCGCCGAAGAGCCCGATCTCTTCCTCGGTCCACCACCGTTCGGTGCTCGAGTGCAGGCCGAACGCCCACGGCTCGCCTTCCCGCGGGCGAAGCACCTGCACGATGGCGGTGTGGATGCCGAAGCGCGCCGCCAGCTCCGGATCGAGATTGGCATCGCCCGCCGTGACGATCACCGGCAGCGACGACTCCATCGCCGCGCGAATCAGTCCCTGCGAATTGGTGAGCGACACCGGCCCTTTGTCGCCTACATTGCCCTCGATGCCGGGCGCCGACGTGGCAAACGCGACTTTCGCGAACTCGGCCTGTTCGTTGACGGGATGGAGCAGCCACGCGCGGTCGGCGGCGAGCTCCTCGCGCGTCACCGTGACGATGCGGCGCAGCACTTCGCGCAGGTCGAGCGTGCCGGTGAACGATTCCAGGATGCCGGAGAGGAAGCGATAGCGCTCCTCGGCCGTGAAGCGGGCGCGATCGGCCGGGTGCGGCTCGAGGTAGCGGACCATGAGATTGCGGATGGCCGCGTCATCATGCGTCAGGTCGGGCAGCTCCAGCACGCGCGCCATCGGCTGCTTGCTCTCCGCCGCGTCGCGCAGGCGCCGCCAGGCCGAGGCGCCGCTCACCGCGATCAGGCGAAAACGGTGCTGGTCCAGCAGCTCCACGGCTTCCTGCTCCGAGCCCGTGATCACCGGTGTGAAGCGCAGGGATCGGGCCACCTCCGCGGGCGTGCGGGCAGCATGCTCCGCGGCAACGATGAGGACCTGATTGACCATGAACGTCTGCATGCATGCTAACAGGAGTTGGCGTCTCGCAGGCGGTGGGTAGGGATGTCCGCCTCTCCGATCACACCGAAGAAGGATGGATCTCGAAAAACTCGTCGCTGCGTTCAAGCCGTTCGGCGCTGACATCCCGCAGTACGTCCTGCTGGCGGCTTCGGTGCTCGGTGCGATTCTGGGCTTGCTGTTTCTGATCGCGCGCGTCGCCAGGGAGATCAAGCCGCTCTTCTACGATGCCGGCGAAAAGCGCCGCGTGCGGCGGCGCAGGCGCTTCGCCGAGCACGTCCGCAACGAGATCGGACGCATCGACCACGGCGCCGACTGGAGCGAGCACCAGTACGCGGAGCTGGAGGCGGAGGTGGAGGCCGAGGGACGCCGCCGGAGCTGGCTCGGCTTTCGCCGAAGCTCCTGCGACGCTTCGGCGTCGGCTCGGTGCTGGTCCGTGAGGCCGCGGAGCAGGCCGCGTTCTGCATGGCCGATCAGCCGGCGCTCGGTCTGAGTCCGGCGCGAGAAGCGCTCGCGGCGGCAATGACGCGGCGCGGCTACGCCGGCGACCCGATGGTTGCCTTCGATGCCCTGGAGTTCATCAAGCTCGCGCGGCCGGAGAGCAGCGACGCCACGTTCACCTTCGCCCACCGCCGGTTCCAGGAGTACTTTGCGACGTCCGTCGTGCTCGAAGAGCCCGACGCTGTCCCGCCGGAGCGGTTGCTCACCGACGCACGATGGCGCGAGACGGCCGTGGTGCTGCTGCAGACGCGCACGGGCGAGCGGCTCGAACAGATCGTCGTGACGATCGGCGATCTACTCGAACGCGAGGTCGCGGCCATCGAAGGAGCCCTGCCGGAGGAGCCAGGCGTGCGGGAGTTTCCATGGCCCGCGCTGGCGCTCCATCTCCTGTCGTTGCTGCAGTCGGCTTATCAGGGACGCGCGAACGCCGCGCCCGAGCGCCTGCGCGAGCTGGCCGGGCGAATCGTGCACCTTGCGACGGAGACCGGCACGCTCGCCGATCGGAAGTGGGCGCTGGAAGTGGCGGGCATCGCGCCCGAGCCGATCCTGATGCAGGCGATCCGCAAGGCGTTCACCGGTCCGAGTGTCTGGCTTGCCGAGGTGGCTTACCGGCAGGTGGCGCTCCTCGGGAGCGTGCCGCCGGATATCGCGCGAGCGATCCGCGACGAATTGCTGGACGCGTTCGCCGCGGGGCGCCTGCGCCGTGAGCGCCACGCCACGCTCGCGCACCTGCACCGGCTGCCGCAGCATGAACAGTTCGTCCAGCCCGCGCGGCTGCTGCTGATCGTGGCACCGGTCGACGTGATCCTGCACGTATTGATCTTTGCGAGTGCGCTCGCACTGGATGCGAGCTCGCCGACCGCGAGGGAATTGGCGACGCTCCTCGCGCTCAACGCCGCTTTGCCCTACCTGCCCGCATGGCTCTCCGCGCGCAATGGAACAGCGACGCGCAATGGAACTACGACGGCGTGGGGCGGCTTCGTGGCGATGATCTTTTTGATGCGCTTCATGTCTCTGGTCATGCTCCCCACGCTCGTGCCGGGATCGGCTCTGGCCATGGGCCTATGGGGCGTGGGCGCGATCGGAGCCGCGACGACGGGGCACTTTACTGCCACCGGATGGTGGCCCCTGCTGAGCTTCTTCCCGATCCTGATCACATTTCGCGACGACAACGTCTTGCCCCGTGCCGGGCAAATCGGACTGTTGAGCGTCGGAGGCACCACTCTGGCGACGGGGGGCGTTCTCCTCGTCGTCATCGTTGCAGGCTCGAGCCTGAGCTCCATCACCGACACTGCCGGTCCCGTCTTCTGTGGCCTCTTTGCACTCCTGCTGCTCGCCGCGTTCTGGCAGATATTCGCGGGGAGAATTCGCGACCATCTGTTGTGGTCACGCAAGGTCAGGCACGAGCAGCGTTTCAATGATGCCGGTGAGCTCGCGGCACGGCTCCACATGTTCCGGACGCCTCAGGGCAAGGTCCGCTTCCTCGAATGGGTCACGCACGAATCGAGGCTCGACCCGACCGCCGAAAATGCCGCCTCCATGCGGAAGCTCGCCATCGATTTCGAGAGAGACGCCGGCGCGGCCGGAGTCGTCGACGCCCTGAACATTCTCGCCGAACAACTGCGGGCGCGTGGAACTCCTACAATGCCGGCCGATGAAACGCTCGTTCGATGATCTCGTGAAACTGATGACGCGTCTCCGCGGCCCCGACGGCTGTCCCTGGGACCGCAAGCAGACCCTGCCCGACCTCAAGCCGTACGTCATCGAGGAAGCGTACGAGGTGGTCGACGCCATCGACCGCGACGACCGCGCCGCCCTGCTGGAAGAAGTGGGCGACATGCTGCTCGAGGCCGTCTTCGTCACCGAGATCACGCGCGAGGAAGGGACGTTCGACGTCTACGACTCCATCACCGCGATCCACGACAAGCTCGTCCGCCGCCACCCGCACGTGTTCGGCGACGTGGAAGCCAAGGACGCGGAACAGGTGCTGACGAACTGGGAGAAGCTCAAGCAGGCGGAGCGGAAGGCGGAGAACAAGTCGCTGCTGGCCGGCGTGCCGCAGTCGCTCCCCGCTCTTTTGAAGGCCTCCCGTTTGACCGAGAAGGCCGCCCGCGTCGGATTCGACTGGCGCCGCACGGAAGACGTGTTCGACAAGCTCGACGAAGAGATGGCCGAGCTGCGCGAGGCCGTGGCCTCGGGCGACACCGCACACGTGCACGAGGAGATCGGCGACCTGCTGTTTACGATTGCCAACATCGCCCGCAAGGTGAACGTGAACCCGGAAGAGGCGCTGCAGTCGACGAACCGGAAGTTCATGACCCGGTTCCAGTGGATGGAGTCGCACGCGGAGAACTTCGAGTCGCTCAGCCTCGAGGAGATGGATGCGTTATGGAATGAGGCGAAGGAGGAACGAGGCTCATAGGCTCACAGGTTCATCGGCTCATAGAGACTTCCTGTGAGCCTGTGAGCCTGTGTACCTCTGAGCCTTCACGCCATGAGACCCCGCGTCCGCAAGTTCGGCATCCTTGCCGCGCTCCTCGTGCTCGTCATCGCCATCCACGACTTCGCCGCGCCCCACGGCCGCGGCTACGCCGCGCGCGGCGCGCTCTTCCTCATCGACGAATACCGCGCCCACATCTCCCCCCGCCTGCGCGGGCGCGTGGTCTGCCGCTTCAAGCCTTCGTGCTCGGCTTACGGTCGCGAGGCGATTGCACGGTACGGCTTCGGGAAGGGGTCGGCGAAGGCGCTTTGGCGGATCGCGCGGTGCGGCCCCTGGACTTCGCCGGGGACTGTGGATCGACCATAGCCGACGGGCAGATGTCACTCACCACGCAGTTCGGACAATCCGGCTTGCGGGCAATGCAGATCCGCCGTCCGTGCAGGATCAGGCGGTTCGCGAACGCCGTCCACTCCGCGCGCGGCACGATCTTCATCAGGTCCTGCTCGATGTCCACCGGATCCGCGTGCTTCGTGAAGCCGAGGCGGCCGGAGAGGCGGGTCACGTGCGTGTCGACGATGAACCCCGCCTCGATCTTGTGGGCGTTGCCGAGGATCACGTTCGCGGTCTTCCGGCCGACGCCGGGCAGCTCGACCAGCTCCTCCATGGTCCGAGGCACTTCGCCGCCGTGCCGTTCCACCAGCGCCTTCGAGCAGTTGATCACCGCCCTGGCCTTGTTGCGGAAGAAGCCCGTCTGCTTGACCGCCGTCTCCATCTCCACCAGGTCCGCATTGGCGAATGCGTGGGCGTCGGGATACTTGCGGAACAGCGACTTGGTGACGATGTTCACCCGCGCGTCCGTCGACTGCGCGGCCAGGATCGTGGCGATGAGCAGCTCGAAGGCGTTGTTGAAGTCGAGCTCGATCTTCGCGTCGGGGTAGGCCTGCTTCAGGCGCTGGTTGACTTCGGCGGCGCGCGCTTTGAGATCCGGGCGAGGCATCGGCATAGAATCCTCTCATGACCACCGCAATCCACGAGCCCCGAGTCATCCGCGCGCCGCGTGGCACCACGTTGCAGTGCCAGTCCTGGCAGACCGAAGCCGCCCTGCGCATGCTCATGAACAACCTCGACCCCGAGGTCGCGGAGCGGCCGGAGCAGCTCATCGTGTATGGCGGCATCGGCAAGGCCGCCCGCAACTGGGAGTGCTACGACGCCATCGTGGCCACGCTGAAGCGCCTGAAGAACGACGAGACGCTGCTCGTCCAGTCGGGCAAGCCGGTGGGCGTCTTCCGCACCCACGAGAACGCGCCGCGCGTGCTCATCGCCAACTCCAATCTCGTCCCGCACTGGGGCACCTGGGACGAATTCCGCCGCCTCGACGCCCTCGGCCTGACCATGTACGGCCAGATGACCGCGGGCTCCTGGATCTACATCGGCACGCAGGGCATCCTCCAGGGAACCTACGAGTGCTTCGCCGCCGTGGCGAAGAAGCACTTCGGCGACTCGCTCCGCGGGAAGCTCGTCGTCACCGCCGGCCTCGGCGGGATGGGCGGCGCGCAGCCGCTGGCGGCCACGATGAACGAGGCCACGGCGCTGGTCGCGGAAGTCGACCGCACGCGCATCCAGCGCAGGATCGAGAAGCGTTATCTCGACGAAGAGGCGCCGTCGCTCGACGCCGCGATCGCGCGGGCGCTGGAAGCGCGCGACGCCGGCCAGGCCGTCTCCATCGGCGTCGTGGCCAACGCGGTCGAGCTGCTGGAAGCGCTCATCGCCCGCGGCATCGTGCCCGACGTCCTCACCGACCAGACCTCCGCGCACGACGAGCTGACCGGCTACGTCCCCACGGGGATGAGCTTCGATGAGGCTTTATCTTTACGGGAAAGCGATCCGAAAAAGTACATCGATTTATCGTACGAGACGATGGCCCGCCACATGCGCGCCATGATCGAGCTGCAGAACCGCGGCGCCATCACCTTCGACTACGGCAACAACCTCCGCGGCCAGGCCGTCGAGCACGGCGTACCGAACGCCTTCGAGGTCGAAGGCTTCGTTCCTCTCTTCATCCGTCCGCTCTTCTGCGAAGGGCGCGGACCGTTCCGCTGGGCCGCGCTCTCGGGCGATCCGAACGACCTCTTCGTCACGGACGAGGCCATCCTCGAGCTCTTCCCGAACGACGCCGCACTGCACCGCTGGGTGCGCATGGCGCAGAAGCGCGTCGAGTTCCAGGGACTGCCGGCGCGCATCTGCTGGCTCGGCCTCGGCGAGCGCCATGTCGCCGGCCTCGCATTCAACGACATGGTGAAGAACGGCGAGCTGAAGGGCCCGATCGTCATCGGCCGCGACCATCTCGACACCGGCTCGGTCGCCAGCCCGAACCGCGAGACCGAAGGCATGAAGGACGGCTCCGATGCCGTTTCCGATTGGCCGCTGCTCAACGCGCTGCTCAATTGCGCATCAGGCGCGACCTGGGTCAGCCTGCATCACGGCGGCGGCGTCGGCATGGGCTTCTCCCAGCATTCCGGCACGGTGATCTGCTGCGACGGCACGGCCGAAGCGGCGCGGCGCATCG